>NZ_JBVKDO010000036.1:0-77720 GCF_055633805.1 Amycolatopsis sp. NPDC114478 | reverse complement strand
AGGCGTTGATCGCCCTGGCCCGCCGGCTGGTCGACGTCGTCTGGGCGTTGCTGCGCGACGGCCGTGAATTCCATCCTTCACCACCGGGCACGGCCGCAGCTGCCGCTTGACACGCTCATTGAGACTCCTAAGCTCGCTGGTAGGCGGTGACGACGGCGGCGCCACCGAGTCCGATGTTGTGCTGCAAGGCGGCCCGCACGTCCGGGACCTGGCGCGCGGCCGCGTCGCCGCGCAGCTGCCAGGTGAGTTCGGCGCACTGGGCGAGCCCGGTCGCGCCGAGCGGGTGCCCCTTGGAGATGAGCCCGCCGGACGGGTTGACGACCCACCGGCCGCCGTACGTCGTGTCCCCGGCGTCGACCAAGTGGCCGCCTTCGCCTTCTTCGCAGAGGCCGAGCGCTTCGTACGTGAGCAGTTCGTTGGCGGAGAAGCAGTCGTGCAGCTCGACGACCTGGAAGTCCGCCGGCCCGAGCCCGGCCTGCTCGTAGACCTGCAGAGCGGCCTGACGCGTCATGTCGTAGCCGACGATGTTCTTCGCGCTGCCGTCGAAGGTGCTGCGGAAGTCGGTGGTCAGGGCCTGCCCGACGATCTCGACGGCCCGCTCGGCCAGCCCGTTGACGTCCACAAAGGACTCACTGGCGAGCAGCACCGCACCGGAACCGTCCGACGTCGGCGAGCACTGCAGCTTCGTCAGCGGGTCGTAGATCATCCGCGACGCGCGGATGTCGTCGAGGGAGTAGACGTCCTGGAACTGCGCGTACGGGTTGTTCACCGAGTGCCGGTGGTTCTTCTCGCCGATCTTCGCGAAGTGCTCGGCCGTGGTCCCGTACTTCTGCATGTGCTCGCGGCCGGCGGCGCCGAACATCCACGGCGCGGGCGGGAACAGCACCTCCGAGATCTCGGCGAGCGCCTGGAGGTGGTTACCGAGCGGCTGTTCGCGGTCGTCGTAGGTCGACGCGAGCGAGCCCGGCTTCATCTTCTCGAAGCCCAGCGCCAGCACGCAGTCCACGCGGCCGCCGCGGATCGCCTCCGCGGCCAGGTACAGCGCGGTCGAGCCGGTGGAGCAGTTGTTGTTGACGTTGACCACGGGGATCCCGGTCATCCCCAGCTCGTAGACGGCGCGCTGCCCGGACGTCGACTCGCCGTAGACGTAGCCGACGTACGCCTGCTGGACGGCGTCGTAGCCGAGCCCCGCGTCCTTGAGCGCGTTGGTGCCCGCCTCGCGGGCCATCTGCGGATAGTCCCAGTCCTCGCGCCGCCCGGGTTTCTCGAACTTCGTCATCCCGACGCCGACGACGTACACCCTGTTCGCCATGCAACAAACATACAGACCGGCATGTATTTATCAAGAGCGGACCACTGACCCGCAGGTCAGCGGCACAAACTCAGCCCAGCGGGGCGACCGGACCCGGGTAGCGAGCCGGGTCGAGGCAGCTGCCGAGCCCGTCGACGACCGAGCAGAAGCCCGGCGGCCGCACCGGCGTGTAGCCGGCCGGGACGCCGTGGCCGGCGATCAGGTCCCGGTACGCCGCGACGGCGTCGGTCGGCCGGCGCGTCAGCGCCGGATCGGTAGCAGCGTCCACTGTGTACAGTCCGAATCGCGGCTGGTAGCTGCCCCACTCGTAGTTGTCGGTGAGGCTCCAGTAGTTGTAGCCGATGACGTTCATGCCGTCGGCCTTCGCGCGCTGCACCCAGTAGATGTGGTCGCGCAGGTGGTCCGAACGCGTGTAGCCGTCGGGCCGCGCGTTGCCGTTGTCGGTCGGCATCCCGTTCTCGACGACGTACAGCGGCAGGTTCGGGAACTTCCGCGCGTAGTACCGCAGGGCGTAGTAGATCCCGTCCGGCTGCGGCGTCACCTTCCAGAACTCGCCGTTCGCCGCGTGGACGGCGCTGAGGTTGTCGAGGCTCGCGCCGTAGTAGTAGTCGAGGCCGGCGAAGTCGAGCTTGTCCCGCACCCGATCAAGGAAGGACGCGTCGAGGATGCCTTGCGCCGCCGGGATGTAGGCCGTGTTGCTGGACACCAGCGCACCGGGGTCCAGGGAGTGGATCAAGTCGTACGCGGCGCGGTGCACCGTCACCAGCCGCGCCTGCGCCCACGGCAGCTTCCAGCCGGCGAGCCCGCCGTTGGTGGTCTCGTTCTGCAGGTAGACGGTCGGCTCGTTGATCGTGATCCAGAGCGCGCCGAGCCCCTTGTACCGGTCGACGACGCGGCGGGCGTTGGCCAGCCAGGCGTCGACCGTGCGGTCGGAGTCCCAGCCGCCCTGGTCGGCGACCCAGCCCGGGTAGACCCAGTGGTCGAGGGTGATCATCGGCCGCATGCCCGCGGCGACGACGCGCCGGACGACGTCGTCGTAGTAGGCGAGCTCCGCCTCGTCCACCTGGCCGGGCCGGGGTTCGATGCGCGCCCATTCGACGCTGAAGCGGAAGACGTTCACGCCGAGCTGCTTGGCGCGGTCGATGTCTTCGGCGTAGCGGTGCCGGAAGTCGACGGCGTCGCGGTAGGGCTCCTTGATCGACGACGTCTTCGCCTGCTCGTAGCGGCGCCAGTTGCTGTCGGGCGCCGAGCCCTCCGACTGGTAGCCCGAGGTGGCGACACCCCAGAAGAACGCCGGCGAGGCGACCGCGGGACTCACCCCCGCGAGCAGGCCCGCCAGCAGGGCCAGGACGACGACGATCGCTCGGTTCCGGCGCGCCACGGCACCCTCCTCAGCCAACGTGAAGGTCATTCATGTTAGCTGAGGAGGCGCCGACCCGCTAGGCGACCTTGAACGACTGAGCGGCGCCGCCGTTGCACGTCGCTTGGACCAGCTGCACGCTGTCCGCGGTGGAAGCTCCCGGCACGGTCAGGCACTTGCCGCTGTGGCGGGCGACGAAGTGGTAGTAGCCGCCGCCTTCCGAGACCGGCTGCCACTGCTGGTTGTTCCCGCCGCTGTAGGACCACAGCTGCAGGCCGGCGTTGTCGGCCGTGGAAACGTCGGTCACGTCGATGACCTGGGCGGGGTTGGTCCGGTTGTTGATCCGGTCGTAGCCACCGCTCGTCGGGGCGAACTGGTACTGCTGCGCCGTGGTCCCGTTGCAGGTGTACTGCTGGATCACGGTGCCGTTGGCGCTGGCCGCGGCGCGGGCGTCGACGCACTTGCCGCTCGCCTTGTTCGACACGGCGTACCACGCCGCCGGGTCGATCGTGCCGTCCGGCGGCGGGGTGGTCGTGCCACCGCCGCCGAGCCACTTCAGGCCGTCGAGCACGAACCGGTTCTGGTCGGCGCTCTCGAACGTCGACGACAGCGCGGTGTTCGTGTCGTAGTTCATCGCGTTGTGGCCGAAGTTGGCGTAGAGCATCTTGTAGTTCTTGTTCGTCCACGCGATCGGGTAGTACCCGCTGTACCAGGTCTGGTTCGGGTCGGTGCCGATCGGGAAGGTGGACTGGTCCATCGACGCCAGGATGGAGATGTTCGGGTTCTGGCGCAGGTCGTTCTGCCAGGCGTACCACTCCGAGGTCGACGACTTGATCGTCGCCGGCAGGTTGACCGTCGACGGGTGCGTGCGGTTCTCGATCTTCAGCGTCTCCGGCGTCGGGCCCCACGTGTTCGACGTGAACCGGCCGGTGCCGAGGAAGTCGTTGTGGAACCAGTTGGCGTACGACGGCGTCGAGCTGTCGTTGTACGCCGTGACGTGGAAGCCGAAGAACCCGCCACCGTTCTGCATGTAGGTCTGGAAGCCCTGGAACTGCGCGGCCGACTGCGGCTGGTCGTCGAAGAACATCACGACGTCGGCAGTGGACTTGGTGATGCCGGTGAGCCGGTTCCAGTCGGTCGTCGAGGAGTAGGTGTAGCCGTTGGCCGCCGCCTGCTGGGCGAACCAGACGTTGGCCTCCTTCTCGAAGCTGATGTGCGCTGCGTCGTAGGTGCCGCTGTAGAACGCGAGCACCTTGAACGGCGTCGCGGCCTGCACGGCCGGTGCGCCCAGGCTCAAGCCCAGGCAGGCGGCGAAGAAGGCCAGGATTCTGACCAGGGGACGGCGGGGCATGCGTGTTCCTTCCGGTGGGGGACGGGGATCACCAGTGGCGCGAGTAGTGCAGGCCGTAGCCGAAGGGGAACAGCGCGGGCTTGCCGTCGCCGACGTTGATGGGCTGCTGGTCGGCGCTGCGCATCCACGTCACCGGCAGCTTGCCGGTCGGGTTGTAGTCGCCGAAGAGGACGTCGGCGACGCCTTGGCCCTCGCTGCCCGGCAGCCAGGACTCGACCAGCCCGGCCCAGTCCGGCAGCTGCGCGGCGATGTCCAGCGGCCGCCCGGACACGAGCACGACCACCGTCGGCACGCCGGAGTCCTTCAGCTTCTGCAGCGTGGCGAGGTCCGTGGCGTCCAGGCCCATCCCTTGTGGACGGTCGCCCTTGCCTTCCGCGTACGGCGTCTCCCCCACGACGGCGACGGCGACGTCGTAGCTCCGGTCGATCCCGGTGCCGTCCTTGGCGTAGGTGACCTTCGACGAGCTGCTTTCGATGCCCTGCAGGATGGTGGTGCCGGGGATGACCGGGCCGCTGGTGCCCTGCCAGCCGACGGTCCAGCCGCCCGACTGGTTGCCGAGGTCGTCCGCGCTCTTGCCGGCCACGAAGATCTTGTCCCGCTTGGACAGCGGCAGCACGTGGTTCTCGTTCTTGAGCAGCACCTGGGATTCGCGGACGGCCTGGCGCGCGAGGTCGCGGTGCTGCGCGCTGCCGATGGTGTTCAGGAACCGGCGGTCGGTCAGCGGGTGCTCGAACAGGCCGAGCTCGAACTTCTTCGTCAGGATGCGCCGGTTGGCGTCGTCGATGCGAGACATCGGCACGCGGCCGTCCTGGACGAGCGTGCGCAGCGTGTCGATGAACTTCTGCCACTCGAAGGGGACCATCACCATGTCGATGCCGGCGTTGATCGAGGCCTCGACCTCTTCGGGCGTGAACCCGGACTTGCCGTCGATCTTGTCGACGCCGTTGTAGTCCGAGACGACGATGCCGCCGAAGCCGAGTTCCTTCTTGAGGACGTCGTTGATCAGGTACGAGTTGGCGTGCATCTTGACGCTGTTCCAGCTGCTGTAGCTGATCATCACCGAACCGACCCCGCGCTGGACGGCGGCCTTGAACGGCGGCAGGTGGATCTGGCGCAGTTCCTGCTCGCTGATCTCGGTGTTGCCTTCGTTGACGCCGCCGGTGGTGCCGCCGTCGCCGACGTAGTGCTTGGCGGTGGCCATGACCGAGCCCGGCTGGTCCAGCCGGCGGCCCTGGAGGCCGGTGATGATCGACGTCATCTCGGTGGCCAGCTGCGGGACCTCGCCGAAGGACTCGTAGGTGCGGCCCCAGCGGTCGTTGCGGGCGACGCACAGGCAGGGCGCGAAGTCCCAGTCGATGCCGGTGCCGGAGACCTCTTCCGCGGTGGCGCGGCCGATGCGTTGCACGAGGTTCGGGTCGCGCGTCGCGCCGAGGCCGATGTTGTGCGGGAAGACGGTGGCGCCGTAGAGGCCGTTGTGCCCGTGGACGGCGTCGACGCCGTAGATCAGTGGGATGCCGAGCGGTGTGGCGAGGGCGGCCTTCTGGAAGCCGTCGTACATGTCGGCCCAGGTGACGGGTGTGTTCGGGGTCGGCTGCGAGCTGCCGCCGGACAGCAGCGAGCCGAGCCGCCCGGTGGTGACGTCAGCCGGGCTTTTGACCCCGAGCCGTTCGGCCTGCATCATCTGGCCGAGCTTGTCGTCGAGGGTCATCCGCGACATCAGGTCGGCCACGCGGACCTTGACCGGTCGCCGGGAATCCTTGTACGCCGGGCCGTTCCCGGCGAGGGCCGGGGTTCCGGAAGCGAGCAGCAACCCCACGGCCAGCGCGCCGACGCCCAGTCTGCGTCCGAGACCCATCCGGGTCCTCCTCGTCGAGAGACCGAAATTCACGCCTTGAATTAAGACACAAGCTTTCGGCGTTGGTCCAGACCTCTGACCGAACTCGGTTTCCGCTCAGCGGGATTGCGGGTTCCGGTCAGGAACTGACCTAATTCGCTCGTACGGTTCCGCCATGACTCGCGAACACGAAGACCTGCTGGGCCTGCTGGCCGAAGTCCGGAAGCGCTTGCTGATCCCGGCGCGCGACCTCTCGGATGAGCAAGCGGCCCGGCGCACGACGGTCAGCGAACTGACCTTGGGCGGCTTGGTCCGCCACCTCGCGACGGGCGAGCGCCTGTGGCTCGAGATCCTGCGCACCCGCGACGGTTCCCTGCCGGAGGGCATGCTCGACACGACGCAGTACGCGATGAGCGAGACGCTCTCGCACTGGCTGTCGGCCTACGCGGCGGCCGCCGCCGAGACCGACGAGTACGTGCGATCCCTGCCCTCGCTCGACGTCGAAGTCCAGCGGCCGACGACGCCGTGGTCGCCCCCGGAGCCGCAGTTCTGGTCGGCCCGGCGGATAGTGCTGCACCTGATCCACGAGACGGCCCAGCACGCGGGCCACGCGGACATCATCCGCGAGGCCCTGGACGGCGCGAACTCCACCGCCCAGCTGGCATGACGGCTCCCCGGTAGGCTGGCGGGTGATCGGAGCTGGAGCGCCAGTTCACCTCACCCGCCGCGCGCCGCCTCTTCGGCGAGTCCATGGCCGGGGTGAACTAGCGGTCCGAGCGCAGCGAAGCCGGGTCGAAGGACTCCCAGTACGCGTCCTCGTCCTCGACGCTCGCCGGCGCCGCGGTCTCCGGAGGCGCGGCACCCAGCCGTTCGGCCCGCAGCCGCTGGAACTCCTCGACCGTCATGCCCGGGTCGTCGTCCTCGGCGCGGGCCGGGGCCGGCATCCCGGTCATCCGCTCGATCAGGTACGTCATGTCTTCGCCCAGCAGCAACGCCACTTTGTTGTAACCGTCCTGGGTCGCCTCGCGCATCGCCGCCTGGGCGATCTCCACGACCAGCGGCCCGAGCCGTTCGCCCAGGTTCACCGCCGACGGCGCCAGCCACAGCCGCAGCAGCTTGCCGCGTCCGTCGACCGTCGCCTCCACCTGGCCGTCGAGGTCATGGGCGGTGCCGGTGGCGGACGCGAGCAATTCGTCCACTTTGGACATCGCCGCTTCCCGGGCCCGGGCCTGGGAAATCAGGTCACGCGTCGAGATCACCGGCGCTCACCTTCCGTACGAGTAGGTGTCGGCGTCCGGGTCGTCGTCCGGGATCGGTTCGTAACCCAGGACTTCCAGCTGCGATGCGTCCACCACCGGTGCCAGCGCGTGGTACATCTTGTCGCCCGCGCGGCGGGTCGCGCGCTGGGCCAGCTCGAGGATCTGGTCGGCGAGGACCGCCGACCCGTGCCGCAGCGCGGACCGGTGGATCGTCACGCCGGTCAGCAACCCGCCGGGCGCCACCTGAACCTCGATGGTGCTGTCCGAAGAGGACGCCTTGCCCACCACCGGACCCGAGCGCTCGAGCCGGGCCGAAACGTCGGCCTCCACGCGGTCCGCCTGCTCGGCGATCCGGGCGGCCGCCAGGTCCACGTCGAATTCAGCCACAAACTCACCCCGTCGGCCGGTAGAAACCGATGAACGACTGTCCCGCGTTGGTGGTGCGGATCTTGCTGATCTGCACCGGGTCGCCGGCCTCGACCATCTGGCCGTCGCCGATCACCATTGCCACGTGCCCGGACCAGACGACCAGGTCGCCGGGCAGCAGCTGGTCGATCGAGGGCACCTCGGCCCCGACCGTCTGCTGCGCCGCCGTCCGCGGCAGCTGCAGCCCCGCGTCCTGGTACGACGTCATGGTCAGCCCGCTGCAGTCGAGGCCGACGCCTCGCGCGGTGCCGCCCCAGACGTACGGCACGCCGAGCTGCGAAAGCGCGTTGCGCACGGCCTTGGCCGCGGTCTCGTTCGGCGCCATGACCTGCTTGCCGCCGGGCAGGTTGATCGCGACGCCGCTGCCGGGCTGCGGCGGGATCGCGACCGGCAGCCGCGGCTTGTGGACGGCGCCGCCGCCTCCCCCGCCGCCGCCGGAGTCGCCGCCCCCGGAGTAGCCGCTGTTGCTGTTGAAGGACGAGCCCACCTTCGTCGAGGACGCGCTGGACGTCGACGTCGACTGCTCGCCACCGCCGAGCCGCGTGCCGAGGTCGGTGAGCTGGTTGATGGTCTGCTCGCTGAAGGTCGCCGCCTGGCCGGTGAGCTGGCTGATCTTCGTCTGCAGCTTCATCAGGATGTCGCGCGACGCGGCGGCGCGGCTCTCCGGCGGCTGGATCGACTTCACCGCCGCCAGCGCCTTCATCGACGCCGAGATCTCCTTGATGATCTGGTCGCGGACCTGGTCGTTCTTGATCTCGCCGACGTGCAGCGTCTCGGCCGCCTCGGCGACGGCCTTCTCGATCTCGGCGCTCTCGTCGAGGAGGTCCTGGACCTCCCGCTCGAGGCTCTTCGACGTCGCGGTGGCGCGGTCGGCCGTCGAGCCGGAGCTCGCGGACGTCAGGGCGACGCGCTGGTCGGACGCGTGGTCGCGGGTGCGGCCCACCGACGTCTGCAGCGCGTAGTGCGCGTCCCGCGCGCCCCCGATGGCGGCCGGGTCGTGGCGCAGCTTCCGCGCGAACTGGTTGGTGGTGTCCAGGCTGTGCCGGACGAGCTGGTCGGTGTGGTGCTCGGTCACGCGCCGTCCCCGAGGTCGGTGCCGAGCCTGCGCACGACGTCACCGTGGTCGGCCTCGACCGCCGCGTAGTTGCGGTCGGTCTGCCGGGCGGCCGCGCCGACCTGGCGCCAGCCGCCGCCGACGCGGTGCATCTTCTCCTGCAGCGCGCGCATGCGGCCGCTGTAGGCGCCGGAGAAGCCGGACTCGCCGCCCATCTCGGAGAAGCCGTGGCCGCCGAGCGTCACGTGCGGGCCGACGTGCTGGTCGGCCGCGCCCTTGACGTCGTCGCCGAGCGGGTCGACTTCGCGCGCGTACCGCGCGTACGCGCCCTCATCGACGTGAAACCCCTGATGCGAACCGTCCACTGGCCCTCCCTGTCACCGAGGGTGCGACGTGCGCGTGCGACCCCCGGTTCCCCTGCTGCGGGAGTCAGCCTAGTCGACGGTCCGTACCCGGGTGGGCGAATTGCCCGGACTCAGCCGGTGACCTTCGCGAGCCAGCCCGGGTCCTGCCAGCTGACGATCGCGCCGTTCGCGGTGACCGTCGGCGTGCCGAAGCCGCTCTGCCCGTTTCCGAAGTCCTGCGCCAGCTTCGGATCCTTCTCGATCTGCTGGAACGCGGTGTTCAACTGCTCGTCGTACGTGCCCGCGTTGACCGTCTCCTGGAACGCCGGGTCGGTGATCCCGACGTCCTGGCCGAGCTTGAGCAGCTGCGCCTTGTCGTAGCCGCGCTTGCCCTCCTCCGGCTGGTTGGCGAACAGCGCGTCGTGGAACTGGAGGAACTTGCCGGCGTCGGCCGCGGCCAGCGCCGCGTTCGCCGAGTCGAGCGAGTAGCCGGGCGGGTCCGAGCGGTCGTTGAGCAGCGGCACCATGTGGTAGCGCACCTGCAGCTTGCCGTCGTTGATCGCCTGCTCGACGTCGGTCTTGTAGGTCTTCTCGAACTGACCGCAGATCGGGCAGAGGAAGTCGGCGTAGACGTCGATCGAGGCCTTCGCGCCCGCCTTGCCGACGGTGACGACGACGCCGTCGCGCTTCTGCGTGACGTCGCCGGCCAGCGACGTACCCCCGGCGGCGATCGTCTGGCCCTTGGTCTTGTTCTTGTCCGAGATCGTCCAGATCACGCCGCCGATCACGAGCGCGGCCACGACGACCACGGCGGCGATCCCGATGATCCACTTCCGCTTGTCGGTCGACGTGCCCCTGGCCTGGGCCACCGCCTTCGCTCCCCCGGCCTGCGTGGCCTGACGACGCTTCCGAGCGGTCCGCTCAGCTCCACCCACTGTGTATCAGTTCCCTTCCGCGATACCCGAGTAGTCGTGCTCGGGCTCGGTGGAGTTCCCGCGACCCCGCGAGAGCCAGCCGTCGACCGACAGCCAGGTGCGCGGACGCGCCAGCAGCCACACGGCCAGCAGCGCGAACCCCGAGTCGCGAAGGATCTCCTGCGGGTACTCGGTCTGCCCCGCCGCCACCTGGCCGCCGCCGCCGAAGCACCCGCAGTCGATGCTCAGCCCGCGCGCCCACGATTGGGCGATCCCGGCGATGAGCACGACGAGCAGCACCAGCGCGGCGCCGGCGACCCAGCGGGTCGCCAGGCCGGCGAGCAGGAACAGCCCGAGCACGAGTTCGACGAGCGGCAGCGCGATGGCCACCACGTTGGCGAGTGCGTCCGGCAGCACCTGGTACGCCTTCACGGCGATCAGCGTCTGCCCCGGATCCGCCAGCTTCAGCGCACCGGAAACGAGCCATACGGCCGCCAGCCCCACCCGGGCGAGCGTGCCGACGGCGTCCAGTACGGGTTGGGACGGTCGCACCACGCACTTAGGCTAACGGGAGGACCTGAGAACTTCGTGAGGGCACGGCAGCGGTGGAGGGAGCGGCGGAATGCGGTGGCGCATGCTCCTCGCTTCGGCGTTGCTGCTGGTCACGGCGTCGGCGTGCGGGCCGGGGAAGGTCTCGCCGACCGACTCGCTGGTGACCCGCGCCAGTGCCACGGATCACCTGACCATCGGCATCCGGTTCGACGCGCCGGGCCTTTCCGAGCACACCGTGGACGGCCGGTTCGTCGGGTTCGACGTCGACGTCGCGACTTTCGTCGCATCGGAGCTGGGCGTCGCCGCGAAGGACATCACGTGGCGCGAGACGACGTCGGCGACGCGCGAGACGGACCTCACCTCCGGCGCGGTCGACCTGGTCGTCGCGACCTATTCGATCACCGACAAGCGCAAGCAGGTCGTGTCGTTCGCCGGGCCGTACTTCACCACCGGGCAGGACCTGCTGGTGCGGCGCACGTCCCCGGACATCACCGGCCCGGAGACGCTCAACGGGCGGCGGCTGTGCTCGGTGACCGGTTCGACGCCCGCGCAGCAGGTCAGGGACAAGTTCGCGCAGGCCGTGCAGCTGGTCGAGTACCCGCGCTACCCGGACTGCGTGACGGCGCTGCTCGCCGGCCAGATCGACGCGATGACCACCGACGGGGTGATCCTCGCCGGCTACGTCACGCGTGACCCGGAGCTGCTGAAGGTCGTCGGGAAGCCGTTCTCGAAGGAGAGCTACGGCGTCGGCCTGCGCAAGGGCGACACCCAGGGCGTGAACGCCGTCGACGACGCGATCCGCAAGATGATCTCCTCCGGCGAATGGCTGCGCTCGCTCAACGCGAACATCGGCCCGTCCGGGTACCAACTGCCTGCCCCACCCGAGGTCACCGAGAAGTGAAGCTGCCCGACCTGCCCGTCCGCGCGGTCCTGCCCGAGCTGCTTTCGGCGTTGGACGACCACGGCACCGCGGTGCTCGTCGCCCCGCCGGGGACGGGGAAGACGACGCTGGTGCCGCTGGCGCTGGCTTCTGCGGGGTCCGGCCGGGTCGTCGTCGCGGAGCCGCGGCGCTTGGCCGCCCGTGCCGCGGCTTCTCGCATGGCCGCGCTGTTGGGCGAGCCGGTCGGCGAGACGGTCGGGTACGCCGTGCGCGGCGACCGGAAGGTGTCGGCGCGGACGCGCGTCGAGGTGGTGACGTCGGGGCTGCTGGTGCGCCGGGTGCAGGGCGATCCGGAGCTGCCCGGGGTGTCGACGGTGCTGCTGGACGAGTGCCACGAACGGCACCTGGACGCGGACCTGCTGCTGGCGCTGCTCCTGGACGTCCGCGCGGGCCTGCGCGACGATCTGCGGCTGCTGGCGACGTCGGCGACGGTGGCCTCGGGCCGGCTGGCCACACTTCTGGGTGAAGCTCCGGTGGTCACGGCGACGGCGCCGACGTACCCCGTTTCGTTTTCCTACGTGCCGCCGGCGCGGGGTGAGCGCATCGAGGCGTGCGTCGCGCGTGCGGTGCGGACGGCACTGTCCTCAGGGGACGGTGACGTCCTGGCTTTCCTCCCCGGCGCCGGGGAGATCGCACGGACGGCCGGAATGCTGTCTTTGTCCGATGTGGACGTCCTGCCGCTGCACGGCCGGCTGTCGGCGGCGCACCAGGACGACGCGCTGCGGCCGCGTGCCCGGCGGCGGGTGGTGCTGGCGACGGCGGTGGCGGAGTCGAGCTTGACGGTGCCCGGCGTGCGCGCGGTGGTGGACTCGGGACTGGCGCGGGTGCCGCGGGTGGACCACCGGCGAGGCCTGCCCGGCCTGGCGACGGTACGGGTCTCGGCCGCGGTGGCAACGCAGCGGTCGGGCCGCGCGGGGCGCGAGGGGCCGGGCCGGGCGTACCGGTGCTGGGCCGCGCACGAGCAGGCGTTGCTCCCCGCGTACCCGGAACCGGAGATCCGCACGGCCGAGCTGGCGCGGCTGGCGCTGGAGCTGGCGTGCTGGTCGACACCGGACGGAAGCGGGCTGTCGTGGTGGGACCCACCGGGCGAGGGAGCACTGGCGGCGGGCCGTGCCCTGCTGGTCACGTTGGGCGCGACAGATCTTTCGGGGGCGGTAACCGCCCGCGGGCGACGGATGGCGGAGCTGGGACTGCACCCTCGCCTGGCGCGAGCGTTGCTGGACGGCGCTTCGGAGGTAGGCGCCCGCGCGGCGGCCGAGGTGGTGGCGCTGTTGGACGCGGGAGCGACACTGACGGACGTGAACGCGGAGCTCCGAAGGCTGCGCTCGGCGAGCGACGAACCCGCGCGACGCTGGAAGCGGGAGGTACAACGGCTTTCGAAGCTCGTGACCGGCGAAGGGAAGCCGGATCCCGCCCTGGTCGTCGCGCTCGCGCATCCCGAGCGGCTCGCGCGGCGGCGGTCCGGCGGCGCCCCCGTCTACCTCATGGCCGGCGGCACCGCGGCCGAACTCCCGCCCGGCAGCGGCCTCGACTCCGAGTGGCTGGCCGTCGCCGAAGCCACTCGCGATCCCGGCCGCGTCCACGGCACCATCCGCCTCGCCGCGGCCGCCGACGAAAAGCTCGCCACCCACGTCGCCCCGGTGTCCGAAGTGGACGAAATCACCTGGGACGGCGACGTCGTCGCCCGCCGGGTCCGCAAGCTCGGCGCCATCACGCTGTCCGAACGTCCCCTGCGCGACGCCAACGTGCACGACGCCCTCGTCACCGGCCTTCGCGAGAACGGCCTCGGCCTCCTGAAGTGGAGCCAGGACGCGACGAGACTCCGCGAGCGCATGGCGTTCCTCCACCGCGTCGTCGGTGAGCCGTGGCCCGCGGTCGACGACGCCACTCTTCTGTCCGATGTAGACAAGTGGCTCGACCTTACGAACGCCCGCCGCAAAGCCGATCTCGCGAACATCAACGCCGGCACCGCCCTCAAAGCCCTCCTGCCGTGGCCGGAAGCGTCCAAACTGGACGAACTCGCCCCGGACCGGCTCGAGGTCCCGAGCGGCTCGCACATCCGCGTCGACTACCACGGCGACCAGCCGGTGCTCGCCGTCAAGCTGCAGGAAACGTTCGGGTGGACCGAAACCCCCACCATCGCCGGCGTCCCGGTCGTCCTGCACCTGCTCTCCCCCGCCGGCCGCCCGGCGGCGATCACCGCGGACCTCGGGTCGTTCTGGACCACCGGCTACCCGTCGGTGCGCGCCGACCTGCGCGGCCGCTACCCGAAGCACCCCTGGCCCGAGGACCCGGCCACCGCCGTCCCGACCCGGCACGCCCGCCGCCGCACCTGACGAAAGTCGGGGTCCGGTCGCGACCGTCGCCCGATGCCCGCGCGCCCCCGCGGACCGCAGACTCGGACGCATGATCACCCTCAGAGGACTGACGAAACGCTACGGGGAGAAGACCGTCGTCGACGCGCTGACCTGCGACGTCGCCGCGGGCCAGGTGACCGGCTTCCTCGGTCCCAACGGCGCGGGCAAGTCGACGACCATGCGGATGACCGTCGGGCTCGACCACCCGCAGGAAGGCGAGGTCCTGGTCGGCGGCCGGCGCTACGCCGAGCTGCGGGACCCGCTGCGCGAGGTCGGCGCGTTGCTCGACGCGAAGGCGCTGCACCCCGGGCGCAGCGCCGGCAAGCACCTCACGGCCATGGCGCGCAGCAACGGGATCCCGGTGAGCCGCGTCGAGGAGGTGCTGGCGACCGTCGGGCTTTCGGACGTCGCGGGCAAGCGGGCGGGCCAGTTTTCGCTCGGCATGGGCCAGCGCCTCGGCATCGCCGGCGCGCTGCTCGGCGACCCGGGCACCCTGCTGTTCGACGAGCCGGTCAACGGCCTCGACCCGGACGGCGTCCGCTGGGTCCGCCAGCTGATGCGGTCCCTGGCCGCAGAAGGGCGCACGGTCTTCGTCTCAAGCCACCTGATGAGCGAAATGCAGCTGACGGCCGACCACCTGATCGTGATCGGCAAGGGCAAGCTGCTGGCCGACGCGCCGGTCGCGGAGTTCATCGCGGGCAATTCCCGCACAACGGTCTCGGTCCGCGTCCCGGCTGATTCGGACCGCTCGGCCCTCGACGCCCGCTTGCGCACCGAAGGCGGCCGCACGCACACCGGGTCGTCGCCGGACGAGCTGGTGGTGGACGGCATCGACGTCACACGCATCGGCGACGTGGCGCACGAACTGGGGATCCGCCTGCACGGTCTCGCCGAACGGACGGCGTCGCTCGAGCAGGCGTACATGGAGTTGACGGCTTCTTCGGTGGAGTACGGGGTATCGGCATGACGGTTCTGCACGCCCGAGCGGTGGCATCGGAGTGGACGAAGTTCTGGTCGGTCCGGGCGACGTGGTGGTCGTTGCTCACGGGAGCGGCGCTGATACTGGGCTACAGCGCGCTGTCCGGAGTGGCCCAGCGCTACGACAACGACCCCCAGTCAGCGAGCACGATCGCCCTGGGCGGCGGGTTTTACTTGGCACAGTTCGCGGTGATCGCGCTGGCAACGTCGTTCGTGACGAGCGAGTATGCAGGCGGCGGAATCCGTTCGACGCTGCTGTGGACCCCGATCCGAGCGCGGGTGGCCCTCGCGAAGGCGGCGGTGCTCGTGCCGGTGCTGTTCTTGTCGGGAGTCGTCTTGTCGTGTTCCGCGATGGGTCTCGCGGAGGTGCTGAAGAACGGCCACGGCCTGCCGACGAGCTTTCCGGCGGCTTTCACAACGGCGATGGGGATGGGCGGGTACTTCGCGCTGCTGGCGGTGTTGTGCACGGGCATCGGCTGGGCGTTGCGCAGCGCGGCGGGGACGTTGGTGTCGGTGATCGTGCTGCTGGTGCCGCTGCCGCTGATCGTGGGTTCGCTGGGATTGGCGAAGCTGGTGCCGTACTTCCCGGGGATGGCGGGCGTGAACGCAATGGTGGAGTCAGGACAGCCCAACCCGGTGACGCAGTCGGTGGCACCGTACGCGCCTTGGGTGGGATTGCTGATCTGCGCGGCGTGGGCAGCGGTGGCGTTGACGGTGGGGACGGGAGTGTTGCGCCGCCGGGACGCGTGAGATCCGACCACGACGGCCCGCCCTCCCTGGGGGCTGCCCCCGCTTCCAGCGTATCCGGGACGCCCGCCAAAACACCGGGAAGGACGAGCGCCGAGGCCCGGTTGTCCACATCCGCAGGGCCCTGTGGACAACCGGGCGGCGCACCGCTGGAATCCGGCACCACCCACGAGGCTCAGCAGCGAAAAGACCGAACGCCACCGCGAGACCGAGACACGATAAGGACCGAACACCACCACACGACAGAAGCCGAACGCCATCACGGCACCGGGCACCGGCAAAGGCCGAGCGTCCCGACCAAGCCGAACCCCGACCGAGGCCGAGCACCACCACGAGACCAGCCCGACGGGCGCCGACCTCAGCCCACCCCGATGCCCCGCAGGATCTCCCGCGCACTAGTCACCAATGACTCCAGCGAAGGCGGAGCCGAAGCCCCCGCCAAAGCCCCGAAAATCGTCCCCTCCATCCAATCCACCACCAACCCCGCATGCCGCACCGGATCCGACGACCCAGCCGCCGCGAACATCTCCACCGCGGCACGACGGATCACCGCCCCACCCGAGTCGTACTGCTCCCGCAGCTCAGGCCGCCGAGTCGCCTCCAACGCGAACTCGTACCGCGCCAACATCCGGGCGCGCCCCGAAGTTACCGCCTCGAACGCGTAACCAGCGATCGACTCCGCCAACCCACCCGACGGCGAAGAAACCTGATCCAGCTCGAGAATCCGAGCGAAAGTCAACGACAACAAAGCCGCCCGCGTACGCGCGTAGTACGACGTCGACCCCACCGGCAACCCGGCCGCCTGGTCGACCGCCCGGTGGGTCAGCCCGCGCATGCCCGACGCGGCGATCACCTCGATCGCCGCGTCGCCGATCACCTGGATCCGCTCCACAGAAACACTCTACAGGTGTAGAGTCGCCCCCATGCACACAGTTGTCGTCGGCGGGGGGATCGGGGGCCTGAGCGCGGCCGCCGGCTTGCACCGGATCGGGTGGACCGTCACCGTCCTGGAACAGGCCGACGAGTTCGGCGACGTCGGCGCCGGGATCTCACTCTGGCCGAACGCCCTGCGCTGCCTCGACGAACTGGGTGTCGACCTGACAGAACACCTCGCCCCCCAACGGGAAGGCGGGTTCCGGGACAAAAGCGGCCGGCAAATCACCCGGTTCGACGCCGACGCCTTCGAACGCCTCCACGGCCGTCCCCTCGGCGCCATCCACCGGAAAGACCTGATCGCCGCACTCAAGAACGCCGTCCCGGCCGAAAGCCTCAAGACCGGCGCCGAAGTCACCGAAGTCCACGAAGACGGGCGAGTCCGCTTCACCGGCGGAGAACTCCAGGCCGACCTCGTCGTCGCCGCCGATGGCATTCGCAGCCCGGTCCGCCGCGCGCTCTTCCCGGACCACCCCGGCCCCGTCTACTCCGGCAGCACGGCCTTTCGCGGCGTCACGCACTTCCCCGGCGCCCGGCTCGGCACCAGCTTCGACCGCGGCACCGAAGTCGGTGTCCTCCCGCTGACCGGCGGCGACGTCTACTGGTTCGTCTCCTACGTCACGGAACCCGGCGGCCGCCCGGACGATCTCCGAAGCAAAGTCGCAACCTGGCACGACCCCATCCCTGCCCTGATCGAAGCCACGCCGAAAGAATCCGTGCTCCATCACGACCTCTACTACCTCGCCGCGCCCCTCAAGACCTACGTGAAAGGCCGGATAGCCCTCCTCGGCGACGCCGCCCACGCCATGCCGCCGTTCCTCGGCCAAGGCGGCTGCCAGGCCATCGAAGACGCGATCGTCCTGGCTTACGAACTGTCCAAACAAGACGTAACAGAAGCACTCAAAGCCTATGACGGACAACGACGGCCACGCAGCCAGAAAGTGGTCCGCGAGTCGGTCCGGATGGGCAAGCTCACCTCCCAGCTGGCCAACCCGGTCGCCGTCAAACTCCGCACCGCACTGCTGAAGGCTCTCCCAGCGAAAGCGACGGTCTACATCGGACGTGACATCACGGGGTGGCGGCCTCCGCGTCTCCCCCGACCAGTCCCGCCTCGTACGCCGTGATCGCCGCCTGCACCCGGTTCTTCACCCCGAGCCGGGTCAGGATCGTGCTCACGTGCGCCTTCACCGTCCCCTCGACGACGAACATCTTCGCCGCGATGTCCGCATTGGACAGTCCGGAACCCAGCAACGTCAGCACTTCCCGCTCGCGCGGCGTCAACAGGCCGACCTTCGACCGCGCCGCCGCGGCCCGGGTCAGCCGGCCGCCCGACAGCCGCGCGATCACCCGCTGAGCCACCTTCGGCGAGAGGAACGCCGCGCCGTCGGCGACCGCGTGGATGCCGGCCAGCAGTTCGCGCGGGTCACCGGACTTCAGCAGGAACCCGCCTGCGCCGAGCCCCAGCGCGCGCTCGATGTACTCGTCTTCGCCGAACGTCGTGAGCATGATGACGCCGGTCGACGGCAGGACCCGCCGGATCTCGGCGGCCGCGCCCAGCCCGTCCAGCCCGGGCATCCGGATGTCGAGCAGCACGACGTCCGGGTGCGTGGCGAGGGCCTGGGCCACCGCCGCCCGCCCGTCGGCGGCTTCGGCGACGACCTCGATCCCCGGGTCCGCGCCGAGGATCGCCGCCACCCCCGCGCGCATCATCGCTTCGTCGTCGGCCAGTACGACCCTGATCACGATCCCCCCTCGGCGAACCAGTCCTTCGAAACCAGCTTGCCCTCGGCGAAACACAGCCGGTAAGCGGCGTAGTCGTCGTTCAGGAACGACCGCCCGGCGCCGTAGTACTCGCACTGCGCACCCGGCGGCGGAGCGGGCTCCCCGCGCGTCGGACGGGCGACGCGCTGGCGTTCCGGCAGCGCCAGCTCACCGCGGGCCTGCCCGAGCCGCATCCCGTCGTAGACCGGGGCGGGCAGCTCCGAAGTGTTCCACTGGTAGAGGAACGCGATCCCGCCGACCGCGAGGACCAGCCCGAACAACGCCAGCGGGACGGCGACCGCGAGCACCAGGCTGCGCCGGACGTCCCGGCGGGCCAGCTCCAGCGCCCGCGCGGACGTCGACTGCCCGACGGCGTCGTCGGCCGCCTCCCGCAGCTCCGGCGTCTCCTCGACCGGCGCGGCGTCGTGCGGCAGCGTCGCGGTGACGGCGAACCCGCCTTCGTGCGGCCCGGCCTGCAGCGTCCCGCCGACGAGCCGCACGCGCTCCCGCAGCCCGATCAGCCCCACATGCCCGGACGCGGCCCCCGGCAACGGACCCGCGGGCGGCCGCTCGTTCACGACCTTCACCAGTGTCTCGGCGCCGGCGCTGACCACCCGCACGCCGACCGCAGCCCCCGGCGCGTGCTTCGCCACGTTCGTCAACGCTTCCTGCACGACGCGGTAGGCCGCCCGCGCCACCATCGGCGGCGCCACCGAGGTGTCCACAGTGGAATCGATGCACAGTCCCGAAGCCTGCGCCCGGGCGATCAGCTCGGCGAGGTCGCCCTGTACCGGCTCGACCGGCGCGGCGTCCTCGCGCAGCACGCCGATGATCTCGCGCAGCCGTTCGGTCGCGGCCGCCGCGCTGGTCCGCAGCTGCGCGGCCGCGTCGCGCTGGACGTCGTCGAGGCCGCCCGCGACCTCCAGCGCCGCCGCGCGGACGGCGATCAGGCTGAGCTCGTGACCCAGCGAGTCGTGCATGTCGCTGGCGATCCGCGCGCGTTCGCGCAGCCGGGCCTGGTCGGCGACCAGGCGCTGCCGGCTCTCCATCTCCTCCGCGCGCCGCCAGCCCGTCCGGGCCAGGTCGCCGCGCAGCCGGACGTACCGGCCGAGCAGCCACGGCGACAGCCCGGCGAACACGAGGATCGCGACCATCGCGGCCCAGTCGCCGACGCCGTCGGGACCCACGACCAGCGCCAAGGGCAGGCCGAGCACCACCACGGCGGCGCCGATCAGCAACCCCGTGCGAGCCCGCTCCATCCGCAACGCGGCCTGGTAGCACATCGCCACCAGCACGAACACCACCCAGACGGGCACGCGGTCGCGGTACGGGAACGGCACGGCGAGGGCCCCGGCCACCGCGATGCCGAGCGAGACGGTGGGGTACCGCCGGGCCGCCGCGACCGATCCGGCGACGACGGCGAGTCCGGCCGCCAGCTCCCAGTACGACCGCGAGCCGACGGTGTCCGAGGCGACGATGAACGCCAGGAACAGCCCGAGCAGCACGTCGAGCACCACTCGCCACCTGCGCTTCGTCACCTCTCGCACCGGACCGAAGCTACAAGCCCGTCACCGGGCGGGACCACTGCCGAAAGTCAAGGTGTCCACGAAGGCGAGCGTCTGCGGCCAGGACAGCGCGAACGCCTCGGCGTTGACGGTCGTGCCGTGCCGCGAGGAGTCGCTGAAGCCGTGTTCGGCGCCCGGGAAGTGCTGGGTGAACGTCGCGCCGCGCGCCCGCGACTGCAGCGCGGCCTGGAGCAGGCCGAACGTCTCGTGCGAGACGACGGCGTCGGCCTCCGGGTAGGCAACGAGCACCGGCGCCGTGATCCGGGTCGACAAATCGACCGTGTCCAGCTCGTGGTTCGGCGGCGCCGGGTCGCGGACCGTCGGGTGGTAGGCGACCACGCCGGTAAGCCGCTGGTCACGGGCGGCGAGCAGGAGCGCGAACCGGCCGCCCAGGCACCACCCCATGACCCCGGCCGACGTGCACCCGAGGTCGCCGAGCAGGTGGTCGAGCAACGCCGTCTGCTCCGCCAACGCGGCCTCGTCGCGCAGCTCGCCCAGCTTCGCGCCGAGCTCCTCGCGGGACGTGTTGTCGGTGCTCGCGCCGTGGAAGACGTCCCAGGTCAATGCGGTGATGCCCCGGCCGGCCAGCTCTCCGGCCCAGGCGCGGACCTGCTCGCCGATGCCGGTGATCATCGGCAGGAGCAGCATCCCGGACGCCGAGCCCCCGGCCGGGCGGGCCAGGTACGCGGAGAGGTCGCCGACACGGACCGTGGACGTCTCGATGCTCATGTCCGCATGATGCATGATCTCCACCATGGCCGAGCGCACACTCGCCGAACAGCTGGGCGGCACCCTCCCTGGCGGCATCGAGGCCCTCGAAGAGCACGAGCGGCAGGACCTCGCCGACGCGCTGCGCGACGCGCGCAGACGGCAGGCGAAAGCGCTCGCCGAAGCGGGCGAAGAGGGCCTCCGGTACGTCCCCGCGCTGCTGCGCGGCGCGGTCCGGAAGGCAGTCGGGCTGTGACGCACTACGAATCCGAAGCCGAGATCCTCAAGCTCGCCCGCGTCCTCGACGTCGAGCCCGCGCGGCTCGAGTACCTCGCCCGCGTCGACGCCGGTGACCTCCGGGCGTTCCGCGAGCAGGTCACCGACACGCTGTTCGACGCGAACATCGCCGTGCTGCAGCGGATGGCCCTGGCCGCGCGGCTGCTGCCCGGCGGCGTGCTCGCCAAGATCGCCGAGAAGGTGTTCGGCCCGCTGCTGTGCGCCCGGATCGCCGGGGTGGTCGACGTCGCGCGCGGCGTCGACGTCGCCAAGCGGCTGCCGCCGCGGTTCCTCGCCGAGGTCGCGGCCGAGCTCGACCCGCGGCGCGCGAGCGCGATCATCTCCCGCATCCCGCTCGACACCGTCCTCGCCGTCGCGAACGAGCTCGCGCGCAAGGAGGACTGGATCACGCTCGGCCGGTTCGTCGGGCACCTGCCGGACCCGACCGTGCGCCGGGCCCTCGACGAGATCGACGACCCGGGCCTGCTGCGGATCGCGTTCGTGCTCGACGACAAGAACCGCATCGACCACGTCGTCGGCCTGCTCCCGGCCCACCGGCTCGGCCGGCTGATCACCGCCGCCGGGGCCGACGAAGACCTGTGGACCCCGGCGCTGGACCTGCTGAACCACCTCGGCGACGCACGCCGCGCGACGCTGGAACCGATGCTCGGCGCGCTCCCGGACGGGTTCCGGGAACGCGCTCAGGCGACGATCAAGTAGATCCCGTAGCCGACGATCGCCGCGCACAGGGCGAAGCAGATGACCGCGCCGGCCAGCGGGCCGGTGCCCGAGGCGCCGCTCTCGCGGGCCGACTCGCGCTGGGAGAGCCCGACCACCCCGAAGGAGAAGAGGCTCGTCAGCACGACGACCGAGCCGAGCGCGACGACGAAGACGAGACCGAGGGAACCCCAATCGATGTGCACGGCGCTCCTCAGGCGTTGGCCGGCTGCGTGACCGGCTCGGGCTCGGTGACGGAGTTGGCGTTGACGGGGTTCCGCTTCGACGCGAGGTAGATGCCCAGCGCGACGACGACCCCGGCCAGGCCGACCAGGACGGTGCCCCAGGTCCCGAGCGTCGAGATCTCGGCGGCGAGCGCGCCGACGATCGCGGCGGCGGGCAGCGTCAGCGCCCAGGCGAGCACCATCTTGCCCGCGACGCCC
Source organism: Amycolatopsis sp. NPDC114478 (assembly GCF_055633805.1). Classification (NCBI taxonomy): domain Bacteria; kingdom Bacillati; phylum Actinomycetota; class Actinomycetes; order Pseudonocardiales; family Pseudonocardiaceae; genus Amycolatopsis; species Amycolatopsis sp. NPDC114478. Next base: position 55,889 of record NZ_JBVKDO010000036.1, on the reverse strand, counting down.
CAGCGGACCTCGGCGAGCTTGCGGCCGAGGCCGGAGCCGATGATGCCGCCCGAGCAGACGTGCGTGGTGGACAGCGCGAACCCGAGGTGCGCCGAGGTCAGGATGACCGCCGCGGCGCTCGTCTCGGCCGCGAAACCCTGCGGCGTCTGGATTTCGGTGAGCTTCTTGCCCATCGTCTGGATGATCCGCCAGCCACCGAGGTAGGTGCCGAGCGCGATCGCGGTGCCCGCGGTCAGGATCACCCAGACCGGCGGGCCCGAGTTCGGCGCGAGCGAGCCGGACGCGATCAGCGTCAGCGTGATGACGCCCATGGTCTTCTGCGCGTCGTTCGTGCCGTGCGCGAGCGAGACCAGCGACGCCGAGGCGATCTGGCCGGCCTTGAACGTCCGGCCCACCGTGTCCTGCTTCGCCCGCGCCGTGATCCGGTAGACGAGGAACGTACCGAGCGTCGCGACGATCCCGGCGACGATCGGCGAGGCGAGCGCGGGGATGAGGACCTTCTCGACGACCTTCCCGAAGTGGACGGCGTCGGAGCCGGAAGCGATCCAGGTGGCGCCGATCAACCCGCCGAAGAGGGCGTGGGACGAGCTCGACGGCAGCCCGATGAGCCAGGTCACCAGGTTCCACACGATCGCCCCGACCAGACCGGCGAAGATGATCACCGGGGTCACCTTCGTGTCGTCGACGATCCCGCCGGAGATCGTCTTCGCGACCTCGACCGAGAGGAACGCGCCGACGAGGTTCAGCACCGCGGACACGGCGACCGCGATCCGCGGTTTCAGCGCGCCGGTGGCGATCGAGGTGGCCATCGCGTTGGCCGTGTCGTGGAAGCCGTTGGTGAAGTCGAAGGCGAGCGCCGCGACGATCACCACCAGCACGATCAGTGAGAAGTCCATGGCGGCCCTCTTCCGAAGCCGGAGACTGTTCGTTAGCAACGCTACTGACCGACAAGACAGCCTCCGATCCCTGTCGTGTGACGGCTGCCTGAACTCTCGATGAACCGGGGTGGGGACAGCCCCACCGCGAACCCGGTGGTCTGGCCCAGTGCCGTGGCCCGGTTCGCCTGGGAGCGTCGATGCCGGTCGAAAGGGGCAGCGATGAACAAGCTGGGCTGGGCGGTCGCCGCGACGGTGGCGTCGGCGGTGTTGTTCTTCTTCGGGACCGGTCTGGACCCCGTCCCCGAGCTGGCCTGGGTGGCGCCGCTGCCGATCCTGCTGCTGGCGCCCCGGGTGCCCGGGGCCGCCGCGCTCGCCTGCGCGTTCGTCGCCTACCTCGCGGGCAGCGCCGGCAGCTGGAGCTACTTCTGGCATTCCCTGGCGGTCCCGCGCCCGGCGGCGCTCGCGATCCTCGGCGGCAGCGCGCTGCTGTTCGCGTTCTCCACCAGCCTCTTCCGGCTCCTGGTCCGCCGCGGGAACCGCTTTCTCGCCGCGCTCGCCGCGCCCGCGTTGTGGACCGTCGTGCTCTACGGCGTCTCGCTGCTCAACCCGACCGGCCTGATGGACACCCTGATGACGACCCAGGCCGACCGGCCGGCCGTGCTGCGGCTCGCCGCGGTCACCGGCGGCTGGGGCGTCGAGTTCCTCGTGCTGTTCGTCCCGGCCGCGGTCGCCGCCGCCCTCTCGCCGGGGGTCCGCGGGACCGCCCGGCTGACCGGGCTGGTCGCCGTCGCCGTCGCGCTCGGCGCGCTGGTGTTCTGGAGCACGCCGGCTCGCACCGGGCCGGCGACCCGGGTCGCTCTGGTCGCGCCCGGGCAGAGCCGCTGGGCGGTCGACGTCGCCACGCCGGACGGCCAGGCGCTCATCCGGTCCTATGTGGACCGGATGAGCCGGCTGCCGGACGGAGTCCAGGCCGTCGTGCTCCCCGAAGCCGCCTTCGCGGTGGACCAGGCCAGCCGGCCCCGGCTCGTCGAAGCCTTCGCCGAGGTGGCCCGCACGCGCGACCTCGACGTCGTGACCGGCGTCCTCGACACCACCCCGGAGGGCCGGTTCAACGCGGCGCTCGCCGTGCCGCCGTCGGGCGCGCCGGTCGAATACCGCAAGTGGCACAACGGGGATTCGCCGAACATCGCCTCCGGCACGCAGCTCGCGCACCTCGCCGGGATCGGGCTGATGGTGTGCATGGACGTCAACTTCGCCGACCCCGGCAGCGATTACGGCGAGGCCGGCACGGGCCTGGTGCTCATCCCGGCCTCCGACGAGGACGCCGACGGCTGGGCGCACAGCCGCACGGCGCTGATCCGCGGCGTCGAAAACGGTTTCTCGGTGGCGTGGAGCGCGGCCCGCGGGACGCCGATGCTGGCGGACGCCCAGGGCCACGTGCTGGCCGACGCCCACACCGGCGGCGGCCCGTTCACGGTGGTCGTCGCCGACGTCCCGATCGGGCCGGGGAAGACGCCGTACGCCCGGTTCGGCGACTGGTTCGCGTGGCTCTGCGGCCTGGTCGCGCTGACGGGGATCGCGGTCGGCGTCCGCAAGGCGTCAGACTTCGAGCGCCTTCGCGTTGCGTAGCACCTTCGACCACGCCGGGTCGGCGCACAACGTGCAGCCCGGCCCGAAGAAGACACCGCGCGCCTGCTCGTCGCCCGCCAGCCAGTAGCGGAACCACGCGGTGATCGCGCCGCGGAAGCCGCCGCCGTCGCCGGCCGGGGTGAAGTGGGTGGCGCCGGCGAGCTCGCCGTAGACCGCGGGGACCTGCGACGCGGCGTTGTAGCGCGGGATCACCAGCAGCGCCGGCGGCACGACGACGTCGAGCTGGCCGCCGAGGAAGAGCACCGGGCCGTGCAGCGCTTCGACGGACCCGAGCGGTCCTGGCTCGATCGGGACGGTGGTGGTGACGAGCGGGTCGGCGCCCGCGGCGATGGCCCCACCACCGCCCTGGGAGTGCCCGGTCGCGCCGATGTGCGCGGTGTCGATCCGGCCGAAGTACGCGCTGCCCGGCCGGGAGTTTTCCGCGACGAGCGTGCGCGCGCCGTCGAGCATCTCGCGGCCGGTGCCGGAGTTCACCGTGTCGGCGGCCGCCACGACGAAGCCGTAGGACGCGAGGTGCCGCAACAGCCCCGCGTAGACGGCGGGCACCGCGCCGGTGCCGTTGCCCCAGACGAGCACCGGGTGCTTGGCGCCGCCGAGATCGGCCGGGCGGAAGACGGTGTGGGTGGCGTCGAGGGCCTCGCTGACGACGGGGTAGGGACCTGGCTGGTCCCAGTGCACCGCCGCGGCTTGCGCGGGTTGCGGAGTCACGAAAAGGACCGTCAAGAGCGCCACGAGCCAGAGCCGTCGCATGTCTTCTCCCCTGTCACGTCGTCGGAACGGTCGAAGAGATGATCGGCCGGGAACGCACTCAGCCTGATTGTGACCTGACACAAAGAACCGATGCCATCTCTGAGCGTTCTCCCAGGTCGCCTCCAACGACATGTGACCGATCATGATCTGCATCACGTACTGACGGGTAACTGGAGGCAACGGAATGCGGGTCACCAACGGCGGTGTCAAGCGAACCCTGGCCGTGCTCGCCGCGGCGCTCACCTTCGGCGCGGTCGCGCCGGCGGTCGCCGACGCGGCGCCGAACAGCGGCTGGAACGACTGGGGGTGCCGCCCGACGGCCGCGCACCCGGAGCCCGTCGTGCTCGTGCATGGGCTCGGCGCGAACGACTCCGTCAACTGGTTCTTCCACGCCCCGAAGATCGCCGCCCAGGGCTACTGCGTCTTCTCGCTGACCTACGGCACCGGCGTCCTCGGCCCCGGCGTCGGCGGGCTTGCGTCCATGCGGGACAGCGCCGCGCAGCTCGGCCGGTTCGTGGACGAGGTCCGGTCCGCCACCGGCGCCGCGAAGGTCGACATCGTCGGCCACTCCGAGGGCAGCACGATGCCCGCGTACTACCTGAAGTTCGGCGGCGGCGCGGCGAAGGTCGCGCACTTCGTCGGCTTCGGCGCGAACTACCGCGGCACCACGCTCGGCGGCCTCGACGCGCTGGCCAAGGCCCTGCTGACGACCGTGCCCGGCCTCGGCGCGATCCTGAAGACGGCATGCGGCGCGTGCACCGAGTACCTGGCGCCCTCGGCGTTCCTCGACGACCTCGCCCGCGGCGGCGTCCACGTGGCCGGACCCACGTACACGAGCATCGTGAGCAAGTACGACGAGGTCGTGACGCCGTACACGAGCGGCATCATGAACGAGCCGGGCACCACGGACATCGTGCTGCAGGACTTCTGCGGCTCGGACGCGTCGGGCCACCTGAGCCAGGCGATCGACCCGAACGTCACCGGGCTGATCCTGCACGCCCTCGACTCGTCCTACTCGCCGAAGTGCACGCCGTTCACGCTCCCGCTCTGAGCGGGTTCCGCCCGAGGAACCGGCGTCCGTCCTCGGCACCCTCGCGCAACGCGGTGCTGGCGCCCGGGTTTCCGGTGTGAGCGGGATCCGGCCGTAGAGGTGCACGAGCCCCGGTAAGCGTTAGCGCACCCGATCTCCGGCGCGCCACACCATTTTCGTCAGTGGCACTCCCGGCCGGTAGGCCAGGTGCGTCACCGAAGGCGCGTCGAGGACGTGGACGTCGGCCCGCGCGCCGGGCCGCAGCACGCCGACGTCGTCGCGCCGCAAGGCCCGCGCCCCGCCCGCCGTTGCCGCCCAGACCGCTTCCTCGATCGTCATCCGCATCTGCAGGACCGCCGTCGCGACGCAGAACGCCATCGACGTCGTGTACGAGCTGCCCGGGTTGGCGTTGCTGGCCAGCGCGACCGTCGCGCCCGCGTCGAGCAGCCGCCGTGCCGGGGCCAACGGCTGCCGCGTCGACAAGTCGCACGCGGGCAGCAAAGTCGCCACGGTCTCCGACGCGGCCAAGGCTTCGACATCGGCGTCGCTCAAGAACGTGCAGTGGTCGACGCTCGCCGCGCCGAGCTCCACCGCCAACCGCACACCCGGGCCTTCGCCGAGCTGGTTGCCGTGCACACGCAGGCCGAGCCCGCGCTCGGCCGCGGCCTTCAGCACCCGCGCCGACTGGGCCTCGTCGAACGCTCCCGTTTCGCAGAAGACGTCGGCCCAGCGCACGCTTCCCGCGACGGCGTCGAGCATCTCACCGCAGACCAGGTCCACATAGGACTCCGCGTCGGCGCCCGGCGGCACCAGGTGCGCGCCGAGGAACGTCACCTCGTCGGCGACCTCCCCGGCGATCCGGGCGCTGCGGGCTTCGTCCGCGACGGTCAGCCCGTAGCCCGTCTTCGTCTCCAGGCACGTCGTGCCCTGCCGGGCCGCCTCGTCGACGTGGCGGCGCAGGTTCGCGGCCAGCTGCTCGTCGGACGCCTCCCGCGTCGCGTCGACCGTTATCGCGATTCCGCCTGCCGTGTAGGGCTTTCCGGCCATTCGCGCTTCGAACTCGGCCGTGCGGTCGCCGGCGAAGACGAGGTGCGTGTGGCTGTCGACCCAGCCGGGGAGCACCGCGCGGCCTTCGACGTCGACGCGCTCGTCGGCGGCCGGCGCCTGACCGGCGGCCCCCACCCAGGCGACGCCCGAGCCGTCCAGCACCAGGGCCGCGTCGGTCAGCCGACCCAGCGCGGGGTCGTTGGTGGTGAGTTCGCCGATGCCCGTGATCAGGACTGCCACAGTGCCTCGATCTCCTTCGCCAGCAGGGTTTCCGGTCGGTCGATGAGCAGGTGCGCGCCGTCCCGCACGACCTCGCGGCCCGCGACGACGACGTGCCGTACGTCGGCGCCCGAAGCCGCGAACAGGACCCCGGACGGCTCGATCCCGGCCGTCCGGACCGAGTCCAGGGCCACGGTGACGAAGTCCGCGCCCGCCCCCTCGGCGAGCGCGCCGACCCCGTCCCACCCGATCGCCGCGTGGTCCGTGCCCGCTTCCAGGAGCTCCTCGGCGGTGAACCGGCCGCGTTCCTCACTGGCCAGCCGGTCGTCCAGCTCCAGCGCGCGCGTTTCTTCGAAGGCGTCGACGACGGCGTTGCTGTCGCTGCCGATGCCCAGTCGCACCCCCGCGTCCCGCAGGGCGCGGGCCGGGCCGATGCCGTCGCCGAGGTCGCGTTCGGTGGTCGGGCAGAAGCACGCCCGCGCGCCACTCAGCCGGTCGATGTCCGACGCGGTGAGGTGCGTGGCGTGCACGGCGACCAGCCGGTCGGTCAGCACCCCGTGCTCGTCGAGCAGTTCGGTGGGCGTGCGGCCGTAGGCGGCCTGGCACTGCTCGTTCTCGGCCCGTTGCTCCGACAGGTGGACGTGCACGACCCGCTTGCTGTCCACAAGCGACAGTTCGGCTGCCGGGACCGCCCGCACCGAGTGGATGGCCGCCCCGACGCGGAACAGGTCGTCTTCCTCGAGCGCGGCGACCCGCGAGGCCCACGCCGAAGCCGAGCCGTCGGAGAACCGGCGCTGCACCTCGTCCGGTTCGACGCCGATGCCGCCCGCGAGGTAGCACGTGTCGAGCAGCGTCAGCCGGATCCCGGCGTCGGCCGCCGCCTGGCGCAGGGCCTCCCCCATCGCGTTCGGGTCGGCGTACGGCTTCCCGCCGGGTGCGTGGTGCAGGTAGTGGAACTCCCCCACGCTCGTGTACCCGCCGAGCACCATCTCGGCGTAGACCCCGCGGGCCAGCCGGTAGTAGGCGTCCGGGTCGAGCCGGGACGCCAGGGCGTACATCCGCTCGCGCCACGTCCAGAACGTGCCGCGCTCGTGGTGCGTCCGGCCCCGCAGCGCCCGGTGGAAGGCGTGCGAGTGCCCGTTCGCGAAGCCGGGCAACGTCAGGCCGTCGAGGACGACGCCGGTCCGCGGTGACCCGGGAGCCACGCCCGTGACCCGGCCGCCGGCGACGTCGATCCGCACGCCGGACGCGATCCCGGCCGGCAGCCAGGCCTGTTCGCACCAGAAAACTGTCGGTGCCGGGCGATAGGCTGGAAACGGGGGGCGCCCCCGCGGGCCGGAGGTCATCGCGCCAGCCGTTCCAGGACCGTGGCCAGCGCCGCCGCGCCGGCCTCGACGTCGTCGGCCTCGGCGAACTCCTCCGGCGAGTGGCTGATCCCCGTCGGGTTGCGCACGTACAGCATCCCGGCCGGGACGAACCCCGCGAGGATCGCGGCGTCGTGCCCGGCGCCGGTCGGCAGCTCCGGCGGCCCGCCGAGCCACCCGCCGAGGTCGTCGCGCAGCCGATCGTCGAACACCACATCGTCCGAATAGGACTCCCGGGTCACCTCGACCCGGCAGCCTTCCTCCTCGGCGGCGGCCGCGGCGGCGCGGCTGATCTCGCCGACCAGCCCGGGCGTGCCCGCGCCCGGCACCCGCGCGTCGAGCCAGAGGTCCACAGTGGACGCGATGACGTTGGTGCCGCCCGGCGTCGGGACCAGCCGGCCGACGGTCGCCCGGGCGTCCGGCACCGCGCGCGCCAGCCGCCGGACGGCGGTGACCGTCGCGGCGGCAGGCAGCATCGGGTCGGCCCGGTCGGCCAGCAGCGTCGCGCCGGCGTGGTTGCCCTGGCCGGTGAAGGAAAACCGCCAGCGGCCGTGCGCGATCACGGTGCTGCCGACGGCCACGGGCGCGCCGAGGTCGATCAGCCCGCGCCCCTGCTCGACGTGCAGTTCGACGAACCGGCCGATCCGGTCGAGCCGCTCCGCGTCCGGCCCGATCCGGGCCGCGTCGAAGCCGGCCTTCTCGGCCGCTTCGGCGAACGTGACGCCGTCGGCGTCCCGCAGGTTGCGCGCTTTGTCGGCGTCGATAGTGCCGGTGAGCAGCCGCGAGCCGAGGCACGGGACGCCGAACCGGCCACCTTCCTCCTCGACGAACACCACGACGGCGAGCGGCTTGCGCGGCCGGAACCCCTTGGCCCGCAAGGCTTCCACCGCGGCCAACGCGCTCGCGACCCCGAGCGGGCCGTCGAACGCACCCCCGCCGGGCACCGAATCGAGGTGGCTGCCGGTGACCACGGCGCTCCGCCCCGGCGGGCCCCACCACGCCCAGATGTTGCCGTTGCGGTCGGTCTCGACGTCGAGTTCGAGGCCCAGCGCGCGCTCGACGAACCACGCGCGCAGGTCCTGTTCCGGCCCGTCGAAGGCGTGCCGGGAGTAGCCGCCCCGCTGGGGGTCGCGCCCGACGTCGCCGATCTCGTCGAGGAACCCGGAAGCGGTCACGCGTCCTCCCGCATCGGCACCCGCACGCCGCGCTCGTCCGCCACTTCGGCCGCGCGGTCGTACCCCGCGTCGACGTGCCGGATGACGCCCATGCCCGGGTCGTTGGTGAGCACGCGCTCCAGCTTCTGCGCGGCCAGCTCCGTCCCGTCGGCGACGCTGACCTGGCCGGCGTGTATGGACCGGCCCATGCCGACGCCGCCACCGTGGTGGATCGACACCCAGCTGGCGCCGGACGAGGTGTTGACCAGCGCGTTGAGCAGCGGCCAGTCGGCGATCGCGTCGGAGCCGTCGGCCATGCCCTCGGTCTCGCGGTACGGCGAGGCGACGCTGCCGGAGTCGAGGTGGTCGCGGCCGATGACGACCGGCGCCTTCAGCTCGCCGCTGGCGACCATCTCGTTGAACCGCAGGCCGGCCAGGTGCCGCTCGCCGTAGCCGAGCCAGCAGATCCGGGCGGGCAGGCCCTGGAACGCCACGCGCTCGCCGGCCAGCCGGATCCAGCGGGCCAGGGATTCGTTCTCCGGGAACAGTTCCAGCATCGCCCGGTCGGTCGCGGCGATGTCCTCGGGGTCGCCCGAGAGCGCGGCCCAGCGGAACGGGCCGTTGCCCTCGCAGAACAGCGGGCGGATGTAGGCGGGCACGAAACCCGGGAAGTCGAACGCGCGCTCGCAGCCGCCGAGCTTGGCCTCGCCGCGCAGCGAGTTGCCGTAGTCGAAGACCTCGGCGCCCTTGTCGAGGAAGCCCAGCATCGCGTCGACGTGCTCGGCCATCGACTCGCGCGAGCGGTCGGTGAACTCGTCGGGCTTCTTGGCCGCGTAGTCGTGCCAGTCGTCGACACTGATGCCCTTGGGCAGGTAGGACAGCGGGTCGTGCGCCGACGTCTGGTCGGTGACGATGTCGACCTCGACGCCCCGGCGCAGCAGCTCCGGCAGCACCTCGGCGGCGTTGCCGACGACACCGACGGACAGCGCCCGCTTCTCCTGCTTGGCCTTCGTGACGCGGGCGATGGCGTCGTCGAGGTCGTCGGCCACCTCGTCGAGGTAGCGCGTCTCGACGCGGCGGTGCGCGCGCTGCGGGTCGCACTCGATGACCAGCGCGACGCCGTCGTTCATGGTCACGGCGAGCGGCTGCGCGCCACCCATGCCGCCGAGGCCCGCGGTGACGGTCAACGTTCCGCGAAGGGACCCGCCGAACTTCTTCTTCGCGACGGCCGCGAAGGTCTCGTAGGTGCCCTGGAGGATGCCCTGCGTGCCGATGTAGATCCACGATCCCGCGGTCATCTGCCCGTACATCGTCAGGCCCTGCTGCTCGAGGCGGCGGAACTCGGGCCAGGTCGCCCAGTCGCCCACGAGGTTCGAGTTGGCGATGAGCACGCGCGGCGCCCACTCGTGCGTGCGGAACACGCCGACCGGCTTGCCGGACTGGACGAGCAGCGTCTCGTCGATGTCCAAAGTGGTCAGTTCGCGGGTGATGGCGTCGAAGCTGGCCCAGTTGCGGGCGGCCTTGCCGGTGCCGCCGTAGACGACCAGGTCTTCGGGGCGCTCGGCGACGTCGGGGTCGAGGTTGTTGTGGAACATCCGCAACGCGGCTTCGGTTTGCCACGACTTGGCGGTGAGCTGGGTGCCGCGGGCGGCACGGACGACGCGGGACATCAGACCTCCAGACGGGCGGCGTCGAGGACGGCGCCGGAGCGGACGAGTTCTTCGGCGGCCGCGATCTCGGGCGCCAGGTGCCGGTCGGGGCCGGGGCCCGCGACCTTCGTGCGGAGCAGGTCCCGGACGCGGCCGGTGACCGGCGACGGCTCCAGCGGCGCCCGGAAGTCCAGCGCCCGGGCCGCCGTCAGCAGCTCGATGGCCAGCACGGTGGTCAAGCCGTCGACGGCCTTGCGCAGCTTCCGCGCGGCCGACCAGCCCATGGAGACGTGGTCCTCCTGCATGGCGCTGCTCGGGATGGAGTCGACGGACGCGGGCACGGCGAGCCGCTTCAGCTCGCTGACCACGGCGGCCTGCGTGTACTGGGCGATCATGTGGCCCGAGTCGACGCCCGGGTCGTGCGCGAGGAACGGCGGCAGGCCGTGCGAGCGCGCCTTGTCGAGCATCCGGTCGGTGCGGCGCTCGGCGATGCTGGCGACGTCGGCGACCGGGATGGCCAGGAAGTCCAGCACGTACGCGACGGGCGCGCCGTGGAAGTTGCCGTTGGACTCGACGCGGCCGTCGGCGAGAACGACGGGATTGTCCACAGCGGACATCAGCTCCCGCTCGCCGACCAGCTCGGCGTGGGCGAGGCTGTCGCGCGCGGCGCCGTGCACCTGCGGGGCGCAGCGCAGCGAATAGGCGTCCTGGACGCGGTTGCAGTCCGGGCCGCGGTGGCTTTCCACGATCTTCGAGCCCTGCAGCGCCTGCCACATCCGGGCGGCGGACGTGGCCTGCCCGGGGTGCGGCCGGAGGGCCTGGAGGTCGGCGGCGAACGCGCGGTCGGTGCCGAGCAGCGCCTCGACGCTCATCGCGGCGGTGAGGTCGGCGATGTCGAAGAGCTTGTGCAGGTCGGCGGCGGCGAGCAGGAGCATCCCGAGCATGCCGTCGGTGCCGTTGGTGAGGGCGAGGCCCTCCTTCTCGGCGAGGACGACCGGCTCGATCCCGGCCTGCTTCAACGCTTCCGCGGCGGGCTTCAGCTGACCGGCGTGGATCACTTCGCCCTCACCCATGAGCGCGAGCGCGACGGCGGCCAAGGGCGCGAGGTCGCCGGAGCAGCCGAGCGAGCCGTACTCGTGGACGATCGGCGTGATGTCGGCGTTGAGCAGGGCCGCAAGCGTTTGCGCGGTGCCCGGGCGGACGCCGGTGTAGCCGCTGGCGAGGGTCCGCAGCCGCAGCAGCATGAGCGCGCGGACGACCTCGGGCTCGACGGCGGGCCCGGCGCCGGCGGCGTGCGAGCGGATCAGGCTGCGCTGCAGCGCGGTCCGGCTCTCGACGGGGATGTGACGGGTGGCGAGGGCGCCGAAGCCGGTCGAGACGCCGTAGGTGGGCGTGACGGCGTGGGCGAGGTTCTCGATGTGCTGGCGGGTCGCGGCGAGGTTCTTCTCGGCGGCGTCCGTGAGCCCGACGGGTGCGTACCCGCGGACGACGTCGACGACCCGGGCGGCGGTCAGCGGTTCCGGGCCCAGGAGCACTTTTTCCGGCATGGGCCCATTGGACATCGTCCTTCCCGCTGGTGGGATGCCCCACGGAGTGGTTCCGTCTGGGATCCCAGACCTAGACTCGGCTCATGGGTGACAGCAGCGAAGTCCCGGCGTTGCGCCGCGGCCTCGCGGTCCTGAGCCTCCTGGCCACGCGTCCCGGTCCGGTGACCGCGGCGGCGATCGCGCGCGAAGCCGGTCTCCCCCGTTCCACGACGTACCACCTGCTCAGCGAGCTGGAAGCGGCCGGTTTCGTCGTCCACCTGCCCGCCGAACGCCGCTACGGCCTGGGCATCGCGGCCTTCGAGCTGGGCTCGGCCTACCTGCGCCACGACCCCCTCGAACGGCTGGCCGGCCCGTTGCTGCGCAAGCTCGTCGACCGCGTCGGCCACACCGCGCACCTGGGCGTCCTGCACGGCAACGAGTCGCTGTACCTCATCAAGGAACGCCCGGCGCGCCCGGAAACGCTCGTCACCGAGGTCGGGGTCCGGTTGCCGGCCCAGCTGACCGCGTCCGGCCGCGCGATCCTGCGGCACCTGCCCGCCCCGCACGTCCGCGCGTTGTTCCCGTCGGCGTCGGCGTTCGTGCTCCGCACCGGTCGCGGTCCGCGCACGCTCGCCGAGCTGCGGCGCGTCCTCACCGCGGAGCGCCGGCTCGGCTGGTCGATCGAGGACGGCCACGTCACGGCCGGGTTCGCGTCGGTGGCGGCGCCGGTCTTCGACCACGGCTCCCGGCCGCTGGCCGCGATCAGCGTGACCCTGCGCCACCACTGCGCGGCCGAGCCGTGCGACGAGACGTGGCCGGAGCTGGCGGCCGAAGTGGCGGCGACGGCGGCCGAGCTGACCAGCCGGATCGGCGGCCACCCGGGCTGACGCGCTGCGGCGATCGGGGCAACTGTCACCGAACGGCTCGATTCCACTCCGCTCGGTTATTACCGTTGCCTGAAGCTCATTCCGGTAAGGCCGCCGCTCGTCGGCCGCCGCACGGCCTAGCCACTGATCGACGGCTGAATGAGCTTCACCGGATAGCGGTTTGAGGGGCGCCGGCGATGGATGACGCACGGGTGACGCGGGTGGGGTTCGGCGCGGTGCTCGCCGTCGCCGAGTTCCGGGCGATGTGGCTAGCCGAGCTGCTGTCCGTCTGCGGCGACCAGCTCGCCCGCGTCGCGCTCGCGGTCCTCGTCTACCAGCGCACTTCGTCGGCGGCGCTGACCGGCCTGACCTACGCCCTGACGTACGTGCCTTCGCTGCTCGGCGGCATCCTCCTGGCCGGCGCGGGCGACCGGTGGCCGCGCCGCGACGTGATGGTCGCGGCCGACGTAGCCCGCGCCGCCCTGGTCGGCGTCATCGCGGTTCCCGGCGTCCCGCTGTGGGTGCTGTGCGTGCTGGTCGCGGTGATGACGGCGCTGGGCGGCCCGTTCAAGGCGGCGCAGCAGGCCCTGCTGCCGACGGTGCTCGAAGGCGAGCGGTACCTGGTCGGGATGGCCCTGCGGAACGTGACGATCCAGGCCGCGCAGCTGGCCGGGTTCGCCGGCGGCGGTCTGCTGATCGCCGCGCTCACGCCGTCCGCCGCACTGGCACTCGACGCCGTGACGTTCGTGCTCTCGGCGTTGTTCCTGGTCACCGGCGTCCGGCGGCGCGCCGCGATCGCCCAAGCGGTGCGGCCGGCCTGGCTGGCGACGACCGGCGTCGGCGTCCGGCTGATCTGGCGCGACCCGGCGTTGCGGACGCTGGTGGCGCTCAACTGGCTGGCGGGGTTCTACGTCGTGCCGGAGGCGCTGGCGGCACCGTACGCGGCGGGGATCGGCGCGGGCGCGACGCTGGTGGGGCTGCTGATGGCGGCCGACCCGGCGGGCAGCGTGCTCGGCGGCGTCGTGTTCGGCAAGTGGATCCCGGAGCACGCGCAGGTCCGCGTGCTCGGCTGGCTGGGGATCGCGGCGGGGCTGCCGCTGGTGGTGTTCGCCTTCCGGCCGGGCCTGGTGGCGTCGGTGCTGCTGCTGGCGGCGTCCGGCCTGCTGGCGACGGGCTACAACATCACCGGCACGGTGACGTTCATGCGGCGCGTGCCGGACGAGCACCGCGCGCAGTGCGCCGGGGTGAACTCGGCCGGGCTGATCACCGTGCAGGGCGTCGGCGCGGCCGCGGCGGGTGCGCTCGCCGACGTGCTGAGCCCGGCGCTCACCATCGCGGTCGCCGGGGCGGCGGGCGCCGCGGTGGCCGTGCCGATCGCGAGGGCGTGGCGCCGGGCCGGGCTGGAGGAACCATGACCTCAGTTGTCGCGTCCGCACATGGCGCGCCTCCCTTCGCCACCTCGGACCGGACCGGTTCCGTCACCGGCCGGACACCATGAGTATGCGGACCGGCGCCGGAGCCCCGCGCGGCGTACCGCACTTTCGTGACGCGCTCGTGCCACGGCGCTGGGCGCTGTGGCGCCAGAGCCCGCGCGTGATCGTCTACTGCCTGCTGACGGAGGCGTCGGCGGTGGCCCTGACGCTGCGCCCGTTCCCGGTGGCGATCGACCGCCGCACGGTGCTGATCCTGCTGGTGCTGCTGCTCCTCGGCGTCGCGCAGTCGGAGACGGGCCGCCGGGTCGAGCGCGTCCGCCGGCGCGTGTCGGGGACGCCGCACATCAACATGACGTCGGTCTGGACGTTCGCCGGCGTGCTGGTGCTCCCGCCGCCGCTGCTGGCCGTGCTGGTCGGCGGCCTGTACGGGCACCTGGCGGTCCGCAGCTGGTACCGCCTGCAGCGGGTGCCGGCGTCGCGGACGGTCAGCAACGCGGCCATCATCCTGCTGTCGTGCTACGCGGCCCAGGCGGTCATGCGCGTTTCGGGCTCCCCCGACGTGCGCGCGGCGCTCTCGCGCGGCTGGGCGGGCACGTTCGCGATCGCGGCCGCGGGAGTGACGTTCTTCGTGGTGAACGCCCTGCTGGTGCTCCCGGCCCGCCCCGAGGTCGGCCGGACCCCGGAGGCGCTGTTCGGCACGTGGTGGGACAACGGCCTGGAGGTCGCGACGCTCTGCCTGGGCGCGCTGAACGCGCTGGCGCTGGCGGTGCTGCCGGGCCTGGTGGTGCTGGTGCTCCCGCCGTTGCTGCTGCTGCACCGGACGGTGCTGGTGAAGCAGCTGGAGGTGGCGGCCCACCGCGACGCGAAGACAGGGTTGTACAACTCCAGCGGCTGGCACGCGCTGGCGGAGCGAACGTTGGCGGCCGCCACCCGCCAGCGGTCGACGTTCGGCCTGCTGATGCTGGATCTGGACCACTTCAAGCAGGTGAACGACACGTACGGCCACTTGGCGGGCGACGCGGTGCTACGGGCAGTAGCGGAAGCGATCATCGCCGCCGTCCGAGGCCGCGGCGACGCGGTCGGGCGCTTCGGCGGCGAAGAGTTCGTGGTGCTGCTGCCGGGCATCGCCCACCCGGACATCGGAGCGGTGGCCGAGCGCATCCGCCGAGCGGTGGCGGCGCTGAAGGTCCCGGTGGGCAAGCTGTCGATCACAGGCCTGTCGACCTCGATCGGCATGGCGGTCTACCCGAACGCGGGGACATCGTTGCAACGCCTGCTCGACGCGGCGGATACGGCGCTGTACCACGCGAAAGCGACGGGCCGGAACAAGGTGGTCCACGCAGCGGACCTGGGGTGATCAGGCGATCTTGTGCCGCCGCCCGGCATCCAGCCCGAGCATGGCAAGCAGTTCAGCGCATTCCCCGACGTTCGAGGAGTGACCGGCAACGGTGATGACGGCTCGATCGTTCTGTTCGGCGAGCCGAACGGCCTCTTCAGCCCGGATAACACCCATCCGGCTGTCTTCGTCGTTGGCGGTGGAACTGCCATTGGAACGGGCCCAGGTCATCTGGCCACCTACTTCCGACTCCACGGGTGCGGAGCCATGGTCGGGGCTTCAGCATGACACTCACGAGAATTTCACCCGCAAGTGGGCCCCATCACTAGCTAAAAGCTGCGGAGAGTAGCAGAGGTTTGGGTGGTGGAGGGGGTTGGAGGCTGGGCCTTCTCTGGACCGTACTTTCGGTACCTGTCGCTGGCGTCCTCTTGCTGCGGGCAGCTTCCCGATTTCGACCCCCATCCGTCCCTGGCCTGCGGTTTGTGCCCGTTGCCGTCGCTCTCTTGCCGTGGGCGGCTCCCCGACTCCGCCCCTGGCTCGCGCCCTGTGCGCCCGTCGCCCTTGCCCTCTTACCGCAGGCGGCTCCCCGACCCCCGCTCCTGGCACGCGCCCTGTGCGCTCGCCTCCTCGCCCCCTCGCCGCGGTCGGTATCTCGATTCCGCACCCGTCAGCCCCTGGCCCGTGGCGAGGCGAGGGCAGTTCCCGTAGCCCCTTTCCGGCACCCGAAGCTGTCATTGTGACTACGGCCGGCCGTGTTCTGGCTTCGGATCGGGGTGGATGGCAGACCGAACAGGCAGGCGACACGACGGTGTATTTCGCCGTTTGCGGTGCCCGGTGCGTTCTCCCGGCTGACGACGAACCCGATCTAGCACGACCCGAACTTGAACGGTGTCCTGAGTGCAGTCAGAGCGCGTGGTGGTAGGCGCCGGACTACCCACCGGCGAGGGCCCGCGCGGTGTCGTTGAGCGTCTTGACGATCTCGCGGGGCGTTCCTGGCGTCACAGCACCGAGGCAGGCAGTGGATTCGGCACCTTCGGAGCACCAGCGAACGGCAACCAGGCGGTTGCGGGTCGCTCATGCCGTCCCTGGTCCCCTCTAGCCCCTCCACCAGCGCCGCGCCCGGGTGATGGGCGCGGCTGAACACGGCATGATCGACTAGACCGACTAGCCGCGCCCTCACCGTAGCCGATCAGTCACCTCGGGTGGAACGAAACACCACAAACGCCCATCGCAAGCACGCGAGCGCAGCAGGGACCGCACCACGTTAAGAGCGGCAGCGACCGTGATCGCGAGTCGCCCGCCTATTCATCGTCCGCTCGGCTGCGGGTACTCCACGGGACCAGTGGTGTCGTAGCGGATCATTGCCGCACGGGTAGCTGCCACGTAACCCCAGGTAACCAATACGAACAGGACCGCAGCGATGGCGAGGGTGATCCATATAGCCGGCCGGCCCCGATCCACGCCGAACGCGATGAGCACCGCGATGCCGCCGGTGGCAAGCACAAAGACGAACAGCGACAACGCCGCCCAGAGCAACTCGACCAGCAAGTCCGGGCCGAAGCCAGTGGGATGGCTGCGGAGAGCCAACTGGAGCGCCCCCAGCCCCCACACGCAACACAGGACGAGCGCGACGACCGTCCACACGGTCCCGGCCATGATGCGCATCCAGACTCGCCGCCCCGACATGGCTCTCTGTCTAGCCGAGGCACCACACGATCACGGCCGGCCTCCGCGTTCGTGATCGATCCGTCATGTCGTCGGCGGCGAGAACCGACAGATGGTTCTCGCCGAGTTTGACCCGCGTCGCCGAGCTGGCCAATGCCGCTAGCGCGAAGACGTCCTCCTCACCTCTCAAGTGACGGACGAACGCATGCCCGCGCACGCCACCGAGAAAGCAGCCCGTCACGGAATCCATCGCGCAATCTGACGGATCCGACGTACGTCCAGCGACGGCGCGTGACGACGTGAGGTGAAACACGGTCCGGATCGGGTGTGGTCCACCCGACACGATGCGCTGGTCGGCCCACCGCCCCCACCGTGTCACAGACGAGCCACCGGCTGGTCGGGCTCGTCTGTGCATCCGTCTTAAGTAACGGGGGTTCGACCCCCAGAGAACACGAGCGAAACCGAAGAGAAGGCCCAAGCTCCGAAGGAGCGAGGGCCTTCTCGAAGGTGGAGGTGCCGGGAATTGAACCCGGGTCCTCTGGCGTATCAACAGGACTTCTCCGTGCGCAGTCCGCTACGTCTCTACTTGGCTCCCTCAGTCACGCGAACAAGCTGAGGTGACGAGCCCAGCCACTGTTTGCTTCACGACAGTTCCCCGTGGCCGGGACTGCCGCTGAGCCTCCTAGCTGATGCCGGTACCCGGGCCGGAGGCGAACCCGGGCCGACAGAGACGCACTCGCTCAGGCGGCGAGGGCGTACTCGCGCTGACTGGAGTCGGCGCTTATTTGGTTGCGATGACGCTTAACGGTGGTCTCTCGCCTGCACCGGCACGCTTCTCCTGAATCAACGTCCAAAGTCGAAACCGTTCACCCCCTCGGTGGGAACACAACCTGTACATCATAACGCGGGGGGCCACCGCTTTACTCCAGGTGGGTAGGGCCAGCCCTACCGCGGGGATGCCCGCGCGCACCATGTCGTCCGCGGCCCCGAACGACGACCCTGGACTCCAGCAGAAGGGAGCCCGGTGATGGGTAGCGTGAGGCGGGATCCGCCGTTCGGTGGCTCGGTGGTGTTCTTGCTGATGAACCTGCCGGTGGGGGTGCTGGCGTTCGTCTTCTTGACGGCGTTCTCGGCGGCCGGGCTGGGAACCGCCGTCGTGTGGGTTGGCGTCGGCTTGCTCGCGCTGATGGTCTTGGCCGTGAGGGGGGCCGGACGGCTGGAACGGGCCCGGGTCTACGCCCTGCTGGACCGGTACATCGACCTCCCCTACCTGCCGCTGCCCGCGCACGGGCAGAAGGACCGGTGGAAGGCCCGGCTGAAGGACCCCTCGACGTGGCGGGACCTCGCCTACTTCTTCTTGCTCTTCCCGCTCGGCATCATCGAGTTCGTGCTGGTGACGACGTTCTGGTCGACGAGCCTGGCGCTGGCCGGCCTGCCGATCTACTTCCGGTGGCTGCCGGGTGGTGCGTACTACTTCCCGTCGGACGACCTGCGGTGGCTGACCGTGGATTCGACGGTGGAAGCGCTACCGTGGGCAGCGCTGGGGGTGTTGTTCATCGCGTTGTCGGTGGCGCTGACCAAGGCGCTCGCCGGGATGCACGCCCGGCTGGCGAACGCGCTGCTGGGGACGACCGTGGCCCAGCGCCGTCGGATGGAGCGCTGGTGGGAAGACGCGGAAGAGAAGAACCTGGTGGCGGGATGACCGAGGCGCAACCCCTGGAGCACCCGCGGCCGCACCCGGCTCGCACGATCGTGTACATGATCGTCAGCTTCTTCTTCCGGATCCTGCAGTTCGTGCTGATCGTGACGGGCATCGCGGTGGGGGTCGCGACGGCGGTGGTGTGGATCGGGTTCCCGATCCTGCTGGCGACGACGAGCTTCATCCGCTGGTCGGGCGATCGCGAGCGGAACTGGCTGGGGACGATGCTGCTGGTGCCGCTGCCGCCGGTGCAGCGGCGGCCCTACGAAGAGGGCCAGCCGCTGCTGCGGCGGTGGATGGTGCGGCTGAGCGATGCGACGACGTGGCGTGACCTCGCGTACCTGATGGCGGCGTTCCCGCTGGCGTGCGCCGAGGTCGGGATCGCGCTGGCGTCGATCGTGCTGCTGCCGATGGCGGTCTGGGTGACGCCGTGGCTGGGCTGGCTGCACGGCGAGCTGGGTATCGCGCTGCTGGGCCCGGACCGCACGAAACGGCTCGAGCAGAAGGCCGAGCGGCTGCAGGCTTCGCGTGCTCGGGGCGTGGACGCCGCCGAGGCGGAGCGGCGCCGCATCGAGCGTGACCTGCACGACGGCGCGCAGCAGCGGCTGGTCGCGGTCGCGATGAGCCTCGGGCGGGCCAAGTCGAAGTTCGACCACGACCCGGCCGCGGTGCGGGAGCTGATCGACGAGGCGCATTCGGACGCGAAGCTCGCCGTGTCGGAGCTGCGGGACCTCGCGCGCGGCATCTACCCGGCCGTGCTCGGCGACCGCGGGCTGGACGCGGCGCTGTCGGCGCAGGCGGCGAAGTCGCCGATCCCGGTGGACGTCCACGTGGACGTCGAGCCGCGGCCGCCGGCGGCGGTGGAGACGACGGCGTACTTCATCGTCGGCGAGACGCTGACGAACATCGCGAAGCACTCCGGAGCGTCCGAAGCGGGTGTGAAGGTGTGGCGGACCGACGACCACGTCGTCGTCGAGATCACCGACAACGGTCACGGCGGCGCCGAGGTGCGTCCGGGCGGCGGCCTGGCCGGCCTGGCCGACCGCGCCGCGACGATCGACGGCGTGATCACCGTCGTCAGCCCGGTCGGCGGGCCGACCGTGATCCGGGCTGACCTCCCCTGCCAGTGGTGAATAGGCTGGACCCCGTTCATCCACGAGCTTGGGGGCCGGATGCGGGTAGTCATCGCCGAAGACGCCGTGCTGTTGCGGGCCGGGGTGACCCGCCTGCTCGCCGACGAGGGCATCGAGACGGCCGCGGCCGTCGACAACGGGGACGACCTGCTCGGCGCGATCAAAGAACACCGTCCCGACCTGGCCATCGTGGACGTCCGGATGCCCCCGACGTTCACCGACGAGGGCCTGCGCGCGGCCCTGGCGGCCCGCAAGGAGGTTCCCGGGCTGCCGGTGCTGGTGCTGTCGCAGTACGTCGAGGAGTCGTACGCGGTGGAGCTGCTCTCGGGCGGCGCCGGTGGGGTCGGCTACCTGCTGAAGGAGCGCGTGGCGGACGTCGACGAGTTCCTGGACGCGGTCCGCCGCGTGGCGAACGGCGGCACGGCGATCGACCCGGACGTGATCGCCCAGCTGATGGCCCGCGGCCGCCGCAACCCGCTGGACGCGCTGACGGCGCGCGAGTCCGAGGTGCTGGGCCTGATGGCGCAGGGTCTGTCGAACACGGCGATCGCGAACTCCCTGGTCGTTTCGCACGGCGCGGTGGAGAAGCACATCGGCAACATCTTCTCGAAGCTCGGCCTCGAAGCGAGCGCGGAGGAACACCGCCGCGTCCGGGCCGTGCTGACGTACCTGGGCCGCTGAGCCCGCCACTGCTCGACGGCGGCCTGCTCGTCTTCACGCGCGTGCGCGCGGTGCGGGCCTTGGCCACGGCGATCCGGCTGGTCATGGGCATCATGGAACCGAGACCAGCGACGGAAAGTGACCGCAAGTCCCGTAGGGTGGACGTAGGGTCACCCGTTCCGCGGGCGGCACCTCGCACATCGCTCACCTACCATGAGCGGACCCGTCGGGAAGGAGCGCGCAGATGACCGACGAGACCCGCTGCGTCCGCTTCTTCGGCGGCCCGCTCGACGGCCGCGTCCAGGAGCTCGGGGACGCCGAACCGGTGCCCGGCACCGTCATCCGGCACATCCACCTGCACGGTGGCCCGAAGATCGAGACCCGCTACGAACTCGGCCTCACCGAGAACGGCTGGGAGTACCGCGTCGCCGCGACGCAGCACGAACCCGAGCCCGACGGCCTGAGGTAGGGAGAACCCCCGTACCCCCCTGGGGTTGGCAGGACCCCCAAGACGCGGGTCAGCACCGCTGTTCCGGCGGCCCGGAGCCGCCAAGCTCGACAGCATGCAAACGAGCCGGGACCGCTTCCTCGACGTCGTCCGGGCGGGGGCCATCCTCGCCGTCATCGGCCAGCACTGGATCATGCCGGTGCTCTCCTACTCCGACGGCCACCTCGCCACGGGCAACGCGCTCGCGACGCCCGGCTGGTGGGTCGTCACCTGGCTGTCCCAGGTCATGCCGCTCGTATTCTTCGCCGGCGGCGCGGCCAACCTGATCTCCTTCCGCCGCGCGCCATCGACGCGGACCTGGCTCGGCGCGCGGCTCAAGCGCCTGATGCTGCCCGTGCTGCCGCTGATGGCCGTCTGGCTCGTCATGCCGGACTTCCTGCGCGGCCTCGGCGTCCCACCCCAGCCGCTGCAGGTCGGCAGCGCGATCGCCGCGCAGCTGCTGTGGTTCCTCGCCGTCTACGTCCTGGTCGTGCTCCTCACCCCGCTGATGGTCGCCGCGCACCGGCGCTGGGGCCTCAAGGTCCCACTCGTCATGGGGGTCGCCGGGGTCCTCGTCGACGTCGCCCGCTTCAACGACCTCGGCTACATCGGTTACGCCAACGCGATCTTCGTCTGGGTCGCCGTCCACCAGCTCGGCTTCCACTACGTCGAAGGCCGCCTCGGCACGCTCACCCGCCGCGCCGCCCTTTCGCTCTCGGCCGCCGGTTTCGGCGTCACCGCGCTGATGGTCGCCTTCGGCCCGTACCCGGCCAGCATGATCGGCATGCCCGGCGCGCCGGTGTCGAACATGAGCCCGCCCACCGTGCTGCTCGCCTTCCTCGCCGTCGGCCAGATCGGCCTGCTTCTCGCCTTCCGCCCGCAGCTCAACGCCCTCGCCGAACGCCCCGGCGTCGGTACCGCGCTCAGCTGGCTCGGCGCGCGGTTCATGAGCGTGTACCTCTGGCACATGCCGGCGCTGATCGTGGTGGCGGGCGTGACCGTCTACGGCCTCGGCTACGAAACGCCCGAGCCCGGCACGCTGCTCTGGCTCGTCATGGCGCCCGCGTGGTTCGCCGTGTGCGGCATGGTGCTGCTGGGCCTGCTGCGGCTGTTCGCGCACTTCGAGATGCAGCGCGACACCGCCGGCGTCACCGCGCGGATGCCGCAGCTCGTCGTCGCCGGCCTGATGATCTCCGGTGGACTGCTCGGCCTGGCCGCCCACGGTTTCGCACCGCTGTCAGACGGCTTCGCGCACGGCCCGGTGCCGTGGGTGGTCCTGGCGACGGCCGGCTTCCTGCTGGCGAGCAAGCCCGTGCCGGTGGTCGACCTGCTGGGCCGCGCGGTCGTCGTGAGCGAGCGGGCAGTCGTCAAGCGTTGAGCAGCCGCAACGGGGTGTCGTGCAGGACGGCTCGCAGGAACGGCTCCCCCAGGCGATCGTCGGCCGCCCAGCCGGCGATCGCCTGCAGCTGCGTCGCGTACGAGTACGGGATGTTGGGGAAGTCCGTGCCGAGCACGACCCGGTCGGCGAACTCCGCCAGCCGCGCGGTCCAGTCCGGCGGCAGCGGCGACATCCGCTCCGCGAACGGGACGCCGACCATCGTCGTGTCCAGGTGCACCCGCGGGTACTTCTCGAGCAGCTCGAACGCCGTCCCGAACTCCGGCATCGCCGCGTGCGCGAGCACCGCCGTCAGGTCCGGGTGCGCGGCGAGGACCTCTTCGAAGACCGACAACCCGGTGAAGTCGCCCCGCAACGGACCGTGTCCACAGTGGACGACTACGGGCACGCCGGCGTCGGCCAGCGCGCCCCACACCGGCTTCAGCAGCTCGTCACGCGGGTCGTACGCGCCGACCTGCACGTGCGCCTTGAACACCCGGGCGCCGGCGCGCAGCGCACCGTCCACAGCGGACCCGGCGCCGGGTTCGGGGTAGAACGTCCCGGTCGGCACCGCGTCCGGAACCCGCGAAGCGAACTCCAGCGCCCAGTCCGTCAGCCACTCGGCCATCCCCGGCTTGTGCGGGTAGACCAGCGGCGCGAAGCGCGTCACGCCCAGCGAACGCAGCGTCGCCAGCCTGTCCTCTTCGGACGTCCGGTAGAACACCGGCCAGTCGGTGCCGTAGTGCGTCGAGGCCCGGTCGAAGTACGCCCAGACCTTGTCCATCACCGGTTTCGGCAGGAAGTGGACGTGCAGGTCGACCAGGCCGGGCAGGCCCAGTGACGCCGTCCAGCGCGCGACATCGCTGTCGGAGGCCGGGCCCGGCGTCACTCCGTGAACCGGCCCTTCAGCGCGCGGCCCATGGCCTTCCTGATGTCGCGGTCCGCGTCGCGCTTGGCGAGCGCCTGCCGCTTGTCGTAGGCCTTCTTGCCCTGGGCCAGCGCGATCTCGACCTTGACCTTGCCGTCCTTGAAGTACATCGACAGCGGGACCAGGGAGAGCCCGCTCTCCTTGGTCTTGCCGATCAGCTTCTCGATCTCGCGCCGGTGCAGCAGCAGCTTCCGGGTCCGCCGCGGCGTGTGGTTGGTCCACGTGCCCTGCGTGTACTCCGGGATGTGCACGTTGCGCAGCCACACTTCGCCGTCGTCGACCGTCGCGAACGCGTCCGCCAGGGACGCCTTGCCCTCGCGCAGGCTCTTCACCTCGGTGCCGACGAGCACGAGACCGCACTCGTAGGTGTCGAGGATGGAGTAATCGTGCCGCGCCTTGCGGTTCGACACGATCACCTTCTGGCCACGTTCCTTGGGCATACGACCACTCTACGTGATTCCGGAAACTACCAGCAGCTGGTTAAACGACTAGTGCCGCACGTACAGGCGCAGCGTGACGTACCCGGTGATGGCGGAAATCACCACGGACACCCCGAGCAGGATCGGCGCGACCGGGAACAGCAGCTCCAGCGTGGTGATCTTCGGGAACACGTCCCCGGTGAACACCGAATCGAGGAAGCCGGCCTTGGTGATGATCAGCATGATGATCCCGATGATCGCACCGAAGGCGCCGGCGACCACCGCCTCCAGCAGGAACGGCAGCTGTGTGTACCACCGCGTCGCGCCGACCAGCCGCATGATGCCGACCTCGGTGCGCCGGGTGAACGCGGACACCTGGATCGTGTTGGCGATCAGCAGCAGCGCCGCGATGGCCATGATGAGCGCGGCGCCGAACGCCATGTTCCGGACACCGTTGAAGGCGTTGAAGACGCGGTCCAGGAACTTCTTCTGGTCGTCGACCTTCCGCACGCCCGGCTTGGTGCTGTACTCCTGCACGATCGACTCGCTGCGGTCCGGGTCCTTCAGCTTCACGTGCAGCGACGCGGGCAGCGACTCCGGGCCCGTCAGCTGGATGAGCTCCGGCTGGCTCTCGAAGATCTTCTTGAAGCGGTCGAAGGCCTGGTCGCGGTTCTCGAACACGACCGACTCGACGCCGTCGTTGCTTTGCAGGGACGAGCGAAGCGACTGGCACAGCGACTGCGTGCAGTTCTTGTCGTTCGCACTGATGTCGTCGGTGAGGTAGACCGAAACCTCGACGTCGGCGAGGAAGTTGGACTTCATCTTGTCGATCGTGCGCACGGCGAGGAGGCCGCCGCCGAGCATGGCGAGCGACACGGCCGTGGTCAGGATCATCGCGATGGTCATCGTGACGTTCCGGCGCAGGCCGGTGATTACCTCACTGAAGACGAAACTGGCGCGCATGTCGGGGTCAGGTCCTTGATGTCGGGGGCTGGGGCGGGAAGGTCAGCGACCGATGCCGTAGACGCCGCGGGCGTCGTCGCGGATCACCCGGCCGAGCTGGAGCTCGACGACGCGGCGCCGCATGGAGTCCACGATGGAGTGATCGTGGGTCGCCATCAGGACGGTCGTGCCGGTGCGGTTGATCCGCTCCAGCAGCAGCATGATGTCCTGGCTGGTGTCGGGGTCCAGGTTCCCGGTCGGTTCGTCGGCGAGCAGCACCAGCGGCCGGTTCACGAACGCGCGCGCGATCGCGACGCGCTGCTGCTCACCACCGGAGAGCTCGTTGGGCAGCCGGTCCGCCTTGCCGTCGAGGCCGACGAGCTCGAGCACCTCGGGGACGACCTTCTTGATGGTCGGGGCGGGCTTGCCGATGACCTCGAGGGCGAACGCGACGTTCTCCGCGACGGTCTTGTTGGCCAGCAGGCGGAAGTCCTGGAAGACGCAGCCGATGGTCTGCCGCAGGCGGGGGACCCGGCGGCGGGCCAGTTTGGCGACGTCGAAGTTGGACACCATCACACGGCCCTTGCTGGGCGTCTCTTCGCGCAGCAGCAGCCGGAGGAAGGTCGACTTCCCCGATCCCGAGGGACCGATGAGGAAGACGAACTCACCCTTGTCGATGTTGACGGACACCCGCTCGAGCGCGGGCCGCGTCGAGGTCTTGTAGACCTTGGAAACCTCTTCGAGCCGGATCACGATTCGGCATACTACCCACCGGTGTCGTGAAGCCCCGGTTGCCCGGTCCACCCGGGTGGAGCAAGGGGCGTTTGCGCACGGTGAGCGGTCGAGCGGACACCCCTTGCGCCCGGATCAGGCCCCCGACTGCTTCCGCCACCGGATGCCGGCGTCGAGGAACCCGTCGATCTCGCCGTCGAGCACCGCCGACGGGTTGCCGACCTCGTAGTCGGTCCGCAGGTCCTTCACCATCTGGTACGGGTGCAGCACGTAGGAGCGCATCTGGTTGCCCCAGCTGGACCCGCCGTCCTTGAGAGCGTCCATCTCGGCGCGCTCCTCTTCCTTCTTGCGCAGCATCAGCCGCGCCTGGAGGACCTTCAGCGCGGCCGCCTTGTTCTGCAGCTGCGACTTCTCGTTCTGGCAGGAGACGACGATGCCGGTCGGCAGGTGTGTGATGCGCACCGCGGAGTCGGTCGTGTTGACGCTCTGGCCGCCGGGACCCGACGAGCGGTAGACGTCGACCCGGATGTCCTTTTCCGCGATGTCGACGTGGTCGACCTCTTCGACCTCGGGCAGCACCTCGACGTGCGCGAACGACGTCTGGCGGCGGCTCTGGTTGTCGAACGGCGAGATCCGGACGAGCCGGTGGGTGCCCTGCTCGACCGAGAGGGTGCCGTAGACGTAGGGGGCGGTCACCTTGAACGTCGCCGACTTGATGCCCGCCTCTTCGGCGTAGGAGATGTCGTAGACGTCGGTCGGGTAGCCGTGGCGCTCGGCCCAGCGCAGGTACATGCGCAGCAGCATCTCGGCGAAGTCGGCCGCGTCGACGCCGCCGGCCTCGGAACGGATGGTGACGACGGCGTTGCGGTCGTCGTACTCGCCCGAGAGCAGGGTGCGGACCTCGAGGCCGTCGATGGCCTTGCCGAGGTCGGCGAGCTCGCTCTCGGCCTCGGCCATGCTCCCGGAGTCACCCTCGGCCTCGGCGAGTTCGTACAGCACGCCGAGGTCGTCGAGCCGCTGGCGCAGGTCGGAGACCCGGCGCAGCTCGCCCTGCCGGTGGGACAGCTGGCTGGTGACCTTCTGCGCCGCCTCCGGGTCGTCCCAGAGGTTCGGGCTCGAAGCCTGCTGTTCCAGGTCGGCCACCTGGGCACGCAGCGCGTCCAGGTCCATCACCGACTCGATCTGCGTCAGCTTGCCGGTCAGGTCCCTCAGTGCCGCGTCGAACTCATCACTCACGTTTGTCAAGGTTACGGCAAAACCCACGACCGGTTGCGAGGACCGGTCGTGGGCGCGCGAACCTCAGGCCGCGGGGATGGCGTCGAGCAGCTTCAGCGCGGCCTTGGCCTGAGCCTGGGCGAACTCGCCGACAGCCTTTTCGTACGGCCCGTCGGCCGCCTTGGTGGCCGCCTTCGCGTCGTCGAGCTGCTGGCTGTAGCTCGTCCGAGCAGACTCGAGCAGCGACTGGCGCTGCTTCGCGGTCAGCGACCCCGCGTGCACGAGCCGCAGGATGAGCGGGCTGCGCAGGTGGTCGGGGCCGGCCTCGGACGTCAGCCAGGCCTTGAAGGCCTTCTTGCCGGCGGCCGTGATCAGGTACTGCTGGCTGGAGCGCGGGCCCTGCTTGCCGAGCCGGACGAGGCCTTCCTTGGACAGCGCCGGGAGCTCCCGGTACACCTGGCTGCGGGTGACGCTGAAGAAGGCGCCGAAACGCTCACCGGCTCCGGCGACGAGCTGCCCGCCCGTGGCGGGACCGTCGTGGAGCAGACCGAGCAGGGCGGCGGCTGTTGCATTCAATTCGGACACGTCCCCTAGATTCCCACTTATCGGCCGCTGTGTCCACAGTGGTCAGCGGATCTGTCCATTGTGGCTAGTGAGATCCCCTCGTTCGGCCCAATGCGACCAGGTCCACTGTGGACCGCGGACACGCTGTGCAACCACCGGGGCCGGAACTTTGGTCCAACCAGCCGCACGCGAGCCCCGCCGACGCCGCCAGGCAGGTGAGTTCGGCAGGGCGCTTTCCCCGGCTTGGCGCACTCCGGACACGCACCGCAACCACCCGGAAACGGGGTTCACATCGTGGGATCCGCAGTCATTCGAAGGTTTCACGGAAAAGTCGGCAGTGAAAGCCGCGCGCGCATGACAAAAGAGGCACGTTCCCGGATTTCCGAGAACGTGCCTCTTCGTGGTAGCGGGGACAGGATTTGAACCTGCGACCTCTGGGTTATGAGCCCAGCGAGCTACCGAGCTGCTCCACCCCGCGCCGTTGTGGTACTTGAATAGATTACACGGGGTGGCCACCGGGTTTTCACCGGGGTCCTCTAACGGGCTGACCAGGCGTTACGCCCCGCCGAGCCACTGGCGTGCTCCACTGAGGACCATCTCCAGGCCGTCCTCGAAGCGCGCGTCGACGTCGGCGAGCAGGTCACCGGCCTCGGCACCGCGGTACCGCTCGTCCAGCTGACCCGGCACGGGGTAGACCGCCTGCTCTTCGATGGTGAAGCCGACGACGTAGCTGTAGACGGTGAACAGCGCGTGGCCGGCGCGCCGTTCGTCCACACCGGCGTCGATGCTGCGCCGCAGCGGGCTCGGCCCGGCCAATCCGGTGTCGCCGAGGTACGTGCCCGCGAAAACCTTGCCGCCGTCGCGGTAGGACAGCATCATCCGCCGCAGCGCCCGCGCGCCGTGCGCGACGGCGTCCCACTCCCCCAGCCCCTCCGGCGGCCGCCGGTCCTCGGCCGAATCGGCGTACATCTGCGTCGCCATCTCGTCGAGCAGTTCCTGCTTGCTCTTCAGGTGCCAGTACAGCGCCGGCGCCTTGACGCCGAGATCCGCGGCGATCAACCGCAGCGTGAGCCCGTTGAGGCCGACCTCGTTGAGCAGCTTCAGGCCCGAACGCGCGATGTCCTGCCTGTTCAGGGCCATGTTCTCGGTTCTCCTCAGGTACCCGGCTTGACAGTTTAACGATGTTAAGGGCATCCTCTGGTCAGGTCAATTTAACCTTGTTAAGGAGCTGGGGATGAACGAGCTGACCGCGGAGGTGGTCGTCGCCGGGGCGGGGCCGACCGGGCTGATGCTGGCGAACGAGCTGGCACTGGCCGGAGTGGACACCGCTGTGCTCAAGCGGATGCACGAGCGGACGGGCTTGTCGAAGGCGCTGAACCTGCAGCCGCGCACGGCGGAGGTGCTCGACCTGCGGGGCCTGCTGGGCCGGGCGGAACAGCGGTCGTTCGCGACCGTCGCGGACGGACACTTCGCGGTGATCCCGGTGCCCTACACCGGCTGGGACACGCGCCACCCCTACCAGGTCGGCATCCCGCAGGCGCTCCGCGGCCACGAGCTGACCGGCTTCGAGCAGGACGCCGCCGGCGTGACGGTCACGGCGGGCGACCTCCGCGTGCGGGCGGCGTACCTGGTGGGCTGCGACGGCGGCCGCAGCGCGGTGCGCAAGGCCCTGCAACTGCCGTTCGAAGGGATCCCGGGCCGCGGCCACGGCGTCTCGGCGGACGTCCTGTTCCGGACGGCCCCGCCGGGCGCGCCGACGCAGTGGCGGTCGATGGGCGGCATGGTGACGTCGCTCAGCCCGGGCAAGTTCATCGGCCTGATCCCCCTGGGCGAACCGAACCTGTACCGCCTGAGCTACGGCGACCGGCTGAACCGCCCGGAAGACGTCCGGGCCGAGGTGCTTCGGCGACGAGGTGGAGATCGAGGAGATCCGCTGGGTGTCCCGCTTCTCGGACGACAGCCGGCTCGCGGAGAAGTACCGGGTGGGCCGGGTGTTCCTGGCCGGCGACGCGGCGCACGTCCACTTCCCCGCGGGCGGCCAGGGGCTGAACCTGGGTGTCCAGGACGCTGTGAGCCTGGGCTGGAAGGCGGCGGCTGTCGGGCATGGTCTCGGGGCTGGACATCCGTTACGCACCGGAGGAAACCCACCCGGCGGCGGGCGCCCGCCTCCCGGATTTCCCCCTGGGCAACGGCTTCGCGAGCGACTTGTTCCACAGTGGAAAGTTCGTCCTGCTGACGAAAACCCCGGCGCCGGGCCCCGCATCCGGAGGTAGTCGTGGCGGAGGTGCCGGAACTGCCGTGGCCCGACCTGACGAAGGTGCTGGTCCGCCCGGACGGTTACATCGCCTCGACGACGGGATCCACGGACGGCTGGCTGGTCTGATGCAAAAAAGAAGAGGCGCGGCCATCGGCCACGCCTCTTCTTCCAGTAGCGGGGACAGGATTTGAACCTGCGACCTCTGGGTTATGAGCCCAGCGAGCTACCGAGCTGCTCCACCCCGCGTCGTGACACCTACCTTACGCCCTCGTTTCCGATGGGTGCAAAGCAGGTGCCCTCTAGGTAAGCGACGTCACCCTCCCGGCTGCGAACTCGGCGGCGGAGTGCTGGTCCCCGGCGCCGCGGTCTTGGCCGACTCGTACTCCTTGGCCGCCGCGTCGAGCGCCGCCAGCGCCGCACCCTGGTCCGTGAAGTTCCCGGACTGCTGAGCCGCCCGCAGCTTCGCGAGCGCCGCCTGGATGTCCGTCACGGCCTTATCGAGCGCTGCGTTGCCGCCGCTCGAGTTGGGTGGCGTCGTCGTGGCCGGCGGGGTCGTCGTCGGTGGCGTGGTCGTGGGCTGGCCGGCCTGCGGTGGCGTGGTCGTCGCCGCGCCGGTGCCCGCGCCGAAGATCTGGTCGAGGGCCTCCTGCAGCGTCGCGCCGTAGCCGACCTTCGGCCCGTAAGAGACCAGTACCCGCGCGAGCTGGGGGTAGCTGTTCTGGTTGCGCTGGCGGATGTACACGGGCTCGACGTAGAGGAAGCCCTGTGCCACCGGCAACGTGATCAGGTTGCCGTAGATCGGGATGACGTTGGGGTTGTTGAACAACGTCCGGTCCTGCGCCACCCGTGGATCGCTCTGGAACCGGTTCTGCACCTGCACCGGACCGTCGACCTGGGTCGCTCCGGTCGCCGCGCTGGGTAGCTGGAGGACGCGGATCTTCCCGTAGTCGGCCGGATCGGCGGACACCGACATCCAGGACGCGAGGTACTGCCGCTGCAGACCGGTGAGCGAGCTGGTCAGCTGGAACGTCGGCTTGCTCTGGCCCGGGGTGTCGGCGAGGACGTAGTAGCCCGGCTGGTTGGCCGCGCCGGCCGCGGCCGGGTTGGCGCCGCCTTCGGCCGTCGGGTCCTGGGGGACGCTCCAGAACGCCTGCTGCGAGTAGAACTCCTGCGGGTTGCTGACGTGGTAGCGCGACAGCAGCTCACGCTGGATCTTGAACAGGTCCTCCGGGTAGCGGAAGTGCGACCGCAGGTCCGGCGAGATCTCGGAGCTCGGCTTCACGAGCCCGGGGAAGACCTTCTCCCAGGCGTTGAGGACCGGTTCCTTGTCGTCGATCGAGTACAGCGTCACGGTGCCGTTGAAGGCGTCGACGGTAGCCTTGACCGAGTTCCGGATGTAGTTGATCGAGCTGTTCGCCTGCCGGGCGACGCCGTTGAGCGAGTCGTTGGTCGCCGCGCCGAGCTGGGTCTGCTGCGAGTACGGGAAGTTGTTGATCGTCGTATAGCCGTCGACGATCCACTGGATCTTGCCGTCGACGACCGCGGGGTACGGGTCGCCGTCGAGGGTCAGCCACGGCGCGACCTTGCTGACGCGATCGCGCGGGTCGCGGTTGTACATGATCTTCGAGTTGTCGCCGATGGCGTCGGAGAACAGGATGTTGCGTTCGCCGTACTCGGCCGCGAAGGCCAGGCGGTTGAACCAGTTGTCGACCGAGACGCCGCCGGTGCCCTTGTAGTTGTAGCGGTCGGTGGCGGTGTCGTACTCCCCCGGCGCGCCGTTGCCGCCGACGATGGCGTAGTCGGAGTCCGCGGCGGACAGCTCGCCGTAGTAGATCCGCGGTTCCTTGACCTCGATGCCGGGCTGGCCCGGGCCGGGCGAGCCCGCGCCGGACGGGTTCTGCGTGTCGCTGGTGGTGGCGATCGGGTAGCCGCCGTCGGAGTTGGCGTCCTTGACCGCGCGGTCGATCGTGTTGGCCGGCGCGGCGACGAAGCCGTTGCCGTGGGTGTAGACGAGGTGCTTGTTGATCCAGCTGGTCTGGTTGCCGGTCAGGCCCTCGGTCTTGATCTCCTTGGCCGCGACGATGTAGTCCTGCGTCACGCCGCCGACGGTGTAGCGGTCGACGTCGAGCTTCGCGGGGAAGCCGTAGAAGTTCTCGCGCCCGACGCGCTGGGTGAAGGTGTCGGAGAGGATGTTCGGGTCGAGCAGCCGGATGTTCGACATCGTCCCGGCGTCGGCCTTGAGCTGGTCCTGCGTCGCCGACGAACTGCCCGTGTAGGGCTGGTACTGGACGTCGGTGAGGCCGAAGGCGCGGCGGGTGGCGTCCATGTTGCGCTGGATGGACGTGGCTTCCTTCTCGTTCGCGTTGGGCTTGACCGAGAACTGGTCGAGGATCGCGGGCCACGCGACGCCGACGAGGATGCTCGACAGGATCAGCAGCACGAGGGCGATGGCCGGTAGCTGCAGGTTCCGCAGGAAGGCACCGGCGAAGAACGCGATCGCGCAGATCACCGAGATGCAGAGCAGGATCAGTTTTGCGGGCAGCACCGCGTTCAGGTCGGTGTAGGTGGCGCCGATGAACAGCGGCATGTTCCGGTCGGACAGCAGCAGGTTGTACCGGTCGAAGAAGTACTCGGCCGCCTTCAGCAGCACGAAGATGCCGATGGTGACGGCGAGCTGCGCGCGGGTCGGGCCGGCGAGCTGGCCGCCCTTGCCCGCCAGCCGGATGCCGCCGAAGACGTAGTGCGCGATCAGCGCGCCGAAGAAGGAGACGACGACGGTGATGAACAGCCAGCCCAGCAGCCAGTTGAAGAACGGCAGGTCGAAGGCGTAGAAGCCGACGTCGTTGCCGAACTCGGGGTCGGTCTGGCCGAACGAGGTGCCGTTGAGGAACAGCTGCACGACCTGCCAGTCGCCCTGGGCGGACAGGCCGGCGATGAGGCCGGTGAGCACCGGGATGCCGACGCCGAAGAGCCGGATCCGGGCGACGATCGCGGACCGGTAGCGGGCCAGCGGGTCGTCGGCGC
This sequence comes from Amycolatopsis sp. NPDC114478, assembly GCF_055633805.1. NCBI lineage: Bacteria > Bacillati > Actinomycetota > Actinomycetes > Pseudonocardiales > Pseudonocardiaceae > Amycolatopsis > Amycolatopsis sp. NPDC114478. The sequence goes on along the minus strand of NZ_JBVKDO010000036.1, from coordinate 23,887 downwards.
CGGAGATCGGCACGAACACCGGGCGCGTCCGGTAGGCGATCATCAGGCTGATCGCGAGCGCGCCGCCGACGAGCAGCCCGACGGCGAAGAACAGGATGATCCTCGTGACCACCTGGGTGGTGAACACCGAGCGGGCACCGACTTCACCGAACCACAACCAGTCGACGTACGTGTCGAGCAAGCGGGCCCCGAGCAGGAGCGCCAGCACGATCACCGCGGCGATGATGAGGAGGATCCGGCTCCGCCGGGACAGCTTCGGCAGGCTCACCGGGGGCCGAGTCGCCACGGTGCACGCTCCTGTCATTCGTCAGCACTTGAGCAGGGGCGCACGCGCCCCCTGATTCCCTAACTCTACGGATGCCGGGAGAAGTTCCCGGGACCCGCCCAAACCGGACTCGCGGCGTGGTCGCCAGGACCGGCCTGACACGATGTGCGCATGGAATCGCAGCAAGCCGGAGTGGCCGCTCTCGCCCGCGAGATCGAGGAGTTCATGGCCGCGGGCGGCTGGGACCAGCCGCCGCAGCTGTTCGCGCTGGTGCCGACGGCGGCGCTGCTGGACGAGCAGCCGGAGCTGGCCGGGCAGCTCGACCGGGCGAACCCGCTGACGCCGGTGGCGCAGGAAGCGCTGCCCGACGGCGACATCGCCGAGGCCCTGGCCCGGATCGCGTGGCCCGATCTGGTGATCGGGTGCGCGCTCGCCCAGGAGATCATCGTGCTCCCGCCGGGCTCGGAGTCCGAGCTGCCGGACGTCGCCGAAGCCGACGCGGAAAGCCTGCGCCGCGCGGCCGCCGACCACCCGCAGCGCACGGAGGCCCGCCTGGTGGCCGCGGTCCTGCGCGACGGCGAGGGCGCGTGCGCCATGCGGCTGCGCGGCATGGGCGGCGACGAGCAGGTCGACGAGATCGTCGAGAGCCCGGACCTGGCGCCGAACCTCATCGAAGCCCTCAAGGCGACCCTCCTGCCCTAGCAGGAGGTCGTCGGGCGGCCCGCCTTCAGGTTGGCCAGCTGGGCGAGCGCGTCGTCCAGTGTGGACACCTTGATGAGGTTGAGCCCCTCGGGCGCGCTGGTCTTGGCCTCGGCGCAGTTGTGCTCGGGCACCAGGAAGTCCGTGGCGCCGGCCTCGCGGGCGCCGACGACCTTGAACGAGATCCCGCCGATCGGGTCGACCTCGCCGGTCTCGGTGATCTCGCCGGTGCCGGCGATGTGCCGCCCGCCCGCGAGGTCGCCGGGCTGCAGCCGGTCGATGATCGCGAGGGTGAACATCAGGCCGGCCGACGGGCCGCCGACGTCTTGCAGCGAGATGTTGACGGTGAAGGGCGCGTCGGCCCGGTCGACCGCGGTGAGGCCGATGAAGCCTTCCTTGCGGTCGGGCCGCGAAGCGAGCGTCAGCGGCACGGTCCGTTCGGGCTGGCCGTCCGACTGGAAGGTGATCTGCACGGTCTGGCCGGGCAGCGTGCCGGCCAGCGCGTTGCGGACGTCGGCGGCCTCGACGATCTTCTTGCCGTTGACGGTGATCAGCTTGTCGCCGGGCGAGAGCACGTGGTCGGCGGGGCTGCCGGAGACGATCTGCTTCGCCAGCACCTTGATCGGGTAGCCGAGCTTGCGCAGCGCGGCGACCTGCGCGTTCGTCTGCGAGTCCTGCAGCTGCTGGATGTTCTCCTGCTTGACCTGCTCGTTCGTCTCACCGGGCTTGAAGTACTCCTCGCGCGGCGCGAGCGCGTAGCGGCCGCTGGCCCAGAAGCCGAGGCCCTGGAAGAGCGTGACGCCGTCGTGCAGCGAAACGGTCGTCATCCGGAGCTCGCCGGTGGTCTGCTGGGTCTCGTGCCCGGTGACCTGGATGACGGGGTTTCCCGCGGCGTCGCGACCCAGGGTGTCGTAGGTCGGGCCGGGGCTGATGGCCACGAACGGCACCGGCACGACCAGGCCGAGCACCACGAAGACGAGGAACAGCGCGCCGCTGACCACGAGCGTCCAGCCGCGGCGGGTCATCCGCCCGGCCTCGCCGGCGGGCTCGGCGCCGGGGTCCGGGCTGCTCTTCGCGGGCGCGGTCTGCTCGGAGGACTTGGTCACGCGTGACAGCGTACGGTGACCGTGTTCGCTTGTCGGTGAAGGCCACGCACATCGGTCCGGTTGACGCGCTCAGGGGGGTCCGACCCGCGTACGGTGGACACATGAGCAAACCCCCGTTCGGCTTCGGACCGTCCGATCCCGACAAACGAGGTGAGAACGAGCCTTCGGAGCCTTCCGGTGCCGAGGCCTTCAACCAGCTCGGGCAGATGCTGAGCCAGCTGGGCCAGATGCTCAGCCAGGCCGGCAGCTCCAGCGGGCCGGTGAACTACGACCTCGCCAAGCAGATCGCCCTGCAGAACCTGGGCAGTTCCGGCAACACCGGCGAGAGCCGCCTCGGCTTCCGCGGCGGCGACGACGCGAACGCCGCGGTCCGTGACGCCGCCCACCTCGCCGAGCTGTGGCTCGACGCGGCCACGGTGTTCCCGGCCGGCGCGACGTCCGCGGTCGCCTGGTCGCCGCGCACCTGGGTCGAGAAGACGCTCCCGACGTGGCAGCGCCTCTGCGACCCGGTCGCGCAGCAGATCTCGGGCGCGTGGATGCAGGCGCTGCCGGAGGAGGCCAAGCAGGCCGCCGGCCCGCTGCTGCAGATGATGGGCCAGATGGGCGGGATGGCGTTCGGCTCCCAGCTCGGCCAGGCCCTGGCGCAGCTGGCGTCGGAGATGCTGACGGCGTCCGAGATCGGCCTCCCGCTCGCCCCGGCCGGCACGTCGGCGCTGCTGCCCGCGAACATCGAGAAGTTCGCCGAAGGCCTGGAGCTGCCGAACAGCGAGATCCTGGTGTTCCTGGCCGCCCGCGAGGCGGCGCACCAGCGGCTGTTCACGCACGTGCCGTGGCTGCGCCAGCGCCTGCTGGCCACGGTCGAGGAGTTCGCGCACGGGATTTCGGTCGACACGTCGGCCCTGGAGTCCCTGGCTGGCCGCATCGACCCGGCCAACCCGGCGAGCATCGAGGAAGCGATGTCGTCCGGGCTGCTGGAGCCCCAGACGACGGAGGAGCAGAAGGGCGCGCTGCGGCGCCTGGAAACGCTGCTCGCCCTGGTAGAGGGCTGGGTGGACGTGGTGGTGGCCGAGGCGGTCGGCGATCGGCTGCCGGGAGCGGACGCCCTGCGCGAGACGCTCCGCCGCCGCCGCGCGACGGGCGGCCCGGCCGAGCAGACGTTCGCCACGCTGGTCGGCCTGGAGCTGCGCCCCCGCCGCATGAGGGACGCCTCCAACCTGTGGAAGCTGGTAGGCGACCGCCACGGCCTCGAGAAGCGCGACAGCCTGTGGTCCCACCCGGATCTGATGCCGACGGCGGAGGACCTGGACGAGCCGATCGACTTCGCGGACCGCGTAGGCGAGACGGGCTCCCTGGACGACCTGGACCCGATCGCGGAACTGGAGCGCACGGAGCAGGCCGAGCGGTCGGAGAAGAAGGACACCCCGCCCGAGGAGGGCGAGACGCAGGCGTAAGGCCTGGTCGTCTTCGGAAAGCCGGTGGTCCGCGGAAGCGGCCACCGGCTTTCTGCGTGTCAGCCTTGTGGCGACGCTTCAAAGAGCAGCCGGGGCAACCCGAAACCGCAGGTCACCCCGGCTACCCATCATTCACTCTTCGGTATCGATCCCCCACCCGGCGGCAGCGGCCAACCCCTCGAGGTACCCCATCGCCCGGTCCATCTTCGGGTACCGCCGCACCAGCGACCAGAACGCCGCGTCATGCCCGGGCTCGCGCAGGTGCGCCAGCTCGTGGACCAGCACGTAGTCCAGCACCCAAGGAGGGACCTTCCGCAGCCGGTCGCTGACCCGGATCGTCGCGTCGACCGGCGTGCAGGACGCCCACCGCGTGCGCATCGGCGGCACCCAGCGGACGCTCGCCGGCACCGCGGCGCCGTCCAGGTACTTCCCCGACAGCAGCGTGCAGCGCGCCAGCAGGACTTCGTCCGACGTCTTCGGGGGCGCCGGCCGACGTGGTTCCGCGCGCTGCAGCTTGCGCTCCATCTCGGCGACCCAGTGTTTCTCCTCCGCCCTGGTCATCCGCGCGGGGATGAGCACGACCAGCGTGTCGTCCTTCCAATACGCGGTGACCGTCCGGTGCCGGCGCTGGCTGCGCCGCACTTCGACCTTGTGTCCAGGTGTGTCCGACGGGGGGTTCGTATCCCCCCTGCCTCTCAGCGAGGGCGTCCGTGCTTCGACCACCCGACAACGGTAAGGCCAGGCACCGACAACTCCGAGCGCGTTGAGGTCACAGACACGAGTTGTCCACAGGCTTCTTCACTTGTGGACAACTCGGCCGATCCGGCGCCTTCCGGGGCTCGACGGACGCCCTCGGATGCCATCCTGCGGACATGATCCTCTCCACCGCGGACATGCCACCGGTGCTCCTGCCGGCCCATCCCGCCCTGCTCCCGGGCATCACCGTGCTCGAACGCGGGCCGCGGGAGATCCAGCTCGGGCTCGACCCGCGTCACGGCGTGATCGTCGAAGGGCTGCCACCCGACCTCGTCGAGCGGGTGCGCGAACTGGACGGCAGCAAGCCCGTCGAACGGCTTTTGCTCGCCGAGAGCGAACACCGTGATCAGCTGCTGACCCTCCTCCGGCAGCTGACCGCGCTCGGCCTGGTCACCGACGCGGGTGATCCGCACGGCCCGGGCTTCCGCGGCGAAACCGGCCTCTGGTCCCTGCGCGCCCGCCACCACCACCCCGCGCTGGCGGACCGGCGCCGCGCCGCAGCGATCACGGTGCACGGCGACGGCCGGGTGGCGGTCGCGGTCGCCGTCCTGCTGGCCAACGCCGGAATCGGCCACGTCGAGCTCGAACTACCCGGCACCGTGACCGAGCACGACCTGGGCACCGGCTTCACCGACGCCGACCTGGGCCGGCCGCGGCGGCAGGCCCTCGGCGACCTGCTCCGCCGCGTCGACCCCGACGTACGCGTCACCCGCCTGCACGACCGGTACCCCGAGCTGGCGCTGCTCACCGACGCCGTCGTCCCCGCGCCGGAGGTCGTCGCCGAGCTGATGGCGGACGGCGTCACGCACCTGCTCGCCCGGGTCCGCGACGGCACGGCCATCGTCGGCCCGCTCGTGGTGCCGGGCCGCAGCTCCTGCCTGCGGTGTGCCGACCTGCACCGGACCGACCTCGACCCGTGCTGGCCCCGCGTCGCCGGCCAGCTGACCGGCCGGCACCAGCGGCCCGACCTCGGCGCGGTTCACGCCTGCGCGTCGCTGGCCGTCGCCCAGGCCATGCGGCTGCTCTCGCCCGCGGAACCACCGCCGCCGACGTGGAACGCCACCCTCGAGATCGACGCCTTCGACGGCCGCATCCGCCACCGCGGCTGGCCCCCGCACGCCCGGTGCGGGTGCGGCGCCCCGGCGGTGCGACAGGAGACGTAGACCACTAACTCGCCGCGAGCAGGCTGCGCGCCGCCGAGGACGCAAGGCAGAATCGCGAGGGTGACCGACTTCCGCGACCCAGGCGATCGTGACACCGCGATGCCGCGCAAGGGTGCCGCCCGCACGGCCAAGCTCGCCAGTCTTCCGCTCGGGATCGCCGGGCGCGCCGTCGGCGGGTGGGGCAAGCGGCTGGCCGGCCAGAGCGCGGAGCAGGTCAACGCGACCCTGTCGGCGAAGGCCGCCGAGCAGCTGTTCGAGGTGCTCGGCACGCTCAAGGGCGGCGCGATGAAGTTCGGCCAGGCCTTGAGCGTGTTCGAGGCGGCGGTGCCGGACGACATGGCGAAGCCCTACCGCGAGGCGCTGACGAAGCTGCAGGCCGCGGCGCCGCCGATGCCGGCCCGGCAGACCCAGCGCGTGCTCGCCGAGCAGCTGGGCCGCACCTGGACCAGCCGGTTCGCCTCGTTCGACGACGAGCCGGCGGCGGCCGCGAGCATCGGCCAGGTGCACCGCGCGGTCTGGCACGACGGCCGCGAGGTCGCGGTCAAGGTCCAGTACCCCGGCGCCGACGAGGCGTTGCGCAGCGACCTGCGGCAGCTGCAGCGGTTCAGCAGGCTGTTCCAGGCGTTCGTGCCCGGCACCGAGGTCAAGCCGCTGCTGGCCGAGCTCGCCGAGCGGATGAACGAGGAGCTCGACTACCAGGCCGAGGCCGAGCACCAGCGCGCTTTCGCGAAGGCGTTCGACGGCGATCCCGGCATCCTGGTGCCGCGCGTGGTGGCCAGCGCGCCGAAGGTCGTCGTGACCGAGTGGGCGACCGGCACCCCGTTGTCCAAGGTCATCGCGGACGGCGACCGCGAGACGCGGAACCTGGCGGGCCGGCTGCTGGCCGAGTTCCACTACTCGTCCCCCGAGCGCGTCCACCTGCTGCACTCGGACCCGCACCCGGGCAACTTCATGATCACCGGGGACGACCGGCTGTGCGTCATCGACTTCGGCGGCGTGGCCCGGCTGCCCGACGGCATCCCCCGCCACCTGGGCGAGATGACGCGGCTGGCCCTCGACGGCGAGTCCGCCGAGCTCATGCGCGTGCTGCGGGAGAACCGGTTCATCCGGCCCGACAGCGACCTGACCGCGGACGAGGTGCTCACGTACCTGGCGCCGTTCACCGAGCCGCTGGCCGAGCCGACCTTCCACTTCACGCGCAAGTGGATGCAGAGGCAGGCCTGGCGGGTCGGCGACAGCCGCGGCAACGACTTCCGGGTCGGGCGGTCGCTCAACCTGCCGCCCGAGTACCTGATGATCCACCGCGTCACGGCCGGGTCGACGGGCATCCTCTGCCAGCTCGACGCGGAGATCCCGGCGCGAGGCATCGTGGAACGCTGGCAGCCCGGATTCGCCGCCTGAGTTGTCCACAGGCCGGGCCGTGAACGGACGGATTCCGGCGAGTTGTCCACAGCTGCGGGGAACGGGGTTCCACCCGGTTGGCCGAGCCGTCATGCTCGGTTCATGACTGCTACTCAGTGCACCGATCCACTGGCCCTCAGTAACCCCGGCGCGTGCGAGGTGATGAACCTCGAACAACTGCGAAAAGCCGGGGTCTCCGACCGAAGAACCCGGCGGCTCTGCGGCCCCGGCGGGCCGTGGCGCCGCCTGCACCCCGGTGTCGTCCTGCTGCGCAACAGCACCCCGACGCGGCAGCAGCGGCTGCACGCGGCGCTGGTGCGCTACGGCCCGCGGGTGGTGATCACGGGCGCCGACGCGTTGCGGGCCCACGGCGTGCAGTGCCCGGCGGACGGCGAGATCCGGCTGCTGGTGCCCGACCACTGCCGGGTGGCGCCCTGCGAAGGCGTCAGCGCGACGCGCACGGCCCGGATGCCGGAGCCGGTCGTGGTCGACCGGCTGTCGTTCGCCCCGCCGGCGCGCGCCGCACTCGACCTGGCGAGGGCCGAGCCCGACCCCGCGCGGATCCGGCACCTGCTGACGCTCCCGCTCTACTGGGGCCTGTGCGACCGCGAGGAACTGCTGACCGAGCTGGCGGAGGGGCCCCAGCGCGGCACGGCGTCGGTCCGGAAGGTGCTCCGCGAGCTCGACGAGGGGCCGATCCAGGCCCACGGCCTGGCGGCGCAGGTCATGGACATGGCCCGCCTGCCCGCGCCGACCTGGGACGTGACGATCTGCGACCGCCGCGGCCGTCGCATCGGCGACGCGGACGCGTGGTGGGACGAGCTCGGCCTGGCCTGGCAGTACCGCTGCAGCCCGGGCACCGGCGGGTTCTCCCACCTGGCCCTGGCGGCGACGGGGATCGTCCTGGTCCGTTGCACGGTCCGCCAGCTGAGGCAGGTCCCCCGCGAGGTGGCCCAAGAGCTGGCGAAGGCATTCGGCGACGCGTCCCGCACCCCGCGTCCCAAGGTCCGAGCGGTCCCGATGACCCCGATCGGAGACGCGGCATGACGAGCAGCCCACCGCACCAACCGGCAGCCCCAAGAACGCACCCGCCCGCGCGCGCCACCCGTCCGGCCGCCAGAACACCCGCCAATTCGCGCGCAGTCAGCCCGGTCGCTCAGCGGGCGCGCACCAGCCGTCCGGCAGCCGAACGCGCGACCGCTCAAACCGTCAGGAGCGTCCGCGGCGACCGATCACCAGTATTCGTCGGGCAGCTTGCCCTCGATGTCGCGCACGTGCTGCCGCGCGCAGCCCGGGCACAGCCAGGTGAGCGCACCCCGCTCGCGGCTGGACACCCAGGCGAGCGCCGTAGCGGGGTCGTCGTCGGCGCCGCGGGTCCGGCCGCAGCGCGTGCACACGACCGGCTCCGGCGCGCTCACGGCAACCGTCCACAGTGGATCGCCTTGGCACCGAACAGGAACAGGTCGTCACGCCGGCCGAGAAAGTCCGGCCCGTCCGGATCGATCAGCGCGGCGACGGCCGCGCGATCATCGGCGTCGAGCCGGTCCCCGGCCCACTCGGCAAGCCACCCGATCCGGTGCACGACGTACTCACGCAACAGGTCCGAGCCCGGCATGGGGTGATCGATGAGCGCACCGAACGACTCGACGTCCTCGAGCCCGGCCTCGCGAAGAGCCCGCGGCCAGCCGTAGGGCATGGCAACGCTGCCGGGCAGCCCGGCCCGCATCCCGGCGAACCATTCACCTCGCGCGGCGAGCAACCGCTGCTCCAGCCCGGGCCGCGCCACCCCGACATCCCAAGGGAGGCACCGCATTTCAAGCCCACCCTCGCCGACGGCAAGCACCCCACCGGGCCGCAAGAGCCCGGCCAGAGCGCACAAGGCGGCCTGCTGATCACCAACGTGGTGCACAACGCCCGACGCCCACACCAGGTCGGGAGCAGGCACGCGCCCGGCCAGCCGAGAATCGGCAAGGTCCCCGTGCACACCAACAACCTCGACGTCCCCACCGGCAGCCTCCCGCACGGCCCGCTGAGCCTCGCCGAGCAGCGCAGAGGTGGCATCAAGCAGCACAACGGTGCCCCCGCCCCGACGGGCAAGCTCACGCGCGAAGAGAACGCTCATCCCCCCGGCCCCACACCCGACATCAAGAACGGTAGGCGCCCCGGCCACACGCTCAAGCAACCGCCGAGCAACAGGCGCGAGAGCCCCAGCATCGAGGGCATCGGCCATGCGCAGCTGAGCAAGCCGGCCAGCCCAGTCGATGTCGTCATGGGTATGTGCGGACATCACCCCATTGAACACCAGCAACCCCACACGAACGGCACCTAAGGCAGCCAGCCCAAGCCCGCCCAGTGACCACCGTTCCGCAAGGCCGCGGGCCATCCCAGCAGCAACCCCGCCCGGCCACAGGCCACCCCCGCCGCAGCCCCGGTCGGCGACCCCGCACGGCCACAGGTCACCCCCGCTGGCAGCCCGGTCGACGACCCTGCATGGCCACAAGCCGCTCCCGCCGCAGCCCGTCCGGCGACCCCGCACGGCCACAGGCTGCTCCCGCCGCAGCCCCGTCCGGCCCCAGTCCCCGGCGTACCCAGGCACCGCTAACCAACGCAAGCCACCAGTCTCTGTAGCCGCAGCGACAGAGACCGGCCGCCCCACCGACAACCACCGGCCGCGGGGCGTCACCAGCGCTCCCTTTGACCGCCGGAAGCCCCGCTGGCGATGCCCGCGACCGGATCACCGACACAACGCCCCGCCGCTCAGTTGCAAGAACAGCGGCAGCGCTCAGCAACCACCACGCGGTCGGCGACCATGAGCAGCCCCCGCCCCGGTCGCCGAATCCCCGCTGGCCGGCCGGTAGGGCGGCAGTACCCGGCTGGCCATCGCACGGCCGCCGGCCGCGAGCGCCGCCATCGCTCCCCTGGCCGTCGAAAGGCCCGCTGGCGGCAGCCACGTGCCGCTGACCGACACAAGGCCCCACCGCTCAGTTGCGAGCACAGCGGCAGCGCCCGGCCGACCCACGGCAGAGCGCTGGCCGTTGCCCGCGTACCCGCCGACCACCGCAAGCGCCCGCCCGAGTTGCACGCAGAGCACCGGCGGCCGCATGGCCAGCCCCCGCTGGCGCACCCGAGAAACCGGCTGACCAGCACAAAGCCCCCGCCGCCCGGAGGGCGGCAGGGGCCTGCGCTCAGTCCTGGTCCAGCTGGTACCGCTCCGCGCGGCGACTCGCCCATCGGGCTACCCGCGTCCACCGGCGTACAGCACGCGCGTTACCTCGGGCCCGCTGGGCGCGGACCCCTTCCTCCAGATCCCGTATTCGGGCCCTGGACAGTTCTTCGTAAAGCAACATCTCGCTGATCTCCTCGATCTCGGTCTTCGTCAGTTGCAGCTGCGGACGGCAAATCCGCGCTTCGTAGTCCTTCGCGGTGACCGGTTCGACGCTCATGCGGCGGCGCTCCGGTGATCGCCGCGGGCCTTGGCCGCGGCGGGCTCGACTGCGGTGTTCTTGCGCGGGCGGCCACGGGGCCGCTTGCGCGCGATCACGACGCCGCGCTCGAAGATCTCGCCGCCCCAGACGCCCCAGGGCTCGCGCCGGGCCAGGGCACCCGCGAGGCAGGCCTCGCGGACCGGGCAGTCGGCGCACTGCGCCTTCGCGCGCTCGAGCTCGGCCGGGGACTCGGCGAACCACAGGTCCGCGTCGCCCGAACGGCAGGGCAGAGCCGCGTCCGGCACGGCGATGGGGTCGAGCAGGTCGGCGAATATTGCCTCACCCGAGGTGTAGGCGATGGCCGAAGACATGGCAGTTCCTCCTTGTGTCGTACGGGTTTTCGGTTGGGAGATGGAGCTGGGCAATGCTGGTCCTCTTGGGTTGTGCAGCCAAAAACACGAAGGCCGCGGATCCGGGGTTTCCGGTTCCGCGGCCTTCGTGAGCCTCGTGTCCTGACTAGGTCAGGAACTTCGCTCCCGTATCGACAACGGAACACGGAACTGCTTGATGGTCGGCAGATCGGCCTGCGGGTACGCGGCGAGAACGCCCTGCGTCCCGAAGACGACAACACCGGTGGCCCAACGCCGCTCGACGCGACGCATGCCACGGATCTCGTGCGCGCTCACGGACACACCGGTGCCCGGGCGCTGAGCAGCCGAGACTTCCGCGGCGCAGGACAGACGGGTGCCCGGGTTCGTGAGCGTCATGTTGCTGATCATTTCACCGGCACCTCCTTCTGTACTCTGCACACACGGCCGCCGAGCGGCGCTGTCACGTGGATCCCCAGCCGAGCCCTTCGGGCTCGGTACTGGCAGGTTATTGCCCCCCACCACACCGGGGCAACTCAATTAACGGGAAAATCCTCGAAGATACGAAGATCGCCCCTGAGCAGCGGGTTCGCCGCGTGGATCATGGCCCGGACGCGGTCAACACAGCACGGGCGCCCCCGAACGACACGGCCGCCGCCGACGGCTCCACCCACCCGGAACGCCGGCGCGGCCGAGCCGCGCACAACGACCCCACCGCGCGCACGAACGCCCGAGCCGAACCGCGCGCCGACCCCGGCGACCGCCAGGCTGCCGCGAGACCGCCAGCCGATCGCGCGCCGCGACCCCGCCACGATCGCCAGGGTCCAACCAGATCGGCCATCCGACCACGTACCGGCCCGGCGCGGCTGCTCGGACCAGGCACCACCGGGACCGAACCGGACCGCCCCGACCCCACGAGGACCCAGCCGGCCCTGCGCACGACCGCCCGGGGCGAGCCCACTGCCGGCCGCTCCCACGCGCCCAGCTCGGTGCGGCCAAGTAACCCCAAGGCCAGCGAGCCACCGGGCCCAGCCGACCGGCACGACTACGAACCGTGCCGGACCGAGCCGAACCGGCTCAGGGCTGCGCCGCGGCTCGGACCACCCCGAGGATCTCCTCACCGAACCGCTCGAGCTTCGTCGCTCCGATCCCCGAGATCGACACCAGCGCCGCCTCGTCCGTCGGGCGTTGCTCGGCTATCGCCATCAACGTCGCGTCCGTGAAAACCACGAACGCCGGCACCTTCAGCTCCCTCGCCCGATCCCCACGCCACGACTTCAGGCGCTCCAACAGCCCCTCGTCCACAGTGGACGGGCACCGCCCGCACCGGCCCAGCTTGACGTCGATCGTCTCCAGCAGGGGGCCGCCGCACACTCGGCAGCGCGTCTTGACCGGCGTCGAGGGCTTCTGCTGGGTTCGGGCCGCACGGGCGGCCGGGTGGTCCTCCGGGATCAGGCCGTACAAGAACCGGCTGCGCCGGCGGTTGCGGCGGCCGCCCGGCGTCCTCGCCAGCGCCCATGACAGCCACAAGTGCTCGCGCGCCCGCGTCACGCCGACGTAGAACAGCCGGCGCTCCTCCTCGATCGCCGCCTCGTCGTCGCCCGCGTGGAGGATCGGCATCGTTCCCTCGGCCAGGCCGACCAGGAACACCGCGTCCCACTCCAGGCCCTTCGCCGCGTGCAGCGACGCCAGCGTCACGCCCTCGACCGTCGGCGGGTGCTGGGCCGCCGCGCGCTGGTCCAGCTCCGCGCAGAAGCGCGGCAGGTCCGCGTCCTCGACCGTCGACGCCAGCTCCTCCGCCAGCTCGACGATCGCCAGGAGCGCGTCCCACCGTTCCTTCGCCGCGCCACCGGCCGGCGGCGACTCCGTGAGCCCGACTCGGGCGAGCACCGACCGGACCGTCGTGACCAGGTCGGAGCTGCCGTCGCCGCTCGCCGCGCGCAGGGCCGACATCGCCTGGCGGACCTCGGTCCGGTTGAAGAACCGCTCGCCGCCGCGGACCAGGTACGGGATGCCGGCCTCGGCCAGCGCCGACTCGTACGCCTCCGACTGCGCGTTCACCCGGTACAGCACCGCGATCTCGCTCGCCGCGACGCCGCCGTCCAGCAGCTCGCGCACCCGCCGGGCGACGGCTTCGGCCTCGACCGCCTCGTCGTCGAACTCGGCGAACCGCGGTTCCGGCCCGGACGGCCGCTGGCCGATCAGCTTCAGCCGCGACCCCGCCGGCCGCCCGCGCGCCGCGCCGATCACCCGGTTGGCCAGCGAGACGACCTCGGGCGTCGACCGGTAGTCGCGCTCGAGCCGGACGACGGTGGCGTCCGGGTAGCGCCGCGTGAACTCGAGCAGCGACTTCGGCGACGCGCCGCCGAAGGAGTAGATGGTCTGGTTGGCGTCGCCGACGACAGTCAGATCGTCGCGCCCGCCGAGCCACGCGTCGAGCAGGCGCTGCTGCAGCGGCGTCACGTCCTGGTACTCGTCGACGACGAAGCAGCGGTACCGGTCGCGGAACTCCTCGGCGACGACGCCGTGCTCCTCGAGGACCGCCGTCGTGTGCAGCAGGAGGTCGTCGAAGTCGAGCACCTGCGCCGCGTTCTTCAGCTCTTCGTACGTCCGGTAGACCTCGGCGATCTGCGCCGCCGGCGCCGCGATGTCGCGCTGGGCGCGCGCGGTGACGGCCGGGTAGTCCTCCGGGCTGACGAGGGACGCCTTCGCCCACTCGATCTCGCTCGCCAGGTCGCGCAGGACCTCGACCTCGGTGCCGAGCCGGTGCCGGTTCGCGGCCTGGCCGACGAACCGAAGCTTGTTGTCCATCAGGTCCCACGGCCGGTCGCCGACCACGCGCGGCCAGAAGTAGCGCAGCTGGCGGCGGGCGGCGGCGTGGAACGTCAGCGCCTGCGCCGCCTCGACGCCGAGGCCGCGCAGCCGGGTCCGCATCTCCCCCGCGGCGCGCGTCGTGAACGTGACGGCGAGCACCTGACCGGCGGAAACGTGCCCGGACCGGACGAGGTGGGCGATCCGGTGGGTGATCGTCCGGGTCTTGCCCGTGCCGGCGCCGGCGAGCACGCAGACCGGCCCCCGCGGGGCACTGGCGGCGGCGCGCTGCTCGGGGTCGAGACCATCCAGCAGACGGGTCACGCTCTTGGGGGGAAGTACGCCGGTCACGTCCCGCATCCTCGCAGAGGGGGACGGGGAATCGGGGCAGGGGCACGCGGCCGTATCCTGGTCATATGGCGGGACAGCAGGACAAGGAAGCGGCCAAGCAGGCCAAGAAGGAGAAGCGCGCGGCGAGCAAGGCACGCCGTGGCCAGCTCTTCGAGGCCTTCAAGATGCAGCGCAAGGAAGACCCGTGGCTCATCCCGTGGATGGTCGGGTCGATCGTCGTCGTCGCGGGCGTCTTGTTCGGGATCGGGTTCTTCTTCAACGCGCAGTGGGTGCTGTTGCCGCTGGGCCTGGTGCTCGGCGGCCTCCTCGCCATGATCATCTTCGGCCGGCGCGTCCAGAAGACGGTCTACTCGAAGGCCGACGGCCAGCCCGGCGCCGCGGCGTGGGCGCTGGAGAACCTGCGCGGCCGCTGGAAGGTGACGCCGACCGTCGCGGCGACGACGCAGCTCGACGCCGTGCACCGCGTGCTCGGCGGCCCGGGTGTGGTGCTCGTCGCCGAAGGCGCGTCGCACCGCGTCAAGACGCTGCTCGCCCAGGAGAAGAAGCGCGTCTCCCGCCTGGTCGGCGACACGCCGATCTACGACGTGACGATCGGCCACGAAGAGGGCCAGATCCCGCTGAAGAAGCTGCAGGGCTTCCTGATGAAGCTGCCGCGCAACCTCAAGCCGGCCCAGGTCGACGCGCTGGAGGCGAAGCTGGCCGCGCTCGGCAACCGCGGCGCGGCGATGCCGAAGGGCCCGATGCCGGCCGGCGCGAAGATGCGCAACGTCCAGCGCACGATCCGCCGTCGCTGACCCGCACGCACGACGAAGGCCCCGTCCGGTCCGGACGGGGCCTTCGTCGTTCAGCGCATCTTGATGACGACGGTGCCGGTGAGCCGGTCGAGCCAGCTGCGGCCGTCGGCGTTGCGGACCGCCGCGGGGATGATCACGAACGTCAGCACCGCCCGGACCAGCGCGCGGGGCGGGCCGACCAGCGCCGCGCCGTCGAGGCGGGCGACGCGGATGCCGACGACGCCCATACCGGGAGTGAAGCCGAAGAAGCCGGCGGAGATCACCGAGATGACCGCCCACACGCCGCCGGACCAGAGGTTGAAGGCCTGCATCGCGGCCGGGTCCTGCAGGCTGGGGTGCAGGAAAATGGCCGTGACCAGGGCGGCGATGACGAGGTCGACGATCAGTCCCAGCAGCCGAGCGCCACCGCTCGCCGCCGAGCCGACGCCGGATTCGGGCAAACCGAACTTCTCGCCGGGCCAGCGCGACTCGTGCTGATCAACGTCCTGCCGGCCCTCGCCGGTGCCGGGCAGCCATTCACCGGTCCATCTCGCCACCCATCCAGGGTATGCCGGTGGCGCGGACCACATCCGCCCTGGTCGGATAGCCGGTATCCACCCACCCGTTAACACCCGCGAAACATACGGGTGACGGTCGGGCAACACCGCCCTCTTAGCGTGAGCCGAAGAGAGCACTGCCGTACGAGCTCGAACGAGAAGGAGTCACCGAGGGTGCCCACTACTCCAGACGACATCCAGCGCCTCATCGCCGATGAGGACGTCGAAGTCATCGACGTCCAGTTCTGCGACCTGCCCGGCGTGATGCAGCACTTCACGGTCCCCGCCAAGGCCTTCACGGAAGAGGCTTTCGAAGAGGGTCTCGCGTTCGACGGCAGCTCGGTGCGCGGCTTCCAGTCCATCCACGAGTCCGACATGCTCCTCCTGCCGGACGCGGCGACCGCGCGGATCGACCCGTTCCGCAAGGCGAAGACGCTCGCGCTCAACTTCTTCGTGCACGACCCGTTCACCCGTGAGGCGTACAGCCGCGACCCGCGCAACATCGCGCGCAAGGCCGAGCAGTACATCGCCGAGTACGGCGTCGCCGACAACGTGTACTTCGGTCCCGAAGCCGAGTTCTACATCTTCGACTCGATCCGCTTCGACTCCGCGGAGCACGCCTCCTTCCACGAGATCGACTCGGTCGAAGGCTGGTGGAACACCGGCGCCGACGAGGTGGGCGGCAACCAGGGTTACAAGACGAAGTTCAAGGGCGGCTACTTCCCCGTCCCGCCGGTCGACCACTTCGCCGACCTGCGCGACGACATCGTCCGCAACCTGACGAACATCGGTTTCGAGATCGAGCGCGCGCACCACGAGGTGGGCACCGCCGGCCAGACCGAGATCAACTACAAGTTCAACACGCTGCTGCACGCGGCCGACGACCTGCAGCTGTTCAAGTACGTCGTGAAGAACACGGTGTTCGCGGCGGGCAAGACGGCGACGTTCATGCCGAAGCCCCTCGCCGGCGACAACGGCTCGGGCATGCACTGCCACCAGTCGCTGTGGAAGGACGGCCAGCCGCTGTTCCACGACGAGTCGGGCTACGCCGGCCTGTCGGACACCGCGCGCCACTACATCGGCGGCCTGCTCAAGCACGCCCCGAGCCTGCTGGCCTTCACGAACCCGACGGTGAACTCCTACCACCGCCTGGTCCCGGGCTTCGAGGCCCCGGTTTCGCTGGTCTACTCGCAGCGCAACCGCTCGGCCTGCGTCCGCATCCCGATCACGGGCAACAACCCGAAGGCCAAGCGCGCCGAGTTCCGCTGCCCGGACTCCTCGGGCAACCCGTACCTGGCGTTCTCGGCGATGATGATGGCCGGCCTCGACGGCATCAAGAACAAGATCGAGCCGCCGGAGCCGATCGACAAGGACCTGTACGAGCTCCCGCCGGAGGAGGCCAAGGACGTCAAGCTCGTCCCGGGCGACCTGGGCACGGTGCTGGACACGCTGGAAGCGGACCACGAGTACCTGCTCGAGGGCGGCGTGTTCACGCCGGACGTGATCGAGACGTGGATCTCGTACAAGCGCGAGAACGAGATCGACCCGCTGCGGCTGCGCCCGCACCCGTACGAGTTCAGCCTGTACTACGACGTGTGATCGGCGCGGGGCTTTGACCAGGGGTTTCACTGGTCGGAGCCCCGGCCAGGCCGTCACCAGGTGACGGCCCACCAGACACGGGACGGCGGTCGAGGGGAACACCCCGACCGCCGTCCCGTTCCTTATGCACTTGCCACCTCGCTCAGCCGTCTCGCGGAACCCTTCGACGTGGGTCAGTTGCCGTCGGCCACTTCAGACGACGCCGCAGGGAACTGACGCGCCTTCCTCAGCGATCTCGCGGCAAGGGCGAACCCCAAGGCCACACCGGGTATGTACCTGCTGCCTTCGCCCTCAGTGCGCCGCCGCCGATCGATCTGCCAGTTCACGTGTTCCAGGAGCTTCACCTGGGCAGCCGGACCCTCAGCAAGCTCTTTCGTGGTCTCCGCATCGTGACGAAGATCGGCTCGCAGTCGGCGCTGGCCATGCGTGGCGGCGAAGGCAGCAGTTAAGCCGGCTCCGGACCGTCAAGCGGGTGCCGGAGTTGACCAACAACTACCAACGGCGACGGACACGCCGGTGGCGAGGAGCGAAAAGCCCTCGCCACCGGCGTTTCTTCATTCCGACGTCGACATCAGCTTCAAGTCCGCGCCCGCGGCTTCGAAGTGGCCTCGTGGGTCCGGTACCAGCTTGCGGAGCTTCAGGTCCATCAGGCCCAGCGTGCAGGTGATCTCCGCCGCCAGTGTGCCGTCGGTCTTGTAGATGTTCGAGTCCATCGAGAACGTCTTGCCGCTGCCGAACTTCACGTCGCACGTCACGTCGACCTCGTCGCCCGCTCGCAGCTCGCGGCGGAACACCACGTGCGTTTCCAGCAGCACCGACGCCACTCCCGGAAGCCCCTCGAGCGCACCGGCCGCCTCCAGCAGCTCCAGGCGGGATACCTCGCCGTACGAGTGGTAGACGGCGTGGTTCAGGTGGCCCAGGGTGTCCAGCTCGTAGTGCCGGACCTTGATCCGGGTCCGGAACGGCTCTCGATCGGTCACCCGCCCCACTGTAGGTCACGCTTCGTAGAACAGGTGCTCCACCACCGTGTGCGCCCGGCGCGTGATGCGGCGGTAGGTGTCCAGGAACTCGCCCGGGTCGTCGGCCGCGGACTGGCCCAGGACCCTCGCCACCGCCGCCAGGTCGCGGCCCGAACCCGGGACCTCGTCGACCGCCTTGCCGCGCACCAGCATCCCCGCGTTGCGCACCCGCGTCGCCAGCAGCCACGCCTCCCGCAGCGAGTCCGCTTCGGACTCCGTCGCCAGCCCCGCCTCCGGCAGGCACGCCAGCGCGTCGAGCGTCGACGTCGTGCGCAGGCCCGGGATCGAGCCAGCGTGCTGCAGCTGCAGGAGCTGGACCGTCCACTCGACGTCGGCGAGGCCGCCGCGGCCCAGTTTCGTGTGACGCGTCGGGTCGGCGCCGCGCGGCATGCGCTCGGTCTCCACCCGCGCCTTGATGCGGCGGATCTCGCGCGCCTTCGTCCCGTCCAGCCCACCCTCCGGGTAGCGGATCGGGTCGATCATCGCGATGAACCGCTCGCCGAGCTCGTCGTCGCCCGCGACGAACCGGGCGCGCAGCAACGCCTGCGCCTCCCACACCTCGCCCCAGCGCGCGTAGTACGTGCGGTACGACTCCAGCGTCCGCACCAGCGGCCCGCTCCGCCCTTCCGGCCGCAGGTCGGCGTCGACCTCCAGGGCCAGGTCCGAGCTCGGCGCGCCCAGCATCTTCCGGACCGTCTCCGCGACCGAGGAAGCGAACTTCACCGCGTCGGCGTCCGAGACCCCTTCGGACGGCTCGCACACGAAGAGGACGTCGGCGTCGGAGCCGTAGCCGAGCTCGGCGCCGCCGAGGCGGCCCATCCCGATCACCGCGATGCGCGCGGGGGTCTTGCCCAGCTCCGCCTGGCGCTTGCGGAACGCCGCGGCCAGCGCGCCCTGCAGCACCGCGACCCAAACCGAAGACAGCGCTTCGCACACCGCGGGCACGTCGAGCAGGCCGAGCAGGTCCGCGCACGCGATCCGCAGCATTTCGTGCCGCCGCAGCGACCGCGCGGCGGCGACGGCGGCGTTCAACCCCGGCTGACGCCGGACGGCGGCCCGCAGCGACGTCGCCACCTCGGCCGGCGTGCGACCCAGCAGCCGGGCCGGGTCACCGAGCAGCCGCAGCACCTCCGGCGCGCGGACCAGCAGGTCGGGCACCAGCCGGGACGTGCCGAGCAGGAACGCGAGGTTCTCGACGACCGTGCCTTCGTCGCGCAGGACCCGCAGGTACCACGGCGTGTCCTCCAGGGCCTCGGACACCTTGCGGTACGACAGCAGCCCGCCGTCGGGGTCGGGCGTGTCGGCCAGGAGGTCGAGCAGCACCGGCAGCAGCGCCTGCTGGATCGCCGCGCGGCGCGAGACGCCGGACGTGAGGGCCTTGATGTGCTGCAGCGCGCCATCGGGCGCGGTGTAACCGAGCGCGGCCAGCCGGCTGGCGGCCTGCTTGGTCGTCAGGCGCAGCGCCTCGGTCGGCACGTTCGCGACGGACTGCAGCAGCGGCCGGTAGAAGATCTTCTCGTGCAGGCGGCGGATGCCCTTGCCGTGCTTGCGGAACTCCGCGAGCAGCGCTTCGCCCTGGCTCTTGCCGCCGCCGGCCTTGATCCCGCTGGCCCGGGCGAGAATTCGCAGCTCGGCGGTGTCGGACGTCGCGGGGAACAGGTGCGTCCGGCGCAGCCGCCGCAGCTGCAGCCGGTGCTCGAGCATCCGCAGGAACTCGTACGACGCGCCCAGCTCGGCCGCGTCCTGCCGGCCGACGTAGCCGCCTTCGCCGAGCGCGGCGAGCGCGTCCATCGTGGACGGTGAGCGCAGGTCCGCGTCGACGCGGCCGTGCACCAGCTGCAGCAGCTGGACGGCGAACTCGACGTCCCGCAGCCCGCCGCGGCCCAGCTTCAGCTCCCGCTCGGCGTGCTCGGACGGCACGTGCCCCTCGACGCGGCGGCGCATCTGCTGCACCTCGCCGACGAAGTTCTCGCGATCGGCCGCCGACCACACCAGCGGCGCGACCATCTCGGCGTACAGGCGCCCGAGCTCGGCGTCGCCGGCCACCGGACGCGCTTTGAGCAGCGCCTGGAACTCCCAGGTCTTGGCCCACTTCTTGTAGTAGCCCTGGTGGCTTTCCAGCGTGCGGACGAGCGCGCCGGCCTTGCCTTCGGGGCGCAGCGCGGCGTCGACCTCGAAGCACGCCTTGTCGACGACCCGCATCATCGTGCTGGCCAGCCGCGTCGAGACGCCGAGGTCGTCCGCGCCGACGAAGATGACGTCGACGTCGCTGACGTAGTTGAGCTCGCGCCCACCGCACTTGCCCATGGCGATGATCGCCAAGTTGCCTTCGGCGGACGCGCCGACCTCGGCCTCGGCGACGACGAGCCCGGCGGCGAGCGCGGCCTCGGCCAGCTCGGTCAGCTGGGCCGCGACCTCGGCGTAGTGCGGGTGCTCGAGCCCGGCCTCGACGAGGTGCCCCAGGTCAGCGGCGGCGATGCCGAGCAGCTGGCCGCGGTAGGCGACCTTCAGGGCCTGCTCGGCCTCGGTGCGGGTGAGCACCGAACCGTCGGCGCGCACGAGCGCCGTGCGCAGGTTTTCGCGGTAGCAGGCGGAATCCGTGCACTTGTCGCCGAGGAGCGACTGCCACTGCGCGGGGTTCGCGGCGAGGAAGTCGGCGAGTGCGCTCGACGTCCCGAGCACGCCGAAGAGACGGCCGCGCAACGTCCGGTTGGCGCGCAGCTGCTCGTCGAGCCGGGTCCACTCGCCGTCGTCGGCCTCGCGGATCCGGTCGATCCCGCGCAGCGCGAGGTCCGGGTCGGCGGCGCGGGACAACGCCGCGAGGACGTCGGCGGCGGCCTCGACCGGACCTGCGTCGTCCCACCAGCCGGCCGCGCGCAACTGACCCTCGGCACGGGAGTCGGTGAAGCCGTACCTCGCCGCCGAAGCGGTCGTTCGCGCGCGGTCTGCCATCACCGACCACCGTATCCCGCGGGGCCTGGCTCAGGCGGCCAGCCGACCCGGTTCGGTCCCGGCCGGCGTCGGCTCGGGCACCTGGAAGCTGTGCGCGGTGACGGGGTGCCGGCGGGAAAGCAGCCAGATCCCGCCCCCGACACCGATTCCGACGACCCCGACGGCGATCGTGCCCGCGGCGCCGAGCGAGGCGATCTTGCCGGAGATCGCGCCGACGATCGCGGCGGCCGGCAGCGTGAACAGCCACGCGATCACCATCCGGCCCGCCATCCGCCAGCGCACCGGGGCTTCGCGGCGGCCGACGCCGGAGCCGACGATCCCACCGGAGCACACGTGCGTCGTCGACAGCGGGAAACCGAGCCGCGACGAGATCAGGATGACCAGCGCCGAGCTCGTCTGGGCGGCGAAGCCCTGCGGGCCTTCGATGTCGGTCAGGCCCTTGCCGAGGGTGTGGGTGATGCGCCAGCCACCGAGGTAGGTGCCCGCCGCGAGGGCGCAGGCGGCGCTGATGATCACCCAGACGGGTGGTGCCGCGCCCGCGGGCAGGCTGCCGGCGCTGACGAGCGTCAGCGTGATGACGCCCATCGTCTTCTGCGCGTCGTTGGTGCCGTGCGCGAGCGAGACGAGCGACGCCGAGACGACCTGGCCGACCTTGAACCCGCGCGTGGCCGGGCGGCCGCGGACGAGGAAGCGGTAGACGAGGTACGTCACGACCATCGCGACGAGCCCGGCGATCACCGGGCTCGCGGCGGCCGGGAGGAGGACCTTCTCGACGATCTTTCCGAAGTGGACCGAGTCGGTGCCCGCCGAGATCCAGGTGGCGCCGATCAGGCCGCCGAACAGGGCGTGCGACGAGCTCGACGGCAAGCCGACGAACCACGTGACGAGGTTCCAGACGATCGCGCCGATCAGCCCGCCGAAGACGATCGACGGGCCGATCTTCGTGTCGTCCACCAGGCCGCTGGAGATCGTCTTGGCGACCTCCACCGACAGGAACGCGCCGACCAGGTTCAGCACCGCGGAGATCGCGACGGCGACGCGGGGTTTGAGGGCCCCGGTCGCGATCGACGTCGCCATCGAGTTCGCGGTGTCGTGGAACCCGTTCGTGAAATCGAAAACCAAGGCCGTGACGACGACGAGCACGACCAGCAACGAGGGCTCCACCCCGACCTCCGAACCCTTGTGGGGACTCCTCCCGCAAGGTACCTGAAGGGTGACGCCTGGCGTTAACAGGCCGTTGCTTATTGTGACACTTGCCGTTAAGCCAGCGGTAACGAACGTTGACTGTCGGCGGCGGGCTCGAGCTCCCCGGCGGCCAACCGGACGAACCGCTGCGCGAACGGGCGCCAGGTCTCCTCGATGTCGGTGTGGACGGTGATCAACGCGTCGTGCTCGAGTGAACCCGGACGGGCGAATTCCGCCATCTCGGGCTCGTCGGCGGCCCAGCTCTCGACGACGAGGGGCGTCGTCTCGATGTGGAACTGGACACCGTAGACACACCGGTTGAACCGGAACGCCTGGTTTTGGTACAGCGGCGCGGAAGCGAGCAGCTCGGCGCCGGGCGGGAGCCGGGTGATCGCGTCGTTGTGGAACTGCAGGACGTCCTGCATGAGCGGCAGGTCGGCGAAGAGCGGGTCGGTCCACGCCGCGTCCTTCTTGGCGACGAGGTGCGGCCCGACCTCGGGCCCGTCCGGCCCGACCTCGACGCGGCCCCCGGCCGCGACGGCCAGCAGCTGCGCGCCGAGGCAGATCCCCAGGGTCGGGATCCGCTTCGTCGCGGCTTTCGCCAGCAGCCGCCGGACGTCGGCGAGCCAGGGGTGCTTCGCGTCGTCTTCCGCGGCCATGCCGCCGCCGAGGCAGACGACCCCCTGGTAGCCGTCGGGGTCGGCGGGCAGTTCGTCGTTCGGCGGGAGCCGGACGACCAGCTCCGCGCCGGCGTCGGTGAGCCAGCCGCCGAGGGGGCCGAGCGGGTCCGACGCGTCCGGCTGGATGATGAGCAGTCGTGTCACGCTTTTCAGGGTAGGTCAGCAGACGCAGCGGATTCCCGGGGTGGCGGCTTGCCCTCCCTCGACGGGGTAGCCGGCCGCGATCCAGGCGGTGATGCCGCCGGAGAGCCGTTTGACCTGGAAGCCGAGCTGGGCGAGCTTGAGGGCGCCCTTGGTGGCGGCGTTGCAGTTGACGCTCTCGCAGTAGCAGACGTAGACGACGTCCCGGTCGAGGTGCTTCGTGCTCTCGGCCGTCATGTCCCGGTAGGGCAGGTTGACCGCGCCGGGGATGCGAGCCTGGGCGAAGGCCTCGGGCGCGCGCGTCTCGACGATCACGTAGCCGTCGGTGTGGCCGGCCTCGAGGTCGCGGACGAGGTCATCGGGGTCGACCTCGAAGGCGAGTTCGGCGCCGAAGTACTGCGTGGCGGCCTCCGGGGCCGGGGCGGGAACGGCGAGGATGCGTGTCATGGGGTAAATCCTGCTGGTGGCGAGGGTTCCGGCACAGGGCAGAATCGGGGTGGGAGCCCGGCCCGGCCGGGATTTCCTCTCTTCTGGCCCGGTTCGACTTGGAGAATCACGGTGGACCTCGACGACGTCGACTGGCACCTGCTGGAGCTCCTCCAGGAGGACGGCCGGCTGAGCTTTTCGGAGCTGGGCCGCCGGGTGTCGCTGTCCGGTTCGGCGGTGACGGAGCGGGTGCGCCGCCTCGAGGAGCGCGGGGTGATCACGGGCTACGCAGCTCGGGTGGACACGGCGAAGCTGGGGTTGCCGATCGAGGCGATGGTGCGCGCCCGGGTGCGGAGCCTCGACACGCCGCGGTTCCGGACGGCGGTGCTGCCGCTGCCGCAGGTCGTCGCCGCCGACCACATCACCGGGGACGAGTGCTGGATCCTGCGGGTGCTGTGCCGGGACACGGCAGAGCTGGAGTCGCTGGTGGAGAAGGTGCAGCGGTACGGCGAGACGACGACGTCGCTGGTGCTGTCGTCGCCGCTGCGGAACCGGCCGGCGCCGCGGCCGCGCTAGGTCTGACCGCTCGAGTGGATGCGGGCATAAGAAAAGGCCCTGGGCCGGGAGACTTGCGTCTCAACCGGGCCCAGGCCCTTCCCCAAAATAAGTTCGGCGGTGTCCTACTCTCCCACAACCCTTCGGTTGCAGTACCATCGGCGCTGTCAGGCTTAGCTTCCGGGTTCGGAATGGGACCGGGCG
>NZ_JBVKDO010000035.1:0-78586 GCF_055633805.1 Amycolatopsis sp. NPDC114478 | reverse complement strand
GGCCACCGAGCGTCGCGCTACGATCAATCCTTCGAGCCTGCCCGGGCTCGGTGACAGGCAACGAGACCTGCACCAGACCCGGGGCGCATCACCAGATTGGCGATGCCGGACTCGGCCACCCAGTCCCGATACCGACCGTTGAGCGAGGTCAAGAAATCGCTGCTCTGCCGCAGTCCCATGCCACCCGGGATCCTGCGATAGGTTGTACCCAGCGCTTCGACGAATTTGGTCATGCCGGATACTGAATGGGGAGTACCGAGAAACACGACGCCTTTCGCGGCGCGCGCAAATTCCGCGTACTCGGTGCGCTCGGATGCCGCACTGAGCAGCATCTCCTTCACCAACAACCCGCCCATGCTGTGGGTTACGAAACATAACGGACGCTGCCCGATTTCGAGATTCTGCAACTGCGCCAGCAGGTTGATCGCCCGGTCGCGGATAGGCATCGCCTGGCGGAGCCACATGTTCGACGAGGCGTCATATCCCACGGACCACACCGCGACGTCCGTGATGTCTTCCGCGAGCCAGGCGGGCCAATACGAATCGGGATCGGTTCCCGACCACGAACGGTGGGCGTCCCCGTCCAGGCCGTGGACAAAAACCACGTCCAGGCAGGCCTTCTCCCGCTCGCCGACGGCGACGATCTCGGTCACATTGCCTCCACTGGCGGGAATCGAGGCGACACCCGTGCCGCACACCCCGCGTTCCCGACAATCGCCTCGGCCGACGCACTTGTTACGGGTCGCGGCCACGTCGGCAACGCGCGCGCAAGTACCACGCCTCCGTTGGCAAGTACAGGACAAACACTGGACAACCGCCAAACCCGAAGAATCGTTACGGCCCGGCAGAGAAAGATCAGTGACCGCCGATTTTGCAGGACAACCGCCGTACGGGCGTAGTTGCTCCGTCCTGTAACAGTGGATGACGACGCCCCGACTCCTAGGCTGTTCGATGTTGCCACCTTCACCAGTCCGGAAAGGGCTTCTCCCATGCTTGGGTCCCCGATTCCATCGCGGTCGGAGTGATCGGGATGACCGTTCGCACAAGAGCGTCCCGGCTCCTTGGATTGTCACTCGTCCTGCCACTGCTGACCTCCGCCGCCGTTTTCGCGCAGGATTCGACGGCCACGCTTCCCGCGCTGCAGGTTTCGGTGCTCGTGGACGAGTCGGGAAGCCTCAGCGAAGCCGACGTCGTCAAGGAGAAAGAGGCGGCCAGAACGATCGCGGGTGGCGTGCTCGCACCGGGCTCGGTCGTTTCCGTGGTCGGTTTCGGCAGTTCGAACGGTCCGGGGCAGAGCCCGGTCGACGTCGTGTGCCCACCGACCCTGTTCGATTCCGCGCAAAAGCGCGACTCTCTCGCGAACTGCATCGGCGGCCTGCACCGACGGACGTCCGCCGAGGGCGACGACACCGACCACGTGGCCGCGTTGCAGCAGGCGCAGGCGTTCCTCCAGGCGGGTGGGCCGCAGAAGAAGGTCGTCTTCGTGCTGACCGACGGCAAGCTCAACGTGGCGAACAGCCCGGCCTGGGGCGACACGCCACAACGCCGGAACGACGCGGCCGGCGCGAAGCTGTCCGAGGTGCTCGAACAGCTGGGCGGCGCCGGCGTGCAGGTGTGGCCACTCGGGTTCGGTTCGGTCGACCAAGCCGCGTTGCGCGGCTTCGCGAAAGGCAAGAGCTGCACCCCGGCCGCGGCCGACCCGCACGAGCAGATCACGCCGACGTCGGCCGATCTGACCAACGCCGTCAGCGAGGCCCTCAGCTCGGCGAGCTGCGTCAAGTACGAGCCGCCCGCGACGGGCCGGGTACCCCAAGGCGGTGCGACCGACCTGACCGTCACGATCCCCGCCGTCGCCAGCGACGCTTCGATCCTCGTCTACAAGCGTGATCCACGGGTCCAGGTCGAGTACTGGGCACCGGGCGCGACCACGGCCGTCTCGGCGGCGGGCGGATCCGCCGGCGGGTCGCACTTCGAGTTCGTGGGCCAGACCACCGAGACGGAATCGCTGCGAATCAGCGACCCCGAGCCGGGGGAATGGCGGATCCACCTTTCCTCCGGCGACGTGCCGGCCCAGGACGTGGCCGCGACGGTGGTCTACCAGGCCGCGGTGAAGGCCTACCTGAACGTCACCCCGCCGCAGCCCGCCGCCGGGCAGACGGCCGCGGTCGAGATGCAGGTCTGGGCCCGCGGCCACGCGATCACGGACGCGAACACCTTGCAGGGCCTCACCTTCGTGACCGGCGTCAGCGGTGCCGGCGTACCGGCGCAGGACCTGCCGCTCACCGACGACGACCACGACGGGACGTTCACCGCGCAGTACAAGGTGCCCGATCGGGCGACAGGGGACCTCACCTTCACCGGCCGGGTCTCCGGGATCGGCATCGGCGGTGACACGCGGGTCTTCCCGGCACGCATCAGGAGCGGCCCGGCCACCCTGCAGGCGCAAATCCTCTTCGACACCAACGAAGCGGCACTCACCCCCGGCGCATCCATCTCGGGTTCGGTGGCGGTCGCCAACGAGTCCGGCAAGGCGGCACGGTTGCGGCTGGAAGTGGTGGAGCCGACCCCGGGCACCGCGCTGACCGTCGATCCCGCCATCGTCCAGGCGGCACCCGGCCAGACCGCCGCATCGTTCACCCTGCACTTCGGCGCGAACTCGCCGCTCGGCGGGAACGCCGCCAAACTCCGGCTGGTCGACGACACGAACCCCCAGGTCGTGGTCGCGGAACGGCTCTACGCCGCGACCATCGCGCCCGAGCCCGGCTTCGTGCAGAAATACTTCTGGTACCTCGTCGGCCTGGCTGCCCTAGTGGTCGCCGCGCTGGCCTTCGGCTACTATCGGCTGCGGGCCCGCATGGACGCCGTCAGCGTGCGTGGTCTCAAGGTTCGCCTGCTCCACCACGGCGACCCGCGACCGGAACTCGAACCCCGCGAGCCCCGTGCCCGCCGGCTCCGGTTCGTCGTGCAGACCGACTTCACCGGACCACAACTCCATGAGCCTGTCCCCGGTGATACCGCCTTCTTTGAGATCCGTCGCGCCGGGCAGCAGATCGAGTTCGTCGCGCCCGGTGCGGCACCCATCCGGCTCCAGCCCGGCCAGCAGCGAGAGATCGGCCCCAACCTGGCGATCGTGGTCCTCGACGAGCGTGGCAACGCCACTGGCGCGGCCCCCGGCGTCCCACAGGCCGACATGGGATACGACCCGTTCGGCGGCGTCGCGCCGGGACCGCCGCCCGCGACCGGGTTCGACACGACCCCCGTGGGCGACCCGCCACCACCGCTGCCGCCCGATCCGTTCGCGGGTGCGACAGGCGGCGGGCGGAACGCCCAGCACGACGACCCGTTCGACGAGGACTCCTTCGGGAACGAGCCCCCGGCCGGTGCTCCACGGCGCGAATCCGCGCCACTCGATCCCTACAACCCGTTCAGCTGACCGTGAGGACGATGCCGCGATGAGGATCTATCAGCCGATGCTGTTCGTCGGGCTCGGGGGGACGGGCTGCAAGGTCGGCGCCGAGCTCGAAAAGAGCCTCCGTGAAGAACTGTGCGGGCCGGACGGGACCCGGCTCCTCGCCGACATGCAGGACTCGCACTTCCTGCCCTACCAGTTGCCTTCGTGCCTGCAGTTCGTCTACGCAGACCTCAGCGCGAACGAACTCCAGCGGGTCCGCCGCGAGGTCGTTCCCGGCCGGGAACACGAGCAGGCCGCGCGCCGGACCATGCACCTCATCACCGACCTGGTGCCGGCCAGGCTCTCGAACTCCGCCGAGGTGGCCGAAAGCCTGCGGATCAACGTGAAGGACGAGGAAGCCATCCGCTGGTTGCCGCCGCGGGAGACCGACCCGCTGATCGGCCCGCTCGTGCGCGGCGCCGGGCAGCTCCCCACGGTCGGGCGCGGGGTCCTGTTCGAGACCTTGCGGCGGAACCCCGACACGGCGTTGCTGGCCATCAAGAACGCGCTGGCCGCGATCAACAAGTCCGCCGGTGACCTGCATGTCCTCAGTGGACGGCGGACTCAGCGGGTCAACCCGGTGATCGTGTTCGTGGCGTTCTCCGTCGCCGGCGGCACCGGCAGCGGCATCTACTACGACTACCTGCACCTCATCGGCGAGCTGATGCAGCGCGGCGGGAAGAACGCCGAGATCTACCCGCTGGTCCTGATGCCCTCGGCGTTCGATGATGGCCAGGGCGGTGGCCGCGCGGCCGACCTCAACGCGGGTTCCGCGCTTGTGGACCTCTTCCGGCTGGTCGACGACCAGAACGCGTATGGCTCCCCGGAGGCACTCGACGCGCGGGGCACCCGGGGCACGGTGTCCGTGCGCTATCCGCAGCTCGAGCAGGTCCAGCTGGCCGCGAACACCGTCCAGACAGCGTTCCTCTTCGGCAGGCCGGTCGGCGGTGTGCGCCGCGACGATCTCAACCGCTCGATGGTTTCGCTCATGACGTCGCTGATCGGAGCCGGTCCGTCCGGTCCCGACGAGGAGGACGGCGGCGGCTCGAACCGGCCGTACCAGTCGTTCGCGGACGGCTTCATCAACAGCCAGGTCGACCGGCACGCCACCGCCGACACCGGCGTGGGGCGGCGCGGCGTCACCACCAGCGCGGTGGCCGCGCTGGCCATTCCCCTGCTGGAACTGACCGACGTCGTCAGCTCGCACCTGCTCGCGAATGCGATCAACCAGCTGCGCGTGCCGCCCCTCGCCGCGGAGACGAACAAGAACCACATCCGGCGGTTCGTCTCGGCATCCGGCCTGGACAAGCTGCTCGAAGCGATTCCGAACCGGCTGCCACCCCAGGGCTCGCCGGTGGGTTACGGGCCGGTCCTCGCGGCCCTCACCGAACGCGCCAACGCGATGAGCGCCAACATCGACCGCGGGCCAGAGCTCCTCGCCGCTCCGGTCGCGAACCTGGCGCAGGCCTTCGACCCCGTCGCCGGGGCCGGCGCGCTGTTGAGTGATATCGACGTGTTTCGTCTCCAACGCGCGCTGTTCGGGCACCGCGACCTCACCGATCCGCTGGACCAGAACGGTTTCCGGGCGCTGCTGGAGGGCTGGCGGTCACCGCCGCCCGAGCCGCCGGGCCTCACCAGCGCGGCTCCGCCGCTGCCGAACGAACTGCGGCGTAAGAGGATGCAGCTGCAGCGCGTGCGGATCACGGACCCGCCCGCGCAGAATGTCATCCGCCTGCAGGACAACTGGTACGCATGGCAGACGCGGCGAATCTGGAACGCCGCGTGGAACAACAGCCATCGCCTGTGGAGCCGGCCGTGGCAGGCCTTCGTCCAAGAGTTCCAGGGCGTCCACGACCAGTTCGTGGACCACGCCCGCACCGATCCGCAGCAGTTTGACCAGCGCGCCCAAGACCTCTACAAACCACGGGTCGGCGTCGGGTACCTGCTCCCGCCGGAAAACCTCGGCCTCGAAGGCTTCTACCAGACCGTGCTCGAACGGCTGAAGCTCGGCTTCTCCCAGCACCTCACGCCCAACGCGGGCGAAGGGGAAGTGCTCAACCTGCTGCTGGGCAAGGAAGGCTGGGCGACCGCGTACGACAAGGGCCGGCGCGATCCGGAGTCCGCCGTCGCCTACGTGCGCCAGCGGATCAAGCAGGCCGTGACCGAGCAGGTCCGGCCGAACGACCGCAGCGTCACCGCGTTGGTCCCGCGGATGGAGGACCTGTTGGCGAACGCGGTGCAGCGTCGAGACCGCGCCGTCACCGACGGCGACCTGAACCGGTTCCGGCAGAAGCTCGCGGAGCTGGTCCCCGGTGGATTCGCGCCTGACGGGCGAGCGCCGCTCAAGGCGCTGTTCACCTACCCGGCCGCGCAGGAAAGCGACGAGATCGAGCGCTTCCTCCGCCGCGAGGTATCGCTGCCGGTCGACATGATGGGCGAACCGGAGTTCCGCGCGGTGCAGTCGGACTCCATGGTCGTCGTGCTGACCCGCAGCTCGATGGGGATCACCGAGGTACCCGAGCTGCGCCGCGTGGTGAAGCTCTGGGCCGAGGCGCAGGGGCAGCCGCAACCGCAGGACACCCTGCCCTGGCGCCGCCGGCTGAGCCAGGACACCGACTACCTGCTCATGGACGGCCGCGACCGGCGGCAGATCCTGCACCGGCTGCTCTGCGCGGCCTGGGAAGGCCGGATCGTCGTGGACGGCGACCCGGCGAGCCCCCGTTTTATCACGGTCGAACTTGGCGGCCGGGACGCGGTGCCGATGAAGCTCGAGCTCACTCCGCTCGGTGCGCTTTCGTCGTGGGCCAGCGTGCTGCAGGCCTACGAGCACTGGATCCTCACCGACGACCAGCAGGCCCGCCGCAGCCTCGCGGCCCGGCTGATGTCGTCGGCCCCGACGAGGGCAGGCAAGGCGCCTGCGCCGCCGGCAGCGGAGTTCACGACGATCGTGGACCTCGCCGAGCCGGAACTGCTGAAGATCAAGAAGGCCGGGGAGAACCGCGTGCTCGGCCGGGACCCGCAACTGGCGGTCTTCCGCGAGTTCTGGGCGGACACCCTGCCCGCGGCACTGGCCCAGGACGTCCAGGGCATCACGAGGAACCTCGTCGACCTGCGCGAGCTGGTCGACGCGGCGGACGGATTGGACCGATGACGCGGCTGAGCACCTCGAAGGTGACTTTTCTGGACCTGCGCGGCGGGGCAGTGAGCGCACCGGGCGAGGTCTCCGGGCGGGTAGTGGTGCTCGACGACGCCGACGCGCTCGTCGGGCACGCGGAAACGTACCTGTCCCTGGTGGGCGGCGACATGGTGACGGCGGTCGTGTGCGTCGCGGTCGGCGAAGCCGACACGGACAACCCGCTCGACGGCGTCATCCTTCAGGTACCCCCGGCCCTGCGGCACGCGACCGTCCTCTGGGCCGGGGACCGGCGGGGAATCGACTGGGCGCCCGACGGCGCACGGCTGCGCTTGGCCGCTGCCGGTGACGCGCTCGACGGGCTCGTTTCGGCGTTGCTCGTCCCGGAGCTGTTCGACCGCGTTGTCGCCGCATCCGGCGAACTCGCCGGGCCGGTGGCCAATCCGGGGATCCGGCTGGTCTCCCACGCAGTCGATCCGCGGGAGCTGGCGGCCGCGGGTGCCGCGGGAGTGCGCTCGCTCTGCGACGGCAACCAGGTGCCGTCGCACGACCTGGCCGCGACGATCCGCCACCTCGACGCGACGCGGGACCCCGGCGGCGCGGTGCTCGACGGCGCCGTCGCCGCGGCCGGGGCGGACGCGAGGCGGCGACTGGACCACGTCGAAGCGCTGGCCCGGTCGCTCACCACGGCGAAGGCGTTGCTGGGTCCCGGCCGCGCCGCCACGGACCTCGTCGAGCAGGTGGAGTGGGCCGGACAGGCAGCCGAGCGCTACCGCCGACGCCTGGCCGAGCTGGTGAACCGGATCGACGGCCACCTCCAAGTGGGGTACCCGGCGGTCGAGAGCGTAGTGGACCTCGGCGTCCGCACGCCGCCGGAAGCGCGTCGCCACGAGATCGCCGAAGGCCTTCGCCAGGCGATCGAGACCCGGCTCGACGAAGGCGCGTCGCTGCCGGCCCTGGCCGAAGAGGCGCGGTTCGCGGCCGAGAACAGCCTTCCGCAGGGCTGCGCGGCGACGATCGAGGAGTTCGAACGCCGTGGCCGGCTGAACCTGCCCCTTCCGCCCGTCCGCCGCCGGCCGCTGCCGACGCCGATGTTCCTGCCGGCCTTCGTCGGTTGCGCACTGCTCGCCGTGGTGTACGCGGGCTGGCCCGGACTGCTGGCCGGCGCCCTGCTCGGAGCCGGGTGGACAGCCGCCGGATGGCTCATGGTGCGTCGCCTGCCCGCTCACGAATCCGGTGCCGTCGTGGTCACCACGTGCGCCGTGATCACCCTGCTGGGCGTGTGCGCCGGGGCCCTCCTGTCCCGGGGGCCGGTCGGCCGGCTGACCGTGCCACCGCTGACCGCGGATGTCGTGACCGTGCTGACCGTGCTCGGCAGCGTCGCGGTGATCCTGCTCGGCTGGCGGTCGACCACGCGCAGGTGGTGCGCCGAACTGCCGGTCGCCACCCTTCGCCAGAGCCTCGACGAGCTGACGCGGCTGACCGAACATGTCGTCGCCGCCGAGTGGCAGCCGATGCGACGGCACCAGGCCATCGCCTCGGCGGCCGCCGAGGTGTCGAGAGCGCTCGAAGAGCTGGCCGAGACACTGGCGAAAGCGGAAAACTCACTGGTCGATGCCGAGGGAGCCGATCCGGGGGCGCGAGTGCGGCCGGTTCCCGCGGAACTGTACGAAGTCGTCCGCGGCGACCTCGCGGATCTCTGCCGCGACGCGTTGGCCCCGGCGTGGCCGACCGCGGAGTCGTCGTTGCGCACTCCGCCGGGCGGCTACTCCCAGCGGCTCGAGGGCCTGCTCGACGAGTATCGGGATCACCTCGAAGACGCTGGTCTGCTGACGGCCCCGCCGGTCGCCCGCACTCCCGCACCCCGGGCGGCCTTGATGGCCCGCTTGTGGGTCGAGTCGCCCACGGCGCTCGAGGCGTTGCGCACCCGCGTCGACAGCGAGATGACCCAGCTTTGCCGCAGCGGGCAGCTGGGCTACCTGAGCACGGCGGCCGAACCCGCGCTGGTCCGGTTCGCCCCGACCCAGCTGCGGCAGGTACTGGAGCACGACGTCGCCCACCAGCGCCTGGCCGCCGACCCCGGTGTCGAGTGGAGTACCGGGGAGCTCGTCGGTGCGCTACGGCTGCTGCCGCTGCGTCCGGAGTCGGTCCGCCAGGTGCTCGGAGGTGCCCGTTAGATGAACCCGAGGACCGAAGTCGTCCGGTGCCGGGACGTGACCGGACGGCTGCGCGACATCACGCTCACCGACCACAGCGAGTTCGTCTCACCGGGAGCGGCGCTGGAACAGCGGATCGTCATCGCCCAGCAGAAGCGACTGATCCGCAAGTTCGTCTCGCGGCAGGCCGGGCGGCGCGACCCCCGGCTCTACACGCTGCTAGACAACGAGATCCGCGCCGGCGCTCGGCTCGGCCAGGTCTACACCGAGGAGTACCCGCCGGAGATCGCCCGGCTTGTCGCCTACAACGTCGACGTCGAAGAGCCGTTCGCGCTGCTGCGCGACTACAGCGGCGAGCCGGTCCCGGGCGCGGTGAAGGGGTTCGACGAGGACCAGCGGCGGCAGTTCGACCTCAGCCTCCTCCGCGCTGTCCAGCTCGTCGGCGCGGCCGGTGTCGTCCACGGTGCGGTGAACCTCAACGCCATCCGCTGGGACGGCAGGCACGTGCAGCTCGTCGACTTCGAATGGGCTGAGCGGACCGGCGAGCCGAGGCGGCACGGTGGGCCACGGCCCCGCACACCTGAGCAGCTCGCAGGCACGGGCCTCGTCGACGTCCGTGACGACGTGTGGGCGGCGGGCCGGGTCGTCCGCCGCAACCACCTCGGCTCGTCGGCCGACAGCTCCTGGCCCGACCGCAGCCGGGATCCGGAACGGCTGCGCTCCCTGCTGTCCCCCGTCTTCGACAATCCTGCCGAGCAGCGCCCGCACGCCGTCGAGCTGCTCGCCAAGCTGCGGGTACGGAGCCCGCTTCCCCACCGTGAGGACCCCGAGGAAGCTTTCCGGGCGGGACGCAAGGAATTCGACGAGGCGGGCCTCCGCAAGCGCGGACCTCAGTCGACCAGCGCGGCGACGGAACACACCGGGAACGGCCAGACCGCCCGGAAGAGCCGACGGCGATTCCCGTTCCGCGCCACCACGCTGTTGGCGTTGTTGACGACGGTGATCCGATGACCACCGGCTTCGGCCACGGGCGGCACGTCCAGTGCCCGATGTGCGCCGACGACTTCCCGTGGCCACAGGGTCCGACGGTCGCCATCTTCGACGAAGACCTCGATGACTACGCGAACCACGACCTCAACCAGATGTCGGAGGCGAGACGGATCGACATCCTCCGCAACGGCTACCGGCAGTGCCCGAACCCGTCCGGGGATTCTCCTCCGCACTTCTTGCCCGCGACCTATGCCGACTACGGCGAACCAATCGTGATCGGACTGGTCGGAGCTCCATCGTCGGGTAAGACGCACTTGCTGACCGCGATGATCCGACAGGCCTACCTGAGCGGCCTGGACGCACACGGAGTGAAGGCGACAGCTCTCGACATCCGCCGCCACGACCTGTTCCGCCAGAACTTCATCAAGCCGTTCGAACGCGGAGCCGCACTGCCGGGCTCCCGGCCCGGCTCGTTGGAGGCCGATATCCTGCTGTTGCGAGGTCCCCACGGCGCCCGGCCGGTGACGTTCTTCGACGTTTCGGGCGAAGACCTCGAAAAGACCGATGTCCAAAACCGGGCCACGCGCTTCCTGCTCGCGGCGACGGCGGTGATCTTCGTCCAGGCCCCAGAAGATCCACCGGAAGCGGGCAGAACCCCCACGGTGAGCGAGAACCGGTCGTTCGAGCTTGCCGTGCAACGGCTGCAGAGTCGCCAGGAAAGCAGTGGAGCGCCCGCCGTGGCGATGGCGATCACGAAGTCGGACCGTCTCCGCTACCTGCCGCCTGCCGACCACTGGTTACGCCGGGGCGACACGGGCAACGTGAACGCGGCGGACATGCGAGCCGAAAGCCGGGACGCTTACGCGTACTTGCGCCATATCGGCGCGGGGTCGTCGCTGAGACCGTACGAGGCGTTCCCGCGCTGCACCCTGCATTTCGTCTCCGCGAGCGGCGGGGAAGCGATTCCGGTGACACCCGGCGACGACACCACCAAGTACTTCCCCCACGGGGTACGGCCGGCCCGTGTGCTGGGGCCGTTGATTTCGATCCTGGCGATGACCGGCGTCATCACCGGCCCGGAAGCAGAGAAGGTGGGACTCCCGTGATCCGCCCCCGTTACGACGCGGTCCTCGACCAGGCATTCTTCGGCTGGTCCGAACTGGACAAGCGGCAGACCCTGCTCGTCTCCTCGCTGTCGAAAGCCGACGAATCCCGCTGGTTGCGGCTGCTGGAGAAGTTCATCAGGCTTCAGTCGGTCAACAACGCGCAGGCACCGCCGCACGCCCTTTCCTACTTCGTCTTCGGAAACACCGCCGCGGTCATTCGCCGGGTGCACCAGGGCTTTTCGGACGGCCGGACCAATTCGCACGCCTTGATCGGGCCGGCGGAGCTCCTCGACGTCTCTGCCGCGCTGGCCCTGGAAACCTGGAACGGCTGGGAGACGACAAGGCCGTCGGCGCTGCAGGCGATCCCCGCGTCCAGCCTCGCCACGACCGCCGACAAGCACGCCGCCGAACAGCTCGGGCCCCGGGTGGGCCGGCTGGAGCACGGGCTCACTGCGGCGCTGTCCCGGTTCCTCGACGATCCCTACCGGCCGTTGACCATCCTGGACTGTCGTGAGGAAGACCGGCTGCCGCTGGTCTGGGGCCTGCGTGAGGTCGCCGCGGAGCGTGTACCCGCCAACCTGCCGTGGACCTTCTCGACCTACGAGGACCGCCACGACGTGGAGGGACTGCCGCACATCGTGTTCGTCCCCGTCCTGCCGAAGACCGCGGCTGTCGTCCGGCGCGCAACAGTCAGCGCGAACCAGCCCCCGACCGGTCAGTACGCGGAGCTGGCCAACCAGCTCGTGGCCCGATTCCTGCGCGGCACGCCGTTGCCGTCGGAAACCCCTCAGGAGGAGCCGGTGTTCGAGACCGATCGCCCCTTCTTCGACGCACGGCCGGCGGTAGAGCCGGAGCAGCCGTTGCCCGAAACGCGGCGAGTACCCCGCCTGGCTGCGAAGCGCGGCGGACACGCCAATGGCCTGCTGGCCGCGGACTCCGCCGAGAGCCTCGAGCGCGAGCTTCACCGGCTCGAAAGCACGTGGACAGGGCCGCGGAAGCGCGAGACCCTGCGGCAGGACCTGGACGCCGAGGTGCTGAGCGCCGCGGCCCGGACCGTCGAGGTCACCGTGCGGGAGCAGCTGTTCACCCGGCTGCTCGAAGCCACGTACGGCCCCGGCCTCGACGACCTCGACGACCCCCGCGCCGTGCAGCACGCGATCGACGTCGTGCGCCACTGCGGGTCGGAGCAGCTGGCCATGATGCTCGGCGCTTCCGCCGGGCGCAGGTCCGGTGACCGGGTCCGCGGAGCGGCGATCGAACGCTGGACTCACGGTGGCGGCGTGGCGCCGACGCGTCCGTCGGACCGGGGGACCCGGTTGACCGCGGCCGTGCGCGAGGCAACCCACACCCCGATCGTCCTCGCCGTCGCCGGGGTCGCGGTGCTTCTGCTCGTATTCCTGCTGGGTCACCTGACGGCATAGCCCGCAAGCGGCAGCCGTGACATCTGTCAGCCCGAAGTCGTGGCGGACCTGACTCGGTCGCCATAGCCGCCAACCCGCCAGCGTTAGCGGTTCGGCGAGGGGCCAGTCGACGTTCAGGACTAGGTAACGGTGCGGTGGGATGGCCGGTCCTGCCAGGTAGGTGGCTGTCTGAGCGGCGAGCACGGGCATGTCGATAGGCACGTCGGAACGCAGCAGTCCCGCGAGCCCGAGACGGTGCAGCGCGGGACCCGAGAGCTCGCGTCCCGCGGTAGTGATCGGAGCGTTGTCGCCTGCTGGCCGGCCATCCTCGTCTACCAGGTAGCGGTTGGCGACAGCGACGGCAAGGGCAACCTCGCGGGCATGGCGAGCGCTGAGCAACTCCGACATCGCCTGCGCGGCGTCGCGGTCGGCCGAGCTGGCGAAGTTATCGGACCGCTGGCGGACTTCGTCGAAGAACGTCACCAAAGCCGTCTCCAGCTCGCTGGACGGGTTTGTCATCCAGACACGATAACGCCGCCGTACAGGGCCTCTACTGCACCTTTCCCCGGGCATTGCTTCGGCCACCAGCTCCAGCACCACCCATCTTCTGCAAAGCTACAGTGCCAGCGGCGCATCCACCGCGACAGGCGCGGTCAGCGGCTACGTGGCGGACGTTTGGCGTCCGGGCGGGTAATCATCGCCTGTCAGATGGAGGCACAGGGCGACGCGCTCGCAGCCGTTGCAACAGCGTGCGGCCGCGGGCGCCCCACCTCGGGGCGCGCGTGGCCTCGGTCGCACGACCGGGATGGCTCAAGTGCTCGGCACAGGTCTCCGGTGAGCCGTCGGTTCCATTGATCGGATCGTCCTGCCGTGCGCCCTTGGAGGCCGAGCGCATCGCCCCTTCGGGCACTTCGTCGTTCCGCTCCGTAAACTGGGATCTTGAAGCTTTGAAAGATGGAGCGACTATCTTCTGATCGCAACAGTCGCGGCGATCGGCTGGATTGCCTCGAAGACGCCGTTCGGAATCTTTGCGCTCAAGGGGCACGCGGATATTGCACAAGCGTGCCGCAGAGATGGCTGGAGAAGTCATCGACGGCCGCAACTTGGGCTCGCTAGTCTTGGATGATGGGTGATAGAGGGGTTGGCCGGATGAGCAAGCATCCGGATGACGTATGGATTCGCGCTGTCCAGTTCGTGCCGCGTTCCGAGCGCATATGCGTGCGGCTGGTCGACCTGGTGCTGGCCGTTGTGTCCAAACTGAGAAAGGGGTCGAGGCCGAGAAAGGGCAGCGGCTCTCATCTCGAGCTCGCCGAGTTGGTGAGACTGGGGCACTCCGAAGACATGGTCGTCGATGCGCAGAGGCGCGCGTTCTACGATGTCGAGGCTCCTGCGGTAACGTTGATACTTGGTGTCTTGTCACTGATTCCGGTATGGATAAGTGCTTCCTCCCTTGCTCTCCTTGAGCTAAGAATATTGAATCTTGCGCTATCCGCCCTGTTGGTATCTCATTTCATCCTTCTGGGTTATATTGTCCACTGGGCCGTCCTGCGCAAGTATCGCAACCCTGATCTTCGTCTTTTCGACAATTTGCTTGCTGCTGTCGAAACCCTGGTCTTCGTGCGCAGATACCAAGTCTTGTCCTTCAAGCCGTCAGCGCAGGGAAAAGGGCAAATCGTAAAGGAGCGCAGAGAATTGCGCCAGGCTCTGCGATGGGAGGCGAAGGTCACGGTTGCCCAGGCGGCGAAACTCACAGGAATGACGCCGGAGGACGATGAGTACTTCAAGTGTGCACGAATTGGCCTCTGGCTCGTGCATGTCTCAAAAAATGTCAACGACATCGATGCAATCGATGCTGCTCTGCGGGAATGCGGTAAGTACCTCAACCATCTGTTGTACAATAAGCCTTGGAGCCTTGCTGAAATATCAGCTCCTCCGGGTGGGGTGGAGGAGCTGCCTTTCAGGGACGTGCTGCGGGCTGCGCGTCAGGTCCGGCTGGCGATCGAGGCAGGCTTTGTCACTGCTCTGCTGGGTGCGGCAGCGGCGATGTTTGCTTTTGTGACTAAAGTCCTTCAATGATGACGAGATCGCCGGCGCGCTGGATCCGGCGGGCGGTGTTTCGTCACTGTGGAGCTAAGGGGACTTGAACCCCTGACCCCCTCACTGCCAGTGTGGGCCGATCATGGTCCTGACCTGCGGCGATGGAGAATCGCCTGATGGAATGATGCGCTTGACCGCCGTTGCTTGCAACTGTGTGTTATTCAGCGCAGTTGTAACAGGGGGTTTGCCCCAGCTATGCCCCAGTAAAATTAGTGAGAGGACCGCCCGCGTTCGTTTCGAACAGACATGCGGTCGGCGCACTACCCTGGGCTTGGAGCCAGTCGAGCAGCTTTCGAATCGCGCGGCGCCGTGCGGCCGGAACCCCGCGCTGACGAGCTATGTCGGTCGCGCGGCCGGTCCGCTTGCCGAGGCGCAAGCTATGCGGCATGAGAGGACGTTGGGCCGGCCGGTCTGTGACCGTCGGGTAGCCCCGGAGTGCGGTCTACTTGCCGGGGCGACGTGGTGCGTGGTCGAGCAGGGTTTCGGCGGCCTTGCGGGCATGACGGCCGTAGTCGGGGTCGTTGAGCACCATCGCGCGGCTCGCGGCGCCGTCGGAGAGGGTGACGAGCTGCTCAGCCAGCGGTTCCGGCTCGTCGATGCCGAGTTCGTCCAGCAGGCCGGTCACCAGAGTGAGCATGAGGAGTTTCTGCTCGCGCGCGAAGGCGTGCACGCGGCCGGCGGGGTCGGGGTGCTCGACCGCGGCGTGGATGAACGGGCATCCGTGGACGGTTCCGTCCGGCCACGGTTGCACCGCGAACATCGCGAGGAGCCGGTCACGCGGGGGCAGGTCGTCACGCCTGAGGGTTTCGAGCAGCGAGTAGTCGGACCGCAGGAGGTGGTCCAGCTGGGCCAGGACGAGGTCCTCCTTGGTGGGGAAGTGGGCGTACAGGGTCCGCTTGGACACTGGGGCGTGGGCGGCGATGTCTTCCATCGTGGTCGCGGTGATGCCGCGCGCCGCGAACAGGCTGATCGCGGCGGTCACCACGCGTTCCCGGCCGCCCCGGCCGGCTCGGCGTGCCGGTTCGTCGTTCATGCCGCCAACTATACGGCAGCGTTTACATAGGGCGGGATGTTCGCTACCGTCAATTAGGTAAACGTAAACGTGTACTTGAGGAGGACGCGTGGCGACGGTAACGAGCTTGGCAGAGCGGCTCATCCGGGGTCGGCGCGCGACCAGAGCGTTCCTGCCCGACCCTGTTCCGGACGAGACGATCGACGCTGTCTTCCGCTTGGCCGGCGCGGCGCCGTCGAATTCCAACGCGCAGCCCTGGCAGGTCGACGTGGTCAGCGGAGCCGCGCGGGACAACCTCGCCGAAGCGCTCGTGGCCGCAGGCCGGGCAGGCCGGCAGACCGTCGATTTCCCTTACAGCGAAGGCATTTACTCGCCGACGCACCAACGACGGCGCGCGGAGTTCGGTGCCGTGGTCTACGAGGCGCTCGGCATCGACCGCGACGACCGCGAGTTGCGTGCCGCGTATGACACGAAGAGCTTGAGCTTCTACGACGCGCCTCACGTCGCCCTGCTGTACGCGCCGGAATCCGGCGACGCGCGGCTGACCGCCGACGTCGGCATGTACGCGCAAACACTGCTGCTGGCCATGGCGGCCTACGGGGTGGCCAGTTGCCCCCAGGCTCTGCTGAGCTTCTACGCAGACACGGTGCGCGAGACGCTCGGCATCACCGGCGGGAAGCTGTTGTTCGGTATCGCGTTCGGCTACGCCGACCCGACCGCGGCGATCAACTCCGTCACCGTCGGCCGCGAGCCATTGGAGAAGACGACACGCTTCCACCGCTGACGGTAGTCGCGGAGGTCACAGGGGGTCGTATTCGTCGCCGTTTCGTTGAGCAGCATGTAGTCGGGCGACAGTTCGGTCAGGCACCTGCTCAGCGACGCCAGTAGTTCCTCGACGGCGACCTGGCCGAGTTCCAGCTCCGCGGTGACCTCGGAGCGGAACTGATCGATCCCGGGCTCGTCGGCTTTCAGTTCGGCGTAGGAAGATTCGAAGGAGGCGCGCATCGCCTTGACGTCAGGTGCGTCCGACAGGACGTCGTGCCAGGTCGGCACACCGACGACCAAGCGGATCACGACGTCCAAGTCGGCGGCGACGATCGCGGCCCCGCCTTCGGAGTCGGCGTAGAGCGTGGGTCCGTCGTCGCACAAGAAGAACGTGCCACCCGAGGCGTCCCCGGCGACCGCGCGCAACTTACCGCCCGACGCCAACCGCACCGGTTCGATGGGCTCGCGGCGGGCAACATCGAAGTCGAACACCTCCGGCACCCGACTGGCGACGTGGCGTGCGGCGTGGTCGTGGGGGCTGCGAGGTAACCGGTCAGAGGTCTCGGGCGATGTTCCAGGTGATGACTGATACCGCGTGCTTCGTACAGTTTCCCCACCCCGGCGCCGAGCACCGCTTCGCCGGCGATGAGGTGCCGTGGAACATCGGCCGTCACGGACGAAAGTTTTTGGTTGCGCCCGGGCGGTACGTCACCGACGACGATCAGCTCAACGAGTGCGAGATGGTGTTCTGGGCAGAGTGGGAGCCGCCGTCCCAGGTCGAACGTCGCTGGCCGGGCGCGGGCGACTTGCCACGAACGTTGCACCGGCCGTACTGGACCCGGCCGGGTCGTTCATGGCCCCGGCAGAACACCGACCCATGGGTATTCGGCGAGCGGATGGTCTACAGCAACTGCAAGCAGACCACCGGCACACCGCGACGCAGCACCGCGATGCAGTCCTTACCGGTCGGCTCGGTGATCTGCTTCGGTTCCACCCTCCGCCGCCAATTTTGCGTCGACACCGTGTTCGTCGTCGCCAGCACGCAGCCATGGACGCCCGACCGGACCGCCGGCCCGGATGTCGACGAGGCCTTCACCGTCTGCACCGTCCAATCGTTGACCGCCACGGCCGGCGACACCGGCTGCGGGCCAGGGTGCTTACCCGACTCGGCACTGGAGCTGACGTTCTACCGCGGGGCGACGATCGACAACCCAGTTCATGGCATGTACAGCTTCGTGCCGGCCCGACCGACCGACCATCCACAACCCCGATTCCAGCGGCCCGCCGTGGACCTGCCCGGCCTGATCAATCCTGCCAGCCGACAGAGCACTCGCGGTGCCGGCCGAGCGCTGCCAATTGAGAACGTGCGCGAAGCCTGGACGTCGCTACGCCACCAGGTTCTGACCCACGACCTGGCACTCGCCACCTATCTGGCTACCCCACCGCGCGCATCCGCCACCGAGCCAGTCACCTCGACGACGGCCCGCATTCCCTTCTGAACACACGATCAGCGACATGAGAGTGCGTTGCAGGCGGTGGCTTGATCCCGATTCACACGTCGAGGACAGTCGAGGACAACGGTATCCGGATAGGTGGCACCATCGAGGGGCGCGGGGGTTCGAGCCCGACCGTCGCCGCGACCGGAGCCGGATGCAGTGCAAGGAACGAGGTGGGATCTTGGCCGACACCAGCTGGATGCCGATCGCCGGGGCGGCTGTCGGCGCTGTGATTGCGCTGGCCGGGACGCTGGTGGCCGGCATTCGCGCCGACCGGGCCCAACGCAGCAGGGACCGTGAGGCGGAACGCTTGGCGACATATGTCGAGTACGCCCAAACACTTGAAGCCGCCCATGCCGCGTTGCGGTCGGTGGCGCGCGGCCGAACGGACGATCCGGATCGTTCTTTCGCAGCAGGACAAGCTGTTCAGGATTCCGGGATCTACCGCGTCCGGGAACGGCTGCTCATGTCGGGCTCCACGGAACTCGTCCGGGCGTGCGAGACAGCGTTCGGCTGTCTCATCGGGGTCAGGGACGCGGTTCGTGCGGGTGCCGGGCTGTCCAGCCGGAGCTATCACGACGCCTACCACGCTTATGCCGAAGCTTTGTGGGCGTTGCGCAGAGCTGTCCGGACGGTGTTGCGGCAACGACCCATCACACCGGCCGATCTGAAGCGGGCCAGCTGGTCCGAACGTGAGGAGTGCCCGGTGTGCCGAGGCGCCGGCATACCGGAGTCCCCGTGACGGTCAGGCCGATGGAGCCTGCCCGGCGGCCGGATTCGATGACATCATGCTCGTCATGGCCGATACCGCGGCCCGGGCTCTCCTGCCCGGCCACGATCAGGCGGGCGCTCCGTTGCGCGTGCTCGCCGTCGTCGATCACTGGTCCTCCGCCCGCGGCGGGGTGGGCACGTTCAACCGCCGGCTTTGCAGAGCACTGGCCGCGGCAGGCGCCGAGGTGTCTTGCCTCGTGCAGGAAAGCGAGCCGCGCGACAAGGATGACGCGGAGGCTGCCGGTGTCCTGCTGCTGACCGACAGCCGTCCGGACAGCGAGCCGACGGGCAGGCCATTCCTCCTGCCGCCCGATATGTTCTTGAACCTGCCTCCGGACGTGATTCTCGGGCATGGCCAGGTGACGGGCTGGCAGGCGCTGACGCTCCGGGAGCGGTTCTTCCGCAAGGCCACCTGTGTGCATTTCGTGCACACCGACCCCGACGAGCTGGCATGGCAACGGGATCCCGGAAAAGATCCTTTCGGGGAGCTCGCCGAGCGGAAATGGAAAGCGGAAATCGACCTGATGCAGCAAGCGGACCGGGTGCTGGCGGTCGGTCCCCGGCTGTTCCGGTCGGCGAGACACGCGTTGAAATCTTTCGGTGATCTGGCCGCCCTGCACCGGATCGATCCGGGTTTCGACACGAGCGGCCCGCTTCCCGAACCACCAGGCGCAGAAGAGCTGCTGCAGGTCCTCGTCCTGGGCCGGCTCGGCGCGCGTCGGGCCAAAGGGCTGGACATCGCGGCACGTGCGGTGGGCGAGGCGATCCGGCTGCTCGGCAAGGACGGGGAGCGGGTCAGGCTGTTCCTGTGTGGTGCCGAGACCAGCGAAAAACACAACCCGCGAAAGCTGCGCGAGGCGGTTCAACGCTGGTCGGGACGGAAGAACCTGCTGGTCACCGCCCACCCCTTCACCACCGACGACAGGACTCTCCAGGGCCATCTCCGGAGCTCCGCCCTGGTGCTGATGCCATCGCGGGCCGAAGGTTTCGGCCTGGTCGGTCTCGAAGCGATAGCCGCGGGCGTCCCCGTGCTGATCACCGCGCGCAGCGGCCTCGCGAAGGTGCTCCAAGACGCGGAAGAGGCTA
The DNA here is from genome assembly GCF_055633805.1 of Amycolatopsis sp. NPDC114478. Classification (NCBI taxonomy): domain Bacteria; kingdom Bacillati; phylum Actinomycetota; class Actinomycetes; order Pseudonocardiales; family Pseudonocardiaceae; genus Amycolatopsis; species Amycolatopsis sp. NPDC114478. Next base: position 59,123 of record NZ_JBVKDO010000035.1, on the reverse strand, counting down.
TCGCGCTACCGGTGGAGGACGTTCCGGCGAGCGATCGCGTGGTGTGGGGTCGTGCGATCGCCGAAGTCCTGCGGGATCCCCGGCGTGCGTTCGCACGGGCCGCTGAGCTCCGGGAGAAAATGCGCGCCGAGAAGACCTGGTCGGCGGCCGCGCAAGGCCTCCTGGAAGTCGTTCCCCGCCGGCACCGGACGTCGGCCGGACGGCCGCGGCCGGACTTCTTGAACGCCTTCGTCTGCCGCACCGGGAGCGACGGGCGGGCCTTCGAGAGCAAGTTGCAACGCGCCGCCTTCAACAACCGGATCGAGCGCGTGGCCCCGTATACCTGCGTCAATCCCGAAGAAGAACACCTCACCACCGCGGCAGCGATGGCCGAAGTGATCCGCAGTGCGGACGTCGTCCTGTTCGTGCTGACTTTCGAGAGCAGCCGCGACACACGTGCCAACCCCTGCCTCTCCCTCCTGGAACTCGCCAGAGACCAGGGCAAGCCGATCTTCGTCCTCCAGGCCGACTACGCCACGAGACCTCCGATCGACCTGCCGGACCGTCCGACAATCGATTTCACGGGTGAGTTCGCGAGCGGGCTCGGCGACCTGGCTGCCCACCTGGCCGGGCTCGGCCGGGTGCCCCACCAGCCCACGTCCCCGGCACGAACGGTGCCGGTCGCCACGCAAAACGGCGCCGGGCACGAGTTCGTCGCGATCAACGACATGCCCGACATCCTCGCCACCGATTTCCAGGATCGCGGTCCCCAGCGGCGCGCGCTGAAGGAGCTGTTGTCCCGGAGCGGGTTCCGCCTGATCCAGCTCGAGGGTGACAACGGTGTAGGCAAGACGGCACTGCTGCGGACGATGAGAGCCGAAGAGGAAAGGCGTTCGGCGTCCGCGTGCCTGGATGCCTTCGTGTACTTCTCGGCGCGCGGCTTCCGGTGGATCACGGTGGCGACACTGCTGGAGGACCTGGTCCGGACCGGTGATCCGAACGGTGCGTCCGCCCTCGTCGGCGCGATTCGCACGAAGCCGTGGCGAGCGCTGCTGGACGAGGTCGTCGCCGCCTTGGCCCGGAGAAGGATCGCAGTGGTGATCGACGACGCCGACGAGTTGTTCGACGCCCGCGGCACCTGGAAGGACCGGGAACTCGCGGAACTGCTCACCGGGCTGGCCGACCGCAACGATCACGAAGTCAAGGTCGTCATGTCCGTCAAACGAGTACGCGGAGACCGACCGGATGATGCGCTGCTCATGCGGCACACCGAAAGCATCAGCCTGAATGGCGGCTTGTCCGCCGGCTTCGCCAAGCCGTTGCTGGCCGGCCTGGACGCCGACGGCCACCTCGCGGACACCCCCGACGCGAACCTGGCCCGCTTGCTGAGCCGGACCGCCGGTCATCCACGCGCTTTGGAACTCGTTGCCGGGATCCTGCACAAACACCCTGGTGAGACCGCCGACACGCTGTCCGATCTGCTCGAACACGCCCAAGACCCTGCGGCCAGATTGTTCGAGTTCCTGTTCGCGCGGCTGGACCTCCACGAACGTCGGGTGGCGCAGGCTTTGGCCGTTTTCGCCCGGCCGGTGCCGCCCGAGGCGGTGACCTACCTGCTGAACGACGTGGCCACGGATCCGCAGACCGAACTCGTGCTGCGGTCGCTGCGCGCGTGTTTCCTGATCCACCACTACGGCGACCGCTACTACCTGCCGAGCGCGGACGCCGACTTCGTCCTGTCCAGCTTGCTGACCGCCGAGGACGCCGGCGGGGCGAACGCCCTGACCAAGGAGACGATGTGGCTGCGCGGCGCCGAATACTTCCAAGACCGGCAAGCGGCGTCGCCGGACCGGATCGAAGACCTCTGGCCGCAGTTCGGCGAAATCGAACTCTGCCACCGGGCCGGTCGCTGGGTGCACGCGCTGCGCGTGATGAACGACATCGACGACAGGTACCTGTCCCGCTGGGGGCAGAGCCATGTTCTCGTTTCCTGGCGCAACGACCTGCGCACCAAGCTCGGCACCGACGAGCTGAAGGGCCTCAACCTGTCGCGCCTGGTCGGTGCCCGACGGCAGTACGAAGGACACTCCGACGAGAACCTGGCCGACATCATGGCCGCGTTCGGCCACGCGGAGGCGGTCGATGACCGGAGCAACGCCGTGGTCGTGCGCGTCCAGCTCGCCAACGCCCTGGCCGACCGTGGCGACTTCGCCGAGGCGGAGATCCAGTATCGGGAGGCGACAGCAGAGGCCGTGACTTGGGGCCTGGTCAGGGACGAGGCCAACGCCCGTGCCGGTTGCGCGTCCTGCTTGGTCAGATCAGGGGATTTCGCGGCGGCACAGGACGAGGTGAGTGCGGCGTTCCGTGCCGTCGCCACGTGGTACGACGCCGGGCCCGACCGTGACGAGATCTGGGCCCACCTGCTCGTCACGCGAGCCTGGGTGGCGCGCCAGCGCGGCGACCACTGGCTGGGCCGGCGGCTGCTCGACATCGCGCACGACCTGGCGAGCAGGCTCGGCAGCGAGCTGCTCTTGGGCCGGGTGCTCGGTGGCCTGGCGGCGAACGCGCTCGTGACCGATCAGGCTCGGCGAGCGGTCGAGCTGACCGTGCAATCGGCCAGGATCGGCGCACGCCTGGACAACGGCGGCCTCCTGCGCGAGTCGGCGGTCACGCGGAGCCTCGCCCTGCTCGAGCTGGACGACCGGAGGGCAGCGGCCGAGGCTGCGGACATCGGCGCGCGGTACGCCACGACCCCCAGGGCGTTCGACGCTCTTTGCGCCCAGGGCCTGGTCGCCTATCGGCAACGGGACGATGCGAAGGCGGGGAACTGCTTCACCGAGGCGATGGATCTCCTGCCTCCCGGGGAAGAGCGGCCCCGCCGGGACTACCTCCTGCTCGACGCCAAGGGAGCCGTCCTCTGCGGGCTCGCGCTCCTGGGCCGCCGGCCGATCGCCGACGCGGTCGGCGCATTCCACCTGGCGCGCCGGATCACCGCCGAGCCCGGGGTGCTCGCCTACAACGACCTCGTCCTGCGCCAGTTCGGAGAACGGGCGGACAGCGAGATCCTGGCGCAGGCTCAGCTCGCCGCGTGCGGCGGCGGATACGGTGGTTTGGCCGCGTTGCGGCAGCTCAGACCTTGATCAACGCCCAGCGCGGCACCGTGCGGGTCTCTCCGCCGTCCCAGCGAAGGTCGGCGTGGATATCCCCGTCGACCACAAGGAACTGCTGGATACGCGCGATCGGCTGGCGGCTGAATGCGGCACGATCGCGGTAGTTGATGCGTACTACCTGCCCCACCTGCAGTTCTCCGGCATAGGGATTGTGTTCGCACCCGCTCCACTCGCGGTGGTCCCGCCACCGCGAATCCGGCATTCCCAGGCCTTCGTTGACCATTTCCACCACCCCTGCCGGACATTACGGCGGGCACCGCGCGCACGTCCATGACGACTTCACGGGCAGGAAGCTGCCGTTTCGGCGGCCCTGTCCGACACGTTCCCGACAACGAATCCGGCCCCTCCGGCGCTGGCATGTCGCGCTCGTGCTCACCGGTGGCCGGGCGGAAGATCTATGGCCCAGTACCCGCCCGGAAGGCCCGCCGACCCCATGAAGATCCGTGCCGCCGTGGTCGATCCCCTCCCGCTGTACCGGTACGGCGTCGCGGCCGGCCTGGAGGCAGCGGGCTGGCGGGTCGACCTGCCCGACGACTTGTGGGCGTGGATCACCGAGGGGCCGGGACAGGTGGTTCTGCTCGGCGTCTGCGGGACTGTCGACTGGCAGCTGCTCGCGGACCTGCGTGCCGCCGGGCCGGAGATCCGCTTGCTGGCGATGATCGACGAGCCGGACGTGCCCGCCTACCTCCGCGCCATCCGCGCCGGGGCCTCGGGCGTGGTCGAACGGGCCTGCTCGCCGGCCACGCTGCAAGCCTCCTTCAGGGCGGTCGCCAACGGCCAAGCCATCCTGCCTGCGGAAGTGGTGCAGGTGCTGGCGGCCGCGCACCGGACGGTCGACGGACCGGACCCGTCGGAAGAGGAACGCGGCTGGCTCCGGCAGCTCGCGGCCGGCACAACCGTCGCAGAACTGGCTACAAGTGCGGGCTATTCGGAGCGAATGATGTTCAGGCGGTTGCGGGCGCTCTACAGCCGGCTGTCGGTCAGCAACCGAACCGAGGCCCTCATCCACGCACACAGAAGCGGCTGGCTCTGAGAACGAGCGTCACGAGCGCCGGCCTGCTGCTGACCGGCGAGTCAGGTTCGCGTACCGGCGACGTTTCTGCGGCGTTGTGTTCCGTCCCGCGGTCGACGCAGCGACGCGTCCGGGGCGAAGGCGGGCTGTGCGGCGGTGCGGCTGAGGTGGACCTCCCATGGGCTGCGGCACAGTCACAAGACGTGGCTGATCGCGGGCGGCGCACCGGAGATCACGCAGGCTCGGTCATCGCTTGGACAACCGTGTTATCGATACCTATTTCCACGTCGCTCCGGTCGTCGAGCAGCGGCTGCTCGACGATCTTGAGTGCCGCTGGCACACCGCAGCACCACCACCGCCAACGCCGTCACCGGGTGTGGTCGACAGGGGGCGAGTGGCGCCGGTTGTCCCCCTCTCGCCACGGTGGGGGTCACCCGCCGGGCGAGCCGGGGAGCAGCGGGAACACCGCGCCGACGCCGGGCCGGGGCTGGGGCAGTGCTCCAGTTCTGCCCCACCAGGAGCACAAGATCTCGCGGAACAACGATCACCGAAGATCGAACCAGGAACGCAGAAAACCCCTCCGACCAGCCAATGAGGCTGAAACGAAGGGGTTCGTTGCGATGTGGAGCTAAGGGGACTCGAACCCCTGACCCCCTCACTGCCAGTGAGGTGCGCTACCAGCTGCGCCATAGCCCCGGAGCGAAGCTCTGCTCCGCATCTCGTGTGTCCATACATTACACCCCGCCCGACCACCCTCCACGCGGGGGTCCCCACAGTCACTCCATGCCACTGACCTGCGTCTTTACACCTTATTTTTAGTCGTGTATTGACTCCTAGATGTGGCCGCCGTTACATTTTGCGCGGTTGTGACGCCGAGGTCCCCGCCCGTTACGCCGCGTCTACCCAGACCGGGCACGCCTCTGCCGTTTCCTGCTCTACGAACGCCGCTCACGCGGCAGAGGAGGTTTCGCATGAAGAGGACGCTGGTGCTGCTGTCCGCGGCATTATCCCTGGTCGCGGGCGCCGCGGCCGTTCCGAGAGCCCAAGCCGCCGTCACCCCGGACGGCTGGTACACCGTCACCGCCGCCAACAGCGGGAAGTGCGTCGATGCCCGGGGCGCCGGGACCGCCGACGGCACCGTCGTTCAGCAGTACTCCTGCAACCAGACCGCTTCCCAGCAGTGGCAGTTCCAGTCCACCGGTGACGGCTACTTCCGGGTGAACGCGCGCGCCAACCCGGCCGCCGCCTGGGATGTCACGAACGTCTCGACCGCCGATGGTGGCCTCGTGCAGCTCTGGACCTACGGAGGCGGCGCCAACCAGCAGTGGCAGGCCGTCGACGAGGGGAACGGCCGCTACCACTTCGTCAGCCGCAACAGCGGGAAGTGCCTCGACGTGCCCGGTGCTTCCACCGGCGATGTGCAACTCCAGCAGTACGCCTGCAACGGCACCGCCGCCCAGTCCTTCACCCTGAACCCCGTGAACACGACCCAGCCCGGCCAGCCCGACTTCGGCCCGAACGTCGTCGTCTTCGACCCCTCCATGTCGAGCTCGGCCATCCAGAGCCGGCTGAACAGCATCTTCAGCCAGCAGGAGCGCAACCAGTTCGGCAGCCAGCGCTACGCCGTCATGTTCAAGCCGGGCACCTACGCCAACGACGTCAACGTCGGCTTCTACACACAGGTCCTCGGCCTCGGCCTGAGCCCGGACGCCGTCACGATCAACGGCGCCGTGCACGTCGAGGCCGACTGGTTCCCGCCGCAGAACGCCACGCAGAACTTCTGGCGCGGTGCCGAGAACCTGTCCGTGAACCCGAACGGGGGCGCCGACCGCTGGGCCGTCAGCCAGGCCGCGCCGTACCGCCGCATGCACGTCCGCGGCGACCTGCAGCTCGACGACGGCGGCTGGGCCAGCGGCGGCTGGATCTCCGACACCAAGATCGACGGCCAGGTCCGCTCCGGCTCGCAGCAGCAGTGGATCTCCCGCAACTCGCAGTTCGGCAGCTGGAACGGCTCGAACTGGAACATGGTCTTCGCGGGCGTCCAGGGCGCCCCGGCGAACACCTTCCCGAGCCCGCCCTACACCACCGTCGGCCAGACGCCGGTCGTGCGCGAAAAGCCGTTCCTCTACATCGACGGCGCCGGCAATTACCAGGTCTTCGTCCCGAGCGTGAAGACCAACGCGGCCGGCACGACCTGGGCGAACGGCACCGCGCCGGGCACCTCGCTGCCGATCGACCAGTTCTACATCGCCAAGCCCGGCGCCACCGCCGCCGACATGAACGCCGCGCTCGCCGCCGGGAAGAACCTGCTGGTCACGCCGGGTGTCTACCACCTGAACCAGGCGCTGCACGTCACCCGGCCGGACACCGTCGTGCTCGGCCTCGGCATCGCCACGCTGGTGCCGGACGGCGGCGTCACCGCGATGAACGTCGACGACGTCGACGGCGTCAAGGTCGCCGGCCTGCTGATCGACGCCGGCACGACCAGCTCGACCACCCTCATGCAGGTCGGCGCGGCCGGCTCGGCCGCAGACCACACGGCGAACCCGACGTCGCTGCACGACGTCTTCTTCCGGATCGGCGGCGCCGCCGTCGGTAAGGCGACGAACAGCCTGGTGGTCAACAGCAACAACGTCATCGGCGACCACATGTGGATCTGGCGCGCCGACCACGCCGACGACAACGCCTACGTCGGCTGGACCACGAACACCGCCGACAACGGCCTCACGGTCAACGGCAACAACGTGACGATGTACGGCCTGTTCGTCGAGCACTACCAGAAGACGCAGGTCGTCTGGAACGGCAACGGCGGCCGGACGTACTTCTTCCAGAACGAAATGCCCTACGACGTGCCGAACCAGGCCGGCTGGATGAACGGGTCGAGCAAGGGCTACTCCGCCTACAAGGTGGGCCCGAACGTCACCAGCCACGAGGCGTGGGGGCTGGGCAGCTACTGCTACTTCAGCACCAACCCGTCCGTGGCCAGCGCGCACGCGTTCGAGGCGCCGAACACCGCGGGTGTCCGGTTCCACGACATGGTGACCGTGTCGCTCAACTACCAGGGCACGATCACGCACGTCATCAACACCACGGGTGACACGACCCCGGCCGGCACCAAGCCGGTCAACCTGGTCGGCTACCCCTGAGCAACCGGCGTGCGCCGTGGTGGCGGCCGCGGCGCACGCCGGTCCTAAGTGTCCGGACACAGTGGACGCGTGGCCCAAACGGGTGGTGAACCGAGCCGGCCAGGCCTTTTGCCGCGATACTGGGTGCCCCGACACCCGAGGAGCGACTCATGACCTCCTTCGCAGCCTTCTCCGTCGTCGAACCCCGCCAAGCCTGGCCGATCGCCGCCGTCCGCGGCGTGTTCGCCCTGGTCTTCGGGCTCTTCGCGCTGATCTGGCCGGGCGAGACGGTGCTCGTCCTGGCGATCCTTTACGGCGTGTACGCGATCGTCGACGGCATCGGCGCCCTCATGCAGGCCTTCCGCGGAGGTGACACCGGGCACCGCGCCGCCTACGGAATCCTCGGCGCGCTCGGCATCATCGCCGGAATTCTCGTTCTCGTCTGGCCCGGAATCACGGTTCTGCTGCTGGCCCTGCTGGTCGGCGTGTGGGCGATCGTCACCGGCGTCGCGGAGATCGCCGCGGCGATCCGGCTGCGCAAGCAGATCCAGGGCGAGGCGTTCCTCATCGCCGCCGGTGCGCTCTCCGTGATCGCCGGCATCCTCATCGTGATCAACCCGATCGCCGGCGCGTTCGGCATCGCGCTGCTCGTCGGCATCTACGCGCTGATCTACGGCATCATGCTGCTGGTGCTGGCCTTCCGGCTGCGCAAACTGGGGGACACCACCCCCGCCGCGTGAGTAGCGTGCGGGGGTGTCGACCCGCGAACTGGTGGTGCTGGGCACCGCGAGCCAGGTGCCCACGCGCCACCGCAACCAGAACGGCTACCTCCTGCGCTGGGACGGCGAGGGCATCCTCTTCGACCCCGGCGAGGGCACCCAGCGCCAGATGCTGCGGGCGGGCGTGGCCGCCACGGACGTCACGCGCCTCTGCGTCACGCACTTCCACGGCGACCACAGCCTCGGCCTGCCCGGCGTGATCCAGCGGCTGTCCCTCGACAAGGTCCAGCACCCGGTCCACGCCCACTTCCCGGCGTCCGGCGCGCACTACTTCGAGCGGTTGCGGCACGCGACGTCGTTCTACGAGACGGCTGACCTGCGCGAACACCCGATCGCCGAGGACGGGCCGATCGCCGACGGGACCAAGTTCACCCTCGAAGCCCGGCGCCTGAGCCACCCCGTCGAGGCCTTCGGCTACCGGCTGACCGAGCCCGACGGCCGCACGATGCTGCCCGGCAAACTGACGGAACACGGCATCAGCGGCCCGGACGTCGGCAAGCTCCAGCGCGAAGGGCGGCTGGGGACCACCGAGCTGGAAGACGTCAGCACGCCCCGGCCGGGCCAGCGCTTCGCGTTCGTCATGGACACTCGCCTCTGCGACGCGGTGTACGCCCTCAGCGAAAACGCCGACATGCTCGTCATCGAGGCGACGTTCCTCGCCGACGACACCCGGCTGGCGAAGGACTTCGGCCACCTGACCGCGCGGCAGGCGGCCCGCGTCGCCGCCGAATGCGGTGTCCGGCAACTGGTCCTGACGCACTTCTCGCAGCGCTACCCCGACCCGGCGCGCTTCCTGGAGGAGGCGAAAGCCGAGTTCGACGGCGAAATCGTGGTGGCCGAGGACCTGGAGCGGGTCCAGGTGCCGAAACGCCGGTCCTCCCCAGCGGACCACCGGGCGCCGTAGGCTGCACCTCGTGAGCCAGCCGATCCTGATGACCGTCGACGACGATCCCGCCGTGTCCCGCTCGGTCGCCCGCGACCTGCGGCGCCGGTACGGGAAGGACTACCGCGTCATCCGTGCCGACTCCGGCATGGACGCGCTCGAAGCGCTGCGCGAGATCAAGCTGCGCGGCGACGCCGTCGCGGCCATCCTCGCCGACTACCGGATGCCGCAGATGGACGGCATCGCCTTCCTCGAGAAGGCGATGGACCTGTTCCCGCACGCCCGCCGCGCCCTGCTGACCGCCTACGCCGACACCGACGCCGCGATCCAGGCGATCAACGTCGTCGACGTCGACCACTACCTGCTCAAGCCGTGGGACCCGCCGGAGGAGAAGCTCTACCCGGTGATCGACGCGCTGGTCGAGACCTGGAAGGCGGTCGGCGACCGGCCGGTCGAGGAGGTCAAGCTCATCGGCCACCGGTACAACTCGCCGTCGTTCCAGATGCGCGACTTCCTCGCCCGCAACGCCGTGCCGTACCGCTGGTTCTCCGTCGACGACGACGAAGGCCGCCGGATCCTGCAGGCCGCCGACGCCACCGAGCAGGACATCCCGGTGGTCGTCACCCCGGACGGCACCGTCCTCAAGAACCCCAGCGGCGGCGAGATCGCGGACGCGGTCGGCCTGTCGACCCGCCCGGCGCAGGAGTTCTACGACCTCGTCGTGATCGGCGGCGGACCGGCCGGCCTCGGCGCGGCTGTCTACGGCGCGTCCGAGGGCCTGCGCACGGTGCTCGTCGAGAAGAAGGCCACCGGCGGCCAGGCCGGCACCAGCTCCCGCATCGAGAACTACCTCGGCTTCCCCGACGGCGTCTCCGGCGCGCAGCTGACCGACCGCGCGCGGCGCCAGGCGCAGAAGTTCGGCGCCGAGGTGCTGACCGCGCGCGACGTCGTGGGCCTCGAAGCGCGCGGCTCGTCCCGGGTCGTCACCTTCGGCGACGGCAGCGAGATCGCCGCGCACTCGGTGATCCTGGCCAGCGGCGTCACCTACCGCGCGCTGGACGCCGAGGGCATCGAGGAGCTCACCGGCCGCGGCGTCTACTACGGCTCGGCCGCGACCGAGGCGCCCGAGTGCAAGGGCGAGCACGTCTACATCGTCGGCGGCGCCAACTCCGCCGGCCAGGCCGCGGTGTTCTTCTCCCGGCACGCCAGCGACGTCACGATCCTCGTCCGCGGCGAGTCGCTCGAGTCGTCGATGTCGCACTACCTGATCGAGCAGATCGCCGGGATCGAGAACATCCACGTCCGTACGCACACCACGGTCAAGCAGGCCCACGGCGACGAGCACCTCGAGCGGCTCACGCTGTGCGAGAACGGCGTCACCGAGACGGTCGACAGCGGCCACCTGTTCATCTTCATCGGTGCCGCCCCGCGCACCGACTGGCTCGGCGAGGGTATCCACCGCGACGAGCACGGCTTCGTGTGCACGGGTCCGGACCTGACGGCGAACGCGCAGCGGCCGGCCGGCTGGCCGCTCGACCGTGATCCGTACTACCTCGAGTCGTCGATCCCCGGCGTGTTCGTGGCCGGTGACGTGCGGTCCCAGTCGGTCAAGCGGGTGGCGTCCGCGGTCGGCGAGGGCGCGATGGCCGTGACGCTGGTACACCGGTACCTGGAGGAACAATGAGCGCACTGCCGCGGGAAGAGCTTCGCGGGCTCTTCCTTTTCGAACACCTTTCCGAGGCGCAGCTCGACTGGGTCGCCGACAACGCCGTGCTCGAGGAGTACGAGGGCGACTCGACGATCATCAGCGAGGGCGGCGAGGCGACCTGCTTCTACGTCCTGCTCGGCGGCGCCATCCGGATGACGCGCCTGGTCAGCGGCACCGAGGTGGAGACCAACCGGTCCGACCAGCGCGGCGCCTACTTCGGCGCGACGCAGTTCTTCGTGCACCAGGACGACGACCACCGCTACGGCGCGACCGTGCGGGCGCTGTCCGACGTGACGCTGCTCGCGCTGCCGTCGAAGGAGTTCTCCGTCGAGTTCCGCAGGTGGTTCCCGATGGCGACGCACCTGCTGGAGGGCATGTACCTGGGGTGGCGCAACAGCGACACCGTGATCGGGTCGCGGCGCCGGCTGCTCGCCCTCGGTGAGCTCTCGGCCGGCCTGACCCACGAGCTTAACAACCCGGCTGCGGCCGCCGTCCGGGCGACGTCCGCCCTGCGCGAACGCGTCGCCGGCATGCGCCACAAGCTCGCCTTCCTGGCCAAGAAGGACATCGAGCCCGAGCTGCTCTACCAGCTCATCGACGTCCAGGAACGCCTGGTCAAGCAGGTCGCGCAGGCCGAGAAGCTGACCGCGATGCAGCAGGCCGACCGCGAAGACGAGATCGGCGACTGGTTCGACGACCGCGGCATCGACGGCGGCTGGGACCTCGCCGACATCTACGTCCGCGCCGGCCTGACCACGGTCGACCTGGACAACGTCCTCGAGCAGGTGGGCGACACCTTCATCGACGGCGCCGTCCGCTGGCTCGCCTACGCGCTCGAGACCGAGATGCTGATGGGCGAGATCGAGGACTCCACCACGCGCATCTCCGCGCTGGTCGGCAAGGCCAAGCAGTACTCGCAGATGGACCGGGCGCCGCACCAGTGGGTCGACGTCCACGACGGCCTCGACTCCACGCTCGTGATGCTGTCCGGCAAGATCGGCGGCGGGATCCGCGTCGTCAAGGAGTACGACCGCAGCCTGCCCAAGATCCCGGCGTACCCGGCCGAGCTGAACCAGGTCTGGACGAACATCATCGACAACGCCCTGGGCGCGATGAAGGGCGACGGCACGCTGACGTTGCGCACCTGGCGCGTCGACGACCAGATCCGCGTCGAGATCGGCGACACCGGCCCCGGCATCCCGGCGGACATCAAGCCGCGGATCTTCGAGCCGTTCTTCACGACGAAGCCGGTCGGCGAGGGCACCGGGCTCGGCCTGGACATCTCGTGGAAGATCGTCGTCGAACGCCACCAGGGCGACCTGCGCGTCGAGTCCGAGCCCGGGAACACCCGGTTCGAGGTCTGCCTGCCGACGGTCGAGCAGGCCTCGCTCTGATGGCATCCGTCCCGACGGTCACGACCGAACTCGGGGCGCTGGTGGGGCTGGCGGGTGACGGCGTCCGCGTCTGGCGCGGGATCCCGTACGCCCGGCCGCCGGTCGGTGAGCTGCGGTGGAAGGCACCGCAGCCGCCGTCGCTGTCCGGCGGTGTGCACGTCGCGACGGAGTATGGGCCGCACGCGATGCAGTCGCCGGACCCGATGAACCCGGCCGCCGTGTGCGACGAGGACTGCCTGTACCTCAACGTCTGCGCGCCCGAGGGGCCCGCGCCCGCCGGCGGGTGGCCGGTGCTGTTCTGGCTGCACGGCGGCGGCTACCGCGTCGGGCACGGCGAGCAGCTGGGCGACGGCGAAGAGTTCGCGCGCGCCGGGATCGTCGTCGTCACGATCAACTACCGGCTCGGCTCGCTCGGCTTCCTGCACCTCGCCGGGATCTTCGGCGAGTCCGAAGCGGACGCCGGGGTGTGCGGGTTCCTCGACCAGGTCGAGGCCCTGAAGTGGGTGCGGCGCAACATTTCCGCGTTCGGCGGCGACCCGGCGCGGATCACCGTCTACGGCGTCTCGGCGGGCGCGAAGAGCGTCGGGAACCTGATGGGCAGCCCGCTGGGCACGGGGTTGTTCGCGCAGGCGATCAGCAGTTCCGGCGGCGCGGACCACGTGGCGACGCCTGAAGCCGGGACCGCGCTGGCCCGGCGGCTGCTGGACGAAGTCGGCTGCCACGACGTGGCCGCGCTCAGGGCGTTGCCCGCCAAGGAGTTCGTCGAGGCGCAGGAGCGGATCCTGGCCGGACTGCAGGCGTTGTGGCTGTGGCGCCCGACGCTGCACCCGCGCGTGCTGCCGGAGGTGCCGATCGAGCCGATCCGCCGGGGGAGCGCGGCCGGGATCCCGTTGCTGGTCGGCTGCAACAGCAACGAGGGCAGCACGTACGCGCTGATGCTCGGCGACGACGTCGCGACGGCGCCGGCTTCCGGTGTGCTCGAAGGCATCCTCGGCCGCGAAGGCACTTCGCACCTTCTCGAGACGTACCTTCGCCGCGTCCCCGACCTGAAGTCCGCGAAGATCGCCGCGATGGGCGACGAGCGCTACGGCATCCCGACGCAGCGCCTGGCCGACGCGCAGTCCGCGCACGCGCCCGTCCACCGCTACCGCATCGACATCGCCGCGCCCGGCGTCCCCGAACAGCTCGACGGCGGCCACGGCACCGAGACGACGATGGCGTGGAAGACACCGCTGCCGTTGTTCGCGGAAGCGACGCAGGTGAACCCGAAGCGCGAGCGGGCGGCGCTGCTCATCCACCGCGCCTGGGTGCGGTTCATCCGCGACGGCGTCGCGGACGCCGACGGTCCCGAATGGCCGCCCTACGGCCCCGAACTCCGGCCGGTGCTGGTTTTCCGGGAAGACACCGATCTGGTGCTCGATCCACGCTTCGACGAGCGGAAAGCCTGGGGCGACACGGAATGGGCGTCCGGGACCTGGTTCCCGGTGACCTGAGACCGTTCCTTCACCCGCCGTTCACTTCGAACCGGCTCGCTCCCGCGTCCAATGAGCGAAAGCCCGTCGAGGGGAGTGGCTGAGTGAAACGCCGGGTGTCGATCGGACTGGCCGTGGTGCTGCTGCTGGCCGTCGTGGGGGTGATCATCTGGGGCCGCGGTGACGACAGCGCCGCGGGCTCCACGACCACGGTGCGCGGGGTGATCGGTTCGGAGAAGCAGGCCTTCTTCACCGACCAGCGCGTCGTCGACGCCTTCGCCCGCCACGGCCTGAAGGTCGAGGTCGACACGGCCGGGTCGCGGCAGATCGCGACGACCGTCGACCTCGGGAAGTACGCGTTCGCGTTCCCCTCGTCGTCGCCCGCGGCGCAGAAGATCCAGCGCGACCGCAAGGTGACCACGGTGTACACGCCGTTCCAGTCGCCGATGGCCGTCGCCTCCTTCGAGCCGATCGTTTCCTTGCTGCGGGCCAACGGGGTCGTGCACAAGGGCGCCGGCGACTACGACGTCCTCGACATCGCGAAGTACCTCGACCTGGCGAAGGCCGGCACGCGCTGGGACCAGCTGCCCGGCAACACCGCCTACCCGGCGCGCAAGAACGTCCTGGTCACGACGACCGACCCGCGCGAGTCGAACTCCGCGGCGATGTACCTGTCGATCGTTTCCTTCGTGGCCAACGGGAACGCCGTCGTGAGCACGCCGGAGCAAGAGGCGAAGGTGCTGCCGACGGTGGCGAAGCTGTTCCTCGACCAGGGGTACACGCAGAACAGCACCGAAGGGCCGTTCGAGGACTACCTCTCGGCCGGCATGGGCAACACGCCGCTGGCGCTGATCTACGAGTCGCAGTTCGTCGGCCGCGTGGTGAGCGGCGACGGCTCGATCCGGCCCGACATGCGGATGCTCTACACCGCGCCGACGGTCTACTCGAAGCACACGCTGGTGCCGTTGACCGGCGACGGCGACAAGGTCGGGCAGCTCCTCGCGACCGATCCCGAGCTGGGCAAGCTCGCCGCGACCTTCGGGTTCCGCACCACGAACCCGCAGCTGTTCGCCGAGGTCGCCGCGCCGGCGCATGCGCCCGCCGATCTGGTGGACGCCGTCGAACCGCCGTCGTTCGAAACGCTCGAGCGGCTGCTCGACGCCGTCGGCAAGCAGTACTGACATGGACTTCTCGCTCACCCCGCCCGAGCCGGTCGCGGCGATCCCCGCGGAGCGTGCGGCCGGACTGATCACGCTCAGCGAGGACACGCGGTCGGAAGTCACCGTTCGCGCTTCGGAGTTCGCGTCCCGGCTCGAAGCCCTCGACGTCCGTTCGCCGGAGTTCACCGACCTCCTCGACGAGCTGCTGACCGTCGGCGAGGCCGACATGCGCGCGGCGGCCGGCGTCGCGGGAACGATGCTCGACCGGTCGTTGCGCAGCGCGGCGTCGCCGCAGGACGGCGTCACGACGAGCCTCGCGAGCCTGCGCCGGACCGTCGCCGAGCTCGACCCGGCGAAGCTGCCGCTGACCGGCCGGAAGCTGCTGGGGGTGTTCCCGGCCGCGGCCGGCGCGAAGCGGGCGCTGGACCGCTACCGCGCGGCGAACGAGCCGGTCAACGCCCTGGTCGTCGACCTGCGCGGCCGCCAGGACGTCCTGCGCCGCGACAACGCCGCGATCAAGGGCGAGCGCGAGCGGCTGTGGAAGGTGATGGGGAAGCTCGCCGAAGCGGCCGCCCTCGCCGAGGCCGTCGACAGCGCGATCGAAGCGCAAGCCGGTGTCTTCGACCTGACGGATCCGGGGCGCGCCAACGCGTTGCGCGCGGACGTGCTGTACCCGATCCGGCAACGGCACCAGGACCTGCTGACGCAGCTGGCGGTCAGCGCGCAGGGCTACCTAGCGCTGGACCTGGTGCGCAAGAACAACGACGAGCTGATCCGCGGCGTCGAACGGGCGGTGTCGACGACGGTGTCCGCGCTGCGGGTCGCGTTGCTGGTCAGCGGGGCCCTGGCGAGCCAGCGGGACGTCCTCGACGAGGTCGCGGCGCTGCAGGCGACCACCGACGGGCTGATCCGCGCCAACACCGAACTGCTGGACCTGCAGTCCGCGGAGATCCGCAAGGCGAGCAGCGACCCGGCCGTCGCGACCGGGACGATCCGCGCGTCGTTCGACCGGATCTACGCCTCGATCGACGCGATCGACGGGTTCCGCGCCGACGCTGTCGCCGCGATGGCCGTGACCGTCGAGTCGCTGTCCGGCGAGATCCGCCGCGCCGAAGACCACTTGCGGCGTTCGCACGAGGGGGAAGCATGAGGAAGGTCTGGGCGCTCGCCTTGAGCGTTTTGTTGCTGGCGGGGTGTTCCGACTCGTCGTCCGCGCCGCTGGGCGAGCCCGAGCCGGGGACGTTGCGGGTCCTCGCGGGCAGCGAGCTGGCGGACATGCAGCCGGTGCTCGACGCGGCCGCGCAGGCCACCGGCGTCAAGGTGAAGTTCACCTTCACCGGTACGTTGGAAGGTGCCGAGGCGCTGGCGAACGGCAGCGTCGACGGCAAGTACGACGCCGTGTGGTTCTCCTCGAACCGTTATCTCGCAGGCATTCCCGAGGCGGCGAAGCGGCTCGGGAACCAGGTCAAGATCATGAGCTCGCCGGTGGTGCTCGGGCTGGCGTCGTCGGTGGTGCAGCGGCTGGGCTGGGCGGGCAAGCCGGTCAGCTGGGGCGAGATCGCCGCACAGGCCGGGAAGAAGGCGTTCAGCTACGGGATGACGGACCCGTCGGCGTCGAACTCCGGGTTCTCGGCGCTGGTCGGCGTCGCTTCGGCGCTGGCCGGCGCGGGTAACGCCATCGACGCCCAGCAGATCGCTTCGGTGACTCCGCAGCTGACGCAGTTCTTCAGCGCCCAGGCGCTTTCGGCCGGCTCGTCGGGCTGGCTGTCGGACGCGTACACGCGGCGCGCGACCGGCCAGGACCCGGGGCAGAAGGTCGACGGGCTGATCAACTACGAGTCCGTGCTGCTCTCGGCGAACGCGTCCGGGAAGCTGCCCGAGCCGTTGACGCTGGTCTACCCGAGCGACGGCGTCGTCACGGCGGACTACCCGCTGTCCCTGCTGGCTTCCGTCGGTGACGACGCGCGGTCGGCGCACCAGCGGCTTTCGGACTACCTGCGCACGCCCGACGTCCAGAAGCGGATCATGGACACGACGCAACGGCGCCCGGTCGTGCCGGGGGTCGCGCTGGGGCCCCAGTTCACCGCGCGCGACCTCGTCGAGCTGCCGTTCCCGGCGACGCAGCAGGCCGTGGACGCGCTGCTCCAGGCGTACTTCGACAAGATCCGGCGGCCGTCGCGGACGCTGTACTTGCTGGACACGTCCGGGTCGATGAAGGGCGACCGGATCGATTCGCTGCGGAGCGCGCTCGTCGGGCTGACGGGCGCGGACACGTCGTTGACCGGCCGGTACCGGCGGTTCCGCAGCCGGGAGGAGGTGACGATGCTGCCGTTCAACACGGTTCCTTCGCGGGCTTCGACGTTCACCGTGCCGGAGCAGAATCCCGCGGCCGAGCTGGCGCGCATCAAGGCGTTCGCCGAGGGGTTGACGGCCAACGGCGGGACGGCGATCTACGACAGCCTTTCCGAGGCCTACCGGGTGCTGGAACCCTTGGTGTCGCGCGATCCGGACCGGTTCACCTCGATCGTCCTGATGACCGACGGCGAGAACGCGAACGGCTCGTCACTGTCCGATTTCCAGGCGTCGTTCGGGTCGCTGCCGCCGGCGATGAAGCAGGTGCCGGTGTTCACCGTGCTGTTCGGGGAAGGCAGCGGCGACGAGCTGGCCCAGGTCGCCGGGGCCGCCGGCGGGAAGGTGTTCGACGCGCGCAAGGTCCAGCTGTCCGACGTGTTCCAGGAGATCCGCGGGTACCAATGATGCTGCGCTATCTGGGGTCGACGAAGAACCTGCTCGGCTGCGTCGGTGGCCTGGCCGGCGTCGTGCTGTACCTGACCGGGGTGGTCGGGTGGTTCTGGCCGTTCGTCGTCGTGGCGTTGTACTTGGCGGGGGCTTTGCTGGCGCCGTCGGAGAAGGTGCGGTTGGTTCCGGACACTTCGGCCGAGCTGCGTTCTTCGTTGGAAACCTTGCTTTCGCGGGTCTCTTCGCAGGCGCCGCGGATGCCTGTGTCTACTGTGGACACGGTGGGTCGGATCGCGGCGATCTTGCGGGACCTGCTGTCGGATCCCGCGCGGCTGGCCGCTGATCCCGATCTCCAGCACGCTGTCGTTCGTCTTGTGCGGACGGATTTGCCGCTGTCACTGGAGACTTACCTGAATCTGCCGTGGTGGTTCGCTTCCCGGCGAGCCGGTGCGGGCGAGGAACTGGTGGCCCAGCTGGGTTTGCTCGAGGCGGAGGCGCACCGGGTGGCCGAGCGGTTCTACGCCTCCGAAGTCGACCGGCAGGCCGATCACACGCGGTATCTGCGCGACCGGGACGTGTGAGTTTCCGGCCCTACCCTTGTGAGTGATGACGTTCGAACGCGCGTTCGAGTAGCTTCGAGTTCATGGACGCGAACCGAGTTTCGGCAAGGTCAGGGTCACCGCTGCGGTGGTCAACCAGCTCAGCAGATCGGCGAGAGGAATGCGGGAAAGCCGTTCCGGCCACTCTTCCGCGACGGCGTGCAGCACGAGTTCGTCGTGCCGGGGTTCCACCCTGGTCAGCTTTGTGCCGGGTGGGAGTTCCGGCAGGGGAAGCACGATGGGGTGAAAGCGCTTCGGTGGGCGGAGCTGTCGCTGTCCGATGTGGAGAGTTCTCGGTACGAGCACGACGGCGTCGTCTTCCACCTGGGCTTCCAGCGTCAGGTGGCCCCAGTGGGGCTTCTTGGCCCAGTGGATCTGGAGCAGGCCGCTGTCCGCCGGGGCGGCCACGATCCCGGGCCGGACCTTCGCCACCCTTTCGCGGAGCACGTCCGCGGAGACGGCGATCCGCAGGTCCACGCGGGCCGGCTTGGCGGCGGGCGTGGGAAGTGAGCGGAGGCGGACGTCTTCGGCGAGCACGGTGACCCGGCGCAGCGGAATGCTGCCCCCTTCGGGTTCGGGCCAGTCGACGTCTTCGGCGACGATGCGCACGTCGCCGACGCGTCCGGTGGCCAGCCGCAGGCTGTCGGCGGGGTAGTCGAGCTCGGCGAGGGTCAGGCCGACTTCGCGATCCCCGACCTTGGCGGTCAGCCGCCGCCCGACGAGCTGCTCGGTGACGGTCCGCACCAGCGCGGCGGGGGTGACGGGAACGTTCGGGAGCAGCGAACGCCCAGCGGCGGCCAGCCCGGCCAGCTCAGGCCAGGGCGACCAGCCATCGAACCACCTGCCGTCAGTCATCAGTCCAGTGTCGCTGACGGCGGGGAAGGGCGCCGAGGGCAGGTAACGCAAAAGGAGGTTTCTCACCCGGCGGTTATCCGCGGGGCAGGTGCGGTCCACGGCGGGCCGAGGGGGGCGCGGCCGTTCTTCCACAAGCGCGGCTCGCCCTCACGCGGCGCCCGGTGTTCCATGGCGGGCGGCCGGAGCGGGTGTCCCTGCGCGGCCCGTGGTGTCACAGCGGCGACCCCTTTGCGGCATGTGTGCCCGTACGGCGGCAGCTGCTCCCGGTTGCGGCCGGGAAGCGGGTGTGTCCGCACCAGCCGTTGTGCCACGCCAGCCGCGCGGTATCTCGCACCCGCGTCCCGCCTTCTGTGCCGCGTCAGGACAAGGTCAGCCGAGTCGCGTCAGGACATGGCCGACCGGCAGGTGGCAGATCGTGAGCCACCTGCCGCCACCGGAGGGGCAGTGACGGCAGGTGGCAGCTCGAAGGGCGACGTCGCTCGCCGGTCACCGGCCCGCGAAGCGGGCGATGATGCCGGTGACGACCAGCCAGAACACCGCGGCCAAGCCGAAGTCGAGGATGACCTGCAGGCTGCCGTTGTCCACGTTGAACAGCCCCGGCCAGAACAACGCGAGAGGGACAGCCAACGACTTGATGAAGATGAAGAAGGCGTTGCCGGCATTGGCACCGGCGAGCACCATGATCATGTAGAGAACTTCGATCCCCGCGAAGATCGCGCCGATCGCCGTGATGACCCGCACGGCCGTGTTCCGTCTGGTGGTGGTTCGCCAAGGAGACATGTCCGGAAAATTCCCGGAACGGGTGACCGATCAAACGCTCAATCCCCAAGATTGCGCCGTTCGGCCGCTCCCCGTCGCTCTCCGCCGCTCCATTCGGACGCTCCGTGAGCCCTCAGCGAGTCCCAGCGCGGCCCAGCAACCCAGTCTCGCCTCGCGAAGTGCGCGTCTGGTCGCCGGCGGTGTGCGCAGTGCGTCGCCGAGTTGGACTGGCTCGGCGTCCGTCACCGCGTCCGTGTGTCGCCCGGCAACGGCGCGGTGGCGCGGTCTTGCATCGTGAGGCGCGCGTCTGGTCGCCGGCGGTGTGCGCGGTGCGTCGCCGAGTTCGAGCGGGCCGGCGTCCGTCACAGCGTCCGGGCGTCACCGAGCAACCGCGCGATGGCCCAGTCCTGCACCGCGAGGCCCACCGACTTGAACACCGTCCGCCCACCCACCGCCGGCGGCCTACGCAACGCATCTCCGAGCTCGACCAACGAAGACCGCGCCACCAACCCGCTGTCCACCGCGTGGATCACCTCACCGGCCTCCTCGAGCACCGCCTCGACCTGATCCACCACCACGCACTCCGCACCCCCGAGCAACTCGGCCGGAAGCTCCCGCATGGAAGGCAGGTACGACCCGATCGCATTGACGTGAACCCGCGGCGGCAAGTCGTCCACATCGAACAAGGGAGTCGACGATGACGTAGCACAGCAAACGATCTCCGCGTCGGAGACGGCGTCCGCGGCCGACGAGGCCACTCGCGTCGTCACGGCCGGGAACTCGGCGCTCATCCGCTCCGCGAAGGCGTACGCGCGCGGCTGCGAGCGGCCGAACACCGCCAGCCGGCTCAGGGGGCGGACCGCGGCCACCGCGCGTACCTGGTCGGCGGCCTGTGCGCCCGTGCCCAGGAGTGCCAGACGGCCGGCGGACGGCGGGGCCAGCAGGTCCGTCGCCACACCCGACGCCGCGCCCGTGCGGAGCGTTGTCACCTCGATCGCGTCCGCGACCACCTGGCCCGCGGCCGTGTTCCACACGAGCGTTCCGAGGATCATCGGGGTTCGGCCGGCGACCAGGCTGAGCGTCTTCACCACCGTCGTCGACGTCGGTGTGTGGCACGCGCTCATCACCAGCGTCGTGCCGTCGCCGAAGGACAACCGTTGCGGTACCACGAAATGGCCGGCGGCGAGGTCGAGGAAGGCCTCGCGCACCGCGTCGATCGCTGCGGTCATCGGCACGGCGGCCCGGACGGCGTCGGCATCGAGCATGTGCGGACCCTTCGACATCGGCGACCCGGCTAGCCTGACGGGGTGTCCGATGCCGCGCAAGATCCGCCCGTGGAAGAACAGCGGTTCGTCCGCGACGACTGGTACGGAGAGGAGATCACCGGACGGCACTACGTGCGCTGCGAATTCCTCGAGGTCGACCTCTCGGAGGCGCAGACGCGGAACGCGGTCTTCACCGACTGCGTGTTCGGGAACGTACGGTTCAACGCGTCCCGGCACACGGACTCCGCCTTCACCGGCTGCGCCTTCAAGCGGTGCAACTTCTTCGACGCCGAGTTCACCGGGTGCAAGCTCGTCGGCGCGACGTTCAGCGAATGCGAGCTGCGGCCGCTGCGGGTCACCGGCGGCGACTGGTCGTTCGCCGGGCTGGCGGGGGCCGACCTGCGGTCGGTCGCCTTCCACGGGGTGCGGATGCGCGAGACCGACCTCACCGGGGCGAACTGCGGCGACGCCGTGTTCGCCGACGTCGACCTCTCGGGCGCGATGCTGCACGCCGTCAAGCTGCCGCGCGCGGAGCTGCGGGGCAGCGACCTCTCGGCGCTCGACCCGGTGAACGCCGAGCTGGCCGGGGCGATCGTGTCACCCGAACAGGCTGCGGTGCTCGTCACGTCGCTCGGGCTGCGCGTCCGGGCGTAGGCTCGGGCCGACCGCGAAGGGAGGGCCGCATGGGCGTCGTAACCCCGGGGTTCCATGGCCGGGCTCGCAGCGGCAACCCGCGCCTGCCACCCGGGCAGTACCTCGCCGAGGACTTCCCCGTGCTGTCGGCCGGGCCGACTCCGCGCGTGCGCACCGAGACGTGGGAATTCACCGTCACCACCGAGACCGGCGAGAAGCACGCCTGGAACTGGGCCGAACTGATGGCGCTCCCCAGCGAGAAGCCCACGGTCGACATCCACTGCGTCACCCAGTGGTCCAAACTGGACACCCGCTGGCGCGGCGTCGCGGTGGACACGCTCGTCGGCGGGCTCGACACGGCCGCCGACTACGTCATGGTGCACTCCTACGGTGGCTACACGACGAACCTGCCGCTGGCCGACCTGCTCGACGGCCAGGCCTGGATCGTCTACGAGTACGGCGGCCAGCCGCTGACCCCCGAGCACGGCGGCCCGGCGCGGCTGCTGGTGCCGCACCTGTACTTCTGGAAGTCCGCGAAGTGGGTGCGCGGCCTGGAGCTGAAGACCCGGGACGAGCCCGGCTTCTGGGAGAACGTCGGCTACCACGACTACGGGGATCCATGGCGCGAACAGCGGTATCAGGGCGACTAGCCTGGCGGGTCGCCCGCCTGGCCGAAATCCGCGACGAGACGCCGACGGCCCGCACGCTCGTCTTCGACCTGCCCGGCTGGCCGGGTCACCTGGCGGGGCAGCACGTCGACGTCCGGCTGACCGCCGCCGACGGCTACCGCGCGCAGCGCAGCTACTCGCTCGCCGCGCCCGCCGATGGTGACCGGGTCGAGCTGACGGTCCAGCGCGTCGCCGACGGCGAGGTGTCCGAGCACCTGACCGGGCCGTACGCGGTCGGCGACCCCGTCGAGATCCGCGGCCCCGTCGGCGGCTGGTTCGTCTGGCGGCCGACGGACCCCGAGCCGGTCCTGCTCGTCGCGGGCGGGTCGGGCATCGTGCCGCTGATGGCGATGGTCCGGGCGCGCCGGGCGGCCGGTGTGCGGACGCCGTTCAAGCTGATCTACTCACTGCGCACCCCGGCCGAGCAGTACTACGCCGACGAGCTGCGCACGCCGGTGGCGGGCCTGGACATCACCTACGTCTACACGCGGGAGTTGCCCGAGGGCCGCCCCGGCATCCCGCGGCGCATCGACGTCGCCACGCTCAACACGGCGGGCTGGCCCGCGGAATTCGGCGCGGCGTGCTTCGTCTGCGGCCCGACGGGCTTCGTCGAGACGGTCGCGGACATCTTGGTCGCCCTCGGCCACGACCCGCACCGCATCCGCACCGAGCGGTTCGGCCCCAGCCGTGACTAGCGGGCCACCCATCTGATGAATAGGTGACAAGACGCCCCGCTGAGCGGGAACTTGTCGACATCGGCCGTCAGAGATCCTATGTTTCGTCTCATGCTGACGAAGTGGGGCTCAATGCGGTGCCGCACCGTGGTGACCGTTCTCCTGGGGGCGGGCGCGCTGCTCGCCGCGACCGGCCCGGCCGCCGCCGCGGATCCGGACTCCGCCGATCTCGATGTCTACGTCTCGCCTGCCGGCTCCGACCACGCTCCGGGCACCGCGCAGCGGCCCGTGCGGACCGTCGGCAAGGCACGCGACCTCGTGCGCCAACGCGCGCCGCACCTGACGCGCGACCTCAACGTGCACCTCGCTCCCGGCGTCTTCCGGCTGACGGAGCCGCTGCGCCTGGACGCCCGGGACTCGGGCGGCAACGGCCACCGCGTCATCTGGCAGGGCAGCGGCGACACCGAGCTGAACGGCGGCGTGCGCGTCACCGGGTGGCGGCCGGTCCCGGGCCGTCCCGGGCTGTTCGCCGCGGCCGCGCCCGCGGGGCTCGACAACAGCCGGCAGCTCTACGTCGACGGCGTCCGCGAACAACGCGCCCGCGGCCCGCTGCCGGTGACCGTGAAGGCCACCGCCACCGGCTACACCGCGAGCGCCGACACCCTCGCGCACTGGCGCAACCCGAAGGACATCGAGTTCGTCTACACCGCCGGCGAGGCGCTCTGGAACATCCAGCGCGACGGCCTCGGCCAGTGGACCGAGCCGCGTTGCCCGCTCGCCGCGGCGGACGGCACGACCATCACCATGGCCCAGCCCTGCTGGGACAACTCGACCAAACGCGTGCTCTTCCCGGACATCCCCGGCCGCAGCGTCAACATGGTCGGCCCGGCCGACCTCACCAACGGCCGGCACCCGACCTACGCGGAAAACGCCTTCGAGCTGCTCGACACCCCGGGCGAGTGGTACCTCGACCGGTCCGCCCACGTCGTCTACTACCTGCCGAAGCCGGGTCAGGACCTGCGCCGCGCCGACGTCGAGGTGCCGGTGCTGGAAAAGCTCGTCGACGCGCGGGGAATCCACGACGTCGCGTTCCGCGGGCTGCGCTACTCCTACGCGACGTGGCTGACGCCGTCGTCGCCGGAAGGCTTCTCCGAAATCCAGGCGGGCTACACGATCACCGGCGCCGACGGCTGGGCCACCCAAGGGCTCTGCCAGTTCGTGCCCGGCGGCACCTGCCCGTACGCGTCGTGGACGCGCGAGCCCGCGAACGTCGCCGTGTCGCACGGGCAACGCGTCGAGTTCAGCGACAGCGTGTTCGCGCACCTCGGGGGCGCCGGGCTGGACCTCATCGACGGCACCAAGGAATCGCAGGTCCGCGGCGACGTCTTCACCGACATCTCGGGCAACGGCGTGCAGCTCGGCGGAGTCGACAAGCCGACCACGGACACCGACGCCGACGTCGTGCGCGACATCGCGGTGACCGACAACCACCTCTACGGCCTGCCGCGCGAATTCCACGGCGGCGTGCCGATCGTCAACGGCTACACCGTGCGGAACACCCTGTCCCACAACCAGATCGACCACGTCGGCTACTCGGCGATCTCCGTCGGGTGGGGTGGCTGGCCGGACAAGATCAAGCAGCCGGCGACGCCGAACCTGTCGCACGACAACGCCGTCTCCGACAACCTGATCTTCGACTACATGCTGATGCTCGACGACGGTGGCGGCGTCTACACCCAAGGCATCACGGGCACTTCCCTCGACGACGGCGAGAAGGTCACCGGCAACGTGATCCACGACCAATGGGGGCTGGGCAAGGGCGTCTACACCGACAACGGAAACACCTACGAGACGATCCGCGGCAACGTCCTGTACCGCACGGCGTACTTCAACGTCGGCACGGTGCACGTCGACTACCGCGACGGCCTCGGCAACAACGACCCGACGCTGACCGAGGGCAACTACTGGGAGCAGGGCGACGGCGACAAGGTCGACAAGGGCGCGATCACCCGCGGCAACACGATCCTCGGCAACCCGTCCGAGGCACCGCCGGCGATCGTGGCGAACGCGGGCCTGGAACCGGCGTACCGCGGCCTCCTCACCCGCCGGGTCGGCGGGCCGGCCCCGGCCGAAGCCCCGTCGCGAGTGGGCACGTTCGCGGCCGTGGGGAAGCTCTACGCCACCTGGAACCCGACCTTCGCGTTCAACAACGCCCCGGTGACGGACTACGTCGTCACCGCCACGGGCGGCGGCCGCACCTTCTCGGCAACGATCTCGGCGGCCGACTTCGCGAAGCGCGCATACGCGGAGGTGCCCGGCCTGACGGACGGGACGGCGTACACGGTCACGGTCGCGGCCCGCAACGCTTACGGCACAAGCGAACCCTCGCTCGCTGCGGCCCCGGTGACCCCGGGCCCGAAGGCGGGAACGTTACCGGGAGCCCCGACGAGCGCCCGGGCCTTGCCGAGCGCGACGGCGGCGTCGATCCGCTGGAACCCGCCGGCGGCCACGGGGGACACCCCGGTGCTGGGCTACGCGATCACGGTCTCCGACGGCCGCACGATCACTGTGGAGGGCCGCGACGCCCTGGTGACCCAGCCGACGATCAAGGGCATGACGAGGGTCGTGGACAACCTGAAGCCGGCGACGGCGTACACGTTCACGGTGGCCGCGGTGACGGCGACCGGAACCGGCCCCGCCGCCTCCTTCACCGCGACGACCGCGACCGCCTGACGGGAAGCTACGGGGCGTCGGGCCGGGAAAGCAGCTCTCGCAGGGTCGCGAGCAGCTCGCGCCGGTCCGATGCCCCCAGCTTGCCGCGGATGCGGGCCATGTGGTGCTCGACCGTCTTGCCCGAGATGAACAGCTTCGACCCGGCCTGCTTGTACGTCAGTCCTTCGACGACCAGCCGCGCCACTTCGAGCTCGCGCTCGCTCAGCGCCGCGAGCCCCGTCCCCGCCGCCGCGGGCTCGGTCGTCCCCGGCTCGCGGCGGGCCGCCGTGCCCTGGAACTGGCGGGCCGCCTCCAGCAGCTGGACCATCGCCTTGCGGTCGGACGTGCGGATCGCCGCCTGGCCCGCCAGGCGGGCCGCGTCCCAGCGCAGGCCCAGGTCGTGCATCTCCGCCGCCGCGGCCGCGATGCCGTCCGGGGCGAACTGGCCGCCCAGCACCGACAGCCAGCACTGGGCCGCCGTCGCCAGCGCGCTCGGGTAGCGGCCGCAGTGGGCGTGCGTCGTCAACGTCGCCAGGTGCGCCTTCGCCGCCTCCGCGTCCTCCAGCGTGATCGCGGCGTGGAGCTCGTGCCACACCAGCGAGACCGTCCACAGTGGAGGCTCACCGAGGCGGGCCAGCAGCGCGTGGGCGCGTTCGAGCTGGCCCGAGATCTTCGCGAAGGCTCCGGTGCGGGCGGCCGCGATCGCCAGCTCGCCCAGGGGCAGCAGGCCGAACAGGTCCGTCTGCTGCCGCATCGACGCCTGGTACGCGCGGTTCCACGACCGCTGCAGCCCGACGAGGTCGCTCGCGCGCCGCGCCAAGCCGAGCTCCAGCGTCGCGAAGAACAGCTCGTCGCGCGCTTCCAGGGTCCGGCCGGCCACGGCGTCGCGGTGCTCGGCCGCCGTCGCGAGGTCGCCCGCCGTCATCGCCACCCAGCCCAGCAGCAGCCGGTGGCGGACGGCCAGCAGGTCGCCGCCGATGCCGCCGTCGAGGGCTCGCGTCAGCACCGACTCCGCCAGCGCCAGCTCGCCCGTGTGCAGCGCAGCCAGCGCGGCCAGCGCCGCCGGGCTGTCCGGCAGCAGCGTGCCGCCCAGCGCCGGCTCCAGCATCGCCGCCGCGCCGAGCAGCGTCGACAACGTCTCCGTCGCGCAGCCGGCCACCGAATCGGCGATCCCGCGGGCCATCCGGGTGGCCGCGCCGGCGAACAACGTCGGGGCCACACCGGGGGCGGGGGAGTCGAGGAGCCGCTGGGCGCCGGCCAGGTCGCCGGTGCCGACGAGCGCGATCGCCGCGAACGCGTCGGCCCCGGCCCAGGCGCCCGCGCCGTCGGGGGAGGTGCGGGACGCCCAGTGGTACAGCTCCGCGCTGCGGGCCAGCTCGCCGCGGTGCGCCAGCACGGTCGCCGCGATCGCCGCGCCGGCCGCGCGGGTGCCGGCGTCCGGGTCGCCGAGCATGCCGTCGCCGAGGCGCAATGCCGTGTCGAGATCGCCCGACAACGCCGTCGCGCGCGCCCAGCCTGTCGTGACGGCGGACGAGCGGTCGCCCGCTTCGGCGGCCGCTTCGAACAACCGCGTCGCCAGCCGGGCGTCCGCGGGCAGGGCTTCGGCGGCCGCGGCGGCGAACGCGGCCGCGGCGGACGCGCCCGCGCTGCCCGTGCCGAGCAGCGACCGCGCCAGGTCGAGCACCGGCAGGCCGTTCGCCAGCTGCAGCTCGACCAGCCGCTGCACGGTCGTCAGGCGGCGCGCGGGCGGCCCGAAGTCGCGGACGGCGGCCGCGGCCAGCGGCGGCAGCGTGTCGTCCGGGCCGAGCAGCCCGGTCGCGCGGGCGGCGTCGACGATCGCGGGCAGCCGGTCGGGCTCGCGGTCCAGCAGCGCGCACAGCAGGTCGAGGTTGCGCCCCGCCCCGGCTTCGGCCGCGATCAGGTAGCGCAGGACGTCGTCGTCGAGCTCGTCCAGCTCCGGCCGGAAGTCCTCGAGCCGGCCGAGCAGCTCCCGCTCGGCCAGCCTCGGCACGCCGCCGCTGCGCGCGTGCAGCTCGGCCGCCGCGGCGGGGTCGGCGGCCGCACCGGTCACGGCCGTCATCAGCCGCGCGACGTCCTCGACGCCGAGCGGGCCGAGCTGCAGCAGCGTCCAGCCGGCCGCGACCGCGGCCGGCCGGTGCGCGACGACGATCGGCCCGTCGGCGCCGGTGAGCAGCTCCTCGAGCTGGTCGGGGGCCAGCCGGTCGGCGTCGTCGACGAGCAGGGCTTCGACGCCGGCTTCGCGGTAGCAGCGGTCGAGCGCGGCGAGCAGCACGCTCTTGCCGTAGCCGCCGGGCGCGACGACGGCGAGCCGCAGCGGCGTGGCCGGGGCGGCCGCGACCTGGTCGAGCAGCTGCCGGGCGGCCGGGTGCACGGGGACGAGCGGGGGGACCTGCGTGAGCAGAGTGTTCAACAGTGACCTTCACCGGAGGGGGCGCCGGGGCGGGCGCAGTGGCTCGGGGCGGGGGACGGGTCGGGGCCGGCGGTGGCTTCGCGGGCGGTGAGGGTGATGACGACGGCTGAGAGCGCCGCTGCGAGGACGAGGACCGCGGCGGCGAGGGGGCGCCGCCGCCGGAACAGGTTCAGCGGGGTGGCGCGCTCGGGCAGTTCGAACGGCGTGATGTCGACCGGCGGCCGGGGTGGCCGCTCGCCGAGGTCACCGAGCGTGTCCACCTGGGGGAGCAGGGTGGTCTCGACGGCTGGGGGTTCGTGCGGGGCACCCCGGTGGTCCGCGCGCAGCGCCGCGAGGGCGGCCGCGCCGAGCGCGGTGGCCGCCGGCGGAACCGGTCCCGCGAACACCGGGCACGGCGGCCGGGCGGGCAGCGCGTGCGGCGGGACGTCGCCACAGAACACCACGCCGGCCAGCCCCTTGGGGGACGTCGAAGCCGCACCGGCGAGGGCGAACAGCGTGCTGAGCGCCGCGGCCGGGGCCACGCCTTCGGCGCTGGACGCGGGCTGCCACCCGCTCGCGCCGGTGGCCGCGGCCAGCGTGACGTTCACGCCGTCCGCGCCGAACTCGCACACCCCGGCGAACTGCGCGCCGGGCCCGGGGAGGGGCAGGTGCGCGCCGAGCGCGGCGATCGAGCCGGGGACCAGCGTGACCGCGGTGAACCCGGCGTCGGCCAGGGCGCGGCGCAGCACGTCACGGCGGTAGCCGCCCCAGTCGCCGGGGTGGGTCAGCACCAGGTGCCGCGGGGGTCCGCCGAACAGGTTCGCGGCGTGCTCGGCGATGCCTTCGACGAGCACGGTGGTCAGCGTTTCGGGCGGGAACGGCTCGCCTTCGACGAGCATCGGCACGTCGTCGCCGATCCGCCGGTGGAAGCCGGTGAGCAGCCGGGACGGGACCCGGGCGCCCGCCTGCGCGGCCGCGTCGCCGGTGAGCAGGTACCCCTCGTCGTCCAGGAACAGCGCGGACGCGGCGGCGGGGGTCCGTTCACCCAGCCAGAGGGGTTCGGGCTCACCCCAGCCGGGGCCTTGACGTCGGCAGGTCGCAGCGTGGGTCCGCCCCTGTGCCACATCGATCCCGAGGACGTAGGGCAACGGCGCTTCCTCCTCACCTCGCGGGGGCCGATCGGGGGTGCGGAATCCCCCTAGGGCTCCGGGCATCCTCACCCAAACGGGTTAGTCAAGCAAGTGGTTGGAGGGATTAAACCCAACTGAGTGCGTCTCGGATGAGCCCCTAACTCCCTAACGATGACATATCGATCCCCTATCGGCTGACTGGCCCGCGACTCGGAGTGATCCCCGATGTGCGTGGGGGGACCGGCTCCCTAACTTGATGTCGGAGCACCGGTCCCTGCGGCCGATGCTGTCCCCCGAACCACCGGACCAGGAGAAATCCCCATGGACTCCGTGCAGACGTTGCACGACTTCGCTCTGAACCTGCTCAACGACCCGACCGCGCTCGCCGCCTTCGGGACGGACCCGCAGGGCGCCCTCGCCGCCGCTGGTCTCGGTGACGTCAGCGCCGCCGACGTGCACGAGGTCATCCCGCTGGTGCTCGACTTCGTGCCGGTCGACAGCCTCCCGGCCGTCGGTGGCCTCCCGGTCGTCGGCGACCTGGCCCCGGTCGGCACCGACGCCCCCGGCATCCAGGGCGCGATCGACCAGCTCACCGCCCTCACCGCGGGCCTCGGCCTGCCGGCCGCCCCGGAGCTGCCGGGTGTCGGCGACCTCGGCGTCGGCGAGCTTCCGGCCGTGGGCCAGCTGCCCGCCGTCGGCGCCCTCCCGGGCGTGAACAGCGTCACGAACGCCGCCAACGTGACCGCGCTCGCGGGCAACGTGACCGGCGCCGTCCTCGGTGGCGACCTGGCGAACGGCCTCGACTCGGCCGCGCTGACCAACCTCACCGCCGCGCCGGCGTACCTGACCGACGCCAACCAGATCGCGCCGCTGACCACGCTGGCCGAGCAGCCGGTCGTCGGGGCCGTCGGCACCGCGCACACGATCGGCACCGAGGTGCTGAGCACCGCGTCCGGCCCGGCCAACGAGGTCGCTTCGCACGCCGGTGACCTCACCGGCACCGTGGGCCACCTCACCGGCTCGGTGACCCACGTCGGTGACTTCACCGGCATCCTCAAGGGCACCAGCGACCTCGACGTGAAGCACGTCACCGGCGAGGTCAGCCACGCGGTGCACGGTGTCACCGACGTCACCGGCGTCGTGAGCAACGCCACCGGCATCAACGTCGACCACAACGCCGTCGGCGGGGTCGGCGAGCTCGCCAGCGGCAACGCCTCCGCGGTCCACGACGTGGTCTCCGACGTGGCGGACGTCAGCCACAACGCGCTGGGCAACCTGCACATCGGTGACGTGGGGTCGCACAACGACATCCACATCGGGCACTGATCCCCGAACCGGTCACCGGTGCCCGTCCCGCGGTCTGGGTGCAGCCGCGGGACGGGCACCCGGTGTGCGCACGGGGAGTAAACCGGGGACACTCTTCCGCTGTGACCGCACCGGCTTGGCTCGAAGTGCTCAACGAGACGCTGGACGCGTGCCGCACGCACGGCCGCGCAGATCTCGCCGAGCGCCTTCGCAGACGTCGAGACGCCCCCGAGGGGCAGATCCGCCTCGGCGTGCTCGGCTTCCCCAAACAGGGCAAGGGATACCTGCTCAACGCGGTGCTGAACGCGCCCGTGTGCGCCGTCGGCGACGCCGCGACCCCGGAAGTCCCCACCGAAATCGGCTACGCCCCCGAACCCGCCGCCACCCTGGTCAGCCGCTCCCGCGAACGGACTCCCGTCGCGGTCGAACGGCTCAGCGGT
The DNA here is from genome assembly GCF_055633805.1 of Amycolatopsis sp. NPDC114478. Taxonomy (NCBI): domain Bacteria; kingdom Bacillati; phylum Actinomycetota; class Actinomycetes; order Pseudonocardiales; family Pseudonocardiaceae; genus Amycolatopsis; species Amycolatopsis sp. NPDC114478. Next base: position 28,252 of record NZ_JBVKDO010000035.1, on the reverse strand, counting down.
GAGCTCGGCGCCCGGCCGGCCGGCACGCTCAGCCGCGTCGAGGTCGGCGTGCCGCGGGAGCTGCTTTCCGCTGGGCTCGTCCTGGTGGACACCCCGTCGGTCGGCGACCCGCGGTCGCCGCGCACCGCCGCCGCGCTCGACCTGCTCGCCGAAGCGGACGCCGTGATCCTCGTCTCCGACGCGACCGCGCCGCTCAGCGCGGCCGAGCTCGCGCTCGCCCGGCACGTGCGCACCTGGTGCCCGCACGTCGTGCTGGCGCTCACCAAGATCGACGCCTCGCCCGGGTGGCGGGCGGTCGCCGAACGCAACCGGGGGATGCTGGCCGAGGCCGGCGTCGACGCGGCGGTCCTGCCGGTTTCGGCCGTCGTGCGCCAAGCCGCCGCGAAGGCGGGTGACGCCGAGCTCAACGCGCGTTCGGGCTTCCCCGAGCTGCTCACGTGGATCGCCGAACAGGCCGCGCGGCCGCCGGAGCAGTCCCGCGCGCTGCTCGCCGCCGTCGGGGTCCGCGCCGCCGCGGCGGAGCTCGTCGAGTCGCTGCGCGACCGCATCGAGGCCGCCGGGCAGGACGCCGGGCTCGGCCAGGCCGCGCTGTTGCAGCGCGCGCAACGCCGGGCCGACGACCTGCGGCGGCAGAACACCCGGTGGCAGAACCTGCTTTCCGACGAGATCACCGACCTCATGGGTGACGTCGAGTACGACCTGCGCGAACGCACGCGCAAGATCGTCAACACCATCGACCAGACCTTCGACGAGGGCGACCCGGCGAAGGTGTGGGACGAGTTCGCGCCGTGGCTGGACAACGCGCTGGCCGAGGCGATCGAGACGAACTACGCGTGGCTGACCGAGCGGGCGCAGTGGATCGCGCAGGCGGTCGCGGCGTGCTTCGGCGCGCAGTACGACCACGCGCTGCCCGACCTGCCGCTCGACGGCTCGGGCGTGGAAAGCCTCGACGACGTCCGGCGCCCGAAGATCGAGAAGTTCAAGATCGGCCAGCAGGCCTTCACCGGCCTGCGCGGCTCGTACGGTGGCGTGCTGATGTTCGGCCTCGTGACGAGCCTGCCGTGGCTGGGCCTGCCGCTGATCAACCCGGTCTCGATCAGCGCCGGCGCGGCGTTCGCGGTGAAGACGATCCGCGACGAGGGCGGGATGCGGCTGCAGCGGCGCCAAGCCGTCGCCAAGCAGGCCGCGCAACGGCACGTCGACGACGTCTTCCTGCGGTTCAGCAAGGAAAGCCGCGACGCGATCCGCGTCGTGCAGCGGCGGCTGCGCGACCACTTCACCGGCCTGGCCGAGGACCTCGCGGACGAGCTGACGCGCGAACGCGAGACGATCATGGCCGGTTCGGCCGAGCGCGAACGCAAGACCGGGCACATCCGCCGGGAGATCGACCGCCTGGCCGCGCTGCACCAGCGCGCGGGCGAGCTCGGCACGATCGCCGGGCGGACGCGGCGGGAGCTTTCGGCGTGACCCAGGACGTCCGCGACCTGCTGCACGCCGCGGCCGGGCTCTACCGCGAAGACCCGCGTGCTTCGGCGCTCCTGCGCGACTGCCTCGACCGGCTCGAGCAGCCGCTGCGCGTCGCGTTCACCGGGGCGCCGTCTTCGGGCAAGTCGACGCTCGCCGCCGCGCTCGGCGAATGGCCGACGCGGGCGCTGCGCGACCTCGTGCTGCTCGACGACCCCGGCCCGGCCGACGACTTCCCGGACGCGACCGTCCGGCTCGTGCGGCACCTCGAGCCGGACGAGCTCGCGGCGGCGCACCCGCCGGGCGGCTCGGCCTTCGCGCGGCAGACCGCGGTCAACTCGGTGCTGGTGCTGTCCCGCGCCGACGAGGTCGGCGCGGGCCGGATCGACGCGTTGCTGACCGCGAAGCAGCTCGCGCGTCGAGCGTGGCGCGAAGACCCGCTGTGCACGGGGTTCCTGGGCGTGATCGCCGTCGCGGGCCAGCTGGCCTACGGCGGGCGGTCCCTGCGCGACGACGAGTTCGACCTGCTCGCCGCGTTCGCCGCGGTGCCGCGCGAAGAGCTGGAACGGCACGTGCTCTCGGTGGACTCGTTCACCGACCCGGCGTTCCCCGGCCCGATCCCGGTCGAGACGCGGCGGTCGCTGGTGGTCCGGTTCGGCATGTTCGGCGTCCGGCTGGCGCTGACGCTGATCCGCACCGGCTGCGACGACCGCCTCAAGCTGTCGGCGGAGCTGGTCCGCCGCAGCGGTCTCGGCGAGCTGCGGGACACCCTCGCCGGGTGTTTCGTCGCGCGCGCCGAAGCGTTGAAGGCGCGCACGGCGGTCATCCGGCTGGAGGCGTTGCTGGCGGCCCAGCCCCGCCCGGGCGGCGACCGGCTGGTGTCCCGGGTGGAGCGCTTCGCGGCGGCCGCGCACGACTTCCGCGAGCTGCGCCTGATCGCGGACATCACCGGCGGCCGCACGGCGTTGTCCGGCGAGCCCGCGGAAGAGGCGATCCGCTTGCTGGGCGCGCAGGGCACGGCGCCGGCGGACCGGCTGGGCCTGGAGCCGGACGCGGACCCGGCCGACATCTACGACGCGGGCCTGGACGCGCTGCGGCGGTGGCGCCACGAGGCCGAACGCCCGGACCGACCGCATGCCGAGCGAACCGCGGCGCACGTCGTGGTGCGGTCGACCGAGGGGCTCTTGGCGTTGTTCGCTTAGAGGACCGCGGTGGCTTCGATCTCGACCAGGTGCTCGGGGACGTCGAGCGCGGCCACCCCGATCAGCGTGGCCGGCGGTTTCGCGGTGGTGCCCAGTTTCTCGGCCGCGCGCGCGATTCCGTCCAGCAGCTCCGGCATCTTGTCCGGCGTCCAGCCGACGACGTAGTACGTCAGCTTCGCGACGTCGTCGAACGAACCGCCGGCCGCGGCTAACGCCGTGGCGACGTTGAGCGAGCACTGCTCGACCTGCGCCGCGAGGTCGCTTCCGGCCGCCCAGTCGACCTGCCCGGCGACGAAGACGAGCTTCGTGCCCGACGCGATCGCCACCTGGTGGTACACGTCGATCTCGGGCAGCTCCGGCGGATTCACCAGGGTGACAGGCACTTTTCCTCCGTGGTCTCTTGTGGTTACCCAGGAACCGTAGGAGAGTGTTGGACGAAACGGAAGAAGGCACTTTTCGGTGACGGGGGAACCAGATGGTGACCAAGCAGGACGCGGACCTCTCCCGCGCGGATTCCCTCGCCCGCGAGATCTTCTCCGACGTCGCCAACAAGTGGGCGTTCCTGATCATCGAGACCCTCGGCGACCACACCCTGCGTTTCAGCGAACTGCGCGACGCCGTCGAGGGCATCAGCCACAAGATGCTCACCCAGAACCTGCGGATGCTGGAGCGCAACGGCCTCGTCGAGCGCGAGGTGCACCCGACCGTGCCGCCGCGGGTCGAGTACACCCTCACCGAACCGGGGCAGGGGCTGCGCGCGACCGTCGACGCCATGTGCGGGTGGACGCAGCGGTTCCTCGGCGACATCGAGGCGGCGCGGCACCGGTTCGAAGCCTGACGCGGCAAGAAGAAACCGATCGCGTGGCCGCCTCGGCGGTCACTGTCCGGTGTTGACTCCCGGCCGGTCGCGACGCACCATAGACCGGTCTATGGTCAGCGCCGGCCGAAGGAGCACCGCCATGCCCGAAGACGTTCGCCCCCGGGTCCGGTTGTTCGGCGAGCTCCTGGCGCACTGGGCGCGCGAACGCTCCGGAGACACGGCACTGATCTTCGGCGACCGGCAGTGGACCTGGGCGGAGTTCGACGAGCGCGTCCGGCGGCTTTCGGGCGCGCTGACCGCCGCCGGGGTCGGCAAGGGCGACCGCGTCGCCTTCGTCGACAAGAACCACCCCGCCTGCCTGGAAACGACTTTCGCGGCCGCCGGGGTCGGTGCCGCCGACGCCGTGGTCAACTGGCGGCTCTCCGGCGACGAACTCGCCTACGTCCTCAAGGACGCCGGCGCGAAGGTCGTCTTCGTCGGCGCCGAACTGGTACCCGCGCTCGACGCCATCCGCGACCGGCTGCCCGCCTTGGAACGCGTGATCGTCGTCGGCGGGGAGCACGACGAGTACGAAGCCTTCCTGACCAGCGCGGCGCCGCACACCGCGTCCGACCTGGACGAAGACGACGGCGTCCTGATCATGTACACCAGCGGCACCACCGGGTTCCCCAAGGGCGCGGTGCTGACCCACCGCAGCGTCATCGCGCACGGCCTCGCCGCCGGCACGGCGTTCCCGATCGGGCCCGGCGACGTCAACCTCGTCGCGATGCCGCTGTTCCACGTCGGCGGCAGCTGCTACGCCGTTTCCGGGTTCCTCTACGGCGAACCGTCCTACCTGACGCGCGAGCCCGACGCGGCGTCATTGTTCGCCGCGCTCCAGGCCGGGATCACGCACGCTTTCCTCGTGCCCGCGGTGGTCGCCGGGATCGCGCAAGCCGGCGAGGCCGCGCTCAACGCGTTCTCACGGCTGAAGTACCTCTGCTACGGCGCCTCACCGATGCCGCTCCCGTTGCTGCGTACCGTGCTCGCGGCCTGGCCGGACGTCCGGTTCGCGCAGGTCTACGGCATGACCGAGCTGTCCGGCGCGGTCACCGCACTGGACCCGGAAGCCCACCGGGACACCACGCGCCCCGAACGGCTGGCGTCGGCGGGCACCGCACTGTCCGGTGTGGACATCCGGATCGTCGACCCCGTCACTCAGGAAGACGGCGAAATCGGTGAAGTCTGGATCCGCACCGAGCAGCGGATGGCCGGCTACCTCGGCAAGCCGGAGGCCACGGCGGAGACCATTGTGGACGGCTGGGTGCGCACCGGCGACGTCGGGCGCCTCGACGACGGAGGCTTCTTGTTCCTCGAAGACCGTGTCAAGGACATGATCATCACCGGCGGCGAGAACGTCTACTCGCCCGAGGTCGAGCGCGTCGTCGCGGAGTTCCCCGGCGTCACCGAGGTGGCCGTGATCGGCGTGCCGGACGACCGGTGGGGCGAGCAGGTCAAGGCCGTCGTCGCCGGCGACCAGCTCGACGCCGACAAGCTGATGGAGTTCTGCCGCCAGCGGCTGGCCCACTACAAGTGCCCGCGCAGCGTCGACGTCGTGGAAGCGTTGCCGCGCAACGCGACCGGCAAGATCCTCAAGCGTTCACTGCGCGAGCCGTACTGGCGGGACCGGGACCGGAACGTCTGATGCCGGCGGTGACGCGGCAGGCGTACTTCGAGGCCGCGCTGGAGTTGCTGGCGGAGCACGGGTTCACCGAGCTGAACGTTGGCCGGCTGTGCCGCGCCCTCGGCGTCACGAGCGGGTCGTTCTACCACCACTTCGGCGGCTGGCCGGGGTTCGTGGAGCGGCTCCTCGAGCACTGGGAGAACCGTCAGGTGCTCATCCTGCGGGAGCGGAACTTCGGCACGGGCGGCCCATCGGCGGACTTTGCCGCGCTGATGGACCTGACGCTCGGGCTGCCGCACGAGGCCGAGGCCGCCATCCGCGCGTGGGCGGCTAACGACGAAACCGTGCGGGCGGCACAGAAACGCGTCGACTCCGCACGGCTGCGGACGGTCGGGACGGCAGTCAAGGGCATCGTCGGCGACGGCGACCTCGCGCGGACGCTGACGTCGCTGGGCATGGCGATGCTGGTGGGCCACCAGCAGCTCGCGTCGGCGGGGGAGCACAGCGAACTGGCGACGCTGCTGGCGGAGTACACGCGGCTGGTGCACGCCCGCGCGTGCTAGGCGTTGCCGAGAATCCGCGTCACCGTGATCTCCAGGACCACGCGCTGCGGGTTCGGCTTGGGCTGCCGGTAGCGGGCGGCGTAGCGGTTTTCCGCGTCCCGGACGGACTCCGGGTCGTCGCGCAGCACCGCGCGTCCCTCCAAAGTGGACCACTTCGGGCCTTCGAGCTGGCAGACCGCGACGGGCACGCCCTCGGCGCCGGCGGAGCGGATCATCCGGGCCTTGACGGACGTGCCGAAGGTGATCACGCGCGCGAGTCCGGTCTCGAAGTCCACGGTCACGCCGACCGCGACGACGTGGGGGGTGCCGTCCGGCCGGACCGTGGTGAGGGTGGCCAGCCGGCGCTCGGTCCAGAACGCGCGGAAGCCGGGGCCGCGGTCGTCGATCTTCATGGGGTCCACGCTAGTCCGTCCGGGTGCCTCGGCGGGGTGCGGGACCACTCACGGTCATAGTAAAGAAAGTTTCCTAACAGTCTTGACCTCGTCTTGAACCTTCTGTCACGCTCACATCGCCGTCGCCGCAGCCAACGATGTCTTTACGGAGGAGCGATGAAGAAGATCGTCCGGGCGGTGGTGGCTTCGGTCGCGCTGGCCGCCGGGCTGCTGAGCGTGCCCACGACCGCCTCCGCGGCCGGCACGCCGTACGTGCCGGGGACCCTGCGGCCGTCCGTCTCGCAGGCCACGCAGGACGCCGCGCTCCAGAAGTACTACGACTTCTGGAAGAAGAACTTCCTGACGACCAAGTGCGGCAGCGGCACCTACGCCGTGCTGTCCAAGGACGCCGACCACTCCTTCGTCGCCGAGGGCGAGGGGTACGGCATGACGATCTCGGCGATGATGGCCGAGAAGGACCCGCAGGCCCGCGCGATCGTCGACGGGATCCTGAAGTTCGTGAAGGCGCACCCGTCGGTCAACAACAAGGACCTGCACGCGGCCGAGCAGGATTCGAACTGCAAGAGCGTCAACGGCAGCGACTCCGCCACCGACGGCGACCTCGAAATCGCCTACGGACTGCTCATCGCGGACAAGAAGTGGGGCAGCACCGGCTCGGTCAACTACCAGGCCGAGGCCGTCCGGATCATCAACGCGATCAAGAAGAGCGAGGTCAACGGCACCACGAAGTTCACGCTGCTCGGCGACTGGGGCAACGACGCGCAGTACAAGAACAGCTCGCGTTCGTCGGACTGGATGCCGGGCCACCTGCGCGCGTTCGCCGCGGCGACCGGCGACAGCTTCTGGGACCAGGTGCGGACCCGCTCGGAGACGGCGGTGAGCCAGCTGCAGTCGTCTTACGCGCCGAACACGGCCCTGCTGCCGGACTTCGTGGTGAACACGAACTCGACGCCCAAGCCGGCGCCGTCGAACTTCCTCGAGGGGCCGAACGACGGCAAGTACAGCTGGAACGCGTGCCGCGACCCGTGGCGCCTGGGCGTGGACGCGATCTCCGTTTCCGGCAGCGCGGCGACGGCGCAGGTCCGCAAGATGAACACGTGGATCAAGTCGGCGACGGGCGGCGACCCGGCCAAGATCCAGAGCGGCTATTCGCTGTCGGGGTCGAAGACGGAGAGCGGCCAGCACCCGTGCTTCACGGCGCCGTTCGCGGTGGCGGCGATGACGGACGCGGGCAGCCAGGCGTGGCTGGACAAGCTGTGGACGGCGATCTCGACCTGGTCCCCGGACGCGACGGACTACTACGGGACGGGCATCACGATCCAGGTGTTGCTGATCCTGAGCGGCAACTACGTGGCCGCGTAGTTCGCGAACCGGCCGCCTCGCACGGTATTTCGGGTGCGTGGCGGCCGGTCCGTGCGTGAGACTGGCAGCATGACCGGTCACCCGCGCAGCGTCGAGGAGCTGACCCGCGCGCTCGACGCGGGAAAGCGGTTCCGGCGCATGGGCCGCTGATCTGCGGCACGGAGGCTGAGCGCGGCACGATCCGATCGGCAGCAGCCCCCGTTTCCACGCTAGCGGAGACCACCGACAGTTCTCGAAGTTGCCGGGCGAGGTGACCTGACTTGTCCACAACGCCGAGGCTGATGTCGGGGTTGCCGAGGTGCGGTCGAGTGCGGGTTCGGCCAAAGGGAGTGGATTTCCCCTGTGCGGGGCTCGCCGAGAGGTCGGGGCGCACCGCCGGCCCCGAAGCTTGCGCGCTCGGGCGACGCCGCAAAACTGTCGGTGTCCCGCGCTAGCGTGGAAATGGGGGCTGCTCGCCCGGATCCCCGGCCAGTCGACCGGGCGCGGCGAACGATCCGCGGGCCGACAAGCCCCGCGCGTGGCGGGGCCTCAACCTCCTCGGCTTCGCGCTCGCCGACGTCCGGGCTCAGCTCGGTTCGCGTACCGGCAGCCCGGCGGCCCGGTAGATCTCGTCGATCACCGTCATCGTCTCCACCGCGTCCGCCGCCGACGTCTTCACCGGTGCTCCTTCCAACACCGCCGCCGCGAACGCGTCCAGCTGGTACTCATACGTTGCCCGGCGGGGGAACTTCTCCGTGCGCCGCGCGCCTTCGGTCCGGACCGTGAACCGGTGGTACGCCTGCGGCATCAACGGGTTGACCACCCGGATCGACCCGCGTGAACCGGTCACCGCGGCGCTGATCCGGAGCACCGACGACGACCACATCGAGCACGTCACCCGGCCCGTGTGACCCGACGGGTACGCCAGCTCCGCCGTCATCGCGCGGTCGACCCGGGGCGACCGCAGCTTCGCGGACGCCGAGACCACCGAAGGCGTCTCGCCGCCGAACAGCCGGGCCATGTGGACCGCGTAGCACCCGGCGTCCATCGTCGCGCCGCCCGCCAGGGCGTAGTCGTACCTGATGTCGGAGAACTTCGGCAGCGGGAAGCACACTGCCGTCTCCACCCGCTCCAGCTTTCCCAGCTCGCCCGACGCCACGATCTCCTCGACCCGCAGCGCCAGCGGGTGGTAGCGGTAGTGGAACGCCTCCATCACGACGCGGTCCGACGCGGAAGCCAGCGCCGCGATCTCGCGGGCTTCCGAGGCGTTCGCCGTGAACGGCTTCTCGCACAGCACGTGCTTGCCCGCCTCCAGCGCCGCCCGCGTCCACTTGCCGTGGAGGCCGTTCGGCAGCGGGTTGTACACCGCGTCGATCTCCGGATCCGCCAGCAACTCTTCGTAAGACCCGTAAGCAGCGGCGATGCCGTGCTTGGTCGCAAACGCTTGCGCTCGCTCGAGGGAGCGCGCCGCGACCGCCGTCACCGCGACGGAAGAGTGCGAAGATGCGGGCTTGACCAGGGCAGCGGGGGCGATGCGAGCCGCCCCCAGGACGCCGATCCGCAGGCTCATGCCGCGAAGCTAGCACCGAATTGGATTTCAACAGCCAGTTGACCTCTTCAACAACGAGTTGTAGCGTTCCGGCCAGCCGAACAGTGGAGGTCCGTTATGTCCCGTTGTCGTGCTGCACAGGCAGTGCTGCTCGCGAGCCTGGCCGTCCTCGTGACGGCCTGCGGTGGTGGTCCGGACGGCGCGGGCGGGACGTCGCAGGCCGCCGGCGCGCCCGCCTCCGGCATCCCGGACACCGCCGCCATCGTCCAGGGCGTGCAGAAGGACGCCCAGCTCAACGCGGCTCTGCCGGACAACGTCAAGCAGGCGGGGCTGCACCTGGCGTCGAACCTGCAGTCCGCGCCCAACAACTTCTACGCCGCCGACGGCAAGACCCCGATCGGCTACGAGGTCGACCTCGCCAAGGCCATCGCCGCCAAGCTCGGCGTCCCCGTGACCCACCAGGACATGGCGTTCGGCTCGCTCATCACCAGCCTCCAGTCCGGCCGCATCGACCTGACCATGGCCGGCATGAACGACACCAAGGCCCGCCAGGCGCAGATCGACTTCGTCGACTACTTCACCTCGGGCATCACGATCATGATCCGCAAGGGCAACCCGGACGGCATCACCGGCCCCGACACCCTCTGCGGCAAGAACGTCGCCGTCGTGCAGGGCACCAGCCACCAGAAGTTCGCCGAAGCGCAGAGCACCAAGTGCACGCAGGCCGGCAAGCCCGCGCTCACCGTCACCGCGACCGACAGCGACAACCAGAACCAGAACCAGCTGCGCACCGGCCGGGTCGCCGCGATCCTCAATGACCTGCCCAGCGCCGTCTACATCTCGCGGACGGCAGGCGACGGCAAGTTCTTCGAGGTCGTCCCGGGCGAGCCGATCGAGGGCGGGCCGTACGGCATCGGCGTCAACAAGCAGAACACGCCGCTGCGCGACGCCGTCCAGAAGGCGCTGCAGGCCCTGATCGCCGACGGCACCTACGGCAAGATCCTGCAGGCCTGGGGCGTCGAGCAGGGCGCGATCAAGGAGGCCGCGGTCAATGGCGGGTCCTGAACCGCTCCCGATCGTCCGGCTCCGCCACTGGGGCCGGTGGGTCGCCGCGGTGATCATCCTGGCCCTGCTCGTGCTGCTGGGCATCGCCCTCGGCAACGCGCAGATCGCGTGGAACCAGGTCCCGGACTTCGTCTTCTACAAGGTGATGGCGACCGGCCTGCTCAACACCGTCGTGCTGGCGGTGCTGTCCCAGGCCGTCGCGATCGTGCTCGGCATCGTCATCGCCCTGCTGCGCCGCAGCGCCAACCCGGTCGCGCGGTGGTTCGCCGCCGGCTACATCTGGATCTTCCGCGGGCTTCCGGTGCTGCTGCAGATCCTCCTCTGGTACAACCTGGCGCTCGTCTTCCCGGTGATCGACATCCCGTTCCTGGTCCACGAGCAGACGAACGTGCTGATCAGCGCGTTCACCGCCGCGTTCCTCGGCCTGGCGCTCAACGAAAGCGCGTACATGGCCGAAATCGTCCGGGCCGGGCTGAACAGTGTGGACAGCGGCCAGACCGAGGCGGCGAAGTCGATCGGCATGACGCCGGCCGCGACGCTGCGCCGGGTCGTCCTGCCGCAGGCCATGCGCGTGATCATCCCGCCGACCGGCAACGACTTCATCAACATGCTCAAGGGGACGTCGATGGCGTCGGTGATCGGCGTGACCGAGCTGATCCACGCGGCCAACAACATCTCGTCCAACAACCTGCTGGTGATGGAGACGCTGCTGGCCGCGGCCGTCTGGTACATGGTCGTGGTGACCGTCGCCGGCGTCGGCCAGCACTACCTGGAACGCTCGTTCGGGCAGGCCGACCGCGGCCCGCTTGCCCGCGCGGGCAAGGCGTTGCGCGGGGTGCCGCTGGTGAGGAGTGCCCGTGTCTGAGCCCCTGTTGCGCGCGGTCGGTGTCAAGAAGTCCTACGGCCACACCGAAGTCCTCGGCGGCATCGACCTGGACGTCCACAAGGGACAGGTCGTCTGCCTGCTCGGCCCGTCCGGCGCCGGGAAGAGCACGTTCCTGCGCTGCATCAACCACCTGGAGACGATCGACGCCGGCCAGATCTGGGTCGACGGCGAGCCGATCGGCTTCCGGCAGCGCGGCGGGAAGCTGTACGAGCTGCGCGAACGCGAGGTGGCGCGGCAGCGCCGGGACATCGGCATGGTGTTCCAGCGGTTCAACCTGTTCGCGCACCGCACCGCGCTGGAGAACGTCGTCGAGGGGCCGATCCGGGTGCTCGGGGTCAAACCGGACGAAGCCCGCAAGCAGGGGCTCGCGCTGCTCGACCGCGTCGGGCTCGCGCACCGCGCCGACGCCTACCCGGCACAGCTGTCCGGTGGGCAACAGCAGCGCGTGGCGATCGCGCGGTCGCTGGCGATGAAACCCAAGCTGATGCTGTTCGACGAGCCGACGTCGGCGCTCGACCCGGAGCTGGTCGGGGAGGTGCTGGAAGTGATGAGTACGTTGGCGGGGGAGGGGATGACGATGGTCGTCGTGACGCACGAGATGAGCTTCGCCGCGGAGGCCGCCGACGAGGTGGTGTTCCTGGCCGACGGCGCGGTTGTCGAGACGGGACCGCCGTCGGAGGTGCTGAGCACGCCGAAGCACGAGCGCACCCGGCAGTTCCTGGCGAGGATCCTCGCGTGACGCGGATTTCGCCCCGGTACCTGCTCCAGTTCGACGAGCCCGCCGGCTACCTCGACTTCGCCCGGTTCGGCCCACCGTCGCACGCGGTGCTCGACACCACGGCCGCCCTGCTCGACCAGGCCACCACCGCCGGGCCGTCCACTGTGGACGAACTGATGCGGCAGGAGATCCGGGCCAAGGCCGCCGCCGCGCGGCTGTCCGGTTCGGACACCGACCACACCGTGCTGCTGCCCAACACCAGCCTCGGGCTGTTCCAAGCCGCGTTCCACAGCTCCGGCGAGGTGCTGGTGTCGGCCGCGGAGTTCCCCGCCAACACCTACCCGTGGGCGCGCGCCGAACAGGCCGGACGCCTGCGCGTCCGCCGGCTGACCAGCGGTTACGTGACGCCCGAGCGCGTCGCCGAAGCGCTGACGCCGGAGATCACGACGGTCAGCGTCAGCGCGGTCGACTTCCGCACCGGCTTCCGCGCCGACCTCGCGGCCCTGCGCGAAGTCGTGGGCGACCGGCTGCTGGTCGTCGACGGCATCCAGGGCTTCGGCGTGGTCGAGGAGCCGTGGGAGGTCGCCGACGTCCTGGTCGTCGGCGGGCAGAAGTGGCTGCGCGCGGGCTGGGGAACCGGCTTCGCGGTGCTGTCCGACCGCGCCTTGGAGCGGATGGACCCGGTGCTGTCGGGCTGGACCGGCGCGCGCGACCCCGGACTGTTCGACGACGAGATCCACCCGCCGGACGCGACCGCGCAGGCCTGGTCGATCTCCAACCTGAGCCCGATCACGTCCGGCGCGTTCGCCGAGGCCCTCGAACTGGTCGAGGACGCCGGGGTCGGTGCCATCGCGGCGCGGATCGCCGAGCGGCTGGGCGCGTTCGAAGAGGTGCTCGCGTCCTGCGGCGCCGAGGTCGTCTCGGCTCGTGAACGGCGGGCGGGAATCCTGGCGTTCACGCTGCCCGGCCACCCGGCCGAGCAGGTCGGGGCGGCGCTGGCGAACGCGGGGATCGCGGCGACCGTGCGGCCCGAGCACGTCCGGCTGTCGCCGCACGCCTCTACCCCGGCGGCCGCCGCGGACCTGCTGCGGTCCGCGTTGGAAACCCTGACCGAGCCGCGCGAGCCGCTGGTCGTCCCGGCCGCGGGCGCGACGACGCACGAGGTGCTGACGGCGCTGGTGCCGGCGATCCCGGGTCTCGCGGCGATGCTCGGGCCGGGCAACGAGGTGCTGCTGCACGACCTGAGCCGGCTGCCGGACTCGATCGTCGCGATCGCGGGCGACCTGACCGGCCGCAGCGTCGGCGGCCCGATGACCGACCTGCTGCTGGGCCTGGTCCGCCGCGGCACGACCCAGGACCTGACGAACTACCGCACGCACGGCCCGGACGGCCGCGCGATCCGGTCGTCGACGCTGTTCCTGCGCGACGCCGACGGGGTCGCGGTCGGCTGCCTGTGCGTGAACAGCGTCGACGCGTCGGCTTCGGCAAGCGGCAACGGCGAGCCGGAGACTTTCCCACCGGACGTCGACAGCCTGCAACGGTTCCTCGTCGACCGCGCGGTGACGAAGGCGGGGATCCCGGTGGACCTGATGAAGAAGCGGCACAAGGCGGCCGTGGTCCGGGAGCTCGACGAAGCCGGTTATTTCCTGATCAAGGACGCGGTCGACCACCTGGCCGGCCGCCTCGACGTCACGCGGTACACGATCTACAACTACCTCAACGAAATCCGTGCCTGATCGGGCCTTGCCCACGATCGCCGGAGGAGCGCACCATGGCGCGCATGACCGAACCGGACACTCGGTGCGCGGTGCTCAGCATCGAGGCGCCGGACGCCGACGAGGAGGAGCTGGACCGCCTCGCCCGCCGGTTGCGCGCGGAGCTGGGCGAGCTGGACGTCGACTTGCGCGCGCTGCCGGCGGAGGCCCCGGCGGGCGCGAAGGCGGCGGACCCGGTGACGGTGGGTTCGCTGCTGGTGGCGTTCAGCGCGGCGGGTGGCGTGTTCCCGGGCTTGGTGGAGACGCTGAAGGAGTGGCTGGGCCGCCAGGCGGGCAAGCACAAGATCAAGGTCACGATCGACGGCGACACGGTGGAACTGGAACGCGCGACGACAGCGGAGCGGCAGCAGCTGATCGAGGCGTTCGTCCAGCGGCACGCTCAGGGAGCCGGGTAGACACCGATCGGGCACCGCCAGCCGGTCTTGGCGTCGGTCCAGCAGGCCGCACCGTGAAAGCGCCTTCCTCGACCTGCTCGGACGTCCGGTGCATCCGGTTTCCGCCTTTCGTAGGGCATTCGCGGCCGCCAGCCCGTTTGCCCTGCCCCCACGACCGGGACCGGGTCTAGGGTTCACCAGCCCGAAGTCGCAGGGGAAAGGGATGAAACAGTGAGACGTACCGTTCTCGCCGCGGTCGCCGCCGCCGCGGTGGCGTCCGCGCTCGTGGCCGCGCCGGCCGCGACCGCCGCACCGGCGCCCGCGCCGGCCGCCGGGACGATCGCCTGGGGGCCGTGCACCAATCCCACGCTCGTCGCCGCCGGTGCCGAATGCGGGTTCCTGAGCGTGCCGCTCGACTACTCGAAGCCGCGTGGCGGGCAGATCCAGCTCGCCGTCGACCGCGTCAAGCACAAGGTCCCCGACGCGCAGTACCAGGGCGTCATGCTGACGAACCCCGGTGGCCCCGGCGGTTCCGGCCTGCTGCTGGCCACCCGCGGACCGCGCGTGCCCAACCACGCCGGGGACGCCTACGACTGGATCGGCTTCGACCCGCGCGGCGTCGGCTCGAGCAAGCCCGCGCTGAGCTGCGACCCGAACTACATGGACTACAACCGGCCGGTGTACGCGCCGTTCACCCCGCAGCTGGAGAAGACCTGGCTCGCCCGCTCGAAGGGCTACGCCGAGGCCTGCGCGAAGAACAACCCGAAGGCCCTGCTGGAGAACATGAAGACGACCGACACGGTCAAGGACATGGACTCCATCCGCCAGGCGCTCGGGCAGAAGCAGCTGAACTTCTACGGCTACTCCTACGGCACCTACCTCGGCCAGGTCTACGGCACGCTCTACCCGAAGAACGTGCGCCGGATGGTCCTCGACTCGACCGTCGACCCGCGCGGTGTCTGGTACGGCGACAACCTCAACCAGGACGTCGCCTTCGACAAGAACATCCTCATCTGGTTCGGCTGGCTCGCCCAGCACGACGACGTCTACCACCTCGGCAAGACCCAGGCCGCGGTGCAGCGCGTCGTGAACGAGCAGCTGCTGAAGACGTCCTTCAACCCCGCGGGCGGCGTGATCGGCCCGGACGAGATCCTCGACGTCATCCAGCAGGCGAGCTACTACCAGCTGCGGTGGACGCTGCTGGGTGACGCGCTGTCCCGGTTCGTCAACAAGGGCGACTGGCAGAACTGGAAGACGCTGTTCGAGGCCTTCGGCGGCCGCGGCGACGACAACGGGTACGCCGTCTACCTCGCCGTCCAGTGCACCGACGTCCAGTGGCCGCAGAGCTGGAACCAGTGGAAGCGCGACAACTGGCGGACCTTCGCCAAGGCGCCGTACTTCACCTGGCAGAACGCCTGGTTCAACGCGCCGTGCCTCTACTGGCCCGCCAAGGCCGGCAAGCCGACCGACGTCGACGGCAAGGGTGTGCAGAGCGTCCTGATGATCGACGAGACGCTCGACGCGGCGACGCCGTACCCGGGCAGCCTCGAGATCCGCAGCCGCTTCCCGGGCGCTTCGCTGATCGCGGAGCCGGGCGGCACCAGCCACGCGATCACTCCGCGCGGCAACGCGTGCGTCGACAACAAGATCGCCGACTACCTGGCGACGGGCGCGCTGCCTGCCCGCAAGCCGGGCCGCACGGCCGACGTCGAGTGCGCCCCGCTGCCGCAGCCGACGCCCCCGGCGCCGACCGCGGCCAAGTCCGACATCGCGGCCACGCAGGGTCTCGTGTCCGGGCGGTTCACCGGCTGACCTGCGAAAACCACTCCTGGACGGGGTGTCGGGCCCAGTGCCCGGCACCCCGTCTTTTTCGCTTTCCCACGCCGGGGGCTTTGAACCTGCGCGGACTTTGTGTTACAAAGTGCGAGTCGAGTTTGCGGTTCAAAGTTGGAGAAGGGAGGGACGCCATGACTGGGGGACCGGCGTTCGCACTGCGGGGCCTGACCAAACGGTTCGGTGGGGTCACCGCCGTCGACGGGGTGTCCGTCGAAGTCGCCCGCGGGGAGGTCGTCGCGCTGCTCGGGCCGAACGGCGCGGGCAAGTCGACCACCGTCGACATGCTGCTCGGGCTGACCAAGCCGGACGCGGGAGCCGTCACCGTCGAGGGCGGCAGCCCGCGCGAGGCCGTCGACCGGGGGCTCGTCGGCGCCATGATGCAGAACGGCGCGCTGCTGGGCGACGCCACGGTCGGCGAGATCGTCGACCTGATCGTCTCGACGCATGCGAACCCGCTGCCGGCAAGCGAGGTGATCGCCCGCGCGGGCCTGGAGCACCTCGTGAAACGCCGCTGCGGCAAGCTGTCCGGCGGCGAACGCCAGCGCGTCCGGTTCGCCCTCGCGCTGGCCGGCGACCCGAAGCTGCTCGTGCTCGACGAGCCCACCGCGGCGATGGACGTCGACGGCCGGCGCGCGTTCTGGGCGGCCATCCGCGAGTTCGCCGCCGGCGGCCGGACGGTGCTGTTCGCGACGCACTACCTCGCCGAGGCCGAGGACTACGCCGACCGCGTCGTGCTGATGCGCCACGGCGTGGTCGTCGCCGACGGGCCGGTCGCCGAGGTCCGGGCCGCGGTGTCCGGGCGGGTGCTCAAGGCCGCCGTCCCGGGCGCCACCGAAGCCGACCTGGCGCGGCTCGCCGGCGTCACGAGCGTCCAGCTGCGCGCCGGCCGCGCCGAGCTGGCCTGCGCCGACTCCGACGCCGCCATCCGGGCGCTGCTGGCGGAGTTCCCGCGGGCGTCCGACATCGAAATCACCGCGCTCGGGCTCGAAGAGGCCTTCCTGGCGCTGACCGCCGAGGAGGCCGCCGCGTGAACACCACCTACCTGAGCCTGGAGATCAAGCGGATCGTCCGCAGTCCCCAGTTCACGATCTTCACCATCGGCATGCCGCTCGCGATGTTCCTGCTCTTCGGCTCGATCTTCGGCAAGTTCGTCACGCCGAACGGGCTGGCGTCGAACGTCCAGACCATGATCAACCTCGCCGCGTACGGCGCGAGCGGCGGCGCGCTGTTCACCGGCACCCGGGTGGCGCAGGAACGCACCGACGGCTGGCAGCGCCAGCTGCGCCTGACGCCGATGCGCGGCCCAGGCTACCTGGTCGTCAAGGTCATCTCGGCGATGGCCGTGGCGCTGCCGGTGCTCGTGGTGCTGTTCGTCGCGGGCTTGGCGATGGGCGTCGAGATGACGGCGGCCCAGTGGGGCCTGGTGCTGGTGTCGCTGTGGCTGGGCGTGCTCCCGTTCGCCGTGCTCGGCCTGGCCATCGGCCTGTTCGGCAAGGGCGACACGGTCGGCGCGGTCACCGGCGCGCTGATGATGCCGCTGGGCATGCTCGGCGGCCTGTGGATCCCGCTGTGGGCCCTGCCGGACTGGATGGCCACCCTGGCGCACTTCTTCCCGACGTTCTGGCTCGGGAGGCTCGGGGTCGAACCGCTGGTGCACGCGGGCGGGATGGCCCTCGCGGTGGTGGTGCTGGCGGGCTGGCTGGTCGTGCCGGCACTGGTGGTCGTGCGCCGGTTCCGGCTGGACACGGCCAGGTTGTGAGTGCTTGTTAACCTCCGTGCAGTACTGAGGGGTCTGCGCGGACGAAGGGCGGAGAGGGTGGACGACGAGCCGTTGTCGGCGGAGGAGTCGCTGAACCTGATCGCCCAGCAGAACCGGCGCAACCGCCGGGAACTGGGCGGAGGCCCCGCGCGCATGCTCGCCGCGTGGGCCTTCGCCTGGCTGCTCGGCTGGGGCTTCACCTACTTCGCGACGCAGACCGCGAGCGTGCCCGGCTGGATCGGCGGGGTGCTCGTCGCGGTGCTGTTCGTCCTCGCGATCACCTACACCGCCTACGTGAGCGCGCGGGCCGGCCGGGGGATCCGAGGCCCGTCGAAGACCGTCGGCGCGATGTACGGCTACAGCTGGGCGCTCTCCACGATCGGGCTGACCGTCGTCGACATCCGGGTCACGCAGTTCGGCGCGCTGTCCTCCGACCAGGTGTCGCTGTTCTGGTCGGGCACCTGGCTGCTGCTCACCGGCGTCCAGTACCTCGCCGGCGGCATGCTCTGGCAGGACAAGCTGATGTACGGCCTGGGCGCGTGGATGATCGTGTCGGCCGCGCTGAGCGTGCTGGTCGGGTTTCCGGCGAACTTCCTGGTGCTCGCGATCTGCGGCGGCGGCGGGTTCCTGCTCGGCGCGATCGTCTACTTCGTGCGCGAGAAGTCCGGGCGCCGATGAGCGAACTGCCGCAGCTCGACCCGGTCATCCACGCCCAGGCGCGGCTGCGGGTCACGGTCGCGCTCGCCGGGCTGCACACTGGCGACCAGATCACCTTCCCGCGCCTGCAGCAGCTCCTGGACATGACGGCCGGCAACCTTTCGACGCACCTGCGCAAGCTCGAGGACGCCGAGTACGTCGAGATCACCAAGGCCTACGAGCACCGCACGCCGGTCACGCTGGTCAAGCTGACCGCGGCCGGCCGGGCGGCGTTCGAGAGCTACACCAAGGCGCTGCACCAGCTGCTGGACGCCACCGGCGGGGACTGACGTGGCCCGCTGGGTGATCCACCTCGACCTGGACGCCTTCTACGCGTCGGCCGAGCAGCTCACCCGCCCGACGCTGGCCGGGCGCCCGGTGCTCGTCGGCGGCACCGGACCCCGCGGCGTCGTCGCGGGCGCGAGCTACGAGTCACGCGCGTTCGGCATCAAGTCGGCGATGCCGATGGCCCAGGCCCGGCGGCTGCTCCCGGCGAACGGCGTCATCGTGCCGCCGCGGTTCCGCGTCTACGAGCGGCTCAGCCAGGAGGTCTTCGCCGTCGTCACGTCGGTGGCGCCGCTGCTGGAGAAGATCTCCCTCGACGAGGCCTTCGCCGAGCCACCTTCGCTGGCCGGGGCCTCCTTCGACGACGTCACGGCGTTCTGCGGATCACTGCGGGCCCGGATCCGGGCGGAGACGGGGCTGGTGGCGTCGATCGGCGCGGGCAACGGCAAGCAGATCGCCAAGATCGCCTCCGACGAGGCCAAACCGGACGGCCTGCTGGTGGTGCCGCAGGGCACCGAACGCGAGTTCCTCGCGCCGCTGCCGGTGCGCGCGCTGTGGGGGATCGGGCCGGTGGCCGAGGGGAAGCTGCGGTTCATCGGCGTCCAGACGCTCGGGCAGCTGGCGGCACTGTCCGAACAGGACGCCGTCGCGACGCTGGGCGGGGTGGTCGGCCGCGACCTGCGCCGCCTGGCGACGGGCTTCGACGACCGCCCGGTGGCCGACCGCGGCGAGACCAAGCAGGTCAGCGCGGAAACGACGTTCGACACGGACATCATCGACCTGGCGACGCTGCGTGCCGAGGTGCGGCGGATCGCGGTGGGTGCGCACAAGCGGCTGGTCAAAGCCGAGCGGGTGGCCCGCACGGTGGTGATCAAGCTGCGGCACACGGACATGCACACGGTGACCCGGTCGGAGACGATCTCGGCCCCGACCGATGACCTGGCGGAACTGTCGGCGGTGGCGGAACGGCTGCTGCTCGACCCGGCGGAGTTCGGCGGGATCCGCTTGGCCGGCGTCGCGTACAGCGGATTGTCGGTGCCGCACCAGGACGCGCTCTTCACCCTGGCGGCGCCTTCGGTGCCTTCGACGTCGACGGTGGTGTCGTCCGCCCCGGCGCCGGCGGGGGCCCCGCCTTCGGAGTGGCGCCAGGGCGACGACGTGGTCCACGCCGAACACGGAACGGGCTGGGTGCAAGGCGCGGGCCACGGCCGGGTGACGGTCCGCTTCGAGCACCGGACGAGCGGTCCCGGTGTCGCGCGCACCTTCCTCCAGTCGGACCCGGCCCTGACCCGCGGTGACCCCGGGGATTGCCTGAAGTAGGCCCTACTCCGCCGAGCAGCCCTGCAGCTTCGCCACTTCCTGGCCGGCGAGAAGGAACGCGCCGACGCCGAACGCCGACGTGTCGGTCGCGTGAGCCGTCGCCGGGCGGTCGCCCACCGGCTGGACGTAACCCACCAAGCCGTTGGCCTGCAACGCCTTCGTCGACAGCGCCGTCCACGCCTTGTCCACCACCGGGCGGTAGCGCGACGCGTCCAGGACGCCCGCCGTGATGCCCCAGCCGATGCCGAACGTGAAGAACGCCGTGCCGCTCGTCTCCGGGCCGCCGTGGTCCCACGGGTTCAGCAGGTCGGCGTTCCAGAAGCCGTCCCGGCGCTGGACCAGGGCCAGCGTGGCCGCCATCTTCTTGAACACCCGCAGGTACTCCGGCCGCCGCGGGTCGTCCGCCGGGAGCACCTGCAGCACCTTCGTCAGGGCCGCGAACGCCCAGCCGTTGCCGCGCGACCAGAACACGCCCGAGCCCTTGAACCGCTCGTCGCGGTACCACAGGCCGGTGAACTCGTTGAACAGCTTGTGTTCCGCCGTCCGGTACAGCTTGTCCATTGCGTCCAAATAGGACGGATCGTGGTCGATCAGGCTCATCCGCGCGAACGACGGCATCGCCATGTTCAGCGCATCCACGTAGTTCCAGTAGTCGCGGTGCCCCGCCTGCACCGACGCGACCTCGTCCTTGACGCGCGTGCGGATCGAGTCGAGCGAGATCTCCGGGTGGAAGTAGGTGTAGAGGTCCAGGTACGCCTCGCCGGCGGCCTGGTTGTCCGGGAAGAACGGCCGCTTCGGGTCGAGCGGCAGCTGGTAGCCGTTGGCCTGCGCCCACGGCAGCGTCTTGTGGTTCGACTGGCCGGTGGTCCGGACCAGCGCCAGGTTGCCGACGTGGAACGTCGCGTTCTGCCAGTCCGGCGCCGCTAGGTTCGTCCCGTTGGTCACCCAGTAGTTGCCGGCGGCGACCATCTGACCGGTGATCGGGCAGGCCGGGGTGGTCTCCGCGGTGGCCGCCGGAGCGGAGAGCAGGCTGCCTGCCACCGCGGCGGCCGCGAGCACGCCAAAGCCACGAATACCCGGGAAACGCATGGAAGCGTCCTCCTCAGCACGTCATGGCGGCGGTCATCCGCAGCGAGTGAAGCGCTTCCCGCTGGACGTGTCAAGGTGCCGGTGAGCGGTACGGCGCAACGGTTTCCAGCAGCCGGCGGGCCGCGGACTCGGCGCCGTCGGCGTTCTTCGCGAGCACCAGCGTCAGCACCCGGGAATGCGCGACGAGCTCCAGCGGCTCGCCGTGCGCCCGCAGCGCCGCCACGACCGGGACTTGCAGTTGCGCGATCAACGCGTTCCCGGACGCGCGGATCAGCGCCGCGTGGAACCGCGAATCGGCCTCCCGGAACGCGGCCGGGTCGGCCCGCTCGACGGCGTCCGCCATCAGCTCGTAGGCCGCGGCCATCGCCGAAAGCTCGTCGGGGCGCCGGTGCTGCGCGGCCATCCGCGCCGCCTGCGGTTCGATCGCCAGCCGCAGCTCCGCCAGCTCACGCAGGTGCCGGGGCCGGTCGGGCCCGTTGACGCGCCAGGCGATGACGTCCGGGTCGATCGCGTCCCACGCGTCGGGCGGCAGCGTCCACGTGCCGACCCGCGGCCGCGCGGTGACCATGCCCTTGGACTCCAGCACGCGCAGCGCTTCGCGCACCACCGTCCGGGACGCGGCGAAGCGCCGGCCGAGCTCCTCGGGGACGAGCGGCTGCCCGTCCCCGAGGACGCCTTCGACGATGAGCCTGCCCAGTTCGTCCACGATCCGGGCGTGGAGGTTCCGCGGCGCGCCCACCGCTACTCGGGCAGGCCGACGCGACGCTCCCCGCTGCGCAGCTGCTGCAGCACGACCGCGATCACGAGCAGGGCGCCGTGGGCGACGTTCTGCCAGAACGGGTTGATGCCCAGCCCGGACATGCCGTTGTCGAGCACGCCCAGGATGACCACCGCGAGCACCGTCGAAATGATCGATCCTCGGCCGCCCTTGAGCATCGTGCCGCCGAGCGCGGCGCCGGTGACGGCCTGCAGCTCCAGGCCCTCGGACCCGGACACCGGCTGACCCGAGCCGGTGCGCGCGGTGATCAGGATGCCCGCGACCGCGGCGACCACGCCGGCCAGCGCGTACACGCCGATGATGTACCGGTTGATGTTGATGCCGGCCAGCCGCGCGGCGGTGTCGTTGCCGCCGATGGCGTAGACGTTGCGGCCGATGTCGGTGTACTTCAGCAGGAAGTGCAGCAGCGCCGCGACGATCAGGAACACCCACACCAGCGACGGCAGGCCCAGCACGGATCCCTTGGCCAGGAAGATGAACAGGTCGTCGCCGCCGGTGTAGCCCTGCGACTTGCCGTCCGAGATGACCTGCGCGACGCCCTTGTAGGTGGCGAGCATGGCCAGCGTCGCGACCACCGGGTTGACCCGGCCGAAGATGATGATCATGCCGTTGATCAGGCCGCAGACGATGCCGATGCCGATCGCGGCGAGGATGCCGACCTCGGCGTTGCCGGTCGAGGTGAACACCATCGCGGAGATGACCGAGGCGAGCCCGGCCATCGAGCCGACCGAGATGTCGAGCGCGCCCAGGATGATCACCAGCGTCTGGACCAGGGCGAGCAGCCCCATGATGGTGATCGCGCTGCCGATGAGCAGCAGGTTGTTGGTGCGCAGGAAGTTGTCGTTCAGGATGCTCAGCAGGACGATCAACGCGATCAGCGTGATGATCAGGCTGGAGTTCTGCACGCCGATGCCGGTCAGCACCCGGCGCGCGGCCGACGGCTGGGGCGGCGCGGCGGGGGCCGACGTTTCCTTGGTGGGGGTGCTCATGCGCCGATCTCCTGGGCTTCTTCCACGGCTGGTTCGGTTTCGGGGATGGCGAGGGTCAGCACGGCTTCCTCGGTCGCGTCCTCGCGGCCGAGCTCGCCGGCCAGCCGCCCGGCTCGCATGACGAGGATGCGGTCGGCGAGCGTCAGCACCTCGGGCAGGTCGGACGAGATGACCAGCAGCGCGATGCCTTCCGAGGCGAGGCCGTCGATGATCCGGTAGATCTCGGCCTTCGCGCCGACGTCGACCCCGCGGGTCGGTTCGTCGAGGATCAGCAGCTTCGGCCGCCGCGCGAGCCAGCGCGCGAGGACCGCCTTCTGCTGGTTGCCGCCGGACAGCTTGCGGACTTCCTGCTCCATCGACGGCGTCCGCACGCGAAGCTCGTTGATGTACTCCTGGACGAGCGCGCGTTCCTTCGCCCGCTTCACCACGCGGAAGCGGCGAAGGCGGTCGAGGACGGCGATGGAGACGTTGTCGCGTACGGACCGCTGCATGAGCAACGCGTCCGTCTTGCGCTCTTCGGGCGCGAAGCCGATGCCCGCCTTCACGGCGTCACCGGGGTTGTGCGCGCGCAGGCGCTTCCCGTCGAGCGTGACGGTCCCGGACCGGATCGGCAGGTCGCCGACGATCGCGCGGGCCAGCTCGGAGCGTCCCGCGCCGACCAGCCCGGCCACGCAGACGACCTCGCCCGCTCGGACCTGCAGCGAGATGCCGGTGACGTCGTCGGTCGTGACGTCGTCGAGCTTCAGCACGACGTCACCGGTGTCCTGCGTGACGCGGCGCTCGAGAGCCGAGAGGTCGCGGCCGATCATCATCCGGACCAGGCCGGGCTCGTCGGTCTCCGCGACCTGCTGGACGCCGACGAGCTTGCCGTCGCGCAGCACGGCGACGCGGTCCGCGAGCTGGAAGATCTCCTTCATCCGGTGCGAGACGTAGACGACCGCGACGCCGCTGTCGCGCAGCCGCCCGATCAGCCGGAACAGCGCCTCGACCTCGTGCTCCGACAGCGACGACGTCGGCTCGTCGAAGGCGATCACCTTCGGCGGGGTGGCCGCGGTGAGCACGCGCAGGATCTCGACGAGCTGGCGTTGCGCGGGGGAGAGGGCGACGCCGAGCGTGGCCGGGTTGAGGACGCCTTCGAAGCCGTACTCGACGAGCGCGTCGTGCGTGGCCTTCATGAGCGTGCGGCGGTTGAACACCCGCCCCTTCGCGGGGAGCTCGCCGACGAAGACGTTCTCCGCCACCGAAACGTGCGGGATGATCTCGGGTTCCTGGTAGATCACGCGGACCCCGGCGGCCATCGCCGCGCGCGGGGTTTCGAACGCGACTTCGGTGCCGTCCAGGAGGAGCCGGCCGTCGTCGGGGCCCTGGTCGCCGGAGAGGACGCGCAGCAGCGTCGACTTCCCGGCGCCGTTCTCGCCCATCAGCGCGAGCACCTCGCCGGAGCGGAACTCCAGCGAGACGTCGTCGAGGGCGGTGACGCCGGAGAAGCGCTTGCCGATGCCCTCGACGGCGAGCGCGGCAGGAGAGCTGGACATGATCGCCCTTCGAGCGGTGGAGCCCGCGGGCGGTGCGCTCGGCACCGCCCGCGGGAGTTCGGTCAGGTGCAGTTGACGCCGGCCTGCTTGTAGTTGTCCTTGTTGACGATCGTGGTCTTCGCAATCGTCTCCGCGGGCAGCGCCTTGCCGTTCTTCACCTTGTCGACCAGCACCTGGATCGCCGAGCGGCCGACCTCGGCGCCGGAGATGTAGAGCGCGGACTTGTTGCCGGTGTCCTTGCCCGCGGCCCAGTCCTTGCAGTCGAGGTACGCGCCGAGCCCGACACCGATGATGTTGTTCGCCTGCACGCCGGAGTTGGCCAGCGCGGTGACGACGCCGGTCTCGTTCTCGTCGTTGCAGCCCCAGACGACCCAGTGCTTGACGCCGGGGTTCGAGCCGATCACCGCGCCGGACTTGTTCTGCGCGTCGACCGGGGAGTTGTCGGTACCGACCTCGATGACCGGGACGTCGGCGCCCGCGGCCTTGGCGAAGGCCGACTTCGCGGCGGTGACGCGGTCGGTGCAGACGCTCAGGTCCTGCTTGTAGGCGCTGATGATCTTGGTGTCGGCGGCGGTCCAGCCGGCGGCCTTGAACAGCTTCCCGGCCTCGGTGCCGACCGAGTCGCCCATCTGGCTGCCGTTGAAGCCGACGAACGGGGCCTTCGCGCCGGTGCCGTCCTTGATGACGTCGTCGGAGGCGATCAGCGGGATGCCGGCGCTCTTGGCCTTGTCGATGACCTGCGGGCCGATGGCCTGGTCGGGGACGACGATGGCGACGCCGTTCGCGCCCTGCGCGACCGCGGCGTCCAGCTCGGTGATCGCCTTGTTGGCGTCCTGGCCGAGGTTGACGACCTTGAGCTCGACGCCGAGTTCCTTCGCCTTCTCCTGGGCCCCTTGCGCCTGCTCCACGAAGTACTGCTGGTCACCCTGTTTCTGCAGGTAGTAGAGGGTGATCTTGCCGTTGGCGGGCGCCGACTGCTGCGGGGCCGCGGTGTCTTTGCCCGAGGAGCACGAGGTCATCAGGACACCGGAAATCAAACAACAACCAACAGCGCTCCAGGCGCGCAGCCTGTGCGAGTGTGGGGACATCGTTGCTCCCAAGGAGGCCGGGGGTCGAGTGGCGCGCGCGGGCGCCGCGAGTGACTGGTATTACAAAACACCCGTTCGTGGAGCGTCAAGCCGCAGTTAGCGGAGCGATACCTACTCTGTGTAGTTGCATCGTGGCATGAACAAGGGCCATTTATCGTATTTTTTCCGCGCTGTCCTGCGCGTTGTCCGGTTTTGTCCTGTGCGAATGTTCTGATCGGTGTTGTCGACTGTGGTGGAAGTTTTTGGTGACCGGGATGCCGTCTCTGTCGGTTTCGCCTGGCTGGCAGGATGGCCGGACACCGTCCGCGAGGGGGACTGATGACCAAGCTCCGCGTCGCCGCGCTCGCCGGCGTCGCCGTCCTGATGGCCGGGTGCAGCAGCCCGGCGCAGTCCGGTCCGGCGCCGACGCCCTTCCCGGAAACGCCGTCGTCTTCGGCTGCTCCGGACGGCTCCTTCAGCGTCGTCGCGACCGGCGACGTCCTGATCCACCCGGCGCTGACCGAGCAGGCCGAGGCCGACGGCGGCGGCAAGATCGACTACCGGCCGCTGCTGGCGGGGATCAAGCCGCT
This sequence comes from Amycolatopsis sp. NPDC114478, assembly GCF_055633805.1. NCBI lineage: Bacteria > Bacillati > Actinomycetota > Actinomycetes > Pseudonocardiales > Pseudonocardiaceae > Amycolatopsis > Amycolatopsis sp. NPDC114478. The sequence goes on along the minus strand of NZ_JBVKDO010000035.1, from coordinate 2,496 downwards.
GATCTCCGGCGCCGACCTCGGGATCTGCCACCTCGAGACGCCGTTGGCGCCGGAAGGCGGCCCGTACAGCGGGTACCCGTCGTTCAGCGCGCCGCCGGAGATCGCCGACGCGCTCAAGGAAACCGGCTACGACACCTGCTCAACGTCGTCCAACCACACGATCGACCAAGGTGCGGAAGGCGTTAAGCGGACCCTGGACAAGCTGGACGAGACCGGCGTCAAGCACACAGGTTCGGCGCGGTCGGCCGCGGAGGCGGCGAAACCGCTGGTGCTGGACGTCCACGGCGTGAAGGTCGCGCAGGTGTCGTACGCGTTCGGGTTCAACGGCATCAAGGTCCCGGCGGGCAAGCCGTGGCTGGCCAACCAGATCGACGTCGACGACATCCTGACGGCGGCCCGCAAGGCGCGCGAGGCGGGGGCGCAGGTGGTGATCGCGAGCCTGCACTGGGGCGTGGAGTACCAGCACGACCCGACGGCGGAGCAGCGGTCGCAGGCCAAGAAGATCCTGGCGTCGGAAGACATCGACCTGATCGTCGGCCACCACGCGCACGTGGTCCAGCCGTTCGAGAAGATCGGCGACAAGTGGGTGGCGTACGGGCTCGGCAACAGCGTGGCCCGCCATTCGGACCCACGCGGCGACACGGAAGAGGGCGCGGCGGCGCGGTTCCGGTTCGTGCGTGAGGGGGATCGGTGGAAGGTCGACAAGGCGGAGTACGTGCCGACGCTGATCAAGCTGGACGCGCCGATCCGTTTGGTGGACTTGTCGACATCGCCACCGTCGGCGCAGGTGACGAAGGCGCTGGGTGACACGGACAGGAACATTTTGAGCTTGAAGGCGGACAAGGACGGCTTGACCCGACCGGGGAAGTGAGGGACCGGCGGGGAAGCAGGCGCTGCCCCGCCGGCCCGGCGCGGTCGGGCGGGTTGCGACAACCCCGCCCGCCGGCCCGCCGATCCGGCGGAGTGGGTGGCGCTGCCCCGCCGACCCGCCCCGGCCGACCCCGCCCACGCACCCTCCCCGGTGCGAGAGTCGGGATCGGCCAAGCCAACGCGGCCGCTCCGCCGGCCCGCCCCGCCCAACCCGCCCGCCCGCCAACCCTCCCTAGTGCGTGCGGGTCGTGATCAGCCGCGCCAACGACGCCAGCTCCGCCGCCGGCCGGGCCACCGGGTTGACCGCCGCCAACTCTCGCAACCCCTTCGCCACCAAAGCCGCTGCCTGAGCCTGGCTCCACTGGCGGCCGCCCGCCTCGTCGACCAGCTCCGCCGCGCGGGACAGCTCCGCGTCGGTGAACGGGTCCGTCCCCACGTACAACTCCGCCAGCCCCGCGCCCGCCGCTGTTCCCGATGACAGCGCCGTCACCACCGGCAGCGACTTCTTGCGGTTCTGCAAATCCGAAAACACCGGCTTGCCCGTCTCCGCGGGGTCGCCCCAGATGCCGAGCAGGTCGTCCACGTGCTGGAACGCCAGTCCGACCGCGCGGCCGAACTCCCCGAACCGCGCCACCGCCTCCGGCCGCCCCGCGAGCAGCGCGCCCAGCTGGCACGCCGCTCCGATCAACGCCGCCGTCTTGCCGTTCGCCATCCGGATGCACTCCGCCGGCGTCACGTCGTCGCGCTGCTCGAAGTCCACGTCGGCCGCCTGGCCTTCCAGCAGGTCCAGCACCCCCTGCGACAACAGCTTCGCGCCCTCCGGCGAAAGCTGCTCGAACGCGACGCTCAGCAACGCGTCGCCGGCGAGCACCGCGGGTCCGGTGCCGAACACCGTCCAGGCCGTCGGCCGGTGGCGGCGGGTCGTGTCGCCGTCCATGACGTCGTCGTGCAGCAACGAAAAGTTGTGCACCAGCTCGACCGCGACGGCGGCGGGCACGGCGGCCGCGGGGTCGCCGCCCGCCGCTTCCGCGCACAGCAACACGAGCGCCGGCCGCAGCGCCTTGCCGCCGTCCGCGGCCGACGGCTCGCCGCGCGCGTCCTCCCACCCGAAGTGGTAGCCCGCGATCCGCCGCATCGCGTCGGGCAGCCGGTCGGCCGCCGTGCGCAACGCGGGATCGACCAGGCTCTTGCTCCACGCGAGGACGTCGGCGAGCGGCCGGGCGGCGGTCCGGGAGTCCATGGTCGTCATGAGCGGCCGACCTCGACGTCGTCCAGGACGCCGAGCGCGTCCGGCACCAGCACGGCGGCCGAGTGGTAGGCACTGACCAAATAGGACGTCACCGCGCGGTCGTTGATGCCCAGGAACCGGACGTTGAGCCCGGGCTGGTACTCGTCCGGCAGGGACTTCGGCCTGAGCCCGATCACGCCGGCGTCGTCCTCGCCCGTCCGCATCGCCAGGATCGACGTGGTGCCGGTGTCGGTGATCGGGATCTTGTCGCACGGCAGGATCGGCACGCCACGCCAGGCCAGGACGCGTTTGCCGTCGAGGAGGGTGGTGTCGGGGTAGACGCGGGTGCGGGTGCATTCGCGGCCGAACGCGGCGATCGCGCGGGGGTGGGCGAGGAA
>NZ_JBVKDO010000034.1:0-85419 GCF_055633805.1 Amycolatopsis sp. NPDC114478 | reverse complement strand
GTTCACTAGCACACTGTTGAGTTCTCAAGCAACACACCCCGAGTCGCGCCGCCGTCAAGCGGCCTTACTCGAAGCGAGTTATTTCTAGCAGTTTTGGTGGGCCACCCACTCAATCGCTTCTGCGAGAGCTTGGTTCGTGTCCCTGCCGCTCGGTTTCCCTGGCGACTTGGAGAACTTTACATGCCCCGAAAGGGCCCGAAACAGGGGGGTCCCCAAACAAGATCAGCGCAGGTCAGACCCCACGACGAAGCCCGTCTGCGGCCCAGTCTGCACCCCCCGGCCCGGGAGCGCCAGCGAAAGAACATTGCTCCGACTACATTGCGCCGTATTGCTCCGCGCCAGTGCCCCGCTTAACGTCGGCCGCATGCACCTCGCCCACGACGACCTCGGCCCGCGGAACGGGCAGCCGGTCCTGCTGGTCCACGGCCATCCCTTCGACCGCTCCATGTGGCGTCCCCAGGCCGACTACCTGGCCGAGCGCGGCTACCGGGCGGTGACACCCGACCTCCGCGGCTACGGCGACTCGAACACCGAGGACACCGAGGACGCCAAGACCGGCCTCGACGTCTTCGCGAAGGACCTCATAGAGCTGGCCGACCACCTGGGGCTGGCGAGCTTCGTCCTCGGCGGCCTCTCCATGGGCGGCCAGATCGTCATGCAGCTGGCGAAAGACCACCCGGAACGGGTGCAGGCCCTCCTCCTGGCCGACACCTTCCCCGGCCTCGACACGCCGGAGGCGAAGCAAGCCCGCTACGACACCGCCGCGAGGATCACCGAGGAGGGCATGGAGACGTACGCCGACGAGCTCCTCCCCAAGATGATCTCGAAGCAGACCCGCGCGAGCAGGCCCGACGTCGAAGCCCACGTCCGGCGCATGATGCGCAACGCGCCGAAAGACGGAGCGGCGGCCGCGTTGCGGGGACGCGCCGAGCGCCCCGACTACACGCCCACCCTCAAGCACATCGACGTCCCGACCCTGGTCGTCGTCGGCAGCGAGGACGAGTTCACGCCGGTCGCCGACGCCGAGCTCATCCACCGGGAAGTGGCGACTTCGACCCTGGTGGTGATCGAGGGCGCGGGCCACCTGCCTAACCTGGAGCGCGAGACCGAGTTCGACGACGCCCTCAGTGCGTTCCTGACCGGAATAAGGTTCACCCCATGACTCAGCAGACCGTGTTCGTGACCGGCGCCAGCGCCGGCTTCGGCGACGCCATCGCGCGCCGGTTCGTCGCCGAGGGCGCCCGCGTGATCGCCGTCGCCCGCAGTGAGGACAAGCTCGAGAAGCTGGCCGGCGAGCTCGGCGACGCCGTCCTCCCGGTCACGCTCGACGTCAGCGACCCCGAAGCGGTCAAGACCACCGTCGAAAACCTCCCCGAGGACTGGCGGGAGGTCGACGTCCTGGTCAACAACGCCGGCCTGGCCAAGGGTCTCGAGCCCGCGCACAAGGCCGAGCTCGACGACTGGGACCAGATGATCGCGACCAACGTCCGCGGCCTCGTCCACGTCACGCGCGCCCTGCTGCCCGGCATGGTCGAGCGCGGCCGCGGCCACGTGATCAACATCGGCTCGATCGCCGGCACCTACCCCTACCCCGGCGGCAACGTCTACGGCGCGACCAAGGCGTTCGTCCACCAGTTCAGCCTCAACCTGCGCAGCGACCTGCACGGCACCGGCGTCCGGGTGACGAACGTCGAGCCCGGCATGGTCGGCGGCACGGACTTCTCGAAGGTCCGCTTCGACGGCGACGCCGCCAAGGCCGACAAGGTCTACGAGGGCACGACCCCGCTGACCGCGGACGACGTCGCCGAGTCCGTCCACTGGGCGGCGAGCCGGCCGAAGCACGTGAACATCAACGTCATCGAGCTGATGCCGGTCGTGCAAAGTTTTTCCCCGTTGCAGATCTTCCGCGACAACTCTTGACCACCCGCGCCGGGACCGGCAGCATCGGGTCACCGCCGTCGTTCGAAAGCACGTCCGAACTTCGGAGGTACCCATGGATTCCCTGTCCCGGCGCACGGTTCTCGCCGGCCTCGGCGCCCTCGCCGCCGTCCCGCTCATCGGCACCACCGCCACCGCGGCCCCGGAAAGCGTCCTCTGGGACGGCGACCCGGCGCGCGGCACCGCGGTGTTCGACGGGATCGAGCAGGAGCCCGGCAGCATCACGGTCGTCAACGACGCGACGTACGGCAAGTGCTTCCGGTACGAGACCTGGGACAACGCCGACGGCACCAAGGAACGCTGCGAGAGCCGCGGCCTCCGGCTGCCGGACGGCAGCGTCTACCGGCCCGGCGCCGGCACGCTCGGCCAGGTCCAGTACCTCGGCTGGCGGGCGAACTGGAACGTGAACCCCAAAGCCGGCAAGTGGATCGCGGTCTACCAGTTCCACATCTCCGGGGAAAGCAGCTCGCAAGCCCAGTCCGGGCCGTTCGTGCTGCGCACGCTCGGCGACGGCAAGCTGTACTTCCAGCTGACCGGGCCGAGCGGCGCGAACCAGCACATCTGGTCGGCCACGTTCCCGGTGAACACCTGGAGCAGGTTCGCCATCGGCTACAAGATGTCGAGGGGCACCGACGGCTGGTGCGAGTTCTACTACAACGGCAAGCAGCAGACGTTCTCGAACGGCCAGACCCGCTACCCGGGCCCGACGCTGTGGGGCGACCACGTCAACCACAAGTGGGGCGTCTACCGCTCCGGCGGCAACAGCGGCCACGCGACGGCCCTGCTCAACCACGCGAAACTCGGCAGCACCTACGCCGACGTCGCCGTCTGACCCAGTCCGAAGAGTTCGAGGAGCGCCTGCTGCTCCGGGTCCAGCTCGGTCAGCAGGCGCTTCGTCCGCGGGCGCCCGCCGGTGGACGGGTAGCGCAGCACCAGCTCGCCGATGCCCGCCAGCTGGTCGAGCAGTTCCCGGACGGACAGGTTCATCCCCGCCCGGTCGGCCTCGCGCCGCATCAGGTGGGTGACGGTCGCGGCGAGCACCGAGACCAGGCCGTGCGCGCCGATCCGCTGCCGCGTCCACTCCCAGCGCGGGGTCGGCCCGGTGACGGCGGGGCCGGTGAGCCAGCGGAACGTCGATTCCAGGTGGGTGCGCGCGCGGTAGGCCGTGACGACGTCGCCGATCGGCCAGTCCCGGTCCGTGACCAGCACCTGCTTGCCGAAGAACTCCTCGTCCAGCCGGGCCAGGGCGGCAGAATCGATCCGCCGTTCCAGCCGGATCTCCCCCGGCCGGCTGCCGCTCAGCACCGCGGTGAGCACGCGCTCGATGCGCCGGCCGCGCGTCACCCGGCCCAGCTCGGCGTGCACCTGGGCGCGGTCGCCGCGGTGGGTGCCCGCGGCGAGGGCCTCGGCCAGGCCGTCCAGCTCGCGGGTCGCGGTGGCGAGCTCGTCGGCGAACGCGCGGGACTGCGCCGCGTGCAGCGTCGCCGAGTGCGTCAGGATCACCCGCCGCCGGACGCCGTCGACCACCGCGTGCGTGTCCAGCGCCGTCAGGCCGGCGAACCGCTCAGGGTCGACGCGCTTGCGGGCCGACGCGGGCTGGGTCAGCAGCTCGGGGTGGTCGGTCAGCGGCAGCGACCCGACGAACCCGCTGCGTGAGCCGAGGTCCAGCTGGGCCGCCTGGCCGGAGTGGAAGACGAGTGTCGCCGGCCCCAGCCCCGCCATGAGCGAAGCGAACGTCGGTGCCGTGCCGTCATCGCGCCGGTACAGCCGCGACGCCAGCGGGATGGCGCCGTCGCGCGTCACCCGCAGGCCGGCTCCGGCGAGGACGCCCTGGCACGCCGAGGGCAGCGTGCAGTCCGCCGGGGCGAACGCGGCGAACTGGGGGACGTCGACGGCGAGCGCCGCGTGGTCGTCGAGCGTCTCGAGCACCGCGGCGGCGACGGTGTCCTCGATGCCCGTGATGCGTTCCGGCGTAAGGCGTTCCAGCGCTTTCCAGATACCGTCCACTGTGGACAGGCGCGGCCGGACGAGGTCGGCGGCCGGCCCGGAAGCCCACCACTCGGCCAGCGACGTGCCGGGCGCCGTCGCCCGGTGCAGCACCGCGACCGCGAGGGTCAGCCCCAGCGACGGCTTGGCGCGCACGACGTCGTCGACGCGGCGGACGAAGTCCAAGCGCGAGAGCGTCGACCACACCGCGGCGACGTCGCCGAAGGCCCGGTACGACGTCGACGCGGGCTCGCCGCCCGGGACGGCGCGGGCGATCTCCTCGGCCGTCCCGAGGTAACGCTGGGTGACCACCCGGGGCTTGCCGTCGACCCGGCCGGACTCCGCCAGGTAGTAGTACGTCCGTCCGCCGATCTTCTTCCCGACCACCGATGCCACCCTTTAGGTAATACACGTCGAGCAGCTGATCGACAACCACGGCACCGCGGTGACCTGCGACGACGATCACGTCCGGGTGGAACCGCAGCCGGGTGCGCAACACGCACTGGCTGGTCGCGTGAGGACGGTCCTAGCGTGGTTGGAATGGGACCCGAACCCGACGCCACCGCCCCGACCGCCTCCGCGATGCGCCGCGCGCTCGCCCGGGCGCGTGACGGGAAGACACTGGACGTCACCGAAGCGGCCGTCCTGCTGCACGCCCGCGGCGACGACCTCACCACGCTCTCCGAGTACGCCTCCCGCATCCGCGACGCCGGCCTGGCCGAGGCCGGACGCGCCGGGATCATCACCTACAGCCGCAAGGTGTTCATCCCGTTGACCCGGCTGTGCCGCGACCGCTGCGGCTACTGCACGTTCGTCACCGTGCCGGGCCGGCTCGAATCGCCGTTCCTGTCCCCGGACGAGGTCCTCGACATCGCCCGCAAGGGTGCCGAGATGGGCTGCAAGGAGGCCCTCTTCACCCTCGGCGACCGGCCCGAGGACCGCTGGAAGGCCGCCCGCGACTGGTTGGACGCCCACGGCTACGACGACACGCTCTCCTACGTCCGCGCGATGGCCATTCGCGTGCTCGAGGAGACCGGCCTGCTGCCGCACCTCAACCCGGGCGTGCTGACCTGGCAGGACTTCCAGCGGCTCAAGCCGGTCGCGCCGTCGATGGGCATGATGCTGGAGACCACCGCGACCCGCCTGTGGAGCGAGAAGGGCGGCCCGCACTACGGGTCACCCGACAAGGACCCGGCCGTGCGGCTCCGCGTGCTCGAAGACGCCGGACGCAGCTCGGTCCCGTTCACCACCGGTGTCCTCATCGGCATCGGTGAGACGTTCGAGGAGCGCGCGGACGCGCTGTTCGAGATCCGCAAGATCGCCAAGACCTACGGCGGCATCCAGGAAGTCATCGTGCAGAACTTCCGGGCCAAGCCGGACACGAAGATGCGCGCGACCCCGGACGCCGACCTCGAAGAGCTGGCCGCGAACATCGCCGTCGCGCGGCTGGTGCTCGGCCCGAAGATGCGCATCCAGGCGCCGCCGAACCTCATCGGCAGCCAGTACGACCTGATGATCCGCGCGGGCATCGACGACTGGGGCGGCGTCTCGCCGCTGACTCCGGACCACGTCAACCCGGAACGCGCGTGGCCGCAGATCGACGAGCTCGCCCGCCGCACCGAGAAGGCCGGCTTCGAGCTCAAGGAACGGCTCACCATCTACCCGGAGTACGTCAAGGCCGGCGAGCCGTGGCTGGACCCGCGGATCACGCGGCACGTCGCGGCGCTCGTCGACTACGACACCGGGATGGCCCGCGAAGACGCGATGCCGGTCGGCATCCCGTGGCAGGAGCCGGACGGCGGTTGGCAGGAGTCCGGCCGCACCGACCTGCACACCGAGATCGACACCAGCGGCCGCACCGAGGACCGGCGAAGCGACTTCGACTCCGTGTACGGCGACTGGAAGGAGATCGGCGACCGGATCAAGACCGGGCCGCAGAAGTTCGACACGGACATCCTGGAAGCGTTGCGCAGCGCGGAAAAGGACCCGGCCGGGCTGTCCGACGACGCCGCGCTGGCGTTGCTCCACGCCGACGGTAAGGAGCTGGACGCGTTCACGCGGCTCGCCGATGATCTGCGCCGCGAGACCGTCGGTGACGACATCACGTTCGTCGTCACGCGGAACATCAACTTCACCAACGTCTGCTACACGGGTTGCCGCTTCTGCGCCTTCGCCCAGCGTCGCACCGACGCCGACGCGTACACGCTCTCGCTGGAGCAGGTCGGCGACCGCGTCGACGAGGCGTGGGCCGCGGGCGCGACCGAGATCTGCATGCAGGGCGGCATCCACCCGGACCTGCCGGGCACTGCGTACTTCGACCTCGCGGCCGAGGTCAAGCGCCGGCAGCCGGAGATCCACCTGCACTCCTACAGCCCGATGGAGGTCGTGAACGGCGCTTCGCGGACCAACCTGTCCCTTCGCGACTGGCTCATCAAAGCCAAGGAAGCCGGCGTCGACTCGCTGCCCGGCACGGCGGCGGAGATCCTCGACGACGACGTCCGCTGGGTGCTCACCAAGGGCAAGCTGCCGACGTCGGAGTGGATCAAGGTCGTGACGACCGCGCACGAGGTCGGGCTGCCGACGACGTCGACGATGATGTACGGCCACGTCGACACGCCGGCGCACTGGGTCGCGCACCTGAAGCTGCTCGCGCGGCTGCAGCGCGAGGGCCTGGAGAAGCACGGGCGACGCGGGTTCAGCGAGTTCGTGCTGCTGCCGTTCATCCACCAGAGCTCCCCGATCTACCTCGCCGGGCTGGCCCGCGCGGGAGCGACCGTGCGCGAGAACCGGGCGGTGCACGCGCTGTCCCGGCTGCTGCTGCACGGCATGATCGACAACATCCAGAGCTCCTGGGTGAAGCTCGGCGTGGAAGGCAGCCGCGCGGTGCTGCAGGGCGGCGTCAACGACATCGGCGGGACGCTGATGGAGGAGACGATCAGCCGGATGGCGGGCGCGTCCAACGGGTCGTACAAGACGATCAGCGACATGCGCGAGATGGTCGAACCGCTGGGCCGCCCGCTGGTTCAGCGCACCACGGGGTACGGCCGGCCGTCGGCCGAGCGCGTCGCCGCCGCGGAGGCGTCGGACGGCGTCGCGACGGCGGTGCGCAAGCCGCTGCTTCCTTTGTTGACGCCGTGAGGTGGGGCGGGCGCCTTCCGGGGCGCCCGCTCAATCCGGGACGCGGCGATCGGCCGCTGACGACCCTGTGTCACCGCTCACAAACCGACGGTTGGCCAGCGGGGGTCTGTGCTACCTCTGTTTCTTCCGATGCCGGAAGGGACCTCGATGAGCACCTCCGTAGCGCCGCTGGAAATGGTCGATACCGACCGCTACCCGCTCACCGATCCGGACAGTCCCGCGTGGCGCGAGACCGTCGGGCGCACCCGGGCCGACCTGGCCGACGTCGGGTGCAGCGTGCTCGCCGACTTCATCCGGCCCGGGCTGCAGGAAGCGCTCCGCGCGGAATGCGCCGCGCTCGAGCCGCACGCCTACACGAAGATCGAGAAGGTCAACGCCTACAACACGGCGATCGGCGAGCCGCTGCCCGAGGACCACCCGGGCCGCACGATCATGGAGCGCGGCAACGCCTTCGTCGCGCGGGACCGCATCCCCGCGTCGTCGATCATCGCGCGGCTCTACACCAGCCCGTTGTTCCAGCGGTTCGTCGCCGACTGCTTCGGCCTGCCGGAGCTGCACGAGCTGGCCGACCCGCTGTCCGGGCTGACGCTCAACGTGATCGCGCCCGGCCGCGCGCACCCGTGGCACTTCGACACGAACTCCTACACCGTGAGCATGCTGACGCAGGCCGCCGAGGCCGGCGGGGCCTTCGAGTACTGCCCGGGCATCCGGTCCGCGGTGGACGAGAACTTCGCCGCCGTGCGGTCGGTGCTGACGGGCGACGGCACCCATCCGGTCCAGCGGCTCGGCCTCCGTCCGGGGGATCTACAGCTCTTTCAAGGGCGCTTCGCCTTGCACCGGGTCAGTACGGTGGAGGGTGCGATCGCGCGGCATTCCGCGATCTTCGCCTACAGCGAGCGCCCGGGGGTCGTCGGCAGCGCGGAGCGGACCAGGCAGCTTTTCGGCCGGGTCCTGCCGGTACACCTGGCCGAGCGCACCGACCGCGGCGACGAACTGCTCGACTAGATCAGGAGCCTGGCCCGTGCCTTTCGACTCGACCGGCAAGATCTCGTTCGACCACATCTACACCGCGCCCGACCCGCGGCCGTTCTTCGGCACGCTGCGCCGCGTCGGCTACGAAATCCCGCAGCTGGCGAAGCCGTACTTCGCCCGGCTGATCGGCGAACACCCCGCCGAGCGCCCGACTGTGCTCGACGTCGGCTGCTCGTACGGCGTCAACGCCGCGCTCCGGCGCTGCGACGCCACCATGGACGACCTCTACGCCCACTACACCGCCCCAGACGTGCGGGCGTTGAGCCACGCGGGGCTGATCGAGGCCGACCGGGCGCGCGTCGTCGACCCGGGCGGGGCGAAGTTCTACGGCTTGGACGCGTCGGCGCCGGCCCTCGAGTACGCGCTTTCCGCCGGGTTCCTCGACGAGGCGATCCACGCCGACTTCGAGCGCGACGACCCGGACAGCACCCAGCGCAAGCTCCTGGACGACGTCGACCTGGTGGTCTCGACCGGCTGCGTCGGCTACGTCACCGAGAAGACGATCTCCCGGATCGCGCGCGGCTCGCGGCCGTGGATGGCGCACTTCGTGCTGCGGATGTTCTCCTACGAGCCGGTCGCCGACAGCCTGGCCGGGCTGGGCTACGACACCGCGCCCGTGGAAGGTGTCTTCCGGCAGCGGCGGTTCGCCTCCGCCGAGGAGCAGACCCAGATCCTGGACACGCTCGAGGCCGCCGGGGTCGACCCGACGGGGCTCGAATCCGATGGCTGGCTCTACGCGCAGCTGTATGTTTCCCGTCCTGAGAGCGCGGCCGATCTGGCGGCCGTGCTGGGCAACTTCGACGAAGAAGGATGACCGTGAGCAGTCCGGAATGGTCCACCCGCACCTTCGGCAACGAGGACCGGCTCCCCCGCGTCCCCGTCCCCACGCTGGAGGACAGCGGCCGCCGCTTCCTCGAGTGGTGCGCCCCGCTGCTGACGCCGAAGGAGCTGGAGGAGACCGAAGCCGCCGTCGCGGAGTTCCTGGCGCCGGAAAGTCCCGCGCACGAGCTGCAGGCCGCGCTCGAGGAGTACGACCGCTCGCCCGGCGTGCGCAGCTGGCTCGACACGTTCTGGCCGTACCGCTACCTCGGCCGCCGCGACCGGATCGCGCTCAACGCCAACTTCTTCTTCCTGTTCCAGGACTCCCCGCTCGGCCAGGTCGAGCGCGCGGCCGAGCTGACCGCGTCCGCGGTGGACTACAAGCTGAAGCTCGACGACGAACTCGTGCCGCCGGTGCTCCTGCGCGGCACACCGCAGTCGATGGTGCAGCACAAGTACCTCTTCTCGGCCACGCGGATCCCGGGCGAGCTGCTGGACACCGCGCGCACGCGGTTTCCGTCGCCCGAGCGGCACATCGTCGTGTTCTCGAAGGGCACGCCGTTCCGGCTGGACGTCCTCGCCGAGGACGGGCGCCCGTATTCGCCGGCGCAGCTGGCCGACGGGCTGCGCGCGATCCTGAAGGACGACCACGTCACCGACGTTCCGGCCGGTCCTTTCACGACGAAAGCCCGCGCGGAGTGGGCGGCTTCGAGGGCCGCGCTCCTCGAAGCCGGCAACGCCGCCGCGCTGGAGACCATCGAGACCGCGCTGTTCTGCCTGTGCCTGGACGACTTCACGCCGGCGGACGCCCTGGAAGCGGGCGATCGGCTGCTGCACGGCGACAACCGCTGGTACGACAAGGCGGTGTCGCTGATCGTGTTCGAGGACGGCACCGCGGGGATCAACGTCGAGCACTGCGAACTCGACGGCACCACGATCCTCGGCTTCACGGACGCGTTGTTGAGCGGTTCGCGCGAGGAACGCGAGCCGGCTGACGGCGTCCCCGGCTACGAAGTCGTCGAGTTCACGCTGACCGACGCCCTCCGCGAAGACGCGCGCGCCGCCCGAGAAGCCTTCAAGGCCTACGCGGACGCGACGGCGACGCAGACCGTGTCGTTCGACGTCGGCGCCAACCGCGCGAAGGAGCTCGGGATGTCCCCGGACGCCTTCGCGCAGATGTCCTACCAGCTCGCGCATCGCCGCGCGAAGGGCCTGACCGGCGCCACGTACGAGTCGATCGCGACGCGGCAGTTCCAGAACGGCCGGACCGAAGCCATGCGGGTCGTGACGCCCGAGGTCGTGCGCTTCGCCGACGTCATGACCTCCGACGCCTCTCGCGAAGAAAAGCGTGCCGCGTTCCGTGCCGCGGCGGCGAAGCACGTTTCGCGGGCGAAGGAGTGTCAGGCCGGGGACGCGCCGGAGCAGCACCTGTGGGAGCTGCAGCTGATCGGGAAACGCCGCGGGAACGCCGCGGACCTGGCGCTGTACTCCTCGCCGGGCTGGCTGAAGTCGCGCGACGACTACCTGAGCACCAGCTCGGCGCCGTCGGTCAACATCCAGTACTTCGGGTTCGGCTCGACGAGCCCGCAGTGCATCGGCATCGCGTACGTCCTGCTGCCGGACCGCTGGAACATCTACCTCAGCACGCCGAAGCACGTGTCGGCCGAGATGTACCGCTTCGCCGACGAACTCGCCGTCGCGGTGCGGGAGCTGCAGGAGCTACTGGCCGAGTAGGCGGCGCAACCAGGTCAGCCGGGCGGCGCGCGCCGCCCGGCTGAGCCGCGCTTCCGGCGCCAGCGAGTCGAAGCCGTGGAAGCCGCCCGGCCACACGTGCAGTTCCGCCTCGCCGCCCGCCTGCCAGATCCGGCTCGCGTAGGCGACGACCTCGTCGCGGAACGTCTCGGCCGTGCCGACGTCCAGGAACGCCGGCGGCAGGCCCGAAAGATCCTCCGCGCGGGCCGCGGCCGCGTACGCCGGGACGTCGTCGAGGCCGCCCAGGTAGGCCGTCCAGCCGACGTTGTTGGCCGTGCGGTCCCACAGCCCGCGGCCGTCGAGGTCGACCGCCGACGGGGTGTCGTTGCGGTCGTCGAGCATCGGGCAGAGCAGTAGCTGCCCGGCGAGGGACGGCCCGCCGCGGTCGCGGGCCAGCAACGCGGTCGCCGCCGCGAGCCCGCCGCCGGCGCTGATCCCGCCGAGCACGAGCGGGCCGGCGAACCGCTCGGCCGTCCACCGCAGTCCCGCGTAGCAGTCCTCGACCGGCGCCGGGTACGGGTGCTCGGGCGCGAGCCGGTAGCCGGGCGAGACGATCGTCAGGTTCAGCTCGCCCGCCCACGCCAGCAGGTTCGGCACGTCGGCGCCGAGATGGCTGCCGACGATCGTGCCGCCGCCGTGCACGTAGTACAGGACGCCCGCGCTCGATTCCGGCGTCATGACCAGCAGCGGGACGTCGCCCGCGTATTCTTCGGCGACTTTGTATACGGGGTATGCGACGGCCAGTTCCTCGACGGTCCGGTGCTCGGCCGCGTTCAGCTCGCGCCGGCCGGGGATGTCGTCCAGGGAAGCCAGCGGCGGCCGGAGGGCGCGCAGCATCTCGACGACGGGTGCCAGCTCCGGGTCGAACGGCGGCGGCGTCACGAAGTCGGGTCCGAGACGACGAGGACCAGGGAGCCGTCGAACGTCTGCTGTTCGCGCAGCCGCCCGTAACGGCGGTCCCACGTGCCGTCGTCGAGGTCGTGCTGCAGCTCGGCGGCGAAGCGGTGGTGCACGCGGTCGTCGACGAAGCTCCACGCAGAGCACGACAGCCGCGCGCCCGGGTCGAGCAGGCGTTCCGGCCGGGCGTAGTAGGCCTCGTTGAAGCCGTCCGTGCAGTCGATCGGGATCGGCACGCCGACGATCGACGTGTGGCCGCCGAGCCCGTCGGCGATGTCGTCGACCGACGGGTAGCGCCGCGCTTCGGTTTCGATCACCTCGGGCGCGTAGTCGAGCAGCCAGAACCGCCGCAGCAGCGCGGGGTCGCAGGTCAGGATGGCGATCGGGCCGCGGGTGACCCGGCGCAGCTCCTTCAGCCCGGTCCACAGGTCGTTCCACTGGTGGACGCTGAACGTGCTCATCGCGCCCTCGAACGCCCGGTCCGGGAACGGGAGCTTCTCGGCCACCGCGTCGACCGCGGGCGGCAGATCCGCCGGGCGCTGCGCGCGCATCGACGCGGACGGCTCGACGGCGGTCACTTCGCGGTCTTCGGGTTCGTACGCACCGGCGCCCGCGCCGACGTTCAGCACGGTCCGCGCGTCGCCCAGCGCGTCGAGGATGTACTGGCCGATCCGGGGATCCGGCTTGCGGTAGTCGGTGTAGACCCCGCCGATCGCCCCGTAATCCGCGTCCCCCGCGCTGCCGTCCGCACGTCGCTGGCTCATGCCTGAAAACTATCAGCGCGCTCCGCCGTCGAGGGCGTTGCTCCGCGGGGCGCAACCGAACGTCGGGCATCCGGCGCAGTCGTCAATTCCTGTCGCAAACTTGCGTAAGTTCGTCCAACTATTGCGATTTCCTGTCCAGGATTCGTATGATCCGGATCACAGAGGTCCCCACCTGCTGCGGAAAGGCCAGTGCCGTCCATGTCTCCCAGCTCTGTGTTCAGCGCGCCCAAAATCCGTTTCGGAGCACTGGCCGCGGCCGTGCTCGCCGCCGCCGGGCTCACGATCGCCGCCGCCCCCACGGGGAATTCGGCCCTCGCGGCCGGCCGCGGTGCGAGCGTGCCCTTCGTCGAACAGGAAGCCGAAACCGCCGCGACGAACGGTTCCGTGATCGGCCCGAACCGCGCCGCGGGCACGCTCGCCGGCGAGGCGTCCGGCCGCAAAGCCGTGACGCTGTCCGGCCAGGGCCAGTACGTCGAGTTCACGCTCACGGCCCCGGCGAACTCGATCGACTTCCGCTACAGCGTCCCGGATTCCGTGAACGGGACGATCTCGCTGTACGTCGGCGGCGTCCACAACCGCGACATCCCGCTGACGTCGAAGTGGGCCTGGTACTACGGCTCGTACCCGTTCACCAACAACCCGGGTGACGGGCACGCGCACCACTTCTACGACGAGACCCGCGCGCTGCTCGGCACGTCGTACCCGGCGGGCACGAAGATCAAGCTGCAGGTCGACGCGGGCGACGTGACGCCGGCGACGATCGACCTCGCCGACTTCGAGCAGGTCGGCGCGGCGGCCACGCGCCCGGCGAACTCGGTGTCCGTCACCGACTACGGCGCGACCGCGAACGACACGACCGACGACGCTTCCGCGTTCGACTCGGCGGTCGCCGCGGCGCGCAGTCAGGGCAAGGAAGTCTGGATCCCGTCCGGGACCTTCACCCTCGGCCACCACATCACGGTCGACCAGGTGACGATCCGCGGCGCCGGACCCTGGTACTCGGTGCTCACCGGCCCGCGGGCCGGCATCTTCGGCAAGGGCGAGCCGGCGAGCTGCGGGACGTCGACGTACCCCGGCAACGCGGCCGTGCCCGGGACGAGCAGCGCGGTCAAGCTGTACGACTTCGCGATCATCGGCCAGGTCGACGCCCGCGTCGACTGCGACCAGTCCAACGCCATCGGCGGCGCGCTGGGCGGCGGCTCGGTCGTGCAGAACCTGTGGCTGCAGCACACGAAGGTCGGCCTGTGGCTCGACGGGCCGTTCGACGGCCTCACCGTGTCCGGCAACCGGATCCTCGACCAGACGGCCGACGGGCTGAACCTGCACCAGGGCATCAGCAACACCGTGGTGACGAACAACTTCCTGCGCAACACCGGTGACGACGGCCTGGCGATGTGGTCCGAGCACGACGCCGACCACAACAACACGTTCTCGTTCAACACCGTGCTGCTGCCGATCCTCGCCAACAACATCGCCGTCTACGGCGGGCACGACAACACCGTGTCCGACAACGTCGTCGCCGACAACCAGGACCAGGGCGGCGGCCTGCACATCGCGAACCGGTTCAGCGCGGTGCCGCTGTCGGGCACCACGACGGTCGCGCGCAACACCGCGATCCGCACCGGCGTGCTCGACTCGAACTGGCAGTTCGGCGTCGGCGCGCTGTGGTTCGACGGCCGCGACTCGGCGATCACCGGCCGCGTCGACGTCAGCGACCTCGACCTGCAGGACAACAACTACGAGGCCATCCAGTTCATCGACAGCGCCACCACGGACGTGCACTTCACGAACGTCCGGATCAGCGGCGCCGGCACGTTCGCCTGGCAGATCCAGGCCAAGCCGACGGGGTCGGTGCAGAACGTCGTCGCGACCGGCGTCGGCCGGGCGGGTGTCTACAACTGCATGGGGCCGGACGCGATGGCCGGCCTCGCCGACCAGGGCGGCAACTCCGGCTGGACGACGACGTACTGCGGCTCGTGGCCGTCGCCGGTGTACGGGTCGGACAACGGGGGCACCACGACCACCCCGCCGCCGACCACCACGACGACCACCCCGCCGACCGGGAACCTCGCGCTGCACAAGAACGTCAGCGCGTCGGGCTCGCAGGGCGGCTTCCCGCCGGGCAACGCGGTCGACGGGGACGCGAACTCGTACTGGGAGAGCGCGAACAACGCGTTCCCGCAGACGTTCAACGTCGACTTCGGCAGCACGGTGACCGTCTCGCGGCTGGTGCTGAAGCTGCCGCCGTCGTCGGCGTGGGGCACTCGCACCCAGACGATCTCGGTCGACGGCGTCAAAGCGGCCGCGGGCTACACGTTCGACCCGGCGACCGGCAACACCGCGACCATCACGTTCCCGGCGGCGTCGGTGCGCACCCTGCAGCTGACCTTCACCGGCAACACCGGCTGGCCCGCCGGGCAGCTGTCCGAACTCGAAGCCTATTCGTCCTGAGAGGTGATGACGATGTCCCGCATTCCCGCCTTGCTCGCCGTCGCGCTCGCCGCGTCCGGCCTGACGGTGCTGGCCTGCGGCACTCCGGCCGCAGCCGCGACCTGCCCGACCACGGCCTCCGGCGGCGCGAGCGTGCCGTTCCGGACCGTCGAAGCCGAGTGTTCCGCCACGAACGGCTCGCCGGTCGGCCCGGACTACACGCAAGGCAGCATCGCCTCGGAAGCGTCCGGGCGGCAGGCCGTGAAGATCACCACCGGCCAGTACGTCGAGTTCACGCTGCCCGCCGCGGCGAACTCGATCAACGTCCACTACAACCTGCCCGACGGCTCCTCCGGGCGGCTTTCGGTGTCCGTCAACGGGTCCACGCTCGCCCTGCCCGTGACCTCGCGCTACACCTATGTGGACACCGGCTTCATCACGGGCTCGAAGACGCACCACTTCTTCGACGACGCGCGCCTGCTGCTCGGGCAGAACCTGGCGGCGGGCGCGAAGGTCCGGGTGCAGGCGAACTCCGGTGACGTCGGCCAGGCGACCATCGACCTCGCCGACTTCGAGCAGGTCGGCGGCGCGGGTGCGCAACCGGCCAACTCCCTGTCGGTGACCGACTACGGCGCCACCCCGAACGACTCTTCGGACGACTCGCAGGCGTTCCGGAACGCGCTGTCGGCGGCGCGCTCGCAGGGTCGCGAGGTCTGGGTGCCGTCCGGGCGGTTCGAAATCGGGTCGGCACTGCAGATCGACCAGACGACGATCCGCGGCGCGGGTCAGTGGTACACCGTGCTGCACGGCAACAACATCTTCAACAACGGCAGCGCGTCCGGGAACATCAAGCTGTACGACTTCGCGGTGTTCGGCGACGTCACCGAGCGGAACGACGGCAGCCCGGACAACGCGTTCCACGGCGTGCTGGGCAGCGGCTCGGTCGTGTCGGGTCTCTGGATCCAGGACACGAAGTGCGGCCTGTGGCTGATGAACGGCGCGTCGTCGAACCTCACCATCGAGAACAACCGCATCCTCGACACCCAGGCCGACGGCGTGAACTTCGACGGCGCCGTCACGAACTCGACGTTGCGCAACAACTACCTGCGCAACAACGGTGACGACGGGCTCGCGCTGTGGTCCAACGGCCAGGCCGACTCGGGCAACTCGCTCGTCGACAACACCGTCGTGCAGCCGAACCTGGCCAACGGCATCGCGCTGTACGGCGGGTCGAACAACACCGTGAGCGGCAACCTCGTCCAGGACACCAACGCCCTCGGCGGCGGCTACCTCGTCGCGAACCGGTTCAACTCGGTGCCGTTGTCGGGCACGGTCACACTGTCGAACAACACGGCGCTGCGGGCCGGCGCGCTCGACCCGAACTGGCAGTTCGGCGTCGGCGCGCTGTGGTTCGACGCGCGGGACCAGGCGATCACCGGCGTCACGATCCGCGTCACCGGGTTCACCGCGATCCAGAGCCCGTACGAGGCGATCCAGTTCATCGACGGCAACGGCGCGGGCAAGCAGATCCAGGGCATCACCCTCGACGGCGTCTCGGTGCAGGGCGTCGGGACGTTCGTGGCGCAGTCGCAGACGCAGGGGTCGGTGTCGATCAGCAACCTGACGGCGTCCGGCGTCGGCGTGACCGGGACGTACAACTGCCCGTACCCGACGTCGATCCCGAAGATGACGTTCAGCGGGTCCGGCAACAGCGGCTGGACCGGGACCTGGAGCGACTGCTCGACGTGGCCGGCGCCGAACTCGGGCCCGCCGCAGCCGCCGACGTCCGGCAGCAACCTCGCGCGCGGCAAGGCGATCAGCGCGTCGGCGTCGCAGGGCGGCTTCCCGCCGTCGAACGCGAACGACGGCAACGCCGACACGTACTGGGAGAGCGCGAACAACGCGTTCCCGCAGACGCTGACGGTGGACCTGGGCGCGCCGGCGTCGATCAACAAGGTGACGCTGCGCCTGCCGCCGTCCTCGGCGTGGGGCGCGCGGACGCAGACGGTGACGATCTCCGGCAGCACGGACGGCGGGACGTACACGACGCTGGTGGGTTCGCGCGGCTACGCGTTCGACCCGGCTTCCGGCAACACGGCGTCGGCGTCTTTCACGGCGACGTCGCAGCGTTTCGTCCGGCTGACGTTCACCGGCAACACCGGCTGGCCCGCGGGTCAGGTGTCCGAGTTCGAAGTGGCGGCTTCGTAGCTCGGCTTTCGCCAAGCCCGTACCGGTCTACTGGACCGGTACGGGCTTGTCATACTTTTGCGCCCGGTTGCTGTAAAGTTTCACTCATGACGCGTCGTCTTGCCGAAGTCGCCCGCCAGGTCGGGGTCAGTGAAGCCACGGTCAGCCGGGTGCTCAACGGCCGGTCCGGGGTGTCGGCCAGCACCCGGGCCGCCGTGCTCACCGCGCTGGACGTGATGGGCTACGAGCGCCCCACCCAGCTGCGCGGCGAGCGGGCCCGGCTGGTCGGGCTGGTGCTGCCGGAGCTGCAGAACCCCATCTTCCCCGCGCTGGCCGAGATCATGGGCAACGCGCTCGCGCAGCAGGGGTTCACGCCCGTGCTGTGCACGCGGACGGCGGGCGGGGTGTCCGAGGCGGAGTACGTCGAGCTGCTCCTGCAGCAGCAGGTGTCGGGCGTGGTCTTCGCCGGCGGGCTGTACGCGCAGGCGGACGCGGTCCACTCGCACTACCACCACCTCGTAGAGCGGCGGCTGCCGACGGTCCTGATCAACGCGGCGGTCGAGCACCTGGGCCTGCCGCAGGTGTCGTGCGACGACGCGGTGGCCGTCGAGCAGGTCGTCGGGCACTTGAGCTCCTTGGGGCACGAGAAGATCGGGCTGGTGCTCGGGCCGTCGGACCACGTGCCGTCGCAGCGCAAGCTGGCGGCGTTCCAGGCGTACGCGGCGAAGCTGGGGTTGCCGGTCCTGGACGAGCTGGTCGAGCACGGGATGTTCTCGATCGAGGGCGGCCACGCGGCGGCGGCCCGGCTGTACCCCCGCGGCGCGACGGCGGTGCTCTGCGCGAGCGACCTGCTGGCGCTGGGAGCGGTCCGCGCGGCGCGGCGGCAGGGGCTGTCGGTGCCGGAGGACATCTCGGTGGTCGGCTACGACGACTCGGCGCTGATGAACTGCACGGACCCGCCCCTGACGACAACCCGGCAGCCGATCGAGGCCATGGGGCGGGCCGTGGTGGAGCTGCTGGTGAAGCGGATCAACGGCGGTGAAGTGGCGGCGGAGGAGCTGCTGTTCGCGCCGGAGCTGGTGGTTCGGGGGTCCACCGCCCGCCGCACCGCCTGACCGCAGGCCCCGAGGGCGCGACGACTCCGGTCGGCGCGCCCTTTTTCGTGCCCGCGGGACGCCCGGGGTGAGCGACGGGTTCGAAACCCGTCGCTCATCTTGCACTGGCGCTCGCCAGCCGTCCGCAGCCTGTTCGTAACTTGCAACTTCTCGTCGTCTTATTGCGTCGATCTGCTCTCACACTTTAGAGTGACCGCAATCACGTGACAGCCGTCGCGACCCCGAAAAGAGGCTTGAGATGAGCAGTCCCTGGTCCCGATCCGTGTCCCGCCGCACGTTGTGCCTGCTCGCCGCCGGTGGCCTGGCCCTGGGCCTGGCCGCCTGCGGTGACGGTGACACCGCCGCCCAGACCGGCGGCAAGGTGAAGATCACGGTCACCGGCCAGCCGCCGACCAGCCAGCCGTTCGAGCGCGGCGTGTTCGACGCCGACGTCAAGGAGTTCGAGGCTTCCCACCCGAACATCCAGATCGAGCCCCACGAGGGGTTCATGGACCCGAAGACGTTCTCCGCGAAGCTCGCGGGCGGGCAGCTCGAGGACGTCTACTACGTCTACTTCACCGACCCGGCGCAGATCATCGCGCGGCACCAAGCCGCCGACATCACGGAAGCCGCGAAGAGCGTTCCGCACGTCAACGACATCAAGCCGGAACTGCTGGACAACTTCCGCGACGCGAACGGCAAGCTCTACGGCCTGCCGACGATGAACTACACGATGGGCCTGCTCTACAGCCGCCCGCTGTTCCAGAAGGCCGGGCTCGACCCCGACAAGCCGCCGGCGACCTGGGACGAGGTCCGCGCCGACGCGCAGAAGATCGCCGCGCTCGGCAACGGCGTCGTCGGGTACGCCGACTACAGCAAGAACAACCAGGGCGGCTGGCACATGACCGGCTGGATGTACTCGATGGGCGGCGACATCGCCCGCAAAGACGGCGACAAGTGGGTCGCCGACTTCGACAACGAGAAGGGCAAGCAAGCCCTGCAGTACCTGCACGACATGCGCTGGACCGACAACTCGATGGGCGCCAAGCAGCTTCTCGAAGCCACCGACGTGCAGCGCATGATGGGCGCCGGCCAGCTCGGCATGTACATGGCCGCCCCGGACAACGTTCCCGTGCTGGTCAAGCAGTTCAACGGCAAGTACGAGGACTACGGCGTCGCCGGCATGCCCGGCGGCCAGGGCACGCTGCTCGGCGGCGAGGGCTACATGATCAACCCGAAGGCCTCGCCGGAGAAGGTCAAGGCCGGCCTCGAGTGGATCCAGTGGAAGTACCTCAACCCGGACCGCTTCGAGAAGCACATCCAGCAGTACGTGGACGGCAAGCAGCCGGTCGGCCTGCCCGCCGAGCCGACCCCGGACGTCTGGACGGGCTCGGTCCGCGAGCAGCAGCTGGCCCTGAAGGCCAAGTACGCCAACGTTCCCGCGAAGAACTACCAGTCCTACGTGGACACGACCAGCAAGATCAAGGGCAGCATCGAACCGCCCAACGCGCAGCAGATCTACGCCGCGCTCGACAGCGTGATGCAGGCCGTGCTGACCGACCAGAACGCGAACCTCGACCAGCAGCTGTCGTCCGCGTCGTCGAAGGTCAACAGTGTCCTCGCCCAGGTCAAGTAGCCTGCTCGCCTGGCCCGCGACGTCTTCGTCGCGGGCCAGGCGGCCGGTCGCCTCCCCGGAAGAACGCCGCCGGACCCGGCTCAAGCGCAAGGTCAAGGAGAACCTCACCGCGTACGGCCTGCTCTGCGCCGCGCTCGTGGTGTTCGCCCTGTTCTCGTGGTACCCGATCATCCGCGGCGTGCTGCTGAGCTTCCAGCAGGTCGACTTCGTCAACGCGCCGACGTGGGTCGGCTTCGACAACTTCAAGCGGCTCTTCGCGGACCCGCTGTTCGGCGTCGCCTGGCGCAACACGCTGCTGTTCACCGGGCTCGCGCTGGTCTTCGGGTTCGCCGTCCCGTTCCTCACCGCGGTGCTGCTCAACGAGATCCGGCACGCGAAGGCGTTCTTCCGGCTGGCCGTCTACCTGCCGGTGATGCTGCCGCCGGTCGTGACGGCGCTGATGTGGAAGTGGTTCTACGACCCGGGTCCCGGCCTGTTCAACTCCGCGCTCGGCGCGGTCGGCCTGCCCGGCGGCCAGTGGCTGGACTCGAGCAGCACCGCGATGCTGTCGCTGGTCTTCGTCTCGACGTGGGCCAACATGGGCAGCACCACGCTGATCTACCTGGCCGCGCTCGGCACGATCCCCGGCGAGCTCTACGAAGCCGCGGAGCTGGACGGCGCCGGGCTGTGGAAGCGCCTGCGGCACGTCACGTTCCCGCAGACGCGGTTCGTCCTGCTGGTGCTGCTCCTGCTGCAGATCGTCGCGACCATGCAGGTGTTCACCGAGCCGTACGTGATGACCGGCGGCGGCCCGGACGACTCGACGGTCACCGTGCTCCTGCTGCTCTACCGCTACGCCTTCGTCTACAACGACTTCGGGTCGGCGAGCGCGATGAGCCTGCTGCTGTTCGTGGCGCTCGGCGTGTTCTCGGCGTGGTACGTCCGGCTGACGCGGAAGGCGGACCAGTCATGAGGACCCTCGTTTCGCCCAGCGCGTTGCGCAGCCCGCGCGGCAAGGTCGTCTACGGCGTCGTCTTCGCGTGCACGCTCGCGATCTTCATCCTGGCCTTCATGTTCCCGCTCTACTGGGCGGTCACCGGCGCGCTGAAGTCACCGCAGGAACTGGCCGCGACGCCGGCGACGCTCGTCCCGCACGAGTGGCACCCGGAAACCTTCGGCGACGCGTGGAGCCAGCTGAACCTCGGCAAGTACTTCCTCAACACGCTCGTCGTCGCGGGCGGCGCGTGGCTGGCGCAGCTGGCCATCGACGTCCCGGCCGCGTTCGCGCTGTCGAAGCTGCGGCCCAAGTTCGGCAACGTCGTGCTCGGGCTGATGCTGGCCACGCTCATGCTGCCGGCCACGGCCCTGCTGGTGCCGACGTACGTGACGGTGACGGACCTGCCGCTGGTGCACCTCAACCTGATCAACTCGCCGACCGCCGTCTGGCTGCCGGCGGCGGCGAACGCGTTCAACATCTACCTGCTGAAGCGGTTCTTCGACCAGATCCCGGACGAGCTCATCGAAGCGGCGCGCATCGACGGCGCCGGGCCGGTGCGCACGCTCTGGCGGATCATCCTGCCGATCTCGCGGCCGATCCTGGCCGTGGTGTCGATCCTCGCGGTGGTCACCGCGTGGAAGGACTTCATCTGGCCGCTGCTGGTGTTCCCGGACACCGAAAAGCAGACGCTCTCGGTGATGCTGCAGCGGGTGGCGATCGACATGCCGCTCAACGTGCTCGTCGCCGGCATGGTGCTGGCCAGCCTGCCGATGGTGGCGCTGTTCCTGGCGTTCCAGCGGCAGATCCTCGCCGGGCTGACCGCCGGCAGCATCAAGGGCTGAGGCCTTCCCAACAAACAGGAGGGGCACTTTCGTGACCGACAAGACCGGCTGGTGGCGGAGCGCGGCGATCTACCAGGTCTACATCCGCAGCTTCGCGGACGGCAACGGCGACGGCGTCGGCGACCTCGCCGGCGTCCGCGCCCGGCTGGACCACCTGGCCGACCTGGGGATCGACGCGATCTGGTTCACCCCGTGGTACCCGTCCCCGATGGACGACGGCGGCTACGACGTCGCCGACTTCCGCGACATCGAACCGCTCTTCGGCACGCTCGCCGAAGCCGAGGAGCTGATCGCCGAGGCCCACGCCCGGAACATCCGGGTGATCATCGACATCGTGCCCAACCACTGCTCCGACGAGCACCGCTGGTTCCAGGCCGCGCTGGCCGCGGGCCCGGGATCGCCCGAGCGGCAACGGTTCTGGTTCCGGCCCGGCCGCGGCCCGGACGGCAGCGAGCCGCCGAACAACTGGAAGTCGCGCTTCGGCGGGTCCGCGTGGACGCGCGTACCGGACGGCGAGTGGTACCTGCACCTCTACAGTTCTCGCCAGCCCGACTTCAACTGGGACAACCCCGAAATCCGCACGGAGTTCGAGGACGTGCTGCGGTTCTGGTTCGACCGCGGGGTCGACGGCTTCCGCATCGACGTCGCCGACGGCCTGGTCAAGGACCCGGCCCTGCCGGACGTCGAGGAGGGCGACGAGACGCCGTTCTCCGACCAGGAGGGCCTGCACGAGATCTACCGCTCGTGGCGCAAGATCGTCGACAGCTACCCGGGCGAGCGCGTGCTGGTCGGCGAGATGTGGCTGGCGGACATGTCCCGGGCGGCGCGCTACCTGCGCCGCGACGAGCTGCACTCGGCGTTCAACTTCGACTTCCTGGTCTGCCCGTGGGACGCGGCGCGCTTCCGCGACGTCATCGACCGGACACTGCGGGCGCACGACGAGGTCGGCGCGCCGGCGGCGTGGGTGCTGTCGAACCACGACGTCACGAGGCACGTGACGCGGTACGGCCGGCAAGGCGACACGGGGTTCTCGTTCGCGAACCGGCTGCACGAGCTGCCGGTGGACCTCTCGCTCGGTACCCAGCGGGCGCGGGCGGCGGCGCTGCTGACGCTGGCGCTGCCCGGCGGCCTGTACGTCTACCAGGGCGAAGAGCTGGGGCTGTGGGAGATCCTGGACATCGCCGACGAGCTGAGGCAGGACCCGGTGTGGTCCCGCACGAACGGCGCCGACCCGGGCCGCGACGGCTGCCGCGTCCCGATCCCCTGGTCGGGCGACGAGCCCCCGTTCGGCTTCGGCTCCGGCGGCGCGTGGCTGCCGCAGCCGGCGGAGTGGAAGGCGTACACGGCCGCGGCCGAAGCGGCGGATCCGGACTCGATGCTGTCCCTGTATCGAGCGGGCCTGCGGCTCCGGCGCGACCTCCCGGCGGGCGCGCTGGAGTGGCTGTCGCTCGGCGAGGGCGTGCTGGCGTTCCGGATCGGGACGGAGTTCACGTTCGCGCTGAACTTCTCGGCCGCGCCGGTGCCCCTCCCCGCGGGTGAGGTCGTCCTGGCCAGCGGCCCGGTGACGGAGTCCCTGCCGACCGACACGGCGGTCTGGCTGCGCGGCTGAAAGACGCACCGGAGGCCGTCGCCGGGTCAACCCGGCGGCGGCCTCCGGTGGATCAGCCGGAAATCGCTTTGCGCCTCCCGCCGCGATTCGCGATGGTCGGGTGGTGCCCGAACCCCGCTTGGCCGTCCCCGGTGCGCGCTGTCACGCGTCGTTCCTCGACGCCCTGCGCGAGTACCACGACGAGGGTCTGCACACCGACCTAAGGCCGGAGGTCCTGGCCGACCCGGCGGAGTTCCGGCGCTGGGCAACGGAAGTCGTCGCGCCGGCGCGACGCGAGTACTGGTGGGTCGCCGGCGCGCACTTCCTCGGCCGCGCCCGGCTCAACCTGCGGCTCACCGAAGAGCTGACCGAGTTCGGCGGCCACATCGGCTACGACATCCGCCCCACGGCCCGCGGCCGCGGGCACGCCACCGCGCTGTTGCGGGCCGTCCTGGGCGCAGCGCGCGGCGCGGGCATCGAGCGCGCCCTGCTGACCTGTGCCCCGGACAACCACGCCTCCCGCCGCGTGATCGAGCGCAACGGCGGTGCCTTCGCCGACGTCAGCTCGGCCGGGCGCCTGCGCTTCTGGTGCCCGACTCCTACTTCGTGAGCTGCAGGATGTCGATGCCCCGCGCGTTGTCGGCCACGTAGACGTACTTCCCGTGCCAGTAAGCCGCCCACGCGCTCGCGTCACCCGGGCGGTAGTACGCGATCTGACGCGGGTTCGTCGGGTCGCTCACGTCCAGGAACCGCGTGCCCTGCGAGTAGAACGACTGCACCAGGATCTTGCCCCGGACGTCGAAGTAGTGCGCCGAACAGTCGTCCGAGGCCGGGTCGCTGCCCGCCTGGCCGTTGACGCTCCACGTGCCCACGCTCTGCAACCGGAACGGCTGCGAAGGCGTCGAACGCCACCCCTCGCCGTCGTACGAACCCGCCAGCGACGAGATCGTCAGGACGCCGTCGCCCGCGCAGCCGTCGACGAAGTTCTCCTCCGTCGCGTAGATCAGGTCCTGGCCGCGCCACGCGCCGTCGCCGATGCGGTGGCCCGCCGGGTGGAAGCTGTTGTGCATGAAGCGCGAGGGCGCCGCCGTCTCGGCGATGCCGCCACCGGCGTACGGGATCGGCTCGTGCGCCGTCGCGCGGCGGATCTTCCCCGCGACCGGATCGCGGTGGACGCCGGACGTCCAGTAGCCGCGCACGCCGCCGCGGCCGGACACCCAGGCCACGCCGTCGTCGTCCACCTGGACGTCGTGGACGTAGTCGGTCTTGCCGTCGTTGCGGGCCAGCTCGATGGGCTGCGGGTTCACCTTCGGGTGCCGCGGGTCGCGCACGTCGGTGACCCAGATCGGGCGCCCGCCCCAGTCGGCGGGCTGGTCGTCGGCCTTCGCCGGGCCACCCGTCCACAGGTAGCGGCAGCCGTCGACGCAGCTGGTCGTGTGGCCGGCCGGGACCTTCGTGTAGCTGAGGATCGCCGGGGCCTCGGGCTTCGAGACGTCGACGACGTAGATGCCGGACTCGCCGGTGTGCGTCGTGCCGCCGAACGCGCGCGGGTCGCGGGAGAGGAACACCAGCTTGCGGTTCTGGTCGACCTCGGTGTCCTCGGTCTCCCACAGCCCCGGCAGGCTGACCTGCCCGACCAGCCTCGGCGCGGCCGGGTTCTTCGTCAGGTCGTAGACCTTGAGCCCGAACTCGCCGGACACGACCATGACGTCGCGGCGGCCGTAGTCGAGGAAGTTGACCGAGATGGCGCCGACGGCGTCCGGCACGCTGCCGACGGCCTTGACGTTCTTGATCGCCCCCGGGTCGCCCAGGGTGCGCGCGGCCGGGACCGCGGGTTTGTCGTCCTCGCCGCAGGCGGCGGCCGGCAGCCCGGTCGCGACCAGCGTGGCGCTGACGGTGACGGCGGCGAAGCACGACCGGAGCCAGGTGCGCACGAAACCTCCCAGAACGCGTGTCCAGCGAACGGTACGACGGAGATCAACCGGACACAACCACCTTTGGTTGCCTCCTGACTGGTAGGACTGGCCCATGCGCCTGTTCGCCCTGCTCGCCGTCGTGGCCCTCGCCGTCACGGGCTGTTCCGGCTCCGATCCGGCCCGGCCCGGTGTCCTGTCCGTCGGCCTCCGGGAGCCCGCGACGCTCCTGCCCGCCGACGTCACCGACCAGGCGGGCCGGCTGGTGACCGGCGCGCTGTGGACGCCGCTGGCCGACTACGACGCGGCGACCGGGAAGGTCACACCGCGCGCGGCCGAGTCGGTCGAGAGCACCGACCGGGTGCACTGGACGGTCAAGCTGCGGCCGGCGAAGTTCCACGACGGCACCCCGGTCACCGCGCAGTCCTATGTAGACACTTGGCGAGCGGTCGCCGCTTCGCAGTGGGCGTCGGCATCGGTGTTCACGAAGTTGTTGCGCGCACGGGAGATCACGGCGTCCACTTCGGACACGATCACGCTCGTCCTGGACCGGCCGTCGGGCCAGGTGCCCGCACTGCTGTCGGCGCCGGGCCTGGTACCACTGCCCGCGTCGGTGCTCGCGTCCCGCGACTGGGCCGGCTTCGCGAAAGCGCCGATCGGCAACGGCCCGTACCGGCTCGACGGCCCGTGGCGCCCCGGCTCGGGCGGCACGCTGAAGCGCGTCGGTTCCGGGAAGGCCGAGGAGATCGACCTGCTCGTCGGCGATCCGGCGGCCCAGTACGACGCGGTCAAGGCGGGCACGCTCGACCTCGCGACCGAGGTCCCGGGCCAGAAGCACGACGCGATGCACGCCGACTTCGGCGACGACCACCACGCGACCTGGGCACTGCCGCGAGCCGGCTACCTGGCGTTCCCGGTGGCGAACCCCCGTTTCGCCGACGCAACGGTCCGTCACGGCTTCGCGTTCGGCATCGACCGCGCGGCCCTCGAAGCGGGTCCGCTCGCGCACCAGGCCGACCCGGCCAAGGCACTGCTGCCCCCGGCGGACGCGCCCGGCGAGCGATCGGGCACGTGCCGCCCGTGCAGCTTCGACGCGGCGGCCGGGAAGGCGTTGCTGAAGCAAGCTTCCTTCCCGGGCGGCGCGACTGTCTACTTCAGACCCGACACCGAGGAGTGGACCCGCGCACTCGTGGTCGGGCTGCACAAGTCCCTGGACGTATCGGTGACGGCCCAGCCCGCCCCCGGCGCGGCGGACGGACCGTCCACACTGGACGTATCCCTGGCCACGGCGAGCCCGTACGAGCTGCTGTCCCTGCTGGCTTCGACGTCCGACTACACCGACGAGGTGTTCCGCCAGAACCTTTCGCTGGCCGACGCGGCGGCCACGCCGGAGGAGGCGGGCGAGCTGTACCGGCTGGCGGAGAACCAGCTGCTGCGCGACCTCCCGGTGGCCCCGCTGTGGTCGGGCCACGGCCACGCGGTGTGGTCGTCGCGGGCCCACGACGTCACGACGACGCCGTTCACCGGCCCGGTGCTCGTGGGGATCGGGGTCTCGTGACCTGGGACCCCGCGCCGCTGCCGGAGGTGGATCGCGCGGCGGCCACGCGATCGAGCCGGCGGTGGGACACGCGTTCCGGCCGCACGCCGACATCGACGACGTGTGGTGCCGCCCGTCGGCGCCGTGGCGGATCCAGGTGACGCTCGACGAGTCCGAAGGGAACGAGTGGGTTTCCCGTCGCAAGGCCGCCGGCACCGGCCCCAAGGACGAACAGGACTTCGCCGCCGGGCTCGGAGGTCGCTAGCGCGTGGCCGTGGTCCCGTTCGGCTGCATGGGTCCCGGCCCTGGTGACCACCAGCCCCAGACGGTCTCCTCGCCGTGCACGACGTGGGGTGGCTGCCCGGTGGCGTACGGCTGGACGCGCATCAGCTGGCCCCACGGCTGCCCCGGCGCCCCCTCCAGGTAACTCGGCACTTCGGGCTGGTCGGCCACCTCTTCGAGCCAGCCGAGCGGGCCGCCGTGGGCGCTGCTCGCCCAGTTCGCCTCCGACTGGAGGGTGCCGGCGGTGATCCGGTACACAGGTACCTCGGAGATCCCGTCGTGCGACGCCACGGGGTTCATGCGCGGGTACACGAAGGCCGCCGGCCAGTCGAGGTAAACCGGTGCGGCTCCGACCCGCTGGGTCAGCGTCGTGAACGTCGGAATGCGCGGCGCCGTCACGGCGACCCAGCCGTCCGGGGTGACGTCGTCGTCCTTCGCGACCACGCGGACCAGCGTGACGTCCTTCGGCAGGTCACCGATCCCGATCCGCTCGTCGGCCCACTTGCCGGTGCTCGACGGGTCACCGCTCGATTCGGTGTCCGACCCCGGGGCGTGCACCTGGTCCGACTTGACGACCTCGACCCCCGCCGAGGTCCGCGTGCCGAACTCGAACCAGACGCTCTCCGCCTTGCCGGCCTTGGCCGCCACCGCGACCGCGAGCTGCGCGTCCGCCCGGTTGCCCGGCAGCTGGTACCAGGACGTGCGCAGGCGGCCGGTCCGCTCCTCGGCGCCGTAGCTGCTCCACATCGGCAGGGTGCTCGTGCTCAGCCCGTTCGGCGGGTTGTCCAGCGGGTCGTCGCCGGACTTCGCCCCCGTGTGGAACCCGGCGGAAGTCGTGTCGTTGTCCTGGTCGGCCGGCGGCAGCCCCGGCTTGGCCGGCCGCTGCCCGGCCGGCGCGGTCCGCGCCGAAACCGGCTTGAGCACGCTCGAGGCCGGGTCCTTCTCGACCATGACGTGGTCGGAAAGGTTGCCGCTGCTGGTGAACAGGTGCGCCACGTTCGCGGCGCCGAGGCTGTAGCTGTGCCACTGCTTCTGGATCGCCTTGCCCATGCCGGCGAATTCGAACGCCACGACCACGCCGCACACCACGACGAGCGAGAGCGAACCGAGCTTCAGCGCGCGCAGCCGTCGTTCCCGCGTCGGCGGTGGCAGCGGCCCCGGCCGCTGCGCCCGCACGTTCTCCACGAACGCGATCACCGCGGCGACCGCCGCCGCGAGCAGCAGCAGGGTCGACAGGTGGTAGCCGTGCAGCGACGGCGCCTTGTCGAACCACGGCACACCGATGCTCGAGACGAACCAGTACGCGTTCGGCCCGGTCACCGCGAGCGCGGCCACCACCAGCAGCCCGGCCGTGAACGCGGCCCGGTTGCGCTTCGACCGCAGCACCGCCGAGCTCGTGGCGAGCGCGGTGAGCGCGGCCATCGCCGAACCGACCGCCGCGAACGCGCCGAAGTGGTGCGTCCACTTGGTCGGGGTCAGCGCCAGCAGGAGGAAGAACAACGCGGTGGTACCGATCAACCGCCGGGCCGGGCCGAGCGCGGCGCCCTGGATCCGGCCGCGCCGCAGCAGCACGACCAGGCAGGTGCCGGTGCACAGGATGAGCAGCAGCACCGGGAACCGCCGCGTCAGCGAGCCGTCGGCGTTGTCGGAGAACAGCAGCTGGTACCGCGAAAGCTCGTTGTACCAGGGTTCGCTCGGGCCGACCGTGCCGCGCAACCGGGTCGCCTCCGCCACGGTGGCGAACGTCTGGTCGACGAACACGACGACGAGCACGATGAGCCCGGCCGCCGCGATCGGCGCGAGGACCGCCGTCCAGCCCGCTTCCCGCACCCGGGCGCGCAGCAGGTGGACCAGCGGGCGCGCGGCCACCAGGAAGGGCGCCACGGCGATCAGGGCGGTCGGGGTCGCGGCGAGGGCGAACGCGGCGGCCACCAGGCCGAGGCACAGCGGCAGCAAGCGCCGCGTGACGAGCGCCCGTTCGACCGCGCACAGCGCGAGCAGCGAGCCCAGCGCGGCCCACGGCTCGGGGCGCACCCCGTTGTTGAACGGCAGCCACCAGACGAGGAACACCATCGCCGCGGCCCAGCTCGCCGCCGGGCTCTGGCGGACCTGGTTGCCCAGCCGCGGGATGACCTCGCGGCTGATCAGCAGCCAGCAGATCACGCCGATGAGGAACGACGGCAGCCGGATCCACGGCGGCACCGTGGAGACCGTCGCCATCAGCTCGTAGATGTGGTCGTTCCAGCCGAACGGCGCCTCGGCGACCCCGAACCACCGGTGGTAGTTGGTCAGGTAGCCGACCTGCGACGCCACTCTGGCCATGGTCAGGATGTAGCCGTCGTCGGAGGTCCCCGGCCCGATGAAGACCCAGGCGCCGAGCACTCCGACGACCGTGAAGTCCCGTTTGGTGAGCTTCCACCAGCCGACCGGCGCCCAGCGGGGCGCCCGCCGCGCGCCGCCGCGGTCGAGCCGGTTCACCGCGATCAGGCAGCCGATCAGCGCGAGCACGCTGACGATGCCGACCCCGCTCTTCAACGCGGTAGGCGCGGACTGGTAGCGGGTGTCCGGGGTGATCGACACGCGCAGCCCGGCGATCGGATCGCTCGCCGCCGTGATGTCGGTGTAGATCCCGACGACCCGCGGGCGCACGTCGCCGCCCGCGTCGTACACGGGCGTGCCGCCGACGGTCAGCGTGGTGTGCGTCGCCGACGAGGAGAACCGGACGTCGCACCCGGTCGCGGGCAGCGGCTGGCTGGCGACCTGCTGGCCGCGGCCGAACGCGGTCAGCACCCCGTGCTCGACCCGCAGGAACATCCCGGCACCGTTCCCGGTGCGCGCGCCCGGAACGGTGGAGAACAGGGTGGCGCCGCCCGGCTTGCGCGCGTCGACCGCCCGGATCGTCGGGCACGGCAGGTCGGCGCGCATGTCCTGCGCCCAGTAGGCCGTGAGCGGGGCGTTCACCGAGCGGGTGTCGGTGCCGGTGGGCCAGGTGATCTCGGCGGTGTCCTGCACCACCGGGAGCAAGGGGGAGGCGAGCGCGCAGCCCGCGGCGAGAATTCCCAGCACGATCACCAGCCGGCGCCACCACCGGGTATTCGTCCGGTTCGCGGCGCCGGTGCCGGGTCGCCCTGAATGGGGCACCTCGGCGGAGATGAACGTGGATATTCCGCCGACCGTCTGCATCGGGCGGACGGTATCACGCTGTTCGAGGGTGGATCGGAACCCCTCCGAACCGATCCCGATCGACTGGCGCCGCGCGAGCGGCACTGCGGTTTCCCTTGCTGCGCCTTACAATTGCGGGCCGCACCGCTCGCCGGTGAATTCGGTGCGAACATCCGGCGACCGTGCCGGAGGATTGTGAACGGCGCGTTTCGGAATATCCGTACAAGCGGGAATTCGGGCGCGCTAACCGCGTCCGATGAACGGCATCGTGGTCGCGGTGATGGTGAGGAACTGCACATTGGCGTCCAGCGGTAACCCCGCCATATACCGCACGGCATCCGCGACGTGCTCGACGTCGAACGTCGGCTCCGCCACGACCCGGCCGTCCGCCTGGGGGATGCCCGCCGCCATCCGCTCGGTCATCTCCGTGGCGGCGTTGCCGATGTCGATCTGGCCGCACGCGACGTTCCACGCGCGGCCGTCCAGGGAAATCGAGCGGGTGAGGCCGGTCACAGCGTGCTTCGTCGCCGTGTAGGCGACGCTCGCGGGGCGCGGGACGTGCGCGGAGATGGATCCGTTGTTGACGATCCGCCCGCCGCGCGGGTCCTGGTCGCGCATGAGCCGGACCGCCTGCCGCGCGCAGAGGAACATCCCGGTGAGGTTGACGTCGACGGTCCGCTTCCAGTCCCCGACGGACAGATCCGCGACGGTCCCGGCGGCCCCGATGCCGGCGTTGTTGAAGAGCAGGTCGAGCCGCCCCCACTGCTTGCGCACCGCGGCGAACAAGGCGACAACCGAGTCCTCGTCGGCAACGTCGGTGGGCACGACGAGAGCGCCGTCGAAGCCGGCCGCGGTTTCCTCGAGAGCGGAAGCGCGCCGCCCGGCCAGGGCGACGGACCAGCCGTCGGTCAGCAGGGCGCGGGCCACCGCCCGCCCGATCCCCGACCCGGCTCCGGTGACCACCGCTGTCTTCGCCACTTCGCCTCCTAGACTGCGTCCATGGGACTTCGCGAGAGTTTCCGAGCCGGGCTCGCCCGGCAACTCGGCCACCCTAGTGGCCTGCGGGGCCGGATCGTCGGCGCGATGCTCAACCGCCGGAACCGGGCGGCGGTGGTGAAGGCGGTCGCGGCGCTCGAGCTGACCGGCGGCGAAACGGCGGTCGACATCGGATTCGGCGGCGGGCTCGGCCTCACCCTCCTGCTCGGCGAAGCCCGGGCCGTGCATGGCGTGGACGTCTCGGCGACGATGCTCGACCGGGCGCGGACGGCGTTCCGCGAGGAGATCGCGGCCGGGCGGCTGGTGCTCAGCGAGGGGTCGATGACGGCGCTGCCGCTGGACGCCGGTTCGGCCGACGCGATCGTCTCGACGAACACGATCTACTTCGTCGACGACATCGGGCTCGCGTTCGCCGAAGTCGCCCGGGTGCTCAAGCCAGGTGGCCGGTTCGTCCTGGGCATCGGCGACCCGGAGCTGATGAGCCGGTCCCGGATGCTCACGGACAACGGCTTCCGCATCAGACCGGTGGCCGAGATCGAATCCGCCCTGGACGCGGCCGGACTGGCCGTACGCGGCCACGAGCGGTTCGCGCACAGCGGGCTCGGCTTCCACCTGCTGGTCAGCACGCAGAAATAAAGAGGGCCCGGCGAAAACGCCGGGCCCTCTTCCGCGTAAAACGCTACTTCGGCTGGACACCCAGCGCGGCCAGGGCCGGGCCGGCCATGATCACGCCGTTGCCGGTCACCGTGTCGAACCCGGGCGTGCCCAGGTCGATCGCCGAGGACACCAGCGCCGACCGGATCTCGGCCGGCGTCGCCGTCGGCTTGCCCGACAGCAGCAGGGCCGCGATCGCCGCCGCGTGGGGGGCCGCCGCCGACGTGCCGAAGAACGGCTGGAAGCCCGTCACCGACGTCGACACGCCGTCCGCCGCGGTGATATCCGGCTTGCTGCGGGTCGTGCCGCCCGTCGAGGACACGTTGCCCGGCGTGATCGCCGTGCCGTCCGCGTTGTAGAACAGGTGACGCTTGCCGTCGGAGGAGAAGCGCTCCCACTTGCTCGACGCGCTGAACAGGCCGGGGTACGGGCCGGCCGGGTTGGCCGGGTCACCGGTCTCCAGCGGGCGGGAGAACGCGCCCGCCGCCGGGGCCGCCGCCACGCTGAACGCGTTCGCCGCCGCCGAGTGCCCGTTCGTGACACCGTTGGTGCTGAACGCCTTGAGCGAGCCCGATGCCACGAACCGGCCGCGGATGACGTTCAGCGCGATGAACCGGTCGGCGCCGCTGTACTTGACCACCGCGACCTTGTAGCCGGAGCCGGTGCTGGGCACGTTCGCGATCTCGTACGGGTTCTGCGTGCCGGTCTGGCTGTTCTCGCTCGACGCCACGACGCTGCCCGAGGAGTTCAGGATGAACAGGTCGTAGTCGTTGGCGGACTTGCCCCACGGGTCGGACCAGAACAGCGTCACGGGCTTGCCGAGCGAGCCCGCCGACAGCGCGTCGAAGTTCTGCGTCGTGCTGCTGGGGTCGAAGTCGTGCGGGGTGCCGGTGACGCCGCTGATCTTCGACGAGGACGCGCGGAAGTCGCCCTCGTAGTAGCCGCTGGTGCCGTCGGTCGCGTTGCCCGAGTTGCCGGCCGAGGAGAAGTACAGGACGCCGGCCGCGGTGACGTCGTTGACCGCCTGCGCGACCTGCGTGTCCTGGAACGGCGACTCGTCGAAGTAGGCGACGTCGTCGACGATGATCGTGCAGTGCCCGGTGGTCCGCAGCGCGCGGATGTTCGCGGCGAAGCTGGCCTCGCTGGTGAAAGCGGTGGCAAAGCCGAGGGCGGCGTTCGGCGCGAGGTCGTGGATGATCTCCAGCATCGCGGTGCCCTCGTCGCCGCTGCCCTTCTGGCCGGACAGGACGTCCACAGTGGGCAGTTCGCCGGCGCTCTGCGACTTCGCGAGCGAGTCGACGCCGTCGGAGAGGACGCAGACCTTCACGCCGGATCCACTGACGCCGTAGGTGGCGCGGGCGGTGTCGGCACCGTGGGCCTTGTCGCCTTCGGACACCTGGGTCGCGGCAGCGGCCTGCACGGCGGCATCCCGGTTGCCCGGCTCCCTCCAGGTGGTCGCCTGCGAAGCGGGCCGGACCTCGGCGACATCGGCGCGCCCGGCAATGGCATCGACGGCGGCCAGCGGCAGGTCGGCGCGGACGGCGCCACCCGCGGCATAGCGGACAGAGCCACCGGCGGCCTTGACGGCGTCCGCGACGGCCTGGTCACGGCTGGCGGCGATGTCGACCGAGATTGTGCCGGCGGTGCTGACCCCGACGCCGGAGCGGTAGTCGGGCAGCTTCGCGGCGAGGGACCGGTCGGCCCGCAACCGCTTCTCGACGACGAGCTGGCTCGATTGCTTGCGCTCGGCAGGGGTCAAGCTCTTCTTGATGCTTTGCAGAGCGTTGATGCCCGCCTCGGTCCGCGCGGCGGCGGCGTCCACGGTGGACGGCTGAGCCGCGGAAACCCCCGTGGTCAGCAGCAAGGCGCCAACCGTCAGCGGAACCGCGTGCGCGGCGACCCGGCTGAATCTCACCATCGATTTCTCCCTGAAGGCACTCGGCCGTATGACACCCAACCGGGTGTAATGGGGAGAATCTAAGGAGTGACCGCCCGGTGGTCCACCGACCAAAGTCGGGAACGTACCGGCGCCCACATGCTGGAACGATCAGGCAAACATGAGAACGATTCCACTCGCCGGTCACCAGCTGGGCGAAGCCAGGACGGTGAGCTCGGGCCAGCGTTCCTTCCACCGGGCGGCTTTGCGTTCGAAGACTTCCCGAGGCGCGAGCACGGGATTGGGCCGGACGACCAGGCCGAAGAGATCGTCAAGGCCGTGCGGAGCGTAGAAGTGCCACGAGCCGTCGAGCTCAACCCGAACACCCACGCACGAGCAGACGGCCGGGAAGGAGTCGATCGCCGCCTCGCAGCTGGCAAAGGGCGGCCAGGGAACACCGAACTTGGCTGGATACCAGAGATGCACGCGAGCCTCGTTGCGCACCTGAGTCGTCGATGCCATCAGCGGCACCCCGCCCGGTAAGAACATTCCAGACGGTCTGAACAACACAGCCGGCGGTCAGATACCAGCAAGGAAGAGCGAGATCACGAGCAACAGAGAGCACATCGACAAGCAGATCGTTGCGCAGGAGAAGACCCCGAAGCCGATCGAGGTCTGCCAGGGCAACCACAAGCCCACACCTCCCCGGCCCCGATACGAAGCCGCAGTACACGGCCGGCGAGCCGGGTCAAGGCACGCTTTCCCGCCTTGACCCAACTCGCCGGCCGTAGTGACAATCAGGCATCGGGGCGAAGCACGGAAGTCACATATTGATCATGTGCCCGGCAAGCCCATGAACAGCTTCCTTGACAGCCTCACCCAAAGTCGGATGAGCATGAACGTTCCGAGAAACCTCGTGAACGGTCAAATCCCACTGCTGAGCCAAAGTCAGCTCCGGCAGCAGCTCGGTGACATCAGGCCCGATGAGATGCCCACCGATCAGTTCCCCATACTTGGCGTCACTGATCAGCTTGACGAACCCACCAGCATCCCCCAGCCCCTGAGCCTTCCCATTGGCGGTGAAGGGGAACTTGGCGACGCGAACGTCAAACCCCTTCTCCCGAGCCTGCTCCTCAGTCCACCCGAAACTGGCGATCTGCGGCTGACAGTAAGTAGCCCGCGGAATCATCGGAAAGTCGAGCTCCATCGTCTCGACACCGGCGATGGTCTCCGCGGCGACAACACCCATCGACTCGGAAGCGTGCGCCAGCATCAGCTTCGCGGTCACATCACCGATGGCGAAGATGTGCGGAACGTTGGTGCGCCCCCGCCCATCGATGGCGATGGCACCACGATCGGTAAGAGCAACCCCGGTCTTGTCGAGCCCATACCCCTCGACCCGGGGCTGGAACCCGATGGCCTGAAGAACCTTGTCGGCGGAGAGAACCTGCTGCCCCTCCTTCTCCGACGACACAGTCACCTGCACCGAAGAACCGGAGTCATCGATCGACTCGACCCGAGTCGAGGTGAGCACCTTGATCCCGAGCTTCCGATACCGCCGAGCAAGCTCAGCCGAAACCTCGGCATCCTCCAGCGGCACCATCCGATCGAGAAACTCGACGATGGTGACGTCGACACCGTAGTTGCGCAGTACGTAAGCGAACTCGACCCCGATGGCGCCGGCACCGGCGATCACGATGCTCGAAGGCAGCTCACTGGACAGGATCTGCTCTTCGTAAGTAACCACGCGCGAACTGAGCGAAGTCCCCGGAAGCAACCGGGTGGTAGCCCCGGTGGCGATGATGCAGTGGTCGAAGGTGATCTGCGAGCCGTTGACCTCGAGGGTGTGGTCGTCGACGAACGTCCCGTGCCCGTCGAACTCGGTGATCTTGTTCTTCTTCATCAAGAAGTGCACGCCCTTGACGCGCCCGTCGGCGACCTTCCGGCTCCGCTCGTAGGCGGCCGTGTAGTCCACCCGGATCGGACTGTCGGAAGAGATCCCGAACGCCGACGCCTCCTGGGTCACGATGTGCGCGAGCTCGGCGTTGCGCAGCAGCGCCTTGGACGGGATGCACCCGACGTTCAGGCACACCCCACCCCAGTACTTCTCCTCGACCACGGCGGCGCTCAGCCCCAGCTGGGACGCGCGGATCGCCGCGACGTAGCCGCCCACCCCGGCCCCCAGCACGACGACATCAAAGTGTTGTGCACTCATGAGCCGAAACTACCCCCATCGAGACGCCCGGGCGGGGTGACGCGGACCTCACGCGGCGACGGGCCGCTCCTCGCCGCGGATCGTCTCCAGCAGCGACGTCACCGCACCCATGATCCGGGCCGTCGCCTCCTCCAGCACCTCGCGGGTGAGCGGGCGGTCGCGCAGGTCCGACAGGTCGACCGGCGGCCCGGCCACGAGCTCGACGGTCTTGCGCGGGAAGCCGCGCGGGAACCACGCCGTCGACGGCAGCAGGCGGTGGGTGCCCCAGTTGGCCACCGGGATCACCGGCGCGCCGGTTTCGAGCGCGGCGCGCACGATGCCCGTCTTGCCGCGCATCGGCCAGCCGTCCGGGTCCGTCGAGAACGTGCCCTCCGGGAAGACGGCGACGCATTCACCGGCCCGCACGGACGACACCAGGTCGCGGTAGGCCTCGGCGGCCGTCGCCGCGCCGCGGTACACCGGGATGTGCCGACCCGAGCGCATCACGCGCCCGACCACCGGCAGGTTCCACAAGGACGCCTTCGCCAGGTACCGCGGCACGCGGCCGGCGGCGAGGCAGAACGCCGTGAGCGTCGTCGGGTCGGCGAACGACAGGTGGTTCGACGCCACCAGCACGCCGCCGGTCTTCGGGATGTGGTGCGAGCCCCGCACCCGGAAGCGGGTCGTCTGGACGAGGAACTGCCAGACGACCTCGATCGCGAAGCTGTACCAGGCGCCCCGGCCGGCGCGGGCGAAGCGCCGGCCGTAGGCGATCATCTGGCGTCGGGTGAGCAGCTCACCTTCGGTGTCCAGGGCGGTCCAGCGGTCCATGGCTGTCATTCGTAGCCGACGGACGGCCGGATCGGCCCCCGCGCCCGCGGAACGCGGCGCAGATCACAGTCGCTCGAGCACCACGACCGGGATCTCGCGGTCGGTCTTCTTGGCGTACTCGTTGTAGTCCGGCCAGACGGCGGCGAGCTTTTCCCACAGCTTCGCGCGCTCTTCGCCCTCGGCCGTGCGGGCACGGGCCTTGAACTTGTCGGCCTTGACCTGCACGCCGACCTCGGGGGTCTCGAGGAGGTTGTAGTACCAGCCGGGGTGGTTCGGCGCGCCGCCCTTGGACGCCACGATCACCGGGTTGCCGTCGACTTCCTGGTAGATCAGGGCGAACTTGCGCTCCTGCCCGGTCTTGCGGCCCTTGGTGGTCAGCACGAGCGCCGGGACGCCGTCCCTCCAGTCGTGGCCGACCTCGCCATCGGTCTCCTCGTAGCGGCGGACGTGCTCGTCACCGAACAGCATGCGTGGTTCCTTTCGCGGTCATCAGTGCAGTGGCATACAAACCACTTGAAGGTTCTCCTTGTTTTCAACACACCCGAGGCCCCCGATCTTCCCGCGCATTTCACTCGAACGGGTCAGGTCCCCCGGCCAGCGGCTTCTCCCGGCCCACCCCCCTCCCAGTAGATTGCACCGACCGAGCACGCCGAGACACTCGAGACCGATCTTGGAGGAGCCAGCCATGAAGGCCCGGCCGCACGTGACACTGGAAGACGTGGCACGCAGCGCGAACGTCTCGCTCGCGACGGCGTCGCGGGTGCTCAACGGCACCGCGTCCGTCCGCGCCGACCTGAGGGAGCGCGTTTCCGCCGCCGCGGCCGAGCTGGCCTACGCCCCCAACGCGCACGCGCAGGCGCTCGCCGGGGGCACCCACCGCACGGTCGGCGTGATCTGCCACGACGTCAGCGACCCGTACTTCGCCGCGATCGCCGGCGGGGTGATGCGGGTGGCCACCGACAACGGGCTGCTCGTGATGCTGGCCGGCACCTTCCGCGACCCGGACCGCGAAGTCGCCTACGTCTCGACGCTGCGCGCGCAGCGGGCCGCGGCGATCCTGCTGATCGGTTCGGCGTTCGAGGACCGCGCGTGGGAACGCGCGATGGCCGCCGAGCTCGAGCCCTACCGCCGCGGCGGCGGTCAGGTCGCGGCGGTCAGCCGCCACCGCGGGCTCAAGATCGACACCGTGCAGCCGGACAACAAGGGCGGCGCCGCGGCGCTGGCGAAGGCACTGGTCGGGCTCGGCCACAAGCGGTTCGCCGTGCTGGCCGGACCGCGGAAGCTGAGCACCGTCATCGACCGGCTGGCCGGGTTCACCGACGCGCTCGCCGAACACGGCATCACGCTGCACGAAGACGACGTCGTCGAAGCCGCCTTCACCCGCGACGGCGGCTACGAGGCGACCAAGCGGCTGCTCGCCGGCCGCAAGCGCAAGCTGCCGACCTGCGTCTTCGCCGTCACCGACGTGATGGCGATCGGCGCGATGACGGCGTTGCGCGAGGAAGGCCTGTCCGTTCCCGGGGACATCTCGGTCGCCGGCTTCGACGACATCCCGGTCGTCCGCGACCTCGCCCCGGCGCTGACCACGGTCCGGCTGCCGCTGGAAGAGCTCGGCGAACGGGCGATGGACCTGGCGATCAACGGGGCCGGCGGCACCCGGCCGCGGACCGTCCGGCTGTCGGGCGAAGTCGTCCTGCGGGACAGCACCGCGCGCCCCAAACGCTGACCCGGTCGGGCCTTGTCGTGCTCCGGCACAGGCCCTACCGTGGAATCGAGAAAGCGCTTTCTGACTCTCGCGGAGGTCATCCGATGCTCGTGCTCCCGGTTCCCGGCGGCGGGCTCGTGAACTGGTCGCCGGCCGGCCCGCCGCGGCCCGCGCCGCCGGGCACCCCGCCGTCGTCGCGGATCGCCTACGCCGCCGTGCACGTCGTCGCGGACGCGCTCGCCGACGAACCCGGCGCGATCGACTGGGACACCACGCTGGCCTTCCGCGAGCACGTCTGGGCGTGCGGGCTCGGCGTCGCGGAGGCGATGGACACCGCGCAGCGCGGCATGGGTCTCGACTGGGCGGCCACCCAAGAGCTCGTGACGCGCACCGGCGCGCTCGCCGGGGGCCGCCGGTGGTGCGCCGGCGTCGGCACCGACCAGCTGCCCGCGGGGCCGGCCACCCCGGCGTCCATTGTGGACGCCTGGCGCGCGCAGCTGGACCTGGTCGGCGGCGCGGGCGCGGTCCCGGTCGTCATGGCGAGCCGGGCGCTCGCCGCGGCGGCCAAGGGCCCCGACGACTACCACGCGGCCTACGGGAAGCTGCTGTCCGAGGCGAGCGGGCCGGTCCTCCTGCACTGGCTGGGCGAGCAGTTCGACCCGGCGCTGGCCGGCTACTGGGGCCACCACGACGTTCGCGCGGCCGCCCGGGAGCTCGCCGCGCTCTGCGCCGAGCACGCGGGAACGATCGCCGGGGTGAAGGTCTCGGTGCTGGACGCCGAGGTCGAGACCGAGTTCCGGCGCGCGCTGCCCGCCGGCGTCGCCTGCTACACCGGCGACGACTTCCACTACCCGCGGCTCATCGCGGGTGACGAGCAGGGCCACAGCGAGGCCCTGCTCGGCATCTTCGACCCGATCGCCCCGGTGGCCGCGGCCGCGCTGGCCCGTCTGGACGACGGCGACCGCGCCGGGTTCGCGGCCCTGCTCGACCCGACCGTGCCGCTGGCGCGCGAGATCTTCCGCGCCCCGACCCGGCACTACAAAACCGGCGTCGTCTTCCTCGCCTGGTTGAACGGTCATCAAGAACACTTCCGGATGCTCGCCGGGAGCGAGTCGGCGCGCACGATCACGCACCTGGCCACGCTGCTGCGGCTGGCCGACGAGGCGGGTGTGCTCGCCGACCCCGACCTGGCCGTCGCGCGGATGCGGCCGTTGCTGCGGGTGGCGGGGGTGGCGTGATGGACCCGCGGTTCAGCCTCAACCAGATCACCACGAAGGCCTGGTCGCTACCGGAGGCGGTGGCGGGCTGCGCCGCGGCCGGCGTCGGCTGGATCGGGCTGTGGCGGGACAAGGTCGCGGAAACCGGCGTCGACGCGGCCGCGCGGCTGCTGGCGGAGCATGGGGTGCGGGTTTCGTCGTTGTGCCGCGGCGGGTTCTTCACCGGCGTGACGCCGGAAGGGTCCCCTGTGGACGGTGTGGCGCAGACGCGCGAGGCGATCGACGAGGCGGCCGCGCTGGGCGCCGGGGTGCTCGTGCTCGTCGTCGGCGGGATTGCGGGCAACGACCTCGCCGCGTCCCGGCAACGGGTCGCGGACGCCGTGGGCGAGCTGGCGCCGTACGCGGGTGAACGCGGTGTCCGGCTCGGCTTGGAACCGCTGCACCCGATGCAGTGCGCGGACCGGTCCGTGCTGTCCACTGTGGACCAGGCGCTGGCGATCGCGGCCGAGCACCCGGCCGGGCAGGTGGGGGTGATCGTCGACGAGTTCCACGTCTGGTGGGACCCGCGGATCGAGTCGTCGATCGCGGCGGCCGCCGGCCGGATCGCCGGGTTCCACGTGTGCGACGTGCTGGTGCCGCTGCCGGACCCGCTGCTGGGGCGAGCACTGCCGGGCGACGGCCCCATCGACCACCGCCACCTGCGCGCGGCGGTCGAGGCGGCGGGGTATGCGGGCCCGATCGAGGTCGAGGTCTTCAACGCGGACTTGTGGGCCCGGCCGGGCGCGGAGGTGCTCGCCGAGACCGTTGCGGCGTTCGAGCGACACGTGGCCTGACCACGTCAGCACCCTCCGACAGGACGCCAAGGGCTGCCGGCCGATCGCCCACCGCCACCTCGCGCGGCGGTCGCGACCGCGGGATACACCGGCCCGATCGAGGTGGAGGTCTTCAACGCCGACCTGTGGGCCCGGCCGGGCGCGGAGGTGCTCGCCGAGACCGTTGCGGCGTTCGAGCGACACGTGGCCTGACCCGGTCCGCCTGGCGGTACGCTGGAACCACCAGGCGGACGGGGTCGCTCGATGAAACCAGACGACGACGGGTCTGTCCGCAGCGTGCTCCGCGCGTTCGACCTGCTCGCCCTCTTCACCGAACACCGCCGGATCTGGGCGGTCAAGGACCTCACCGCCGCCAGCGGCCTGGCGAAGACCACCGTGCTGCGGCTGGTCGCCACCTGTGAGCAGCGCGGCCTGCTCTGGACCCGGCCGGACGGGCGGATCACCGTCGGGCCCGGGATGCTCCGGTGGGCGCAGCTGGCGAACACCGCGTGGCAGCTGCCCGAGCCCGTCCGCCAGGTGCTGCGCGAGCTGGCGCGGGAGTGCCGCGAGACGGCCGGCCTCTACGTCCGCAGCACCGGCGTGCTGGTCTGCGTGGCCCAGCAGGAAGGCCCGCTGGCCATCCGGCACGTCGGGCGCGTCGGCGACGAGCTGCCGCTCGGGTTCGGGGCCGCCGGGCGGGTGCTCGACGGTGCCGCAGGAGCCGCGGTCAGCCACGGCGAGCCGGAAGCCGGCGCGTCCAGCGTCGCCGCGCCCGTGCACGACGGCGACGGGCGCGTCTTGGCGGCGCTCGCGATCACGGGACCGAGCAGCCGGTTCGGACCCGCCGAAGTCGCTGCGTTTACCGAAGCCGTCGCCGGTGCCGCACTGCGGATATCGCAGATCGGCCTCGGGACGCGGGCGGAATAGGCCACAGTCATCGGGGATCCGGTGGGTCGTTGGTTAGGCTCCCCGCATGCCGAACCTGCTGGTGGTGGAAGACGACGCGGCGATCGGCAGCGTGCTCGAATCGACTCTGCGACTGCACGGTTACCAGGTGTGCTGGCGCCGCGACGGCCGCACGGCCCTGCAGGCCGCCGAGGCCGGCGAATTCGACCTGGTGCTGCTCGACCTCGGCCTGCCCGACCTCGACGGCGTCGAGGTCTGCCGCCGCCTGCGGACCGCGTTGCCGGCCACCGTGCTGGTCATCCTCACCGCCCGGCAGGAGGAGATGGACGTCGTCGTCGGCCTCGACGCCGGTGCCGACGACTACCTCACCAAGCCGATCCGGCTGGGCGAGCTGCTGGCCCGGGTGCGCGCGCACCTGCGCCGCGGCGCGCCGGCCGGCGCCCGGCCACCGGTGACCGTCGGCGGCCTCACCGTCGACATCGCGGGCCGCCGCGCCACCGTGGGCGGCCAGGAGGTCGTGCTGCGGGCGAAGGAGTTCGACCTGCTGGCGCGGCTGGCCGAGCAGCCCGGCGTCGCCGTCAGCCGCGAGACGCTGATGTCCGAGGTCTGGGACGCGCACTGGTACGGCTCCACGAAGACCCTGGACGTGCACATCGCGGCGGTGCGCCGCAAGCTCGCGTCGGCGGCCGGACCCGGGGTCGAGGTGCCCCGGATCGCCACCTTGCGGGGCCACGGGTACCGGCTGGAAGACCCGGCCCGGACCGTCGCCGAAGGGTAGCCGTGCGCCGCCGGATCATCTCCCTGACCATGCTGGCCGCGCTGGTCGCGATCGTGCTGTTCGCGCTGCCGCTGGGCATCGCGGTGATGCAGTACTACCGC
Organism: Amycolatopsis sp. NPDC114478; assembly: GCF_055633805.1. NCBI lineage: Bacteria > Bacillati > Actinomycetota > Actinomycetes > Pseudonocardiales > Pseudonocardiaceae > Amycolatopsis > Amycolatopsis sp. NPDC114478. Next base: position 43,376 of record NZ_JBVKDO010000034.1, on the reverse strand, counting down.
GACGACACCAAGGGGGACCTGGAGCGGGCCGCGGACACCGTCGCGCTCGCCGTGTCGGGCGACCTGACCGCCGGCCGGACACCGATCCTGCCGCCGCGCGACCGGGCGGACGACGAGGTCGGCGGCGTGGTCGGGATCTACGGCCCGGACGCCCGGCTGATCGCCGGGAACGGCCCCGCCGTCGGCGGCTCGGTCGAGCGGCAGGCGGCGAGTGCGACCGTGGACGTCGTCCTCGGCCGTGAAGACGACGAAGTGGTGCTGGCGGTGCCGGTGATCAGCGGCACCCGGGTGACCGGCGTGGTCCGCGCGGCGCTGCCGATGGCGGAGCTGCGGATGCGGGTCGCGCTGACCTGGCTCGGCATGGCCGGGCTCGCGGTCGCGGCGATCGGGGTGAGCTGGCTGCTGGCCCGGCGGTTCACGACCCGGCTGGTCCGGCCGCTGGAGGAGCTGGCCGCCGCGGCCGGGCGCCTCGGCGACGGCGACTTCACCGCCCGCGGCCCCCGGGCCGGGATCGCCGAGATCGACCGGGTCGGCGAGTCGCTGGACGCCACCGCGGTGCGCATCGGCGAGACCCTCGAGCGCGAGCGCGCGTTCTCCGCGGAGGCGTCCCACCAGCTGCGGAACCCGCTGACCGGGCTGCGCCTGCAGCTCGAAGCCGCGTTGGAGACGCCGGCCGCGGACCCGTACGCGGCGATCCGCGCCGGGATCGCGTCCGCCGACCGGCTGGAACGCACCATCGAGGATCTCCTGGCGCTGGGCCGGGAGCGCCGGGCGCCGCAGGCCGAGCTCGACCTCGACGCCCTCCTGGAGGAGATCCGGCAGGCGGGCGAGGCGGTGCTCGGCCCGCAGGGACGCGCGCTGCGGATCACCCGCGAGGACCCGCCGACGGCGCGGGTGGCGGCCGCGGCGGTCCGCCAGGTCCTCGGGGTGCTGCTGGACAACGCGGCGACACACGGCCGCGGCACGGTGACGGTGCTGGCCCGCGACGCGGGCGACGCGCTGGCCATCGACGTCGCGGACGAAGGCCCCGACCTCGGCGAAACCGACCCGTTCGCGACGGCGCCGTCCGGTCACGGCATCGGGCTGCGGCTGGCCCGCAGCCTCGCGGAGGCCGAGGGCGGCCGGCTGCGGCTGAGCCGGCCGGACCCGCCGACGTTCACGGTGCTGCTCCCGGCCGGTCAGCGGAACGATTCGCCATGATTCGTGCGCGTTGTGCAATGAATCACTTGTGATTCATCTGTACGCGCAATGTTCCCCTGTTTTGCGTGCCAGGAACGGCAGATACCGTCGTCGGCATGAATCTGCGGGCCGCGACGGTGCGGCGGAAACCGGTCGCCGATCTGGTCGCCGAAAGTGATCATGGCGCGTTGAAGCGGTCGCTCGGGCTCGGGCAGCTCACGACGCTGAGCATCGGCGCGACGCTGGGCAGCGGGATCTTCGTCGTGCTCGGCGAAGCCGTCCCGGTGGCCGGGCCGGCGGTGGTGCTGTCGTTCGTGCTCGCCGGCATCACCGCGCTGTTCTCCGCGCTCTCCTACGCCGAGCTCGCCGGCATGATCCCGCTGTCCGGTTCGTCCTACTCCTACGCGTACGCGACGCTCGGCGAACTGGTCGCCTGGGTCTGCGGCTGGTGCCTGGTGCTCGAATACGGCGTCTCGGTCGCCTCGGTCGCCGTCGGGTGGGGGCAGTACCTCAACGAGCTGCTGCGGCTGGCCTTCGGCTTCGCCATCCCGGACGCGCTGAGCCAGCCGCCGGGGTCGGGCGGGATCGTCAACGTGCCCGCGATCGTCGTCGTGGTGCTGGCGATGTTCCTGCTGCTGTCCGGCGCCAAGGAGAGCGCGCGGACCAACGCCGTCATGGTCGCGGTCAAGATCGGCACGCTGGTGCTGTTCTGCGCGATCGCGTTCACCGCCGTGCAGGCGAAGAACTTCACCCCGTTCCTGCCGCTCGGCCTGGCCGGGATGAGCGCCGGTGGTGCGAAACTCTTCTTCTCCTACATCGGGTTCGACGCCGCGTCGACCGCGGGCGAGGAGGCGAAGAACCCGCAGCGCGACCTGCCGCGGGCGATCCTGCTCTCGCTCGGCATCGTCACCGTGCTCTACTGCCTGGTCGCCGTGGCCGCCGTCGGCGCCCTGCCGTGGCAGCAGTTCGACGGCCAGGAAGCCGCGCTGTCGCACGTGCTGAGCGTCGTGTCGGGAGACCCCTTCTGGGCCGGGCTGCTCGCCGTCGGCGCGATCGTGGCGATCTCCAGCGTCGTGCTGACCGTCCTCTACGGACAGACGCGCATCCTGTTCGCGATGTCCCGCGACGGCCTGGTGCCGAAGTCGCTGTCCAAAGTGGACGCCAAGTCCGGCTCGCCGCGGATCAACACGCTGGTCGTCTCGGCCTTCGTCGCCGCCCTGGCCGCGTTCATCCCGCTCGGCAAGCTCGCCGACGCCACCAGCATCGGGACGCTGTTCGCGTTCCTGCTCGTCAACATCGCCGTCCTGCTGCTGCGCCGGCGCCAGCCCGACCGGCCGCGCTCGTTCCGCGTGCCGTTCTCGCCGGTGACGCCGATCCTCGGCGTGCTCTGCTGCGGCTACATGATGTTCAGCCTCGACGGCGCCACCTGGGTCGTCTTCGGCGGCTGGATGGCCCTGGGCCTGCTGATCTACTTCGGGTACGGGATCCGGCGGTCGAGGCTGGCATGAGGGTCGCGATCCACCAGGGCCCGGTCGACGCGCTGCCGGACGCGGTCCGCGCGGCCGGCGCCGACCTCGTCGTCACGGCCGAGATGAGCACCACCGGCTACCACATCGGCGCGCGGACGCACGAACTCGCCGAGCCCGCCGACGGACCGACGGCGGCGAAGATGTCCGCCCTGGCGCGGGAAACCGGCACCGCGCTGGTGTACGGCTACCCGGAGTCCGACGGCGGGACCGTCCACAACAGCGTCCAGCTCGTCGACGCGTCCGGCCGGCGGCGGGCCAACTACCGCAAGACACACCTGTTCGGCGACCTCGACAAGGCGTGGTTCACCGCCGGCGACGAGCCGGTCGTGCAGGCCGACGTCGCCGGCGTCCGGGTCGGGCTGCTGATCTGCTACGACGTCGAGTTCCCCGAACTGGTCCGCGCGCACGCGCTGGCCGGAACCGAACTGCTGGTCGTGCCGACCGCGCTCATGAGCCCCTACGAGCTGGTCGCGGACACGCTGGTGCCGGCGCGGGCCTACGAGAGCCAGCTGTTCGTTGCCTACGCCAACCGTTGTGACGTCGAACAGGAGCTGACCTACTGCGGCCGCTCCTGCGTCGTCGCCCCGACCGGCGAAGTGCTGACCCGCGCCGGGGCGGGTCCCGCGCTGATCACCGCTGAAGTCACCCGCGACGCGCTCACCGCGTCGCGGCTGGAGAACACCCACCTGGCCGACCGGCGGCCCGAACTGTACCGAGGAACCACCGCATGACCTCCGCTTTGCCGACCGCGATCCACCACGACCAGCCGGCGGACCGCCCGATCACGATGTTCGGCCCCGACTTCCCATTCGCCTACGACGACTACCTCGCCCACCCCGCCGGGCTCGGTGCGATCCCGGCCCACCGGCACGGCACCGAGGTCGCGGTGATCGGCGGCGGCCTGTCCGGCGTCGTCACCGCGTACGAGCTGATGAAACTGGGCTTGCGGCCGGTGGTCTACGAAATCGCCGAACTCGGCGGCCGGCTGCGCACCGTGCGGTTCCCCGGCTGCCCGGACGACGTCGTCGCCGAGATGGGCGCGATGCGCTTCCCGCCCGCGTCGACCGCGCTGTTCCACTACATCGACAAGGTCGGCCTCGAAACGACGCCGTTCCCCAACCCGCTGGCGCCGGGGACGCCGAGCACGGTCGTCGACCTCAAAGGACAGAGCCACTACGCGCGCACCCCCGAGGACCTGCCCGCGGTCTTCCGCGACGTCGCCGCGGCGTGGGACCGGACGCTGGCCGAGCACGCGTCGTTCGCCGAGATGCAGACGGCGATCCGCGACCGCGACGCGAAGACGATCAAGCGGCTGTGGAACGAGCTCGTCCCGCGGCTGGACCACCAGACGTTCTACGGCTTCCTCTGCGACTCCCCCGCGTTCGCCTCCTTCCGCCACCGCGAGATCTTCGGCCAGGTCGGCTTCGGTACCGGTGGCTGGGACACCGACTTCCCCAACTCCATCCTGGAAATCCTGCGCGTCGTCTACACCGGCGCCGACGACGAGCACCGCAGCATCGTCGGCGGCAGCAGGCAGCTCCCGTTGCGGCTGTGGGAGCACGCGCCCGCGGAGACCGCTTTCTGGCCCGCCGGAACGTCGTTGGCGTCCTTGCACGAGGGCGGCCCGCGCCCCGGCGTGACGAGACTGCACCGGACCGCGCCGAACAACATCACGGTGACCGACTCCGCCGGCCACATCCGGACGTTCCCGGCGGCGGTGTTCACGGCGCAGAGCTGGATGCTGCTGTCCAAGATCGAGTGCGACGAGGCCCTGTTCCCGATCGACCACTGGACGGCGATCGAGCGCACGCACTACATGGAGTCGTCGAAGGTGTTCGTGCCGGTGGACCGGCCGTTCTGGCTCGACCCCGATCCGGCGACCGGCCGTGACACGATGAGCATGACGCTCACCGACCGCATGCCCCGGGGGACGTACCTGCTGGGCTCCGACCCGGACTCGCCCGCGGTGATCTGCCTGTCCTACACGTGGGCCGACGACTCGCTGAAGTGGCTGCCGCTTCCGGTCGGTGAGCGCGTCGAGGTGATGTTGCAGTCGTTGCGCGAGATCTACTCGGGTGTGGACGTCCGACGGCACATCATCGGCGACCCGGTGACGGTGTCGTGGGAAGCGGAGCCGCACTTCATGGGCGCGTTCAAGGCGAACCTGCCGGGGCACTACCGCTACCAGCACCGGCTGTTCACGCACTTCATGCAGGACTCGCTGCCGGCGCGGTACCGGGGGCTGTTCCTGGCGGGCGACGACGTGTCGTGGACGGCGGGCTGGGCGGAGGGCGCGGTCCAGACGGCGCTCAACGCGGTTTGGGGCGTGCTGCACCACTTCGGCGGGGGAACCGATCCGGTGAACCCGGGGCCCGGGGACCTCTTCGAGGACCTCGCTCCGATCACTCTCCCGGACTGAGCGTGCCCCGATCGGGGATCGGCGTCCGACATCGTGCCCACTGCCCTGCCCCACCCCACCTCGCGTGCGACGATGGGACCATGAACACCGAGCCGGCGCCGAGATGGCGAAGACTGGAACCGGACGAACGGAAGGAACAGATCTACGCTTGCGCGGCGCGGCTGTTCGGTGACCGCCCCTACTCCGAAGTGTCCACTTCGGACATCGCCGCGGCGGCCGGGGTCGCGCGGGGGTTGATCAACCACTACTTCGGCACGAAACGCGAGCTGTACCTGGAAATCATCCGCCGCGCGCTAACCGTGCCGCGGCTGGCCGTGGAGATCCTGCCCGACGGGCCGCTCGAGCTGCGCGCCGACGTCGCCATCGAGTGGTTCCTCGACATGGTCACCAGCCAGGAGCGGATGTGGCTCGCCGCCATCGCCCCGGAAGGCATCGGGCGCGACCTCGAAGTCGAGCGCATCCTCGAAGAAGCCGACCGGGAATCCGCCGACCGCGTGCTCGAAGCCGTCGGGCTTTCCAGCGCGAGCGAGCACGGCCCCGAGCTCAACGCGCTCGTGCGCGCGTTCGGCGGAATGGTGAAGTCCGCCGGCCGGGAATGGCTCGTGCGCGGATCCCTGACCCGCGCCCAGGTGCACCTGCTGCTGTCCAAGTCGCTCGTCACGCTCGTCGGCGAGATCTTCCCGGCGATCCAGGCGGAACCGGCGCACCCGAACGGTCCGGAGTAGACCGAAGCCCCCGGCGCCACGAGGGGGAGGAGGGCGCCAGGGGCTCCGGGTCAGCGGGCGAACCGCCGACGCACGTCCACGGTACGCCGGGCCGCTGTCAAGTCGCTGTCAACCCCGATCCGCCCAGTTCGCCGAGTCGGCAGGCCAGCCCGTCGAGGCACCGGCCGACCGCGTAGTCGTACAGCTGTGCGTAGTAGCCCGCCGCGAGGTCGGGGTCGCCCATCAGGTCGTGCATCGCCGCGCCGAGCTCGGCCATGCCCGGCAGGTCGGCCCGTTCGCGGTAGGTGGCGTACTCCTCGGTGTTGTCGATCCGCAGCGCGAGCGCGCCGTCGCGGTCGTCCTCCATCGCGACGAACTGGCACGCCGTCATCAGCAGCAGGTTGTACGCCAGCACGCTTTCGCGGCCGAAGCCCGCCTGCAGCAGCACGCCGACGCCGGCGTCGATGCTGCGCGTGGCCGCTTGGACGGACGGGCCGAACAACGCGAGCCGCCGCGCGCAGCCGGGGTACGTGCGCAGCACTGCGCGCAGCGAGGCCAGCAGTTCGGTGAACCAGTCCTGCCACGGCAGGTCCCCGCCGGGCAGCTCCAGCAGGCCGACCACCCGGTCGACGACGGCGTTGACCACCGCGTCCCGATCACCGACGTGGTGGTAAATCACCGCCGGGTAGGCCTCGACGGCGCGCGCGAGCTCCCGCAGCGTCCAGTTGTCGAGGCCGCGTTCGGCGGTCAGGGTCGTCGCGGCGTCGATGATCCGGTCGGCCGTGAGCGCCGGCAGTCCCGCCGCGGCGCGCGACCGCGGACGCTGGCCCGTGCCCGAGGATGAGGTCGGCATGGGGGGTAACGGTAACCGCACGAGTGGGACCCGTGCCAGCGCCGCGGGGGTACGGCAGGATCGGGGTATGGCACGCGCACAGGCCAACGGTCTCGAGCTCGAATACGACACCTTCGGCGATCCGGACAATCCGCCGCTGGTGCTGGTGATGGGCCTCGGCGCCCAGATGATCACCTGGGAGGACGGCTTCTGCGAGCTGCTCGCCGGGCGCGGGTTCTTCGTGGTCCGCTACGACAACCGGGACGTCGGGCTCTCGACGTGGCTCGACCACCTGCCCGCGCCGGACCTGGCCGCGCTGGCCGCCGGCGACCTGGCGACGGCGCCGTACCTGCTCTCGGACCTGGCCGACGACGCCGTCGGGCTGTTCGACGCCCTCGGCATCGCCCGCGCGCACGTCGTCGGCGCGTCGATGGGCGGGATGATCGTGCAGCAGCTGGCCATCGACCACCCGGACCGGCTGTTGTCGGTCACGTCGATCATGTCGACGACCGGCGACCCCGCGGTCGGGCAGGCCGAGCCGTGGGCGCTGGGGCTGCTGGCGCGCCCGCCGGCGTCGACGCGCGAGCAGGCGCTCGCCGACAGCGTCGAGGGCTACCGGAAGCTCGGCTCCCCCGGCTACCCGGACGACGAGGCGTTCCTGCTGGCCAAGGCGACGCTGCACTACGACCGCGCCCGCCACCCGGTGGGCACGCTGCGCCACGCGGCGGCGGTGGTGGCCTCCGGCGACCGCACCTCCCGGCTGCGCGACGTCCGGCTGCCGGCCCTGGTGATCCACGGCGACGCCGACCCGCTGATCGACGTGAGCGGCGGCAAGGCGACGGCGGAGGCGATCCCGGATGCGGAGCTGCTGGTGGTCCCGGGGATGGGGCACAACCTGCCGCCCGCGGTGTGGCCGGTGCTGGTCGAGGCGATCGGGCGCGTGACGGGTCAATAGCGCGTCAAGATCCGGGGGTCCGGGCGTAGGGAATGTGTCCTGGATCATGCTCGCCGGCCGGGCCGGGGCTTTGCTGGACGGCATGAGTGGTGGCTTCGGGTTCCCGTTCGGCTGTGTGGCGGCGGTGGTCGCGGTGGTGCTGGCGGACGTCGCCGGGGCGACGCGGAATCCGTGGTACGCGCTGGTCACGCTCGGGCTGGTGGTGCTCCTGACCGGCTTCTGGAGCTCGGTCACCGCCGCGATCGGGGTCGCGGTGGTGGCGTGGGCACTGGACTCGGGGTTCGTCCTCGGCCGGGCCGGGGAGCTGCGGTTCGACGCGGCTTCGGCGCTGGCGGCGGGTGTCCTCGCGGCGGCTGTGGTGGCCGGGGTGGCCGCGCACACCGCGCGGCGCCCGGCCCGGGTCCGGATCCCGGCTCCTCGCCGCGCTGCCGCGGTCGACGCGCCGCGAACGGTCAGCCCGGTGAACTGAGGGGTGCCTGGGCGGGATCGGGAGGCTTGCCGCGAACGGTGAGCCGGTGAACTGAAGGGTTTCCTCACCGCGATCGCGAGGCTCACCGCAAACGGTCAGCCCGGCGAACGGAAGGGATTCCTCACCGCGATCGCGAGGCTCGCCGAGGCCGGTGCACGCCGACCACTCGCGCGAGTGACTCGGCGGGCCGGCAAGCGGCACGTCCGCTCCCGCCGGAACACCGCGATGACCTGCGCGAGCCCGCCCCCACCCCAAGCGCCCCACCCCGGTCACCCGCGCCGCGGCTCCGAAGCGCGCCGGGCCGCCAGTGCCGCGATGATCCGCGGCAGACCCGCCGGGTGCAGCGGATCGATGCCGGTCAGCTCCCGCACCCTCCGCAACCGGTAGTCGACCGTGTTGGGGTGGACGTGCAGGCGGGTCGCCGTGCGGCGGCGGTTCGTGTCCAGCTCCAGGTAGGCCGCGAGCGTCTCGAGCAGCTCCGGGTGCGCGTCCAGCGGCGCGAGCACCGCCGCGAGCCGGTCGCGGGCCGCGCCCGGGCGGGTCAGCTGGTACTCCACCAGGACGTCGTCCAGCCGGTACAGCCCCGGCGGGCGCCCGAACCAGCGCAGCACCTCCAGGACCTCCCCCGTCCGCCCGGCCACGTCGCGGACCTCGGACGGCGCCGCCGTCTCGGCCGCGGCCAGCACGTCGACGCCCGCCGCGCGCCCGGCGGTGTCCAGCAGGGAACGCCACTCCGCCACGTCGGCGAGCCGGCCGGCCAGCGGCAGCAGCACCAGCCCGCCCGGCCCGTCCAGCGAAGCCAGGACGCCCTCGCCGCAGGACTGTTCGAACGCGGCCAGGAACCGCCGCAGCTTCCGGCGGACCGCGATCCCGGCGTCGACGCCCGGCGACGCCTCGTCCGCGTGCGGCCCCAGCTCGACGCTCAGCACCAGGTACCGCGCGGGCAGCGTGAGACCGGCGCTGCGGGCGACGCCGTCGACCGGGCCGCCCTCGGCCAGCACCGAAAGCAGCGTCCGGCGCGCGGTGTGCTCCTGCCCGACCTTCGTGCGCAGCTCCTCCAGGTAGCCCCGCGTGACGGCGCCGGTGATGGTGCCGACGAACGCGAGCACCCGGTCGGCGACGTCGAGCAGGTCGGCGACGTCCGCGCGGCCCGCGTCCGCCGACCCGACGGCGAAGATCTCCCGCGCGCCGACGTGGTACGCGGTCAGCACGGCCTCCAGCGGAAAGCCCTCTTCCGCCCGGCGCACCGCGGACGCGCCGATCTGCCGCAGCTCGGCGTCGTTGAGCTGCCGGTCCTCGCGCAGGCTCCGGGCGAACGCGCGCACCGCCTGCCGGGTGATCCGCGCGATGTCGCCGGCCAGCTCCTCGACCGGCAGCCGCCGGTAGTCGGCGACCTGCTCCTGGATGCGCGTCAGCACCCGCGCGATCAGCTCCGGCTCATCGCGGGTCAGCCGCTCGTGGACGCGCTGGCCGCCGAGGATCAGGTCGCCGCCGGCTTTGTGCTCCGTCACAACCGATCCCCTCGTTCTCTGCCCGGATTCCCAGTCAATCCGGCCACCCTCGGTGCCGATGGTGTCACGGAAGCCAACCATCAGCACTACGTCAAGGAGGACGGCGTGCGAGTGAGGACAACGGCGTTCATCACGATCCTGGTCGCGGCGCTGGCGACGACCGCGGGGACGGCGGCCGCGGCCACCGGCGGGTACGTCGCCCTGGGGGACTCGGCGGCGGCCGGTCCGCTGATCCTGCCCCCGGACCTCTCGTCCCCGGGCTGCCTGCGGTCGCTCGCGAACTACCCGCACGTCGCCGCGCAGCGGCTGGGCGTCCCGCTGAAGGACGTCACGTGCTCCGGCGCGACGACCGCGGACATGTACGCACCGCAGTCGACGGAAACCGGCGCGGTCCCGCCGCAGCTGGACGCGCTGAGCGCGAGCACGAAGACCGTCACGGTGACCATCGGCGGCAACGACGTCGGCCTGGTCGGTGCCGCCACCAGCTGCATCAACCTCTTGCCGGGCATCAACCCGGACTGCGTCGACCGCTACACCGCCGGCGGCCACGACCAGCTGGCCGAGAAGATCGCCGCGTTCGAGCCGACGTGGGGCGCGCTGCTGGACGCGATCCACGCGAAGGCGCCGAACGCCGGCGTCTTCGTCGCCGGGTACGGCACCTACCTGCCGCACAACGGGTGCTGGCCGGTCGCGCCGCTGACCCCGCGCGACGCCAACTACATCCAGGGCAGCATCGATAAGACGAACGCAGCCCTGGCCCGGCAGGCGGCCGCGCACAACGCGCGGTACGTCGACGTCCGGACGGCGTCGATCGGGCACGACGTGTGCAAGCTGCCCGGCGTCAAGTGGTTCGAGAGCGTGATCCCGACGGCGGTCGCGGCCCCGCTGCACCCCAACGCCACCGGCATGCGGCACATCGGCGCGGTCGTGGCCGCGGCGGTCAGCGGGTGAAGTCCCAGCGGGACGCGCCGTGGGGCTCGGCGCCCGCGACGCCGATCGCCCGGCTCGGCGCCAGCCGGTACAGGAACCACGGCGCGGGTCCCGCGCTCGGCGCCATGAACGGCGCGTTGAAGCCGCCTTCGTACACCGTCGCGGGCCAGCCGCCCTCGCGGTAGACAGCCGCCACCCGCTCGAGGGTGGCGGGATCGGAAATCCGCTCGGCCTCGCCCTCCAGGGTGAGGTCGAGCCCCTTCAAGCGCACCGAGACGCTGCACGCGGGGTTCGCCGCCAGGTTGCGGGCCCGGCGCGTGCCGTCCCCGCTGACGAAGTAGAGGGCGTCGTCGACCCAGATCGCGCCGACGCCGGCGGCGTGCGGCCGCCCGTCGGGGCGGACGGTCCCGACGAAGAACGTCAGGTTTTCGTGCGGGGTCTGGGTCGCGAGGAGGTCGCGCGCCCGGCTCCACGGCAGCTCCGGGCGCCCGTTCTGGTCGAGGTTCTTGGTCTTCGTCGGCTCAGTCATGCCTACGCGTCGAACGAGCCGGCCGCGGATCGACACGCGGCGAGGGTTTTCGCGCCACCGGGATCGTCGTCGCCGGTCGCGGGCACGATCGCCAGCTCGTCGACCCCGGCTTCCGCGTACTCCCGCGCCTTCGCTGCGATGTCTTCGCGGGACCCGACGAGACCGACCGCGGCGATGGCTTCCACCGGCACGGCCGCCAGCAGCTCGCGCGGGTGCGGGCGGGTGCGCGCGAAGTCCACCAGCTCGCCGAAGCCCGCCGCGCGGAACATCTCGCCGTACCCCGGCGCCGCCAGGTACCCGACCACCCCGCGCCGCAGCTGCTCGATCTCCGCGGGGCCCGGGTCCACCGCGCCGACCACCCACGCGGCGACCGGCGGAGGCGCGACCTCCGCCCGCGCGGCCGCGTCCCGCAGTCCCCGCACCAACGAAGCCGCGGCGGCCGGACTGACCAGGTTGACCACCATCCGGTCGGCGTGCCGCGCGGCGACGCCGAGGGCCCGCGGGCCGAACGCGGCGATCGTCAGCGGCGACTTCGGCGCCGCCAGCCGCAGCCGGTACCCCCGCGAGCCGACCACCGAACCGTCCACAGTGGACTTCTCGCCGGCCAGCAGCTGCCGCACGGCGATCGCCGACTCCTCCAGCGCCGTCGCGGCACGAGCCCGGGACCGGCCGTGCCACCCGCGCACCACGACGTCGCTGGACGTGCCCAGCGCGACGCCGGTGGTCCGGCCGGTCAGGGCCGCGACCGACGCGACGCCCATCGCGATCGTCGCCGGGTCCCGCACGGTCACCGCCAGCGGCCCGAACGTCAGCGAAATCCTGGACGTCGCCGCGCCGATCGCGGTCCCCAGGGCGAACGCGTCCCAGGTCGCCATCTCGCCGATCCACAGTTCCGGGTACCCGGCGGCCTCCGCGGCCCGCGCGGTTTCGAGGGCCTCCTCCGGCGGGCGGTCCTGCCAGAGCCCCAGCGACACCGAAAGCCTCATGCGGTGACCACCATTGTGACGACCGTGGTGAACGAGCCGCCGACGTTGAGCGTCAACGCCGTCCGCGCGCCCTCGACCTGCGTTTCTCCAGCCGTCCCGGTCACCTGCCGGGCGGCGTCGCGCAGCATCCGGACGCCGGTCGCGCCGACCGGGTGGCCGAGCCCGAGCAGGCCGCCGCCGGGGTTGACGCCGGCCGCGTCGAGCCCGCCGCCGGCGATGAACTCGCCCCCGCCGCCAGGCGGCGCGGCGCCGAGGTGCTCCAGCGCGACGAGCCCGGTGATCGTGAAGCAGTCGTGCAGCTCGACGACGTCGAGCGCGTCCGGCCCGGGCACACCGGCGCGGTCGTAGGCGTCGACGACCGCGCCGCGCAGGTGCGGGAACAGGTACTCGCCGTCCGCGGCCAGCTTCTCGGCCAGGCCGATGTGGGAGGTGCGGTGCCCGAAGCCCGCGATGCGCGGGAAGCCGCCGCCGAGGCGTTCGGCGAACGCCGGCGAAGCCAGCAGGACCGCGGCGGCGCCGTCGGTGATCCGGCCGCAGTCCTGCTTGCGCAGGCGCCCTTCGATCAGCGGGTTCAGCTCGTCGTCGGTTCCGAAGGCGCCGTCCGGGAAGCGCCAGTCACGGGCCTGGGCGAGCGGGTTCCGGGCCGCGCGGTCGAAAGCGTGCGCGGCGAACTGCCCGAGGTGCTCGGGATCGAGGCCGTACCGCTCGTCGTACGCGGAAGCGACGTCGGCGAAGAGCGCGGGCCACGGGAACTTCGCGCCGACGGCCTCGTGGCCGGCCCACGCGGCGGACCCGAGGTGCTCGGCCGCGCGCTGCCCGTCGACGTTGCGCATCAGTTCGACGCCGACGACCAGCGCCAGGTCGTAGCGGCCCGCCTCGATGTCGGCGCACGCGGCGAGGACGGCGGTGCTGCCGGACGCGCACGCGGCTTCGTGCCGGGTCGACGGGACGCCGTCCAGCTCGGGCACGGCGGCCACCAGCAGCCCGCCGAGCTGGGCCTGGCCGGTGAACAGTTCCGCGGCGAGGTTCCCGACGTGCGCGACTCCGACGTCCTCGGCGCTGACTCCGGCGTCCGCGAGGGCGGCGGGCACGACCTCGGCGAACAGCTCGAGGATCCCGCGCCCCTCCTTCGCGTAGTTGCGCGCGAAGTCGGTCTGCGCCCCGCCCAGCACGAACACCGTCATGGCCTCACTCCAGACTTTCCCGCAGCTGCCGCTTCAGGATCTTCCCCACCGGGTTGCGGGGCAAGGCGTCGGCGTACTCGAGCCGTTCCGGCAGCTTGAACGCGGCCACCTTCTTCTCGCGCAGGTACGCGACCAGCTCGTCGAGCGACGGCTTGCGCGCGCCGGGCACGACGACCGCGCAGACCCGCTCCCCCATGACGTCGTCCGGGACGCCGATGACGCCGACGTCGGCGACGTCCGGGTGCCCGGCCAGCAGGCCCTCGACCTCGGCCGGCGAGATGTTCATGCCGCCGCGGATGACCAGGTCCTTCATCCGGTCCACGTACTTCAGGAGCTCCCCGCGGTCGCCGGCGACCTCGAAGACGTCGCCGGTGCCGAAGTGCCCGTCCTCGTCGAACGACGCGGTGTCCAGGGGCTCGCCCAGCCGCGTGAGGTAGCCGGCGAACACCGTCGGCCCGGCGATGTGCAGCTCGCCGGGCCGCCCGGGTTCGGTCACGTGCTCGCCGGTGACCGGGTCGTGCAGCCGCACCGACGTCCAGCCGGCCACCGGGGTCGACCAGGTGACGTCGGAGGCGTAGTTCGGGAAGAAGCTCGCGCGCTGGTCCGGGTCCGGGATGTCGGCCGGGCCGGACAGCAGCGCGGTGCCCTCGTTGGAGCCGAAGAAGTTGATGATGTCGATGCCGTACCGCTCGGCCCAGGTGCGCACGAGCCACGGCGACAGCGGCGCCGAGCCCGACCCGATCTTGCGCAGCGCCGAGATGTCCACTCCGGACAGGATCTTTTCGTTGTGCAGCAACATGGTCAGCAACGCCGGTGGCGCGAGCGTGTACGTCACGCGTTCGGCGGCGAGCTGGCCGAGGAACACCGGCAGGTCGAACGGGTGGTGCGGGACGAACACGGCGCCGGTCAGCAGCCACGGCAGGAACATCCCGCCGATGCCGGCCATGTTCGTCATCGGGAACGGCGACAGCAGGACGTCGTCGCGGGTCATTCCCGCGGCTTGGACGCAGCCGCGCGCGGTCGCGAGCCAGTCGCCGTGGCAGCGCGGGACCGCCTTCGGTTCGGCTTCGGTGCCGGACGTCCAGCAGATCGTGACGCAGTCGTTCACGTCGGCTTCGGTCAGGTGGGAGTCCAAAGTGGATCGCTCCGCTTCGGACAGCGGGTCTTCGGGCCAGGCCAGGGCGCCGGCCGGTTCGTCGTCCCCCCGGGCGACGACGAACCGGACCGACGGCGCCGCAGCGCCGATTAGCCCAAGGGCCGCCCCGGCGAGCTCGTGCTCGCCGTATCTGGATGCGGTCACCACTCCCACGGCCCCGGTGCGCCGGCACATCGGGCCGAGTTCGTGTTCCCGGTAGGACACCGGGAACGGGGTGACGATCGCGCCGATCCGCACGATCGCGAGGAACGCCTGGACCAGGGCCGAGCAGTTCGGCAGCTGCACGGCCACGACGTCGCCTGCTCGCACCCCTCTGGCGAGCAGGAACGCGGCCAGGACGTCGACGCGTTCGTCGAGCCGGTTCCAGGTCCACCGCACCGGGTCGCGTCCGACCAGTGCGGCGGTGTTCGGTGGATCGACCAGCGCGAGACCCTCCGGGTCGGCACTGACCCGCTCCTTCACGAGCCGGTCGATCGTCTCCGCACTCCACCATCCCCGCGCCCGGAAGTCCCGGGCGCGACCCTCTCGATGGCATCTCATGAACGGAGGTTTTCCAGCTGGTCCGCCCGGACCCAGGTCGCGTGAAAACCGAGCGGGACACGCTGGGGAAGCAGGACCCTGGCCACGGGTCCGGCAGCGAGATCGGCGGCGTCGAAGATGTCCAGTTCCGAGCGTCCCTCACGCTCGTCCTGCACGAACGTCACCAGATAACCGTCCGCCGAATCGGCGGCTGCTCCGTCGCGGGGTGCGAACGGGGCCTCACTGCCCCACCGGCCGGGACCGAACCGGTATTCGGTCTTGGAGCCGGCAAGATTGTCGTAGCGCACGAGCCCGTCGAACTTCAGCGTCGACTCGGGCGAGATGTGCACCGCGTAGGAGTACCGGTTCGTCCGGCCGACGGCTCGGGAGTCGACGGTCGGGAACTCGGTGTTGGCGTCGTCGAGCGGGGCCTCGCGGCACGCGCCGGTCCGCAGATTGAAGCGGTAGCGGTGCAGCTGGGCGTCGAGGCGCAGGTAGGAGAGCATCTTCGCGAGCGGCGTGTGCGCGTCGGCCCGCGGGGCGGGCTTCCGCACGCGGCAGACGTCGAGGACGACCTCTTCGCCCTGCTCCCAGGCGTTGACGACGTGGTAGATGTAGCACGGGCTCGCTTCGAACCACCGGATCTGGCTACCGTCTCCGTAGCGTGGCATGACGCCGAAACGGCTCGGCAGCGAGCGGTCGAAGTGCAGCTTGTGGCGGCCCAGCTTCGCGGCTTCGGCGTCCTGGACCAGCGGCAGGTCCATCAGCACCGCGTGGTGCTCGGTGATGGCCATGTCGTGCGGCAGGCGCGGGCCCGGCAGCTCGATCTCGGTCGTCTTGACGACGCGGCCGTCCGCGCTGATCACGCCGTAGCGCAGGTAGGGCGGGCGCGGGCCGTAGTCGAACCAGAACAGCTCGCCGGTGCCCTCGTCCACCTTGGGGTGGGCCATCATGTCGCCGACCAGCGTGCCGAGGAAGTTTTCGGCGCCGAGCGTCTCCAGCGAGAGCGGGTCGATGCCGTACGGCGAGCCGCACAGGTACCAGGTAGCGAGGACCCGGCCGCGGTGGAAGATGACGTCGGTGTTGGCGTTGTCCTTGAGGCCCAGGCCGTGGCTGTTGCCGAAGGGATTGCCCGCCGGGTTCTCCATGACGCCGGTCCAGAGGCCCTTGCCGGCCGCGGACTCGGCCTCGAAGGCCTTCGTGCGGACCCAGCGGTTGCGGTAGCGCGCCTTGCCGTTCTCCAGGTGGACGGCGTGGATCATGCCGTCGCCGTCGAACCAGTGGTAGCGGCCTTCCGGGGCGAACCGCGGGTTGGGGCCGTTGCGCAGGTAGACGCCGTTGAGGTCTTTCGGGATCTCGCCGATGACCTGCAGGTCTTCGGCGTCGATCTCGGTGCCGACCGGGGCGTAGACGCCGAGCAGGTAGGGGTTTTCCTCGCCGGTGTCCGCCGTCCGGGCCACCATCAGCGGCTGTTCGGAGGTGCTGGTCATCGGGCTGCTCCCTGACTCTCGGGCTCACCGCGCTGGCTGATGGGGATGAGACTATGATTTGTGTACCCAGCTGTCAATAGGCTTCTTTTGGTGTAGTTAGGTGCTACTCTGAGGCCGCTAGTAACAAGGGGGATGGTTTGGTCGAGGCGACTGCACAGCGCGTCCGGCCGGCGGGGGATCCGCTCCGCCGGGCGCTCGAGCTGGTCGGCGACCAGTGGACTTTGCTGATCTTGCAGAGCCTGTTCCTGCGCTTCCGGCGGTACGAAGAGCTGCGGCTGCGGCTGGGCATCTCGCCGACGGCGTTGTCCGGGCGCCTGCGGGACATGGTGGACGCGGGCATGCTCACGCGCGTGCCGTACCGCGACGCGCGCCGCACGCGGCACGAGTACCGGCTCACCGAGCGCGGCCTGGAGCTGTGGCCGCTGCTGATTTCGATCTGGGCGTGGGAACGCGAGTGGGTCGAAGGCCGCCGCGAGGTGCTGCCGACGCTGATCCACCTCGACTGCGAGCTGGCTACATCAGCGCCCCTCGGCTGCGGGGCGTGCGGGCGCCGCGTCGACGCGCGCGACGTGCGGGCGTCGCGGCTGGACAGCACCGGTGTCGCGGCCGCGACGGCGTCCAAGCGCTTCCGGCGCAAGGACGCGGAGTCCCTGGCCGGCGACCCGATGATGTTCTTCCCCGACACGATGGAGCTGCTGGGCGACCGCTGGTCCACGGGCCTGCTGGTGTCGGCGCTGCTCGGCTGCCGGCACTTCTCGGAGTTCGAGCGCGAGCTGGGGATCGGGCCGAGCGTGCTGTCGGCGCGGCTGAGCAAGCTGGTCGAGGTGGGCGTGCTGCGGACGGGCACGGCGGCGACGCGGACGGACGCGCGCGACTACCGGATGACGGCGAAGGGGCTGGCGTTCTTCCCGGCGCTGGCGTTCATCGCGGAGTGGTCGCGCGGGTTCGAGGTGACGGGCCAGGAGCCGGACATCACGTTGCACCACGTCGAGTGCGGCAACCGGCTGCGGCCGATCCTGCTGTGCGACCACTGCGGCCGCCCCCTGACGCGCAAGTCGGTGCAGTTCGGCGGAGTTCCGTCCCCGAAACGCTGAAATCGACTCGCCAAGCGGGTGCGCGGCTGCCAGGCTGGAGTGGTCACACGTCGTCGTTTTCGGAGGTAGTCATGAGTGAACCGACCCCGTCGCCCAGCGGCGAGGAGGACGACGTCAAGCGCAAGTTCCGCGAGGCACTCGAGCGCAAGCAGGCGCACGCCCGGTCGGGGGCGTCACACGAGAACGGCGGCGGCAAGAACCAGCACGCCCACGGCCCCGCGGCCAACAAGCGGACGTTCCGCCGCAAGAGCGGCTGAGTGTTCTTCGAAGGCCCCCACCTCGATCGGTGGGGGCCTTCGGCGCGTCTACGGGGTGAACTCCCCCAGGTGGTCCAGGACCACGAACTCACTCGCCGGGCTCGCCGCCGCCACCGCCTTGCGCAGCACTTCCAGGCCCCCGTTGGGGTTGTGCGCCTGCCCGAGCGGAAAGTCGAAGTCGTCCCAGTGCGTCGCCGCCACGTACCTCGGGTGGCCGAGGGCCGACAGCAGCCGCGGGACGTAGCCGGTCACCTTCGAGCCGCCCACCGGCAGCAGCACCACGTCCGGGCGCAGCCCCGCCAGCTCGGACTCCACGTAGTTCGAGCCGCCGAAGTTCAGCACGCTCGCCCCGCCGCCCGTGACCGCGTAGGCCAGCGTGCCGCCCTCGACCAGGTCCGAAATGACCCGCGGGCGATCCCGGCGGGACAGCGGCCGCGTCCCCGGGAACGGCACCTGAGCCCGCGCCCCGACCGCCGAGTGCAGCGACCGCAGCACCCGGATCGAGTAACCGTCGAACGTCAGATCTTCGCCGCCGGTCGCGAGGGACAGCTGATCCTCCGGAGCACCCAGGGCCGCCATGAGACTCAAATGAGTCTCGGTCCCCAGCACCGTCGCACCGGTGCGTTTCGCCAGGTAGGGGACGTCGGTCAGGTGGTCGTAGTGGCCGTGCGTCACCAGGATGTGGTCCGCGCGCAGGAAGCCGCGGTCCAGGTAGCCGTCGATCAACGCGCGGTTCACCGACAGCGGCGTGCGGGGGTCCGCGCCGGCCGCGGTGTACGTCCCCGTCTTGAAGCGGGTCGGCCACGGGTCGATCAGCACCGTCTTCGTCCCGATGCGGATCTCCCAGCCGTTGTTCCCCCACCACCGCAGCGTCATCCCCGACGTGCCCGGGGCGGCGGCCGCCGCCGGGCCGCCCGCCAGGATCGCCGCCGCCGCGGCGCCCGCGCCGAACAGTCCTCGTCTGCTGACATCCATGCCGGACACCAGACCACGAACCCGGCGGCGCTGTCCAAGATCGAGACGTCGGCATGTCGATATGCGGGCGAGTATCGTCGCAGCGTGGACCACCTCCGTTCGCTGCGGTACTTCCTCGTCGTCGCCGACGAACTGCACTTCGGGCGCGCCGCCGACCGGCTCGGGATCGCGCAGCCGCCGTTGAGCCAGCGCGTGAAGCGGCTCGAAGCCGAGCTGGGCGCGAAGCTGTTCGACCGCGGCCGGCGCGTCACGCTCACCGAAGCCGGCGAAGTGCTGCGCGCGGAGGCGCGCGACCTCCTGAGCCGCTGGGACCGCATGACGACGCTCGTCGCGAAGGCCGGCCGCGGCGAGCTGGACGCCCTGCGCGCGGGCGTGCCGCCGGAGCTGCCCGGCGCGGTCCTCGCCGCGATCCTGACGAAGTTCGCCGTCGAGTGCCCCGACGTCCGGCTCGATCTGCAGGAGCTGACCACGGCCGAGCAGACGCGCCTGCTCGCCGACAGGTCGCTGGACGCGGGACTCTTGCAGCTGCCGGTGGACATCGTCGGGCTGGAGCTCGGCCCCGCGATCGACACGCCGCTGGGCGTGGTGCTCCCCCGCGACTCGCCGCTCGCGCGCCGGTCGGAGCTGGCGCTCGCCGACCTGGCCGGCGAGGGGCTGGTGCACGCACCGCGCGCGGCCGCGCCGGGCAGCTACGACGCCCTGCTGCGCACGTGCTGGGACCACGGTTTCCGCCCGGCGGCGGTCCGGCACGCCCGCAACCCGGAGTTCGCGCTGGGCCTGGTGCTGGCCGGCCACGGCGTGACGTTCGAGCCCGGCCCACGCAAGGAACCACGCGTGGTGTGGCGGCCGTTGACCGGTGAAGTGCTGCGATCACGGATGGCTTTCGCGTGGCCCCCGGCGAGCCCGCACCCGCAGGCCGCGAAGCTGGCGGAGATCGCGGCGGGTGTCCTCGAGGACGACGGGGTGTCGCGGATCGTGCCGGAGCCGCCGAGCGCCCGCCCGTGGGACGTCTTCTACGACCGCAGCTGATCCACCGCCATGTGGGCCGCAACCCCGATCGCGCGGTCGATGTCCGGTCTTCGCAGCGTTTCCGCCCCTCCCGCCGTGAACACCGCCACCGCGTACGCCTCTCCGGCCGGGTACGTCACCACGCCGATCTCGTTGCGGATCCCCGGCATCGTCCCCGTCTTGGCCGCCACCGTCACCGTCGGCGGGAACCCCGCCGTCAGGCGGTGCCAGCTCACCTGGGCCGACATCCACCCCAGCACCTGGGCACCCGGACCCCGGTCGCCCCACATCGCCGCCAGCAACGACGTCATCTCGCGGGGCGTGGTCGAAGACGTCCGAAGTGGATCCAACGCCCGCAACGGCACCCCGGCGGAAGTGTCCTCCATGATCGTCCGCAGCAGCTCGCGCGGAGGGCCGATGACCGACGTCCGCGACAGACCCAGTTCCACCAGTAGAGACCGCACGTTTTCCACGCCGACCCGGTCGAACAGCAGATCCGCGGCCGTGTTGTCCGACACCGTCAGCGCCAGCAGCGCCGCGTCCCGCAGGCTGTACGACACGTCGTCCGCGAACCCCGCCGAACCGGTGCCGCCCAGGCGGTCCGCCGCCGTCGCGCGGACGCGGTCCGCCGGGTCCAGCAGCCCCGCCGCGACCTGGCGGGCGAACTCGTACGCCAGCGGCACCTTCACCACCGACGCCAGCACCACCGGCTCGTCCGGGTCGAGGCCAACAGAGGAAGAAGAACCGAGCCGGTGGGCGTGCAGGAACCCCCGCACGCCCACCGCCTCGAACACCGCGGCAAGACTCACACGGTCATGATGGACCGCAGCCGCCCGACCTCCGCCATGCGGCGCTCCGCCAGCCGGTCGGCCGCCGTCGCCGGGGGGACGCCGTCGGTGTCCGCCAGCGCGAACACCGCCTTCGTCGTGTCGTAGATCGCCGTCGTCTTGCGCTTGGCGCGCTCGAAGTTGAAGCCGTGGCGCTCGTCGTCGACCTGAATCACGCCGCCGGCGTTGACCAGGTAGTCCGGGGCGTACAGGACGCCGCGGTCGGCGAGCTGCTTGTCGATCCCCGGGTGCGCGAGCTGGTTGTTCGCCGCGCCGCAGACGATCTTCGCGCCGAGCACCGGCACCGTCGCGTCGTTCAGGACGCCGCCCAGCGCGCACGGCGCGAAGACGTCCAGCTCGGTGCGCAGCAGAGTGTCCACATCGGACACCACTTGCACGTCCGGATAGATCGAGCGGGTGCGCTCGATGGCGGGCGCGTAGACGTCGGTGATCGTCACCTGCGCGCCGGCGTCCACGAGGTGCCCGACGAGGATGTGCCCGACCTTGCCGACGCCGGCCACGCCGACGCGCTTGCCCGCGAGGTCCGGGCTGCCCCAGAGGTGCTCGGCCGAGGCGCGCATGCCCTGGAAGACGCCGAACGCGGTGAGCACGGACGAGTCGCCGGCCCCGCCGTCTTCGGGCGAGCGGCCGGTGACGTACCGGGATTCGCGGGCCACGACGTCCATGTCCTGCACGTACGTGCCGACGTCGCACGCCGTGATGTAACGGCCGCCCAAGGACTGCACGAAGCGCCCGTACGCGCGCAGCAGCGCTTCGGACTTGAGCGTCTTCGGGTCGCCGATGATGACGGCCTTGCCGCCGCCGAGGTCGAGCCCGGCCAGCGCGTTCTTGTACGCCATGCCCTTGGACAGCGCGAGCACGTCGTCGAGCGCGTCCGCTTCGGTGGCGTAGGGGTGGAAGCGCGTCCCGCCCAAGGCGGGCCCGAGCGCGGTGGAGTAGATGCCGATGATGGCCTTGAGGCCACTGGCCTGGTCGTGGCAGTACACGACCTGTTCGTGCCCGGCGCCCCGGGCGAACACTCCTTCGGTCACGGTGGTGACTCCTTTGTCATCCGCGCCCGGTTCGTGGCCGGGACGCGCTTCACGGGTTGGCGGGAGCCCGGCGGAGGTCGTCCGCTCGGGTGCCCGGGACCAACCTAGATCCCCGGTGATCGCGAGACCAGTGGAAGTCCCGCGATACGGACCGGTAATCAGCCCTGGATCACCTTGCCGAGGGTGCGCATCGCCGTCTCGAGCTGGACGTCCGACAGGTACGGCGCCGGACCGAAGCGCAGGTACGGCCCCCGGCTGTCGGTGCGGACGCCCTCCGCGGCCAGCGCCGCCTGCAACCCGGACGCGTCGGCGCAGCGCAGCGAAAGGAACCCGCCGAGGCGCTCCAGCTCCACCGAACGGTCGCGCGTGACGACGTCCGCAGGCAGCCCGAGCGAGTCGAACACCGACGCGAGCAGGCCCACCTGGTGCTGCGAAACCTCGCGCAGGAACTCCGGGGTGAGGCCCTGCTCGGCGAAGAACCGCTGGACCCGGACGCCGCGGTAGTGGCTGGCCGGGTCGTAGGTCGCGCCGGCAAACCGGTCGCCGCCGGTGGCGTACGCGACCTGGCCCGGGTTGCATTCGTCGGCGAGCGCGCCGAACTCGGCGTACCAGCCGGTGATCACCGGCCGCAGCTCCTGGGCGTGCGCGGGCAGCCGCAGGAAGCAGTTGCCCTCGCCGAGCTGCAGGTACTTGTAGCCGCCGCCGAGCACCCAGGCGTTGGTGAGCCCGAGGTCGTGCAGCGCGAACGGCACGACGCCGAGCGCGTGGTAGGCGTCGACGACGAGCTCGATCGACCGGCCGCGGCACGAGTCGGCGAGGTGCGCCAGCCCGGGGACCAGCCTCGACGTCTCGAACAGCACCGCCGACACGAGCACGGCGGCGGTGTCGTCGTTCACCTCGGCCGCGACGCGCTCGGCGAGCGTGGTCACCGGGTCGAGCGGCACCCGCACGACCTCGACGCCCTCCTCCTCTAGGCGGGCGAGCTGACGGCGCAGCGTGTGGAACTCGCCGTCGGTGGTGACCAGCCGCGGTCTTCGCGGCAGCTCCATCGCCGACAGGAACCGCAGCACGAGGTCGTGCGTGCTCGCGCCCAGCGCGTACTCGCCGTGCGGGTCGCCGAGCAGCAGGCGGAAGCCCGCGCGCAGCTCGTCGGCCTTCGCGAACGCGCGCCCCCACTTCTCGTCGACGTCGCGGGCGGCGTCCGCGAAGGACTCCCGGAGGCCCTCCTCGGCGACGTCCGGCCACGCCTGGTGCGAGTGCCCGGAGAGCAGCAGGCGCTCGGCGACGCCGAAGCGGGAGTAGTGCGGGGCGAGCGCGTTGTCGTCAGCGCGCAAGTCGTCCAAAGTGGTCACAGTCGGCTCCGTACGGCCCAGAGATCCGGGAACATCGGCTGGAAGAGCGTGGTACGCAGGTAGGTCGCGCCGGATGATCCTCCCGTCCCGGTCTTGTCGCCGATGGTGCGTTCGACCATCTTCACGTGCCGGTAGCGCCACTCCTGCATCCCTTCGTCGAGATCCACCAGACATTCCGCGACGACCGACGGTCCGCCGTCGTCGCTGTACACGTCCAGCAATATCGCCTGCAGGGCCGGGGACGGCTCCACCGGGAGAGTGACGTCTCGGTCACACTCGACGGAATAACCAGAAGCCTTGAGGTACGCGAGAAAAGAGTCGAACAAGGACGGTCGCGCCATCGCGTCGGCAATGCGTTTCCGCTGCTCCCCGCCTTCGGGGTAGTGCGCGAACACGCGCTCGTCGCGGCGCCCGAGCACGGCTTCCAGCTCGCGGAACTGGGCCGACTGGAAGCCGGACGAGGCGTCCAAACGGGTGCGGAAGCTCGTGAACTGGCTGGGGGTCATGGTTTCCAGGACGTCGATCTGCGCGACGGCGACCTTGAGGATCGTCAGGATCCGCCGCAGGACGCGGATCGAGTGCGCGGTGTTGCCCGCGACGAGGTTCTTCTGGAGGAACTCGGCCTCGTGCAGGATCTGCTTGAACCACAGCTCGTACACCTGGTGGATCACGATGAACAGCAGCTCGTCGTGCTCGTCCGAACGCGTCCGCTGCGCGTTCAGCACCTCGTCCAGGGCCAGGTACGCGGTGTAGCTCAAGGCTTCTTGCGTGGCTTGGCTGGTTTCGGTCATCCCTTGGTCACCTCGTCGAAATGGCGCTGAGCGGCCGGAGCCAGCGCGGTGTACAGATCGTGGAACAGCTCGACCGCGGCCGCTCGCCGATCCGGTGCGGGCACCAGGTCGGCGGGCAGTTCCGGGTCGAGCGACGGGAACGCCCGGAAGGTGTGCACCAGGCGCGCGTGCACCTCGAACGCTTCGGCGTCCGGGGTCTCCTTCCCCGCGTACCCGCCGAACTGGGCGACGAACGCCGTGTAGCGCGCGGCGAGGTCGTCGAGGTCCCAGGCCCGGCCGGCGAAGCGGCGGACGTCCAGCGCGGCCGACGGGCGGCCGAGCAGCAGGCCGGCGTGCTCGGTGACGTCCAGCTCGCCGAGCAAGGCGACGACCTCGGCCTCGCGGTCGTGCGGGGCGATCCAGGTGCCGTCCTGATACGGCCCGAAGCCGAGGAACCGCAGCCGCCGGACCAGGCGTTCCCGGGCCTGGCGACGGCTTTCGGGGATGCTCTGCCAGAGCACCGTCCACTCGCCCGCGACGCGCTCGCGGCGGCCGAGGGAGAAGATCCGGTGGTCGCCGTCGGCGAGCAGGGCGATGGTGCGGCGGGTCAGCGAGTAGTGCACGGTGCGGCCCTCGCGGTGGCGCTGGAGCAGGCCGCGGCGCACCAGCCGGGTCAGCGCGATGCGGGCCGCACCGTCGGAGAAGCCCAGCTCGGCGAGCACCGCGACCAGGCCGCCCGACCACACCCGCCGGGTCTCGCGCGGGTGCACGTAGCTGCCCAGCAACGTCACGACCAGCTCCTGGGGGCTGGTGTCGAAGGCATCTCCGGGCATGCGGCAACTCTATACACCCCAGGCCGCTGCGGTGTAGCTTGATTTGCGTGACGTACTTCGCGGACCTCAGCTCACGGCGGGTCGCGGACGTGGTGAACGGCCCGCGCGTGCCGGTGCTGCTGCTCCCGCTGGGCGCGGTCGAGCCGCACGGGCCGCACGCGCCGCTGGGCACCGACCCGCTGATCTCGCGCGGGATGTGCGAGCGGGCGGCCGACCGGCTGGCCGCCGACGACGACGTCCACGTCCTCGTCTTGCCGGAGGTGCCCTACGGCGTGACGCGGTTTGCGGCCGGGTTCGCCGGCGGCGTCCACATCGGCGAGGAGACGCTGCACTCGCTGCTCGTCGACATCGGGTCGGCGCTGATCGGCCAGCGGTTCCGGCGGATCCTGCTGGTCAACAACCACTTCGAGCCCGCGCACCTGGTCACGCTGCGGCGCGCGGTGGAGACGCTCAACTTCGCCTACGACGGCCGCGTCGCGCTGCTCGACCTCGTCCGGCGGCGCCACGCGGAACGGCTGACCGAGGAGTTCCGGTCCGGCGAGTGCCACGCGGGGCGGTACGAGACGTCGCTCGTGCTCGCCGACCGGCCCGAGCTGGTCGACCAGCCGCTGATGCGGACGCTTCCGCACGTGCCCGTCAGCCTGGCTTCGGCTCCTGAGGACGGCGGCTTCCTCGCGATGGGCATGTCCGACGCGTACTGCGGGACGCCCGCCGAGGCGACCGCGGCCGAAGGTGAACAGACTTTCTCGACGTTGACCGACCTGCTGGTGGAAGCGATCCGGGAGCTGGCCCGTGAGTGAGCCGTTCAACCTCGCCACGCACTTCCTCGACCGGCACGTGGCTTCCGGCCGCGGCTCGCGAGTCGCACTGTTCGTCGGGGACCGCACAGTCAGCTACCTGGAGCTGGCGCGGCTGGCCAACCGCGTCGGCAACGTCCTTCGCGACGCCGGTGTCCGAAAAGGACAGCGCGTGCTGCTGGCGTTGAGCGACGGCGACGAGTTCGTCGCGACCTGGTACGGCGCGCAGAAGATCGGCGCGGTGACCGCCGAGGTCTACCCGTTCCTGCAGCCCAAGGACTACGAGTACTACCTCGGCTACACCGAGGCCGTCGCGGTGATCGCCGACGCCGTCACGCTGCCCGCGCTGCGCACGGCCGGCGCCAAGGGGCTTTTGGTCACCGGCGTTCCCGAAGACGAGCTGCTGCCGGGCGAGCGTCCGTTCCGGTCCCTGGTGGACGCGGCACCGGACACCCTCGAAGCCGCTCCGACCACTGTGGACGACGTCGGGATCTGGAAGTTCACCACCGGCAGCACCGGCGCGCCCAAGGCGTGCGTGCACACCCTGCGCAGCCCGATCGAGAGCTTCGAGCGGTACGCCGTGCAGGTGCTGGGACTGCGGGAGGACGACCGCGTGCTCGCCGTGCCCAAGCTGTTCTTCGGCTACGCGCGCGATCTGGTCGTGCTGTTCCCGTTCGGCGTCGGCGCGGCCGGGATCGCGTTCCCCGAGCGCAGCACGGCGGACCTGATGTTCGAGCTGATCGCGAAGCACCGGCCGACGGTGCTGGTCAACGTGCCGACCATGATGAGCGCGATGGTCGCGCACCCGGCCGCGGCCGAGCAGGACCTGAGCTGCCTGCGGATGACGACGTCGGCCGGCGAGGCACTGCCGTCGGAGCTGCACCGCAAGTGGGACGCGGCCTTCGGGGTGCCGGTGGTGGACGGGATCGGCTCGTCGGAGGCGTACCACATCTACCTGTCGAACCGGCCGGGTGCGGCGCGGATCGGGACGCTCGGCACGCCCGTTCCCGGGTACACCGCCGAGGTCGTCGACGAGCTGGGGAACCCGTTGCCGGACGGGGAAATCGGGCCACTGCGCGTCACCGGGCCGACGATCGCCCTGGAGTACTACGGCGATGCCGCGAAGTCGGCGGGGACGTTCGACGGCGACACGCTGACGTCGAGCGACCTGTTCAGCCGGTCCGACGGGTTCTTCCGCCACCACGGGCGCGCCGACGCGCTGCTCAAGGTCGGCGGGGTGTTCGTGGCGCCCGGCGAAATCGAGGACTGCCTGCTCGGCCACCCCGCGGTGGTGGACTGCGCGGTCGTCGGCCAGGAGGTCGACGGCCTGGTCGTGCCGCGCGCGTACGTCGTGGTGCGCGCCCCGGTGACCGCGGACGAGCTGAAGGACCACGCGAAAGCCCACCTGGCCAAGCACAAGTACCCCCGTGAAGTGGTGTTCATGACCGAACTTCCCCGGACCGCCAACGGAAAGCTCGACCGGCGCGCGCTGGCGGGCCGGCCGTGAGCCGGCTGGTCGTCGTCACCGGCGGCACCCGCGGGATCGGCGCGGCGATCGCGGCCCGGTTCGCCGAAGCGGGCGACAAGGTGCTCGCGCCCGGCCGCGCCGAATGCGACGTCACGGACGAGGACGCCGTAGCCGCGTACTTCGCCGCTGCCGGGCCGGTGGACGTGCTGGTGAACAACGCCGGAATCTCGTCGAGCGCACCGCTTTCGAAGACGTCGCTCGACGACTGGCGGTCGCAGATCGAGGTCAACGCGACGGGTGCATTCCTGTGCACGCGGGCGGTCCTGCCGGGGATGCGTTCCCGGGACAGCGGCCGGATCGTGACGGTGGCGTCGACGGCGTCGCACGTCGGCTACCGCTACACGGCCGCGTACACGGCGTCGAAGCACGCGGCGGCCGGGTTGATGCGGGCGGTCGCGGCGGAGCTGGCGGGTACCGGCGTCACGGCGAACGCGGTCTGCCCGGCATTCGTCCGCACCGACATGACGGCTTCCTCGGTGGCGCGGATCCAGGAGCGCACGGGCCGGTCTGTCGATGACGCCGAGTCGGCGCTGGCGGCGGCGTCCCCGCTCGGCCGGCTGCTGGAACCTTCGGAGGTGGCGTTCGCCGTCTCCTTCCTGGCGGCGCCCGAAGCCGCCGCGATCAACGGCCAGACCCTCGTACTCGATGGCGGAGGAATCCAGTCATGAGCCCGTTCCGCGCGACCGCACCGCTGACGAAGGAGTGGGAGCACTTCGAGTTCACGGTGGACGACGGCGTCGCCACGGTGACGTTCACCCGGCCGGACAAGCTGAACGCGCTGACGTTCGACGTCTACGCCGACCTGCGGGACCTGGTGCTGGAGCTGCCGCAGCACGAGGACGTGCGCGTGCTGGTGATCACCGGGCAGGGCCGCGGGTTCTGCTCGGGCGGCGACGTCGAGGAGATCATCGGCGAGCTGCAGAAGTTCGAGACGGCGCGGCTGCTGGAGTTCACGCGCATGACGGGCGCGGTGGTCAAGGCGCTGCGCGAGTGTCCGCTGCCGGTGATCGCGGCGGTCAACGGCGTGGCGGCGGGCGCGGGTTCGGTGATCGCGCTGGCGAGCGACTTCCGGCTGCTGGCGGAGTCGGCGAAGTTCGCGTTCCTGTTCACGAAGGTGGGCTTGGCGGGGGCAGACATGGGGTCGGCTTATCTCCTGCCTCGCCTGGTAGGGCTCGGCCGGGCGACGGAACTGCTGATGCTGGGCGACAAGCTGCCCGCCGCACGCGCTTTCGAGATCGGCTTGGCCTCCCAGGTGGTTCCGGACGCCGACCTCCCCGCGACGGCGTCGGCGCTGGCCCGCCGCTTGGCCGACGGGCCGGCCCTGGCGTATTCGACGACGAAGGTGCTGCTGACCCGCGAGCTGGACATGGACCTGGGCAGCGCGATCGAGCTGGAGGCGATGACCCAGGCGCTGCTGATGACGGCGAAGGACCACAAGGAGTTCTACGCGGCGTGGACCGCGGGCCGCGAACCCCGCTGGACCGGCCGCTAGAGCCGGGTGACCGCGATCGCGTCCTCCTCCAGCGAGCCGAAGTACAGCTGGCCCTGCCACTCCCGCACGCCCACCAGCATGTGGAACCCGGCGATCTCGCCGCGCAGTTCTCGTTCCACCTTGCCGTCCGGTGCCACGCCCAA
This sequence comes from Amycolatopsis sp. NPDC114478, assembly GCF_055633805.1. Taxonomy (NCBI): domain Bacteria; kingdom Bacillati; phylum Actinomycetota; class Actinomycetes; order Pseudonocardiales; family Pseudonocardiaceae; genus Amycolatopsis; species Amycolatopsis sp. NPDC114478. Next base: position 14,856 of record NZ_JBVKDO010000034.1, on the reverse strand, counting down.
GACGCCGACCTCCCGACCGGGGCTCGGCTGTAGCCACGTCGGCAACGCGCGGACCCCCGCACGCAAGAACGACGGCAGGCGGCGGACCACGTCCAACGCCGCCACTCGCGGCGATGCCTGCGTGATCCAGATCAGCCCGTCCGTGCCGGTCGAGATGTTGTCCGGGAAACCCCACAGGTTCTCGACCAGCGCGTCCACGTGACCGTCCGACAGCCGGACGCGGGACACGCTGAACGCGCCCGTCTCCGCCACCGCCACGAACGACTCGTCCGGGGTCAGCGCCACGCCGTTGGCGAACTGGAGGCCGTCGAGGACCAGGTCGATCGCGCCGTCCGGGGACCTGCGCAGCAAGCGGCCGCCGCCGGTCTGCTCGATCAGGTCGTCGCGCCAGTTGTCGATGCCGAAGCGGCGCGAGGAGTCCGTGAAGTAGATCGTCCCGTCGGACGCCACCGCCGCGTTGTTGCAGAACACGAAGTCCAGCCCCAACGCGGAAGTGGCCAAGGTCTTCACCGCGCCACCGGCCAGCGGCACCACGAGCAGGCCCACCCGCGCGTCGCAGATCAGCAGCTCGTCGTCGCCGTACAGCTCCAGCCCCAGCGGCCGGCCGCCCGTGTCGGCGACGACGTCGATGTGCCGTCCGTCGGGCGACAGGCGCAGGATCCGCCCGTCGTCGACGCCCGCGTAGATCCGGCCCTCGCCGTCGACCACGACGTCCTCCGGGCCGTGCCCGTTCACCGGGATGACCGTGACCTCGCCGAACCGCATCGGGCGCCTCCTACCGGTAGGTGAGCAACTGGGCCGCTTCGGCCTCGAAGTGCGGGTGCTCGTTGAACGACAGCATCGTGACGCCGCCGCGGCCGGACACCAGCTTCGTGATCCCGCCGTTGACCGTGACGCGGTTGAGCTTGAGCAGCCCCACTTCGGGCGTGCCTATCAGCAGCCCGCAGAGCGTGGCGATCACCCCGCCGGAGGTGAACACGAGCGCGTGCTCGCCCTTGCCCAACGACGCCACCAGGTCCGCCAAGGCGGACCGGCAGCGGCCGAGGAACGCCGGCCACGGCTCGGCGCACGGCCCGTCGGCGCCGGCCGTGGTCCACGCCGTCAACGCCGCGTCCAGAACCCCTTGGTACGCCCGGGAATCCTCCTGCGGCGCACCACCGGCGTGGTGCCGGGCGATGTCGACGTGGTCGTACTCGTTCCAGCGCGGGTCCTCGACGACCGGGACGTCGGTCCCGAGCACCTTCAGCGCCGTCGCCGCGGTGTCCCGCTGGCGCGCGAGCGTGCCGGACCGGATCTGACTGAAGGAGACGTTGCGCCGCAGGAGCTCCGCACCGACCACAGTGGACTGTTCGAAGCCGCGCGGCGACAGCGCGTCGTAGTCGGACGCGCCGAAGGACGCCTGTCCGTGCCGGACCAGGTAGATCGCGCCCACTCAGACACTTCCCTTCGCGATGATCTCGCGGCACCGCCAGTCGAGGTACCCGACGAACTGCCAGAAGTCCTTGAACGCCGGGTTGCGGGTCGCGCCGTCGTGGTAGCGGCGGTACAGCTGCTGCAGCACCGCCGCGAGCCGGAACAGGCCGTAGACCTCGTAGAACCGCCAGTCCCCGACGGCGAGCCCGGTCTTCTCCGCGTACCGCGCGACGAACTCCGCGCGCGTGAACATCCCCGGCAGGTGCGTCGGCTGGCGGCGGCTGGCCTTCATGACGTCGTCGTCGCCGGCCTCGACCCAGTAGGCGAGCATGCTGCCCAGCTCCATCAGCGGGTCGCCGAGCGTGGCCATCTCCCAGTCGAGGACGCCGGTGATGTTCAGCGTCGACGGGCCGTCCAGCACGAGGTTGTCGAGGCGGTAGTCGTTGTGGATCAGGCAGATCTTGACCTCTTCGGGCTGGTTCGCCGCCAGCCAGGCGCGGACCTCGGCGAAGTCGCCGACGTTGTCCGTGCGCGCCGCGACGTACCGGTCCGACCAGCCGCGGATCTGCCGCTCGACGTACCCGGCGCCCTTGCCGAGGTCGGCCAGCCCGGCCGCCTCGACGTCGACGGCGTGCAGGTCCACCAGCCGGTCGACGACCTTGCCGGACAGCTCGCGGGCCTGCTCCGGGCTCAGCTCGAGACCGGCCGGCAACTCGCCGCGCAGGATCAGGCCGTCCAGCTTCTCCATGACGTAGAAGTCGCCGCCGAGCACGCTCTCGTCGTCCCCGAAGGCCAGCATCCGCGGCACGTACGGGAACACCGGCTTCAGCGCGTGCTGCACGCGGTATTCGCGCCGCATGTCGTGCGCCGAGGCCGCCTTGTGCCCGGCCGGCGGGCGGCGCAGGATCAGCTCGCGGTCGGGGTAGGTGAGCAGGTACGTCAGGTTCGACGCGCCACCCGGGAACTGACGCACGTGCGGTGGCTCGGCGCCGAGGCCTTCGACGCGCGTGGCCAGCCAGGCGTGCACCGCGGCGGCGTCGAAGGCGTCCTCTTCGCGCACCTCGATGGTGGTCATGCGAACCTCCGCAGGATCGAAGCCGGCACGACGCGCATGGCGACGCTCAGCGGCACCCACGGCCACGCCGGGACGTAGGCGCGCGCCCGCTCGGCCTCGACCGCTTTGGCCAGCGCCCGCGCGCCGCTCTCGGCCTTGGCCAGCAACGGGTTCTTGCCGATCCGGTCGTTCATCTCCGACTCGATGTAGCCCGGCCGGATGTCGGTGACGGTGATGCCCTTGCGCTTGAGCTCCAAGCGGGTGCCGTCGACGAACGCCGAGATGCCGGCCTTCGAGGCGGCGTACGCGGTGAGGTTGCCCGGGAGGCCGCGGATCGCGCTGAACGAGGAGACGACGGCGAGGTGCCCGGCGCCCTGCGCGCGGAAGATCCCGGCGGCGGCCTCGATCTGGGCGGCGGCCGCGACGAAGTTGACCTCGAGGGTCTGCCGGTTGGCGTCGAACCGGCCCTTGCCGACCGGCTGCCCCTTGCCGAGCCCGGCGTTCACGATCACCCGGTCGAGGGACCCCAGCTCGGCCCGGAACTCCTCGAAGACGGTGAAGACGCTGTCGTGGTCGGTGACGTCGAGCTTGCGCGTGACGACCTTGATCCCGGGGTGCGCGGCGGTCAGCTCGCCGGCCAGCTTTTCGAGCCGGTCGGTGCGGCGCGCGCAGAGGGCGAGGTTGCGCCCTCTGGCGGCGAACTGGCGGGCCATGCCTTCGCCCAACCCGCTGCTCGCGCCGGTGATCAGGATGTTCTTCCGGACCGTCATGCCGGGGATGCTACCCGGAAGTAATAAGACCGGTGGCCCGGCGCTGGGGGCGTCGCCGGGCCACCGGTCATCGCGCGGCCACCCCGGCCGGTCGCACAACGCGGCCGGGTGAGCCGGAGCCGTTCGTCCACGGCTGCGGCCCGCACGCGGATGGGCCGTGAGGGGGAGGCGGAGCCACCGGCGCGGGCAAGTCATACAAGCGCGTCCGCCCAGGCCGGGGCAATGGTTCACAGTTGCCAGTACTAGCCCGTTCGCCCGAGTGGCGGCGCGTTCCGGGCCACCGGCTGCCCGGCGAAGGGGGTGGCGCGTCCTGCTAACGTGCACCGTGTCGGGGATCGTCGGGGGGACGTTACGGGGCGGGTCGGCCATGGCGGGCAGCACGGCGGGCGGTCAGCAGGGTGAGCGCACCGCGTTCGCCACCCACCTGCGCGCGGCCATCGCGACCAGCGGGCTCTCGCTCGACCGGATCCAGGCGCGGCTGCGCGCCCGCGGAGTCGTCGTCAGCGTCACCGCCCTCAGCTACTGGCAGTCCGGCAAGCGCCAGCCCGAGCGGCAGAGCTCGCTGTCGGCCGTCCGCACGCTGGAAGAAATCCTCGACGTCCCCGCCGGGTCGCTGCTCGGGCTGCTGCCCCCGCCGCGGCCCCGGGGCGGGGCGGGGAAGCGCCACGCGGGCGGCGAGCCCCTGACGTTCCCCCGCGAGGTCCTGCAGCCGCTGCTGGACAAGGTCGGCGCGCCGGACGCGCTGGAGCGCCAGCACCCGCTGAAGCTGGTGGGGCTGCACGACCTGTGCGAGATCGCCGCGGACGGCGGCCAGCGGGCGGTCACCGCGCGGGCGGTGTTCCAGGCGGCCGCGGACGGCCAGGACCGCTGGCTGCTGGTGTACACCCAGGACGACCCGGCGGCGGGCCCGCCGGACCTGCACGCGGTGCGCAACTGCCGGATCGGCCGCGCCGAGGTCGACGTCGCGCACGGGCTCCTCGTCGCGGAGCTGGTGTTCGACCGGCCGATCGACCGGGGCGAGACGCACTTGATCGAGTACACGCTGACCAACGGCGGGCCGCCGTACCCGGAGTGCCGCAACACGTACTACCGCGAGTTCCGCCGCCCGGTGCGCGAGTACCTGCTGGAGGTCCGGTTCGCCCCGGGCACGGCCCCGGACCGCTGCTGGCAGTACGCCCGCAACGGAACAACGGCCACCCGCCGCCCCCTGAAACTCGACGGCGGCGACGGGCTGCACGCGGTGGCGCTGGACTTCGGACCGGGCGTCTTCGGCATCGACTGGGACTGACCCGGCTCAGCTCCCCTTGACCTTTCGGCGAGCTCGTCGCGGTACTCCCGCACCGCCTGGAACTCCGGTTCCTCGCCGGTCGCCCGCTCTAACGCGCCTTCAAAGATCTTCAGCCCCTGGCCTTCGTCGCCGCGCGCGTCAGCCTGCCTCGCGGCGTTCTCCATGGCTTTGGCGAGCTTGGTCCGCGCCTCGGGTTCCTTGGCGGCCTGGTGGATCCGGATCCAGTTGCCACCCGGATCGACGACGGTGAACCCGGTGTACCGGTCGTTGCGCAGCCGCGGCCGGGTCATGCGCGGGATGCCGGAGACGAGCAGTTTTCCGTGCACGGACCGCATCCCCGCCGCGAACGCCTCGAACAGCTCGCCGGTGTCGGCCACGATGACCGGGCACGTGCTGTACGACTGTGCCGGGTCGTAGTCGTCCATTCCGAAGAAGTGCAGGTTGAGGTCTTCCCGCTGCACAGCGACGTGTGGGTTCGGCCGCGTCTGCCGATAGGTGCCCGAAGCCAATCCCGGACCTGCCGAAACGACACCGAGCTATTTGCTCGTGCGAACGCCTCGGCTCCCGGTGCTGTCGTGGGCGGCCGCCACGGTCGCCAGTTCCGTGCGGTTCGCGATACCCAGCTTCGCGTACACGTGCGCCAGATGCGTCTTCACCGTCCCGCGGCTCATGAACAGCTTCGCGCCGATCTCCGGGTTGGTGCTGCCCTCGGCCGCGAGCTTGACGACCTCCAGCTCCGTCGGCGTCAAGCTGCCCCAGCCGCTCGACGGGCGGCCGCGCGCGCCTCGCGTGCGGCGGACGAACGCCACCACGTCGTCGAGGCTCATCGGCTTTTCCTCGGTCGTCAGCGCGAGCTCGGGCTGTTCGGCCGGCCGGCGGGGGAAGCCCAGCTCCGCGCGCGCCCGGGTGGCCGAGACGAACACCCTCGCGGCGTCGGCCGGGCGGCCGGTGCGGGCGAGGAGCGTCGCCAGGGCGTCCAGGCTGTCCAGGACGCCCAGGCGGAGGCCGTGGTCGAGCCGCAGCGTCAGCGCCTCGTGGTGCAGCTCGGCGGCCCGCTCCGGCTCGGCCAGGTACCCCTGCTGGTCCAGCGCGTCGGCCAGCGCCGACCGCAGCCCCCACCGCCGGGTCAGCTCGACGGCGGTGGTCAGCACCTCCTCGGCTTCCGATGTCCGGCCCAGCGCGCGCAGCACGGCCCCGCGTTCGGCGAGCCCCTGCGACGCCATGTACGTCCCGGGTATGGCCTCGCGGGCGAACCACCGCTCGGCCTCCTCGAACGAGCCGCGACGCCGGTGCAGCTCGCCCATCACCCCGGCCATGCCGGGCACGAAGACGTCCCCCGCGGTCTCGACGAGCCGCAGGAACGGCTCCATCACGCGGAACCCCGCGTCGACCTCGCCGGCCAGGCAGTGCACCAGCGCCAGCCGGCACAACGTCGTGTTGACGCGGTGGAAGTCCCCGAGCGGCGCGGCGACCTCGACGGCGCGCTCGGCCAGCTCCCGCGCCCGCGGCAGATCCGCCGACGCGAGCGCGATCGCGGACTGGGTACTGAGGACGGTCGACGCAAGCCCCCGGTCGCCCCGGCGAAGCAGCCCTTCGGCCGCTTCGGCGAGCAACGGCTCGGCTTCGCCGTGGCGGTCCCGCGCGTGGAGGATGATTCCGCGCAGCATCAACGCGCTGTCGCGGGCGAACCCGTCGGTCCCCGCGGCCTTTTCGGCTTCGAGAGCGACGTCCCAAGCGGCGTCGAAGTCCGTGTACAGGTGCCCGAGGGCGGTCAGCGTCAGGCATCGCGCGCGCAGGCTCGCTTCGCCGAGTTCGGTGGCGATCTCCAAGCCCAGCCGCGCGGCTTCGAGGTCGAACGGCGCCGTCGTGTCCGCGACCAGGCCCATCCCGGTGAGCAGCCGCGCCTGCAGCGTCGACCGCTCGTCCGGGCACCGGGCGACCGCGCGCTTCAGGTACGCGAGCCCCTCATGACCGCGCCCCCGCAGGTTCCACAGCCACGCGACGGCGGCGGCGAGCCGGCGGCCGCGCGTGGGATCTTCCTGTGCCAGCCCCCATTCCAGGGCCGCGCGCAGGTTGTCGCGCTCGGGTTCCATCCGCGTGCGCCAGGCGTCCTTGTCGCGGTCGAGGTCGGGTTCGGCGGCCTCGGCGAGCGCGAGGAAGTGGTCGAGGTGGCGGTCGCGGACGGCGTCGGTCTCCCCCGCCTCGGCCAGCCGGGCCGCCGCGTACTCGCGGATGGTCTCCAGCATGCGGTAGCGGCCGTTCTCGGCCAGTACCAAGGACTTGTCGACGAGCCGGCCAAGCGCGGCCGGGCCGCCCGCCGCGTCCAACGTGAACCCGCCGGCGAAGACGGCGAGCCGGCGGAACACCGCGCGGTCTTCGTCGTCGAGCTGGTCGTGGCTCCACGCGATCGACGCCGCGAGCGTCTGCTGCCGTGCCGGCACCCCGCGCGGCCCGCGGGTCAGGAGGGCGAACCGGTCGTCGAGACCGGCGTCGATCTGGTGCGGGGTAAGGGTTCCGAGCCACGCGGCGGCGAGCTCGACGGCCAGGGGGATGCCGTCGAGCCGGGTGCACACCGACCGGACGGCGGCCGCGCTGGAAGTGTCCACAGTGAACAGTGGCCGGACCGCGCCGGCCCGTTCGGCGAACAACGCGACGGCCTCCTCGACCGCGAGCGGCGGCACCCGCCAGACCGTCTCCCCCGGCACGCCGACGGGTTCGCGGCTGGTTGCCAGCAGCGCGACCTCGGGACAGGACCGGAGCAGTTCGACGGCGAGGCCGGCGACGCCGTCGAGCACCTGTTCGCAGTTGTCGAGGCAGAGCAGGACGCGCCGGTCGCGCAGGTGGGTCACCACCGACCGGACGGCGCCCACGTGCGGCTCGACGGGCACCCCGAGGGTCGCGGCGACCAGCTCGGCGACTTCGGCGGCCTCGGTGTCGAGTTCGACCCACCACACGCCGTCGGGCCATCGCCCGGCCCCGGCGGCGGCGACCTGCGCCGCCAGCCGGGTCTTGCCGCTGCCACCGGTCCCGGCCAGCGTGACGAGCTGTCCCCCGGCGAGCCGCCGCTCGAGTTCGGCGGTTTCGGTTCCGCGGCCGACGAAGCCGGTCAGCTGCACGGGGAGGTTGTTCGGGGTCGTGTCGAGCGAGCGCAGGGGGCCGGGGCGCCCGCCGAGCTGGAAGATCCGTTCGGGCCGGGTGAGATCGGGCAGCCGGTGGACGCCGAGGTCGTGCAGCGGCCGACCCGGCAGTTCGGCGGCGGTGCGCGCGGAGACGAGCGTGCGGCCGTCGGCCAGCTCGCGCAGGTGCCGGCAGCGCCGGACGGCGGGACCGGTGGGGGTGCCGTCGTCGCGGAGCAGCACGTCGCCGGTGTGGAGAGCGGCGGGTCCGCCGGTCAAGGTCGCGAGCGCCTCTTCGGGCGTCGCGAAAACCGCCGGAGGTTCGTCGCCGGCGCACAGGATCGTGACCGTGCCCGCGGGCACCAGGTTCGTCTCGCTCATCGCCCGGCCAGTCTGCCAGCGAATCTCGGCCAGGTGGCAGATGTCCGCGCGCCCGCCGCCTGCGAGTTTCGATCCGTGAACACGTTCGAAGACCTGCTGGCCCGCTGGCGTGACGCCGAAACCCGCGGCGACGGCGCTGCGTCGTTGTTGGCCGCCGACTTCCGCGGCGACGGCCCCGACGGCCTGGTGCTCGACCGCGACCACTGGCCCGGCCGGGCGCCGACGGCGGCGTTCCGGTGGACCCGGCTGGAGGTGACCGCCGCCGTCGGTGTCGCGACCGGGCGGCGCGACGGTGCCGCCTGCACCGTCGTCGCGGCGCGCCGGGACGGGTGCTGGCTGATCGTCAACGTCCAGAGGGGATCATGACAGCTTGTTCCGCAGCACCTTCCCGGTCGCGTTGCGGGGCAGCTCGTCCAGGAATTCGACGTCGCGCGGCACCTTGTACCGCGCCAGGTTCGCCTTCACGTACTCGCGGACGCCGTCGACGTCGAGCTTCGAGTCCTCCGTGCGCACGATGAACGCCTTGAGCCGCTGGCCGAACTCCGGGTCCTCGATGCCGATCACCGCCGCCTCCAGCACGTCCTCGCGCTCGACCAGCAGGTTCTCCACCTCGATCGGGAACACGTTCTCGCCGCCGGAGACGATCATCTCGTCGTCGCGGCCGTCGATGAAGAGGAGGCCGTCGTCGTCGAAGTGGCCGACGTCGCCGCTGGAGAGCAGGCCGTCGATGATCTCCTTGTGGCGGCCGTCGGTGTAGCCGCCGAAGCTGAGGCCGCTGCCGACGAACACCCGGCCGGTGACGTGGGGCTCGGTGATCTTCCGGCCCTTTCCGTCGTAGAGCGCCACCTTGCAGCCGACCGGCGCGCGGCCGACCGTGCCCGGGGCCTTCGCCCAGTCCTCCGGCGTCGCGACCGTCGCCACGGCAACCTCGGTCGAGCCGTAGAGGTTGTGCACGACCGGGCCGAACGCCTCGTTCGCGCGGTTGCCGAGGTCCGGCGACAGCGCCGAGCCCGCGACGAAGATGATCCGCAGCGACGACGTGTCGTACTTCTCCCGGACGTCCTTCGGCAGGTCGACGATCCGCTGCAACATGGTCGGCACCAGCACGAGCGCGGTGCACTTGTGCTCGGCGACGCCGCGCAGCGCCTCCTCCGGCGTGAACTTGCGGCGCATCACGACCTTCGAGCCGAGCGCGAAGGAGAGGATGAACTGCGAGAGGCCGGTGCCGTGGAACAGCGGCGCGCCCATGTAGGTGGCCTCGTTCGAGCGCAGCGGGATCCGGTCGAGGAACTGCGCCGACGCCAGCGCCGACGTGTGCGGCCGCGGCGCGCCCTTCGGCGTGCCGGTGGTGCCGCTGGTGAGCAGCACGAACCCGCCCGGTTTGGCCGGCGCGGGCCACGGCCGGTCGTCGGTGCTCGCGATGATCTCCGACAGCACCGGGGTGTCCCGGTCGGTGAGGTCGGTGTCCGGGTCGACCCAGGCCAGGTAGCGGTCGACGCCCTCCGGGATGGCGTCGAGCAGGCCGGTGAACTCCTGGTCGTACACCAGCGCGGTGACGCCCTCGCGCTTGGCGACGTCGGCCAGCTGCGGTTTGGCGAACCCGGTGTTCATCAGCAGCAGGCGGACGCCGAGCTTGCCCGACGCGGCCATCGTGATCACCAGGCCGCGGTGGTCGCGGCAGAGCGCGGCGACGACCTGGCCGGGCTGGATCCCGCGCTCGGACCAGGCCCGGGCCAGGGCGTTCGACTGGTCGTCGAGCTGCTTGTAGGTCAGCGGGCCGAGCTCGTCGACGATGCCGACGGCCGTCGGGTCGCGGCGCGCGGAGATGTGGTTCGCGCCGGCGAACGGGCCGAACTTCCGGAGCGCGACCAGTGAGCGGACCCCCTCGTCGAGCCGGGGGAAGGGTACGAGTCCCGCCCGCCGCATCACGTCGACGCTGCGGGCCGTCTCGGCCACCTTGTCCGCCACCTGCGTGGCGAGCTCGACCAGGCTCATCCAAGCACCTCCATTGCTGCGGGAAGAGTGCCCACGCCGACGGCGGGCGTACCGGCGGTATGGGGGCTACTGGAGAGTAAACCAACCGCGCCGCGAGTGCACCAGCCATGCGCGTGGTCCGGTTTTGTCGGTGGTGACCGTCATGATGTCTTCGTGCAGGTGATCGCCGGGCGGGAGGAGGACGGGAGCTTCACCGTGCAGTCGGCGTCGTCGACGGCGAAAGGCCTGGACGAGGCCGGTTTCGTGGCGGTGGCGCGGGAGCTCGAGACGTCGGTGCGGCCGCGCTGGGTGTTCCCGTCGGTGGAGGGCGTGTACCCGGTGCTCGTGGCGGCCGGGCTGCAGGTCGAACGCTGCTACGACCTCGCGCTGGCGGAGGGGCTGCTGCTGGCGTACGAGGGCGCCGACGGGCAGTCGCGGAGCCTGCGCGCGGCCTGGGCCAGGGCGAACGGTGAGGAACCGCCGCCCGATTCGGCGGCGGTGGAGCTGGCGCAGCCGACGTTGTTCGACACGCGGGTGCCGACGCTGCCCGACGGCGTGACGGTCGTCACGGCGGTCCGGCGCGTGCTCGCGGAGCAGGAGCGGCGGGTGGCCGCGGGCGAGCACCCGGACCGGCTGCGGCTGCTGCTCGCCGCGGAGTCGGCGAGCGCGCTGGCCGCGGCGGAGATGTCGGCCGACGGCCTGCCGTGGCGCGCCGACCTGCACGAGGAGCTGCTGGCGTCCCGGCTGGGCCCGCGGGTCCGGCCCGGCGAGCGGCCCAAGGTGCTGGTCGAGCTGGCGGCGAAGATCAGCGAGGCGTTCGGCGGGCGGCCGGTCAACCCGGATTCGCCGCCGAGCGTGGTCCGGGCGCTGGCCCGGGCCGGCATCGAGGTCCCCGCGGCGCGGAAGTACCTGCTGAAGGGGATCGACCACCCCGCGGTCGGGCCGCTGCTGGAGTACAAGGAGCTGTCGCGGCTGTACGCGGCGAACGGCTGGGCGTGGCTCGACGAGTGGGTCAGCGACGGCCGGTTCCGCCCGCACTACGTCGTCGGCGGGGTGGTGTCCGGGCGCTGGGCCAGCCGCGGCGGCGGGGCGCTGCAGATCCCGAAGGTGCTGCGCACGTGCGTCCGCGCGGACCCGGGCTGGAAGCTGGTGGTGGCCGACGCGGCCCAGCTGGAGCCCCGGGTGCTGACGGCGCTGTCGGGCGACCGGCGGCTGGCCGACGTCGCGGCGGCGACGGACCTGTACGCGCGCCTCGGCGAGGCGTTGTTCTCGGGCGCCCGCTGGGTCCCGGCCGCCGACGACGACCGCGACGACCGGGCGCGCGCGAAGATCGCGATGCTGTCGGCGATGTACGGCGGGACGTCCGGCGAAGCGGGACCGCTGCTGGGGCTGCTGCGCCAGCGGTTCCCGGACGCGGTGTCCTATGTGGAGCGTGCGGCCCAGGCGGGCGAGCGCGGCGAACGGGTCCGCTCCCGGCTAGGCCGCACGTCACCGGCACCATCGGCGGCGTGGCGGGCGCTGACCGGCGGTCTGGCGTCGGACGAGGCGGGCGAGCTGAAGGCCCGCCGGGCATCGAGGGGCTGGGGCCGGTTCACACGCAACTTCGTCGTCCAGGCGAGCGCGGCCGACATGACGGCGGTGATGCTCGCAACGCTGCGCCGCCGCTTGCCCCCGCCGGCCCACTTGGTGTTCTTCCAGCACGACGAGGTCATCGTCCACACCCCGGCGGAGCTGGCATCCGAGGTGTCGGAGGCGATCACGGAATCGGTGACGGAGGCGGCGAGGATGCTGTTCGGCCCGGCCTGCCCGGTGCGGTTCCCGATGCAGGTCGCGGTGGCGGACACTTACGCCGACGCGAAGTGAGCCGTGCCGGTCAGTGACCACCTGGACGACCACCCCTTCGGCGCGGCCGGGATCGCTGCCCGTGTGCCGAATCGCCGGCCGTGGGAAAGCGAATCAACCGACCAGCGCCTTCGCACACCGAAGGTTGCCGACTGGAGAAAATCGGGGCGCCGGGCGTGCAGAGCGTCCACCGGCAATCCGCGACCTTCCCCGCCTTCACGGGAATGGTCTCCGCGCGTGCGGTCAGCTACGCGGACGCGAAGTGAGCCGTGCCGGGCGGCGTACTGCCCGGCAGGCTCCACCCGCTACGGGAACATCGGCAGCGTCTGCGTTCCGACGTCCTGGTTCGGCAGGGTGCGGCCCGGGTTGCCGCGGAAGTCGGTCCAGCACGGGTGCAGGCGGAAGTCCGCGCCCACCGCCGCTGCCGTGTAGTCGCCGATGAACACCCCCTGCAGCTCCTTGCCTGTCACCGCTCCCGTTCCGACGAACTGGACCTGCGGGTTCGCCGTCTGCGTCGTGATGCGGCGGAGCGGGGACAAGTCGTCGCCCCAGCCGGTCGCGTACGCGTAGTCGAGCCCGATTCCGTGCGGGTCGTACGCGCGCGTGTAGAACGTCACCGCCACCCGGCCGGCCAGGGCCGCGACCGCCGGGAACACCTCGTCCGCGCCCGTGCCGATCTTCACCGGCTTCGACCAGCCGTGCCGGCCGTCGGATCCGCTCAGGAACGCGTCGCCGTTCGTCTTGACCGACTTACCGTCGCTGTAGGTGCCGTTGCGGTCGTCGGCCCAGGTCACCCACAGGTGGTCGGTCACCCGGTCGTAGGTCAGCTGCGGGAAGCTGTTGACCCGGAAGTTCTCGCCGGTCAGCGCGTTGTTGGCGACGTCTTCGTTCACCGGGAAGTCGAAGTCGAGACCGACCTCGGCGTGCCGGAACGTGCGGCCGCCGTCGCGCGAGGTCGCCACGACGACCGCGTCGTGGTCGGTGGGCTGGTCGCACGCGGCCGTCGCGCACACCGACGTCTCGTAGGCGACCTGGAGCGTCCCGTCGCGGGTGACCACCGGGTTCGAGCCGCTGCCGAACGGCGTGATCCCGCCGTGGAACCCGGTCAGCGACGGCGAAATCCGGCTCATCGGCGACCACGTCCGCCCGAAGTCGCGGGACTTCGACAGCACGATCGGTGACTCGACGAACGCGCCGGACGCGTCGTAGGTGAACTGCGTCCAGGTGACGTAGACGTCGCCGGTGACCGGGTCGGCGGCGATCCACTCCTTGTCGTTGAAGATGTTCGTCGGGGTCGGCGTGCCGGCCGGCGTGACGCCGTCGAGGTGCAGGATCGCCGGGTCGCCGAAGCTGCGGCCGCCGTCGTGGGACACCGACACGGCGATGCCGCTGGCGAGCTGCTGGGTGTCCGGCACCGCGGCGCGGCTGAACACGAGCGTCGCGTAGTAGACGGTGCCGTGCGGTCCGAACGCGATGGCCGGGTCACCCGCGGCGTCCATGTAGGACAGTGGCGCGGTCGCACCCGTCGGGAAGTCGAGGTGCGGCAGCTGGACGTTCGCCCAGGTGCGCCCGCCGTCGAACGACGTGTAGGCGAAGCCGCCGGAGTCGTTGCGGGACTCGCGTGTGTTGTAAAGCCGGTAGTCGTTCGCGCCGGCGACGATGTTGCGCGGGTTCTCCGGGTTGACCGCGATCGTCGTCTCGTTCTGGGCGGTGCTGCAGCCGGTCTGGCTGCCGGTCGGCACGATGGTGTCGCCGTCGATGACGTCGTTGTTCGGCGCGAGCGGCCGGTAGGGGTTCGGCTTCCCGATGTAGGTCTGGCAGAGCGCGGACAGCGCGGGATTGTCGCTGTCCTGCTCTTCCCCTTCGGCGAACTGCTCCTTGAGCAGCGGGTTCGGCACGTCGTGGTGCGCCTCGGCGATCTTGTGCTTGCTGTGCGCGGCTTCGCCGGGCAGCGGCGGCCCGCCGGCGGCGTGCGCGGCGGGCGCGAGCACGACGGCGAGCGGCAACACGAGCGCGGTGAGTGTGGCGAAGATTCTTCGCTTGGCGGACGAAACACCCAAGGACATCGGAAGGTCCTTTCCCAGGAGGTCTTCAGCCGTCCCACCCTTGACGCCCGGGTGGGCACGGTCAACCGACGGAAGTGCGAATCCGGACATCCGGCTTCTTCGGTAGCCTGGGCCGGTGATCGACTACGGCCTCGACCTGTCCACGGTGGAGCGCGACCGCGCGCTGCCCGACCTGGTGGCCGAAGGGGACGAGCTCGACGCCCTCGTCGCGGCGGAGCCTGACTGGACCCGCCCGACCCCGGCCGCGGGGTGGACGATCGCCCACCAGATCGCGCACCTCGCCGCGGCCGACGCGAACGTGCTCGTCGCCGTCCGGACCCCGGCGGCCTTCGACGCCGAGCCGGCGGACGCCGACCTCGTAGCCGCGGCGGGAGCGGCACTCCCGCGCGCGGAACTGCTGGAACGCTGGCGCACCGGCCGCGCCGAGGTGGCGGCCGCGCTGCGTGACCTGCCGCTGGACCGGCCGTTCCCGTGGCACGGCTCGGAGGTGACCGCGACGCTGATGGTCCCGCTCCGGCTGACGGAGACGTGGGCGCAAGGGCAGGACATCTACGACGCACTCGGCGCGACGCACCGGCCGACCGGCCGCCTCCGGCACGTGGCTTCGCTCGGGGTGGAAGGGCGAACGCTGTCGTTCTACGCGGCCCAGCTGCCGATTCCCCAGGAGCCGTTCCGCGTCGAACTCACCGACCCCGACGGCGAAACCTGGACATGGGGCCCGGACGATGCCGCGCAACGCATCCGCGGCAGGGCGTTCGACTTCTGCCTCCGTGTCACCCAGCGCCGTCCCCTGGCGGAAACCGGCCTCACGGCCGTGGGCGCAGACGCGGGGAAGTGGCTGGAGATCGCGCGCGTCTTCCTCTAAGGGATGTCTCGTAACTCGTGTTGTGGTTGGTGGGGCTGGTGTTGCCGGTCAGTTGGCGAGGAGGATGTTGTGCAGGTGCGCGATGCC
>NZ_JBVKDO010000033.1:0-88937 GCF_055633805.1 Amycolatopsis sp. NPDC114478 | reverse complement strand
CGCCCGCGGTTCCAGCCACAATGCTGCCTTGCGCCAGCTGGCCAACCGGCTCGTGGGCATCCTGCATGGCTGCCTCAAAACCGGCACCGTCTACGACGAGACGACCGCCTGGGCGCATCACATCAACTCGGCTGCGGCTTGACATTCAAGCTCCTGGGATGTCTTTCAGGCGGGCCACGGCGGAGCGGGCACCTCGCGGCGCAGCGCGGGCGCGACGTCGGACTGGAACAGCTCGAGCGCGTCCCGGTGCTGCCGGGTGGTGAGCCCGTCGCGGTCGGCGTGCAGGTGCATGACCTGGTGCCCGAGTTCCTTGTGGTAGCGCAGTACCTTGTCGACGACCTGCGCCGGGCTCCCGATCAGCGCGGAGCTGCGCTCGACGAAGTCGTCCAGGGTCCGGAAGACCGGCTCCAGTCCGAGCCGCGTCTGCATGGCCAGCCGGCTTTCGAAGATCGGCCGGTAGGTCTCGAGCGCCTCCTGCGACGTCCGGGCGACGTGGAAGCCCGCGGTGCCCGCACCGACGAGCGCGGCGGCCGGATCGTGGCTGTGGTGGGCCCACCTCTCGCGGTAGTACCGGACCAGCTCGGCGTACGGCTCGACGGGGTTGGTGACGTTGGCCGAGAACAGCGGGTCACACGCGGATCGGCCGCTGCAGGGGCCGCGGCCAGACCTCGGCGTCGGTCAGCGAGGGCCGGAAGCGTCCGGACCAGGTGACCTTGTCCTCGCGCCAGAGCCGCCGGAACAGCTCGTAGCCTTCGGCGTTGCGGTCCCACTGGTCGTCCGGGGTGACGTGGAACAGCTCGCGCTGGGCGGCGCCGTTCCCCTTGCCGATGATCAATTCCAGGCGGCCGCCGGAGAGGTTGTCGAGGGTCGAGTAGTCCTCGAACGCGCGCACCGGGTCGAGCAGGCTGAGCGTGGTGACGGCGGTGAACAGCCGGATCCGTGCCGTCCGTGCGGCGATGTGGCTCAGGACCACGGGCGGCGACGACGAAATGAACGGCCGCTCGTGGCGCTCGCCGACCGCATAGCCGTCGAAGCCCAGTTCTTCGGCGAGCTCGGCGTTCGCCACCACCTCCCGGAGCCGCTCGTGCGTGGGCGCCAGGCTGCCGGTGACGGCGTCGGGGACGTGGGTGATGAGGGTGATGAGCAAGAACTTCACGCGTTCTCCACTTCACGGGCTCGGTACTCCCCAGCTAGCCCGAGCCGAGGCCGCACCGCACTCGTGTTCACGATGTGGGCGCGGCCGGGGAGGTGGTCGCGCTTGTGGCGGGCGAAGTCGGGCCGGACCGGCGCGGGGAGCTCCCAGGCGTCGAGCAGCACCCGAGGACGGCGTCCACCGTCCGTCGCCGGGCGCTTGCCGGACAAGATCGCGGCGCCCGGCGGCGGTAACCGAACACGGGTGGGGTCACCTGGCATACCGCGAGGTCGTCGTGTCCAGCCGAGGGCCGGGCGCCCCGGCTCGTCCGCAGGTGGGTCGTGTCGTCGGCCCGGCATCCGATCGTCTGGCTGCCGCGCGCCTCGGCCGCGCGATGCGGCCCGAGCGGACCAGCGCATTGCCGGCAGGTGGGTGCCGTTGCGCCTCGTCAGTACCTTCGGGGCCGGCTCGCCCCTTGCCGGCCGAAGCGTCGACGAGGTCCTGCCCTGCCGGGTCGATCGTTTCCCGCGAATTTCGACCTGCCGGGCGCACGCGCGGACACGGCCGTCTTTGTCACTGTGTGTGGGTACCAGAGAGGTCACTGCGCCAGCGGTTTCCGCAGAGCTCGTGTCCGCTGGGGAAACCGCGTCGCGGAGCCGGTTTGACGCGGTAGGTCCCCTCGCGACACGTGCCCGGACGAGGTGATGAGGAGAATCATGATCTTGATGTGTCTCGCCCCGCTACGCCGTGTGGGGGACGTACGCCGCAGCTCGGTCAAACGGATGGCCTCGGCGGTCGGGGAAGGCGCCATGGCCGTCCGGTTCGTCCAAGAAAATCTCTCACAGGAGGTCTGATGCCGGTCATGGGTGCGACGCGGTTCGAACGGTTCTTCCGGGTGGCCGCGAGCCTGGATGTCGACAAGAGCGATCTGAAACGGTACGACGAATTCCTGGACCGCAAGGTTTACGACCTCTTCGTGGTCGCCAAGGCCACGGCCAAGGCCAACGGGCGGGACGTCATCGAGCCGCGAGACCTGCCGATCACCAAGGGACTGCAGGAGCGCATGCACGAGTTCCTCAAGATGGACGAGGACCTGGAAGTGGTGCCGCTGCTCGAGCAGCTCCTGGCGCGTCCCGCGCTCGGGGTCGCGATCTCCGAAGAGACCGAGGCGCGGCTCCCGGCCGTCGCCGGCGGCCTCAGCGTGGCTCTCGCCCAGGCGTTCAAGATCATCGATCCGCGGGTCAAGAACCCCGGCTCCGCCGAGTGGGACCAGGTCTTCCGGATGTTCGAACTGCTCCTCTGAAAGGGCCGCGCATGGTCAACGAACTCGTGAGCCCAGTCTGACCGCGTCCTCGGCCGAGCTGAGCCGAGGCTCTCCCGGCGGTGCGCTTGTCGTACCGCGGTACTACGCGCCGCGCTGGATTTCCTCCCGCGGTACCGCCTCGCGGCCCGGTTCCCTTCCTACCTTTGAGGAAGAACGGGCCGGGGCGACCGGTCCGCGGATCCAGGGGATGAACGATGATCGAGGCACATCAGCTGACCAAGCGGTACGGGGAGAAGACGGCGGTCGACCACCTGGACTTCACCGTCCGGCCGGGCTCCGTCACCGGGTTCCTGGGGCCCAACGGGGCGGGCAAGTCGACCACGATGCGGATGATCGTCGGGCTGGACGCGCCGACCAGCGGCTCGGTCAAGGTCAACGGCCGCCGCTACGCCGAGCACACCTCGCCGCTGCAGGAAGTCGGGGTCCTGCTCGAAGCGAAGTCCGTCCACGGTGGACGGTCGGCGTTCGACCACCTGCTCGCGCAGGCCCAGACCCACGGCATCCCGCGACGGCGGGTCGACGAGGTGATCGAGCTGACCGGGCTGCAGTCGGTGGCGAAGAAGCGCGCGGGGAGCTTCTCCCTCGGCATGGGCCAGCGGCTGGGGATCGCCGCGGCCCTGCTCGGCGACCCGGCCACGATCATGCTCGACGAGCCGGTCAACGGCCTGGACCCCGAGGGCGTCCTCTGGATCCGCAACCTGCTCAGCG
Source organism: Amycolatopsis sp. NPDC114478 (assembly GCF_055633805.1). NCBI lineage: Bacteria > Bacillati > Actinomycetota > Actinomycetes > Pseudonocardiales > Pseudonocardiaceae > Amycolatopsis > Amycolatopsis sp. NPDC114478. Next base: position 85,773 of record NZ_JBVKDO010000033.1, on the reverse strand, counting down.
GGCTCGCGGCCGACGGCCGCACCGTCTTCGTCTCGTCGCACCTGATGAGCGAGGTGGCGCTGGTCGCGGAGCACCTCATCGTCGTCGGCCGGGGCCGCCTGCTCGCCGACACCACCGTGCACGACCTCGTCCGGGACGCCGGCGGCGACACCGTCCAGGTGGCCACCGCGGACCCCGCGCGCCTGCGCGAGGTCCTGGCCGGTCCCGGCGTCGAGATCGCGGGCCGCACCGGTTCCGAGGAGCTGCAGGTGAAGGGCCTCTCGGCCCGCGCCATCGGCACCAAGGCCGCCGAACACGGCATCGCCCTGTTCGAGCTGTCCGCCCGGACCGTCTCCCTCGAAGAAGCCTTCATGGACCTGACCCGCGACGCCGTCGAGTACCACGGCGTCACCACCGGCATCGACGCGCTCGGGAGGGCGGCATGACCACCTTGACCCCGGAAGCCCCCGCCCGCACCGCCCGCCCGGTCTACCGGGTGACCGGGCGCCACGTCCTGCGCTCCGAGTGGACCAAGCTCTGGTCCCTGCGCTCCACCTGGATCACCCTGGTCCTCGGCCTGGTGTTCCTGGTCGGCTTCGGGCTGATCTCCGCCGCCCGGTACAAGTCGAACATCAGCTCCGGCCAGCCGCTCGACCCCGACTTCGCCCACGCGACCGCCCTGAGCCTGTCGCTGTTCGGCACGAACTTCGCGCAGCTGGCGCTGGGTGTGCTCGGCGTGCTCGTGACCGCCGGCGAGTACTCCACCGGCATGATCCGCTCGACCTTGACCGGGGTCCCGCGCCGACTGCCGGTGCTGTGGTCCAAGTCGGCCGTGTTCGGCGTCGTCGCGCTGCTCGTCGGCACGGTCGGCGCGTTCCTCGCCTTCGTCTTCGGCAACGCCATCGTGGCCGGGACGCCCGCGGCGATGTCGCTGTCGGACCCGGGCGTGCTGCGCAGCCTGCTGGGCACCGGGCTCTACCTGGGCCTGGTCGGCGTGATCGGGGTCGCGCTCGGTGCGCTCCTGCGCTCGGTCGCCGGGGGCATCTCGGTGCTCGTCGGCGCGCTGATGCTGATCCCGGGCCTGGTCTCGCTGCTGCCGAAGTCGTGGCAGGCTGACATCAGCCCGTACCTGCCCAGCAACGCGGGACAGGCGATGTTCGCCCTGACCCACGACGCCACCACCCTGGCGCCGGCCGCGGGGATGCTGGTCTTCGCCGGCTGGACGGTCCTCGTGCTGGGCGGCGCCGCCTACCGGCTCGCCCGGTCCGACGCCTGACCCCCACCGCCGGCGCGGCCCCTGGTGCCGCGCCGGCGGTTTTCCGCGACGATGAGCAGGTGACACCCGTGCCCGACGACCAAGCCGCGGCGCCGTCGTGGACCGGATCCCCGCTGGTCGCGCGCCTCACGGCGTACGGCCAGCGGCTGCGGCAGTCCGACCGGCGCCACCCGTGGGTCCTGGACCTGGCGGTGATCGCCGCGCTGTTCCTGCTGTTCTGCCTGCCGGACCTGGTTCAGCACGACGACGGGCCCGGTCCCGACGAGCTGCGGCTCGCGTTCACCCACCTGCCGGCGGCCGGCACCCTCGCGCTGCAGGCCGGTCTGCTGCTGCCGCTGTTCTGGCGGCGCCGGGCCCCCTCGGTGGCACTGGCCCTGACCGCGGTGGTGTTCGCCGTCCAGTGGTCGCTCGGTGTTTTCCTGCGCGCCGACGTCGCCGTGCTCGTCGCGCTCTACAGCGTCACCCTTTACGCGCGGCCGCGGCACCTGCCGTGGGCGGGCGCCGGAGTGGTCGCGCTCCTGCTCCCCGTGGCGGCCCGGGTCTCCCGCGCGGTGTCCGCGGTGTCGTTCTGGGAGGCGCTGTTCTTCCTGCTCACCGCCGTCACCGCGGCCGTCGCGCTCGGGCTGGCCGTCCGGATCCGCCGGGCCCAGCTGGCGAGCCTGCGCGATCGCGCGCGGCAGCTGGAGATCGAGCGGGACCAGCGCAGCAAGCTGGCCGCCGTCACCGAACGCACCCGGATGGCCCGCGAGATGCACGACATCATCGGCCACAACCTGTCGGTCATCATCACGCTCGCCGACGGCGGCGCCTACGCGGCCGACCTCACCCCCGAACGCAGCAAGCAAGCGCTCGAGCTGGTCGGCGACGCCGGGCGGCAGGCGCTGGGGGAGCTGAGGCGCATGCTGGGTGTCCTGAGGGAGAAAGCGGACGCGCCGGAGCTGAACCCGCAACCGGGAATCGGCGACCTCGACGCGTTGTGCACGAGGATCCGCGCCGCCGGACCGGAGATCGTCCTCCGGTCCGCCGGGGAGCTGGACACCCTCGATCGGGGGGTGCAGCTGATGACCTACCGGATCGTCCAGGAGGCGCTCACCAACACGCTCAAGCACGCCGGACCGCGCACCCGGGTCGACGTCCTGATCGCCGTCGAGGGTCCGGCGCTGCGCATCCGCGTCCAGGACACCGGACCGCCCGATGCCGCCACGCCGCTCGAGCCACCCGCCGAGGAAGGGCACGGGATCGCCGGGATGCGGGAACGCGCGGCGCTGTACGGCGGCACGGTCACCGTCGGCCCCACCGCCGGCGGTGGGTGGGTCGTGCAGGCGGTCCTGGATCTGACCCCGATCTCCGTCCCGCCCGGCGGTGCGCTGTGACGACCGTGCTCATCGTCGACGACCAGCCCCTGCAACGGTTCGGCTTTCGGATGCTGCTCGACGCGACGCCGGACACCGAAGTCGTCGGCGAAGCCGCGCACGGGGCCGAAGCGGTGCGCCGGACCGCGGAACTGCGGCCCGACGTCGTCCTCATGGACATCCGCATGCCCGGCATGGACGGCATCGAAGCCACCCGCCAGATCCTCGCCACCGGCGGCCGGTCCCGTGTCCTCGTCCTGACCACTTTCGACCTGGATGAGTACGCCTACGCCGCGTTGCGTGCCGGAGCGAGCGGGTTCCTCCTCAAGGACGCCCATCCCGAAGAGCTGCTCGCCGGCATCAGGGCGGTCGCGGGCGGCGACGCCGTCATCGCCCCGGCATTGACCCGGCGGCTCCTCGACACCTATGCCGAGCGGCTCCCGGACGCCAGCGCCGATCCGCCGTCCCGGACCGATCCCCGCTGGCTGAGCTTGACCGAACGCGAGCAGGAGATCCTGGTCGCCATCGGCAGCGGGTGGACCAACGGCGAGATCGCCGAACGCCTCGTGCTGTCGGAATCCACGGTCAAGACCCACGTCGGCCGGGTGCTGGCGAAGGTGGGTGCCCGAGACCGCGTCCAGGCGGTGATCTTCGCCTACGACCTCGGCCTGACCCGGCCGAACCCGCCGAGCTGACCTGCCCGGCTGGTGACCTCCGGTCCTCGTTCATGACGGTCCGTCTCGTCGGTAGCGCGCCGATTCGTGCAAAGCGCGGAATACCAGGCATTGCGCCGTTACTTTCCCGCATCGGACGAATGCCCGAAGATGGCCCGGAGATGAACGTCGGATGTCGTGAATTTCTGATCAAGTAGAGGGTTTTCGGACGGTTAACGGACTGCTAAAAAATGGACAGCCGAGAGAAATTGGCGACTGACGTTGCTTGTGGGAAACCTGTTCGATCCGGACCATCCCATGACGGTGGCCGACGGCCACCTTTTCCGCCGAGGACTCTGCTGGGGAGCACCCATGATCAGGTGGAAGTCACGGATGGCCGGCGTCGCGGGCATCGTCCTGCTGCTGGGTGGGCTCGGGCTGAGCCCGGCCGGTGCGAGCGCCCGTCCGGCGACGGGTGTCGGCTCGTGCACGATCAAGAACTGGAATCCGGACGCCGACCCCGACGACGCGAAAGATCGCCCGGAAGGAAATCGGCCACAGTCGTACAAAGGGGATGACTACGACTGCACCGGTGCGAGTTTCGCCGCACCGGGCGTCGAATTCACCCATTTCCCGCAGCCGAAGAACTTCAAGAGCCGGACGAGCCTCGGGACGTCGAGCCCGATGACGGCCGCCGCGTCGAACCCGCTCGCGCCCTACTTCCCGCCGTTCACCCACTTCGTGGTGCTGGTGCGGGAGAACCACACCTTCGACGACTACCTCGGTGACTGCGCCACGACGATCCAGGCGGGCTGCAACGGCGCCGTGCAGAGCACGAACCACGTGAGCTCGGTGCCGAACCTGCACGCGCTCGCCAAGAACTACTCGCTGATGGACGCCTACAGCACCGGCACGCAGCCGCCGAGCGGCCCGAACCACTGGTGGCTCTTCTCCGCCCAGTCGCAGTCCAGGTCGCAGCAGCAGTCCTACCCGGCTGCCACCGGAACGCAGTTCGACCGCTTCCTGAAAGGCGTGTCGAGCCCAGGCGGTCTGGGGACCGACCCGTGCGCGACGCAGACCGGGACCACCACCGGCACCAGCCCGTACTCGATGGTGACCAGCGGCGATTTCTACTGGATGCTCAGCAGCGGCAGCGGGGAGTGGAAGAACCCGGGCACCGGCAAGCCGGAGGTGCTGCCGGTCAACCGTCCCGGCACGTCGACCCCGGAACTGCTGAACTACAACAACTACACCTGCCGGGCCCAGAACGACGACGACCAGGTGATCGGCAACGGCTTCCTGAACTACGTCTCCGCCAACGGCCTGCCGGCCTACTCCTACGTCGAGCTGTTCAACGACCACCCCGGCACCTACCAGGACATCCCGAAGAACGACGCCGTCACGAAGCAGATCGTCGACTCGATCATGAACAACGCGTCGTACAAGGACAACACCGTCGTCGTGGTCACTGAGGACGACACGCAGAACGGCTCCAACGGCCCCGACCACGTCAGCAACACCTACCGCGTGCCGACCGTCGTCGCGGCGTCGCCGAAGTACATGAAACAGGGCTACGTCACGCATGTCGCGTACAACACGAACAACGTACTCGCCGCGATGGAGCGGACGTTGCAGAACGTCTCGCCGGGTGCCATCGACCCCGGCGGCAACCTCGGCCTGACCACGTTCCCGATGACGACCGCGGACCAGGCCGCGCTCGGCGACCCGCTGGAGGACCTCTGGGTCCAAGGCGCCACCCCGCTTTCGGCCTCGGCAACGGCCTCGCCGACGACGGGCAACGCGCCGCTGACCGTGTCGTTCGGCGGCTCGGCGACCGGCGGCCTGGCCCCGTACTCCTACAGCTGGAACTTCGGTGACGGGTCCGCCGCGAGCACGACCCAGAACCCGAGCCACACCTACACGAGCGCGGGGACGTACACCGCGACGCTGACCGTGACCGACAGCGCGTCCCCGGCGCACACGGCGACGTCGAGCGTGAACGTCACGGTCGGCTCGGTCGGCCAGCCACTGGCCGCCTCGGCGTCGGCCGCGCCGACGTCCGGCCAGGTTCCGCTGAACGTCGCGTTCTCCGGCACCGCGACCGGCGGCACGCCGGCGTACTCGTACAGCTGGAACTTCGGTGACGGGTCCGCGGTGAGCACGGCGCAGAACCCGAGTCACAGCTACACGAGCGCGGGGACGTTCACCGCGACGCTGACGGTGACCGACAGCGCCTCGCCGGCGCACACCGCCACGTCGACGGTCCAGGTCACGGCGTCACCGATCGCCGGGGCACCACCGGGCGCCCCGACCGGCCTGACCGCGACCGGCGGGAACGGCCAGGTGACGCTGAACTGGACGGCCCCGGCCGACAACGGCGGCGTCAATATCACGAACTACCGCGTGTACCGCGGCACGGCGAGCGGCGGGGAAACCTTGCTCACGACGGGCGGGTGCGGCGGCCTCGGCGCCGTCCTGAGCTGCACCGACACCGGTCTCGCCAACGGCCAGGCGTACTACTACCGGGTCAGCGCGGTGAACTCGATCGGCGAGGGCGCGCAGAGCGGCGAGGCGACCGCGACGCCCACGGGCTGCCCGCAGACCCAGCTGCTCGGCAACCCCGGCTTCGAAACCGGAAGCGCCACACCGTGGACGGCGACCGCGGGCGTGATCGCCAACAAGGCCGCCGAACCCGCCCACACCGGCAGCTGGGACGCCTGGCTCGACGGCTACGGCTCGACGCGCACCGACACGCTCTCGCAGCCGGTCACGCTGCCGACCGGGTGCTCGAGCTACCAGCTGAGCTTCTGGCTGCACGTCGACACGGCCGAAACCTCGACAACGGCCAAGTACGACACGCTGAAGGTGCAGGTGCTCAGCAGTTCGGGCGCGGTGCTCGGCACGCTCGCGACGTACTCCAACCTCGACCACAACACGGGGTACGCGCAACGGACGTTCAACCTCGGCGCGTACGCCGGGCAGAACGTCACGCTGAAGTTCACCGGGGCGGAGGACTACACGAAGCAGACGTCCTTCGTCCTGGACGACACCGCGATCACGGTGAGCTGATCGTCAACCGAGGTCGGAGCCGGTCGCCTGGGGGCGACCGGCTCCTCTGCAACACCGAAACGAATTCCGGGCGAACGCCGAGGCGTATTCGCCGCCAGAGCGCGCAAGCAGGACAACCCGGCGTTACCCGGAAGGCTGAACGGCAGGACGGGGGCGCACCGTTAACCGTCCTTTTGCCCTCCTGCAGCTGATCACTAATGCGGTTGTCCCTAGCGTGGCGAGCCGTGACGGGACTTCGCGCCCCTTTGCCGGGAACCTCCCCCTCGCCCGGCGATGGTGCTTCCTGGGGTCCCGTCACACCTCGTCCCGGCACGTGCCCGCCCGCCCGTTCCGCCGTCGCGGCGGACGGACCAGGAAAGAGTCCATGACCTCACAACGTGTTCTTCAACCGCATCGCCAGCTGCTCAACAAAGTGCCGGAAATCACGGTCTATTTCTGGATCGTCAAGGTGTTGTGCACGACGGTCGGCGAATCGGCGGCCGACTTCCTCAACGTCAACCTGAACCTCGGCTTGACCGGCGTATCCGTCATCACCGGCGTCCTGCTGGCCGTGGCTCTGGCCGTCCAGTTCGCGACGCAGCGCTACGTGCCGGGCGTCTACTGGCTGACCGTGGCGCTCGTGAGCGTCTTCGGCACGTTGGTCACCGACAACCTCACGGACGCCGCGGGCGTGCCGCTCGAGACGAGCACCCTGCTCTTCGGCGTTCTCCTCGCGGTGACCTTCCTGGCGTGGTACGGCACCGAGAAAACCTTGTCCATCCATTCCATCGTCACCCGGCGCCGGGAGGCGTTCTACTGGCTGGCGATCCTGTTCACCTTCGCGCTCGGCACGGCGACCGGTGACCTCATGGCCGAGGTGCTGGGCCTGGGCTACCTCGCGACGGGTGCCATCGTGGCCGCTTTGGTCGCCCTGCTCGCGATCGGGTGGCGGCTCGGGCTCCACCCGGTGCTCGCCTTCTGGTGCATCTACGTCCTGACCCGCCCGCTCGGCGCGTCACTCGGCGACTACCTCGCACAGCCGCCGGACGCGGGCGGCCTCGGTCTGGGGACGACCGTGACCAGCCTGATCTTCGCGGCGGGCATCCTCGGCACCGTTCTCTACCTGTCGGTCAAGAAGCCGGACATCACGCCGGCCGCGCCGGCCGATGCTTCGCGGGAGCGAGGTGGCCTGTGGCAGACCGTCGTCGTGCTCGCGCTGGTCCTCATCGCCGCGGCGACGGGCTACAGCATGCGGAAGTCCGCGCTGCAGGACTCCACGGGCCCGGCTCCGGTCGCGGCACCGAACGCGAGTGGCGGCGGCCCGGTCGCTCACGTCACGCCGCTGGGTGACCTCTCGGCCTTCCGGAAGATCACGCAAGACACGCTCGACCTGCTCGACGCCGGCGACCAGTCCGGCGCGACGAACCGGGTCGACGACCTCGAGAGCCAATGGGACCAGGCCGAGGCCCGGTTGAAGCCGAAGGACCGGGCCACGTGGACCGAAGTCGACAGCAAGATCGACAAGGTGCTGCGTGAGCTCCGGGCCACGAGTCCTCAGCCGGCGGACGAGAAGGCGGCTCTCACGGCGCTGCTCGGCTCGCTCGGATGAGTCCCGGCTCCCTCGTCTGCGGGCGGCTCTTCTACAATCGTGTAGAAGAGCCGCCCGGCTGCCGGAGCGGTGCGGAAGTCACCGTCGGAAGGTGGTCGCGGCGTGAACCCCCTGAGTGCGACGTCCTGGTTGTCCAGTCTGGGCACGGCCGGGGTGTTCCTGGTCCTGTTCGCCGAGACCGGTCTGCTGGTCGGCTTCTTCCTGCCGGGTGACTCCCTGCTGTTCACCGCCGGGCTGTTCTGCACCACCAGTGCCTCGGCTCCGGTGCACCTGTCCTTGCCGCTGGTGCTCGTGGCGTCGGTCGCCGGCGCCGTCTCGGGCGCCCAGGTCGGGTTCGTGCTCGGCCGGCGGGGCGGCCGCGCGCTGCTGGGGAAGATCGGCAACCCACACCTGCACCGGGGCGTCGAGCGCGCCGAGGAGCTCTTCTCTCGATACGGCCACGCGAAGGCCATCGTGCTCGCCCGGTTCGTGCCGGTCGTGCGGACGGTGCTGAACCCGCTCGCGGGCATCCTCGACGTGCCGGCGCGGACCTTCCTGGTGTGGCAGGTGCTCGGCGGCCTGCTCTGGTCCGTCGGGGTCACGCTCGCCGGCTACGTGCTCGGCGCCAGCATTCCGGGAATCGACCAGTACCTCCTGCCGATCATCGCCGTCGTGGTGGTGGTCTCCCTGATTCCGCTGGCGCTGGAACTCCGTCGCGGCCGCAAGCGCCCGTCCGAGGGTTCGGACCGCAGCCTTTGACCCTTGGTCGCCCGAATTGTGGCGTTCGGCAGGGGTGCACGCCTGGTTGATCGCGGCACCAGGGAAATGGTCGTTCGGGGCTCCGTGAGTCGCATTGCCGGCGACGTTCACCGTGAGCTCCAGGTTCCGGGACGTCGGGGCGAATTCTTTACCGAGGGATCGGTCAGGTACACCGCCAGCGGTGCGGTCAGCGTGCCTCGCGCACGATCACGACGCGCGGCATCGTCCGGCTCTCTTCTGCGACTATCCTGTAGAAGTTCTACACGTTAGTAGATTAAAGAATGATGAGAGTTTCGGCTCCCGCTCTGCTGCAGACCGAGGTGCACCATGACGGAACCCGCTGAACACCGACCCGCTCCACCCGCCGGGAACGACGCGACCACGCCGGAGGGCGTGCGCTGCTCGGATGCCGAGCGCGCCGAGACGGAAGCGGCTCTCCACGTCGCCGTCGGCGAAGGGCGGTTGACGATTGCGGAGGTCGAAGACCGGATCGCCCTGGTCTACGCCGCCCGGTACCGCCACGAACTCGCGGCCATCACGGCGGATCTGCCGTCAGCGCCCGAAGCGGCCGCCGGCTGGGGCCCGATCGTGTCCGCGGCGGGCCGGCAGGTGCTGACCGACCTGTCGGCGCTGCTGGGACGCGGCGGAACGGTCAGTGCTCGCCGCCGCCTGGCGATCGCGCTCGTCACCCTGGCCATGGTGCTCGTCGCGGTGTCGTTCGTCGTGTTGGCGCTGCACGGCATCGGCGGGGACGGCTTCGAGCACCACGAACTCGGCCGGGAGTGACGCGAGCCGGCCTCCGCCCTGCCGGGCAGGGCGGAGGCCGGCTCGGCCGCTGGTCACTTGATGGTCTGGTTGGCCTGCTGCGCGAACTCGGTGGTGTAGGTCTTGGTCAGGTCGACGTTGTGGCCCTTGACGTTGGGGTCGAAGGACGACAGGACGTTCAGGACGGTCTGCGGCCCGTCTTGGGGCATGATCCCGTCCGGGGTGTAGATGCCCTTCTCGTCGGCCAGTGCCTTGACGTAGGCGGCGCGCCCGACGCCGGTGTAGTACTCGGCGGGCATCTGGTCGGTGATCTGGTCCGGGCTGCTCTTGGCGATGAACTTCATCGTCTTGACGAAGGCGTTGACCAGCTTCTGCACGACATCCTTGTGAGCGTCCACATAGGACTTCTGCATGTACACCGCCGACGCGGGGTAGACGCCGCCGAGGGCCTGGGTGGCGCCCTGGGCGGTGCGCATGTCGACGAGCACCTTGGCCTGGCCGGTGTTGAGCAGCGCCGAGATCGTCGGTTCGGTGGTCATGCCGCAGTCGATGGACTTGTGCTGCATGGCGGCGATGAACGTGTTGCCGGCTTCGACCGCGACCGAGTGGACGTCGGCGGCCTGCAGGCCGTTGCGCACGGCGAGGTACTTGGTGAGGAAGTTCGTCGACGAGCCGAGCCCGGTGACCCCGAGGTTGCGGCCCTTCCAGTCGGCGGGGGAGTGGATCTGGCCGGCGACGTCGCTGCGGCACAGCTCGACCTCGCCGGGCACCTGCAGCAGCTGCACCACCGATTCGGTGGCCTTGTTCTTGCCCTGCAGGTCGATGGTGTGGTCGTAGAACCCCACCACCCCGTCGACCTGGCCGGCCAGCATCGCGGTCTCGGCGTCCACGCCGGCGGGCTCGTCGGAGAGCTGGACGTCCAGCCCTTGTTCCTTGAAGTAGCCGAGGCGTTCGGCGAGCTTGGCGGGCAGGTAGATCTGCTTGTTGGCGCCGCCGACCATCAGCTTGACCGTGGTCTGCCCCTGTGCGTTGGTGGACGCGGCGGGTGCGGTCGGGGACGAGCCGCAGGCGGAGAGCACGAGAACCGCTCCCAGCGCGCCGGTGAGCAGGAGTTTGCGGGACATGGTGGAGCTCCTTTGCTTGCGGGGGTTCACAGTTCGGCGCCGGCGGACGTGGTGGGCGGGCGCCAGGCGAGCAGCTTCTTCTCGAGCAGCCCGATGAAGCCCTCGGTGATCAGGGCGACCGCGGCGATGATGACCATCGCGGCGAACACGCCGTTGGGGTTGAAGCTGCCCTGTGCCTGCTGGATGAGCAGGCCGAGGCCGCGTTGCGCGCCGAGGAACTCCCCGACGATGGCGCCGATCAGCGCGAAGCCGAAGCTCACGTGCATGCTGGCGATGATCCAGGTGAACGCCGAGGGCAGCACGACCTGCCGGGTGACCTGGCTGCGGGACGCGCCCAGGATTCGCGCGTTGGCCATGTAGTTGCGGTCGACTTCGCGGGTTCCCTGGTAGGCGTTGAAGAACACGGCGAAGAACACCAGGACGACGGCGAGGGCGACCTTCGAGGGGATGCCCAGGCCGAGCCAGACCAGGAAGATCGAGCCCAGGACGATCCGCGGGATCGAGTTCATGATCTTGATGTAGGGCCCGAAGATCTCCGACAGCAGCCGCACCCGGCCGAACGCGACCCCGCACGTCACCCCGAGCACCAGCCCGATGCCGAAGCCGAGGAACGCTTCTTCGAGCGTGATGCCGATCTGCTCCCACAGGGATCCGGCGTCGGTGCCGTACTGGACCCATTGCCCGAGCTGGTCCACGATCGCGCTGGGCTGGCCGAAGAAGAACGGGTCCAGGATGCCGACGGCGGTCGTCAGCTGCCAGGCGCCGAGGAAGACGACCGCCACCGAGACGCGGGCGATGTTCACCAGGATCCGGCGGCGCCGGGCCCGGGTCTTGACGGCGCGGGCGTCCTGGGTCGCGGCCGTGCTCGCCGGGGAAACCGCCGGGGCGGGGCTGGGGGCCGTCATGATGCCGCCTTGGTCGTGCGGGCGTAGGCCAGTTGAACCTCGTCGCGCAGGGACGACCAGATCTGCTGGTACAGCTCGACGAACCGCGGGTCGAAGCGGATCTCCTGGGCCGCGCGGGGACGCGGGAGGTCGATGTCGTACACCGCCTTGACCGTGGCCGGACCGGCGGTCAGGACGACGACCTTGTCGGCCAGGGCGATGGCTTCCTCGAGGTCGTGGGTGACGAACACGACCGTCGGGCGGGTCAGCTGCCACAACGCGAGCAGCTCGTCGGACATGATCGAGCGCGTCTGGACGTCCAGCGCGCTGAACGGTTCGTCCATCAGCAGGATCCCGGGTTCGTTGATCAGCGACTGGGCCAGCGCGACGCGTTTGCGCATGCCGCCGGAGAGCTGGTGCGGGTAGTGGTTCTCGAAGCCGGACAGCCCGACCCGGCGCAGCCAGTCACGGGCGCGTTCGCGGACTTCGTGCTTTTCCCCTCCGCGCCACCGAGGGCCGGCGCACACGTTGCCCAGCACGGACTTCCACGGCAGGACGGCGTCGTTCTGGAAGACGAACCCGACCTTCGGGTCGATTCCGGTCACCGGCGTGCCGTCGACCAGCACCTGGCCTTCGGTGGGCCGGTCGAGCCCGGAGATCAGGGTGAGCGTGGTCGACTTCCCGCACCCGGTCGGGCCGACCACCGCGCAGAACTCGCCGGCACCGATCTCCAGGTCGAGGTCGCGCAACGCGGTGTACATCTGTCCCGACGGCGTCGCGAACCGCTGGGTGACGGTCGCCAGCCGGATCGCCGTCGGCGTTGAGGTGTCCATGGCCCGAGGACAGTAGGAACCGGCGCGGCAGTGCGGAAGCGTTGTGCCGCTTTGCCGGGTTAGCCGCGTAACCGCAGGTTCTGCGCGTTTTGCCAGCCCGGCTTTCCCGTCCGTTAACGTCGGGTGGGGGACACTCCGGCCACTCCGTCACCGCGGACGGAAGGAGTAGCCGTGCGTCGTCCTCATACGCTGTCTTCGCTGGTTCTCGGGTACGTCCTCGCGATCCTGGTCGTGACCATGGTGCTGGGGTTCGCGCTGTACACGCAGGTGACCCGGGACCAGTTCGACCGGACCACGGAACGGGAAGCGCTGGCGGTGGCCCAAGCCGTCGCGGCGGACCCGGCGGTGCGCGCGGAAATGGCCACCGGGGACCGGAACGGGGAAGTGCAGCGGGTGGCCGAGCGGATGCGGCTCGCCACCGGAACGGCCTACGTCGTGGTCATCGACCGCGCCGGCGTCCGGCATTCCCACCCGAACCCCGCCCTGGTCGGCCGCCGCATCGAAGAACCGGTGTACGCCCTCGACGGGAAGACCCACGTCGGCATCGATCCGGGCAGCCTGACCGATTCGGCCAACGGCAAGGCGCCGCTGACGGCGCCCGACGGCACGGTGATCGGTGAGGTTTCGGCCGGGATCCTGGAACGGAACGTCTCCCAGAGCTTCTGGACCGAGATCCCGAGCTTGCTGGCCTACACGGGCGCGGCACTGCTGGCCGGCGTCGTCGTCTCCCTGGTACTGGCCCGGCGGCTCAAACGGATGACGTTCGGGCTCGAACTGGACGAACTCGCGTCGCTCCTGCAGGAGCGGGAAGCCACGCTGCACGGCATCCGGGAGGGCGTCGTGGCTTTCGACGAGCGCGGGCGGCTCAGCATGGTCAACGACGAAGCCCGGCGGCTGCTGGGCTGGCGGCACGCGGCCATCGGCGAATCGCTCGAGGAGGTCCTGCCCGAGGGCCGGTTGCGGGACGTGCTGGGTGGCGCGGCATCCGGGATCGACCAGGTCGTCCTGACCGACGAGCACCTCCTGGTGGCCAACCGGATGCCGGTGCGGGTGCGGGGCCGGCACATCGGTTCGGTGGTGACGCTGCGGGATCGCACCGAACTGGAGGCGCTGCTGCGGGAACTCGACAGCGTCACCGGCTTGACCGACGCCCTGCGCGCCCAGCAGCACGAGTTCTCCAACCGCCTGCACGTGCTTTCGGTCCTCGTCGGCATGGGAGAAACCGAGGAGGCGATGGCCTACCTCGACGAGATCTCGGCGGGCAGCACCGCACAGGCGGAGGAACTCCGTTCGCGGATCGCGCCCGCGTCGCTCGCCGCGTTGCTGCTGGCCAAGATCACCATCGCGGCCGAGCGCGACGTGCACCTGACCGTGTCGGACGATTCCCGGCTCGACGAGCCGGGGCCGGACGCCCTGCTGACCATCGTGGGCAACCTCGTCGACAACGCCCTCGACGCCGTGGCCGAGAGCCCGGCGCCGCGGTCGGTCACCGTGCGGCTGGTCCAGGAGGACCGGCACCTCACCGTGTCCGTCACCGACAGCGGGCCCGGGGTCGGCGCCGAACTCGCCCAACGGGTGTTCCAGGACGGTTACACGACCAAGCCGCCCCGCAACGGCCTCCCGCGTGGCCTCGGTCTCGCGCTCGTGCACCGCCTGGTCACCCGGCTCGGCGGGCGGATCACCGTACAACCTGGTCCGGGCGGCGCGTTCGTCGCCGAACTGCCGCTTCCGGCCACGAAAACACTAGTGGAGCACCGATGATCCGAACCCTGGTGGTGGACGACGACTACCGGATCGCCCACGTGCACGCCGCCGGCGTCGGCCGGGTGGGTGGATTCGCCGCGGTGGGGGAGGCCCACTCGGCGGCCGAGACCCGCTCGCTCGTCCCCACCCTGCAACCCGACCTGCTGCTGCTCGACCTCTACCTGCCCGACGGGCACGGGCTCGAGCTCATGCAGTCGCTGCGCGACCGCGCACCGTGCCCCGACTTCATCGTGATCACCGCCGCCCAGGACATCGGCAGCGTGCGGCGGGCCATGCAGCTCGGCGCGGTCTACTACCTCGTGAAGCCGTTCGGCTTCGCTCAGCTGCGGGAACAGCTGGCGGCGTACCGGCAGTTGCGGGACAGCATCGACGGCGTGGCCGTCGCCAGCCAGGAGACCGTCGACGCCCTCTACGGCATCCTGCGCGGGCCGGTCGCCCGCACGGTCGACCGGCGCCGCCTGCCCGCCACGATGGCGCAGGTGCTCGACGAACTCCGGGGCTCGTCAAGCGAGCTGTCCGCCACCGACGTGGCCGACCGGCTCGGCGTCAGCCGGGCCACGGCGCAGCGTTACCTGGCCGACCTCGTCCGGCGCGGGCTGGTCGATCTCACCCTGAGCCGTGGCAACGCCGGACGTCCCGAGCACCGGTACCACGCGACCGGAAGCCCGCGGCCGCCGCTCGTGGGCGGACCGTGAGCTCGCGGCCGGTCACGCTCCGGCGGCGGTGACGATCGCGTCCGTGACGAAGCCCAGGACGAGCCCGAGGAACACGCCCCAGGTCGTGACGGTCTTGAGGTTCGCTTTGCGGGCGACGGCGAGCAGCTCGATGACCACGTACAGGATCGACCCGGCGGCGAGGCCGAGGAACGCGATCGAGAGGGTCTCGTTCACGAAGGCCTGCCCGGCCAGCGTGCCCGCGAACGTCGGCCCGCCGCCGATCAGGCCGAGCAGGGCGAGGTACCCCCAGGACGGGCGGGTTCCGGTCAGCGGCGCCACGATGCCGAACCCCTCGGTGGCGTTGTGCAGCCCGAACCCGATCACCAGCAGCACGGCGAGGCTGAGCTCCCCGGCGGCGGCCGAGTTGCCGATGGCGAGCCCTTCGGCGAAGTTGTGCAGGCCGATCCCGATCGCGATCGTCATGGCCAGGCGGGAAGCCGGGTTCCGGGTCGTCGCCGCGCTCAGCTCACCGACCGACGCCGCACCCGGTCCGTACGCGCGCCGGGCGTCCGTCCGGCGGCGAGCGGTCGCCTGGTCGAAGTAGGCGAGGCCGAGCAGGCCCGCCCCGGCGGTGACCAGCAGCACGGCACCGTTGCCGAGCACCCCGCCGAGCTCGCCCTTTCCCAGCCCGGCGTCGATCGGTTCCCAGGCGTGCGCGAGCACGTCCCAGAGCAGGAAGATCAGGATGCCCGTCGCCGTGCCGTTGAGGAAGGTCTTCAGGCGTGGCATCTCGGCGCGCAGCCGGCCGAGCGGCAGTCCCAGGTAGATCGTGAGCCCGGAAATGGCGCCGAGAACGGCGATCTGCGTGGGTGACATGAGCTTGGCTCCTGAATTCTCGCGGCGAACGCTGCGACCGTAGCTCAGGGCAGGCTCGCCTCATAGAGGTGAGGCGAACCTAATGCGCCCCAGTGGCAGGTTTCACGCTGACGGAGCACCGCGGCGGTCCATTGTGGACTCCTGAGCAAGCGTGCGGCAAATCCTCGGTTAGAACACGGCAAAATGCTGTGCCGGACCGCCCTCGTTCAGGCCGTGTTGTCCAGGCGAGGGAAGTAGACGGTGAACGTCGTGGGGGCGCGGCGGGTGACGGTCAGGCGTCCACCGCCGGCTTCGGCGATGGTGCGGGCCAGCGCGAGGCCGATGCCGTGGCCGCCGGTCGACGCACCGCGGAGGAACACGGCGGCGGGGTCCAGCCGGAGGATGCCTTCGTCGGCGACGTCGACGGCGAGGACGCCGGCGGTGTCGCGGGCGGTCAGGGTCACGGTGCCCCGGCCGTGGCGCGCCGCGTTGTCGGCCAGGACGTCGACGATCTGGGTGAGCAGGCTCGCCGGAACGCGCCAGTCGCGGATTTCCGGGTCGATGGTCATGACGAACCGGCGTCCTTCGCGGGCGAGCGGGCCGTGCCAGCGTCGCTCGGTGTCGGTGAGCACCTCGGCGACGGCTCCGGGGGCCGCGGCGAACCACTCCTCCGGGTGGTGGCGCGAGAGGGCGAGCAGGTCCTCGACGGTCCGGGACAGCGTCCGGACACCGCGGGCGGTGTCCTCGAGAACGCGGGGGAGGTCGGCCGGCGGCGCGGTGCGCGCGGCTTCCAGTTCGAGCAGCAGCCCGCTGAGCGGCGTCCGAAGCTGGTGCGAGGCGTCGGCGCTGAAGTGGCTTTGCCGGTCGAGCAGCTGGGTCAGCCGGTCGACCATGAGGTTGTGGGCCAGCGCCACGCGGCTGATCTCCGGGATGTCCCCAGGGTCGGCCCGCGCGCCGAGGTCGCCGCCGGCGATCCGCTCGGACGCGCTCGACAGGTCCTCCAACGGTCCGGTGAGCAGCCGGGCCTGACGGCGCGCGATGAGCACGGCGACCATGAGGGCGCCACCGGCGAGCGCGGCGAGCAACGACCAAGCGAGAAAGGCCCGGTTCCACACCACGCTCATCGGCGCTGCGGCACGCACCACGCCGTGGACGTGTTCGGCGGCGGACACCGGAACCGCGACCACGAGATCCGCGTCGGCCTGACCGTCCGCCGCCGCGCCGGCGTAAGCCTGCCGGACGACGTCGTCGGCGATCTCCGGTCCGCGACCGCTTTTGAGGTGGCCGCCGAGGTCGTAGACGCCGATGGTGTTGTCGGCCTCCGCGGCCGGCAGCTCCACCGGGTCGCCGGTCAGGAACTGGGGGCCCACGCGGACGGCGACGGCCAGCGCGACCCGCTCCAGCTCGCCCTGTTCTTCGGTGACCAGCGAGGACCACACCAGGATCGCCAGCGGCACGGCGAAGAGGACCAGCGCCACCGAGACGGCGATCATGGCCACCCGGACCACCCGAGCTCTCATGGAGCCCATCATGGTGGTCCGCCGGGCCGCCGCGACGGAACCCGGGCCGGCCGGCCCGGGTTTTGCCGTCCTCGTACCTTTCCGGGCGATTGCCGTAGCCGTGTGGTCCATAGCGTGAGGAACGGGTGGTCGTCGCGCGGTCGGGAGGTGTCATGTCGAACGGGAAAACGGTGCTGGGCACGGGAATCCTGGTCACGGCGTGGGCGGTGTCCGCCTGTTCGGGCGCATCACCACCCCCGTCACCCAGCGCGTCCGCGCCGCCGCCGATGACCTCTTCGGCGACGGCGTCGGAGTCCGGGCAACCGGCCACGGAATCCAACCCACCGGGTGACATCCCGGACAACCAGGCCTTCGTCGCGTTCACCCCGCCGGGTGCGGCGTTCTCGGTGAAGATCCCGGAGGGCTGGGCCTCGACCACCGCGGGCGCCACGACGACGTTCACCGACAAGCTGAACCAGGTCCAGGTGAGCACGGCCGGTGCCACCGCCGCCCCGACCGCCGCCTCGGTCACGGCGACGGACGTGCCGGCGTGGCGCGGCCAGGTGCCGCGCTTCGCTCTCGGTCAGGTCTCCACCGTGACCCGCCAGGCGGGTCCGGCCGTCCTGGTGACCTACCAAGGCGACTCGCCGCCGAACCCGGTCACCGGCAAGGTCGTCCGGGACGCCTTCGAGCACTACGTCTTCTTCCACGCCGGCACCCGGGTCGACCTGACGCTGTCCGGCCCGGTGAACGCCGACAACGTCGACCCGTGGCGCACGGTCACCGACTCCCTGCGGTGGCCGTGATGACGACGGACCCAGTGCCGGCGTTGGAAGCCCGTGACCTGTACCGGTTCTTCCACACCGGAGACGACGAGACACTCGCGTTGCGCGGCGTGTCGCTGACCGTCGAACGGGGCGAGACGGTCGCCGTGGTCGGGCCGTCCGGTTCGGGAAAGTCGACCCTCCTGGCCTGCCTGGCCGGTCTGGACGAACCGGCGGGTGGCACCGTCCGGGTCGGCGGTGTGCGCATGACCCATCGCCGGGAGGCCGATCGCGCGCGCGTCCGGGCCGACCGCGTCGGTGTGCTGCTCCAGGCCCGGAACCTCGTCCCGCACCTCGACGTGACCACGAACATCCGGCTGGCCCGCCGAGCCGCCGGCCGGGGACGCGTCCGGGCCGGCGAACTCCTCGAGCAGGTCGGCCTCGCCGGCCGGGGCCGGGCCGTGCCCGCCCAGCTCTCGGGCGGCGAGCTCGCGCGGGCCGGCCTGGCGGTGGCGCTGGCCAACGACCCGGACGTCATCCTGGCCGACGAACCGACCGGCGAGCTCGACGGAGCGACCGAGCAGGAAGTCCTCTCCCTGCTGCGGAAGCACACCGGCCGCGGCGCCGGGCTGCTCGTGGTGACCCACAGCGCCGAGGTGGTGCGGATCGCCGACCGCGTGGTGACCCTGCGGGACGGGGCGGTGGCCGGATGACCGAGATCGTGGTGGCCTGCGACGACGTGTCGCGCACCTACGGCACCGGCCCGTCGGCCGTCGTCGCGGTGCACGGCACCAGCTGCACCGTGCCGGCCGGGGCCCGGATCGCCGTGGCGGGGCCGTCCGGGTCGGGCAAGTCCACCTTGCTGCACCTGATGGCGGGCCTCGAGCGGCCGACGCGGGGGCAGGTCAGCTGGCCGGGGCTGCCGGTGACCGCCGAGACCCGCGCCCACCTGATCGGGGTGGTCTTCCAGAGCCCCAGCCTGGTGCCGACCCTGAACGTCGCGGAGAACACCGGCCTCCCGCTCGTCATCGCGGGCGTCGACCGGTCCGAAGTCGCGCGCCGGGTGGCCGAGGCCCTCGAACTGGTGGACCTGGCGGAACTGGCCGCGAAACTCCCCGAGGAGATCTCCGGCGGCCAGGCGCAGCGGGTGGCCGTCGCGCGGGTGCTCGCGCGGCGTCCGCGCCTGGTCCTGGCCGACGAACCCACCGGCCAGCTCGACCACACGGCGGGTCGCCGTCTGCTCGACGCGCTGCTCGCCGCGACGGATCACGTCGAGGCCGCACTCGTCGTCACCACCCACGACACCGCGGTCGCCGACCGGCTCGACACGCACTGGACGATGCGTGCGGGCAGACTGCTCACCACCGTGGTGCGATCATGACGGTGCGCTGGCTGGCCGGGCTGCTGCGGCACCGGACCGGCCGGGTGCTCGCCACCGCGGCGGGCATCGCGCTCGGGGTGGCGCTGATCGCCGCGCTGGGGACCTTCCTGACCGCGTCGCAGGCGACGATGACCGCGCGGGCCCTGCGCTCGGTCGCCGTCGACTGGCAGGTCGAGGTGCAGCCCGGCGGGGACCCCGAGGCCGTGCTGCGGCAGCTGCGCGCCACGCCCGGCGCCGGCGCGGTCGAACGCGTCCACATCGCACGGACGCCCGGTTTCCGCGCCGCCGGCGACGGCACCACCCAGACCACGGGACCCGGCGTCGTCCTCGGCGTCCCGGCGGACTACGCGACGGCGTTCCCGGACGAGATCCGGCACCTGGCCGGCGCACCCACCGGCGTGCTCATCGCTCAGCAGACCGCGTCGAACCTGCACGTACGCCCCGGTGACCAGGTCGGCATCGGACGCGCCGGGGCAGGCCCCTTGGCGGTGACCGTCGCCGGGGTCGTCGACCTGCCCCAGGCCGACTCCCTCTTCCAGAAGGTCGGAGCAGCCGCCCAGGCACAGCCCGCGGCGCCCCCGGACAACGTGCTGCTGGTGCCCGACGCCGTGTTCGCCGAGCTGAGTGGCCAGCCCGGGACGACCCAGTTCCACGTCCGGCTCACCACCCCGTGGCCCGGCGACCCGGCGGCGGCGTACCGGTCGGCGGTCGCCACCGCGCACAACTTCGAAGCACGAGCCGCCGGCGCCGCACTGGTCGGCGACAACGTCGCCGCGGCTTTGGACGCCGCTCGCGGGGATGCCGCGTATGCGCAAATGCTCTTCCTGTTCCTCGGACTGCCCGGGGTCGTGCTGTCCGCGCTGCTGACCGCGGCGCTGGTCAGCTCCGGCGCCGAACGCCGGCGTGCCGAACAGGCGCTGCTCCGCACTCGCGGCTACGCACCGGCAGCCGTGGTGCGGCTCGCGGTCGCCGAAGCGGTTCTCGTCGGTGTCCTCGGCGGTGCCGCCGGACTCGGCATCGCCGCCGCGGCCGCCCGCCTCGCGTTCGGACCCTCACCGGCCGGTGCCGACACCGGGGCGACGGTGCTGTGGTTCACCGTCGCGTTCGCCGCGGGCTTGCTGATCACCACCCTGGCGGTCCTCGTGCCCGCGGTCGTGGATCTGCGCGGCCGCAGCGTCGCCCAGGTCCGGCAGACCGTCGGGAGGCCGCGAACCCCGTGGTGGCTCAAAGCCGGGGCCGACTTCCTGCTCATCGGCGCATCGCTGGTGGTCTTCTGGGCGTCGAGTGGCAACGACTACGCGTTGGTGCTCGCCCCGGAGGGCGTGCCGTCGATTTCCGTGTCGTACTGGGCTTTCCTCGGACCCGCGCTGCTCTGGCTCGGCGCCGCCGTGCTCTTGTGGCGCCTGGTGATCCTCGCCTTGGCGCACGGACGCGGCCCGCTCGAACGGCTGCTGCGGCCCCTCGCCGGCCACCTCGCCGCCCCGGGCGCGGCGAGCCTGTCGCGCCAGCGCCGGACCCTCGCCCGAGCCATCGTCCTGCTCGCGCTGGCCTTGTCCTTCGCCGCGTCGACCGCGGTGTTCAACAGGACCTACGAGCAGCAGGCCGAGGCCGACGCCCAGCTGACCAACGGCGCCGACGTCACCGTCACCGAATCGCCGGGCACGCAGGTCGGGCCGGCCGCCGGCGCGCAGCTGCGGACCGTACCCGGGGTCCGTGGTGTCGAGCCGCTCCAGCACCGGTTCGCCTACGTCGGTGCCGACCTGCAGGATCTCTACGGCGTGCGCCCGGACACCATCACGCGGGCCACCGCACTGCAAGACGCCTACTTCCAGGGCGGCACCGCGGCCGGGCTGATGGCCGTGCTCGCCCGGCAGCCCGACGCGATCCTGGTCAGCGCCGAAACCGTCAAGGACTTCCAGCTCGTCCCGGGTGACCTGGTCAACCTCCGGGTGCAGGACAACCGCACCAAGGAGCTGAGGACCGTGCCGTTCCACTACGCCGGGGTCGTCAAAGAGTTCCCGACCGCGCCCAAGGACAGCTTCTTCGTCGCCAACGCCGACTACCTCGCCCGGACGACCGGTTCCGACGCCGTGGGCGCGTTCCTCATCGACACCGGCGGGACCGGTCAGCCCGAGGTCGCCGCGGCCCTGCGGACGCGGCTGGGGGTCGGCGCGGCCGTCACCGACCTCACGCAGACGCGCGCGCGGGTCGGCTCCAGCCTCACGTCGGTCGACCTGCACGGCCTGACCCGGCTCGAGCTGACCTTCGCCGTCCTGCTGGCCGCCGGTGCCGGCGGCATCGTCCTGGCCGTCGGACTGGCCGAACGGCGACGCACCCTGGCCATCATGGCCGTGCTCGGCGCGAACCGGCGGCAGCTACGCGGGCTCGTGCTCGGGGAAGGACTCCTGCTCGGCGCGTGCGGCCTGCTCGGCGGCGCCGTCATCGCCTGGGGCCTGGCCCGGATGCTCGTGACCGTGCTGACCGGTGTCTTCGACCCGCCCCCCTCGGCCATCGCCGTCCCCTGGACCTACCTCGCGGCCACCGCCGCGGCCGTGGCCGCCGCCCTCGCCGTCGCCGCGGTGGTCAGTGCCCGGGCGTCGACCCGACCGGCGGTGGAGGAGCTGCGGGACCTGTGACCAGCCACGGCGCGCCGGGCCGCCCGTGGCCGCACTGGTTACGATCCGGCTCATGAGCATGCAGCGTGCTGGCGACGCCGTCGAGGTCCTCCTGATCGAGGACGACCCGGCGATCGGTGGCCACCTCCGCACCGGGCTGCTCGCCAACGGCTACGAGGCGCACTGGTGCCGGACCGGTGAAGGCGGGCTGGCGCAGGCGCGGCAAAGCGCGCCCGACGTCGTCCTGCTCGACCTCGGCCTCCCGGACACCGACGGTGTCGACGTGGCCCGGACCCTGCGGGGCGCGGACCCGGACGTCGTGATCATCATCCTCACCGCCCGGGCCGACGAGATCGACATCATCGTGGGTCTCGACGCCGGCGCCGACGACTACCTGGTCAAACCCGTCACCGTCACCGTGCTGCTGGCCCGTCTGCGGGCCCACCTGCGCCGCCGCCCCGCCGCGTCCGCCGGCACCGCCCCGGTGCGCCTCGGCGACCTCGTGCTCGACGTCGACGCGCGGCGATGCCTCCTGCGCGGACACGAGATCTCCCTGCGCCCCAAGGAGTTCGACCTGCTCGCCGCGTTGGCCCACCGGCCGGGTGTCGCGGTCAGCCGCGAAGACCTCATGGCGGAGGTCTGGGACGAGAACTGGTTCGGGCCGACCAAGACCCTGGATGTCACCATGGCCGCGCTGCGTCGGCGGCTCGCCGAGAGGGCGGGCGCGACGGTGCCGGTGATCACGACACTGCGCGGGCACGGCTACCGGCTCGAAGCGCCGCTCTGAATCCGGTTCGGCTGCCGGTCAGCCTTCGTTCTGCCGCAACAGCTCGCGGAGCAGGTGTTCGTCCGATTCGGACAGGTTCGAGACGAAGCGGGTGAGCACGCTGTCGCGGTCGGGTTCGCTGTCGAGCACCTTGGTCATGCGCCGCGCGGCCAGCCCCGGTTCGTCGTCGATGGCGCGGTACCGGAAGGACCGGCCCAGTTTCTCGCGCTCGGCAACGCCCTTTTCGTGGAGCCGGGACAGGATGGTCACCACGGTGGTGTAGGCCAGGCCGGCGCCGAGCCGCTCCCGCACGTCGGCCGGCGTCAGGGGGCCGCCGGCCTTCCACAGCACGGCCAGCACCTGCGCCTCGAGCTCACCGGGCGCACGCCGCATCCGCCCACCACCAATCTGTCTGCCTGTCGAAACCCCGTTCGTCACCTCCCGGCGACGGCGCACGCCACGACCATCTACACTAAAGTAGAAGTTCTACACCATTGTCGATCGAAAGGGTGGGCGGAGCGGTGGACGGCGGAGCCATCGATGGCGGCTGGTACCTGGACGTGCTCGGGTTCGCCCGCGCGACCCCGTGGCTGCACGGGTTCTTCCAAGTCTTCACCAACGCCGGTCTGGTACTCCTCGCGCTTGTCGTCGCGGTCGCGTGGTGGCGCGCACGTCGCCAGGACGCCGGCCGGATGGCGGCCGTGCTCTGGGTGCCCATCGCGGTCGGCTTGGCCTACGGCCTGAGCAACCTGGTCAAGATCCTCGTCGAGGAACCGCGCCCCTGCATCCGCTACCCGGCCGTGCCGACCGTGGTCACCTGCGACTTCGCGACGGACTACTCGTTCCCCAGCAACCACGTGACGATCGCCGTGTCCGCGGCCGTCGCCCTGTTCCTCGTCGGCCGCCGAGCCGGGCTCGCCGCGCTCGCGGTGGCGGTGCTGATCGGGTTTTCCCGCGTGTACCTCGGCGCGCACTACGTCCACGACGTCCTGGCCGGAGCGCTGCTCGGCGCGGCTGTGGCGCTGATCGGCCTGCTGCTGCGCGCGCCGCTGACGGCCCTCGTCAGCCGCCTCCGGTCGGGCAGGTACCGGCCGCTGGTCCGGGCGTCCGTGCAGGAGGATAAATGAGTTCTGGGGTGAAGTACGCCGCCGATCTCGGCTCAGGCCGACTTCTCGGCTGGGAAGTCGATGTCCATTGTGGAGCGGGAAAGCGGTGCCGCCCCGAGCCGCAAGCCCCTCGGTTCCTGGTTCGCCGTTGACGTCGCGTGAGCACGAGATCGCGACGCTGATCGCCGGGATCACATCAACAAGGCGATCGCCGCGGAGCTGACGATTTCCCCGCGGACGGTCGTTCGCTGGCCACTGAGGTCTAAAAGAACCCTTCGCGGCCGGTGCCGGGCACGACGCGGTGCCCGAGGTCGGTGCTGATCCGCGCGGCCGTCCGGACCACCAGCGGCACGACCTCCTGGCGCAGCTTCTCGACATCCGAGCGTCCGCTCGACGTCGACGAGGCCAGCGCGGCCACCACCGCGCCGCTCGCATCCCGCACGGGCGCGGACACCGAGAGCAGGCCCTCCTCGAGCTCCTCGGCGACGAGCGACCAGCCCTGGTCCTGCACCGTCCGCAGCGCCTTCCGGAAGTCGCCTTCGTCGGTGATCGTCCGCGTGGTGAACCGGGGCAGACCCGCCGCGACGACCTCGTCGACCACCGCCGGCGGGGCCCAGGCCAGCAGCACCCGGCCCATCGACGTCGCGTGCGCCGGCACGCGCGTACCGATCGAGACGTTGATGCTCATGATCCGCCGCACCGGGACGCGGGCGACGTAGACGACCTCGGCGCCGTCCAACGCGGCCAGTGACGCCGACTCGCCGGTCTCCTCGGCCAGGCTCAGCAGCCGCGGCTGGGCGGTCTCGATCATCCCGTGCGACGCCGAGTAGTGCTGGCCGATGCTGAGCACGCGCGGGGTCAGCGTCCAGCGCGGCCCGTCGCCGCGGACGTACCCGAGCCGTTGCAGCGTCAGGAGAATCCGGCGGACGGCGGGGCGGGACAGGCCGGTCGCGGAGGCCAGCTCGGCGAGCGTCGGGTTCGCGCGGTCGGCGTTGAACGCCATCAGCACGGCGAAGCCCCGCTCGATGCTCTGGATGAAGTCGCGGTCGGTCTCCATGGCCCCATCCTTCCGCACCCGCGCCGGGGACCCCGTCTTGACAACGCGGACCCGCCGGGGGACTCTCCCTACAGTGTCCGCATAGCGTTCAGAATGTACGCACAGCGTACAGGAGGTAAGGGCAATGACGCTCGACCAGCGCGAAATCCGGAATGCCTTCGACCGCTTCGCCACCGGCGTCACGGTCGTGACCTGCCGCAACGACCAGGGCGAGCCGCACGGCGCGACGGTCAACGCGTTCACCGCCGTCTCCCTCGAGCCGGCCCTGTGCCAGGTGACGCTGACGCGCAAGTCGAAGGCCTGCCGCTACCTCGACGGCGCGCCGTTCGCCGTCAACGTCCTCGCCGCGGACCAGCTCGACACGGCGTGGCACTTCGCCGGCCGCCCGCAGGACCGGGCGCCGGGGTGGGCCGAAGGCGTGGTGGCGCCGGTGCTCACCGGCACCGCGGCCACCATCTCGTGCCGCCCGTGGCGGATCTACGACGGCGGTGACCACCTCATCGTCATCGGCGAGGTCGAGCACCTCGAAACCAGCGACGCCGACCCGTTGCTGTTCTTCGCCGGCGGGTTCCGCGAACTCGGCCCGCGCGGCAACGCCCACTGGTCGGCCTCGGTCGACTGCCCCGACCTCGGCTGGTTCGGCTCGGCGGCCGAATTCGCTCCCCTCACCGCAGCTTCCTGACTCCGCCCGCGAAAAGACCGTTCACCGACGAAGGGGTTCACCGATGACCATCCAAGACCACGACGCGCCCGCGAAGGTGCGCACGACCCGGCCGATGACCGGCGACGAGTACATCGAGTCCATCCGCGACGGCCGCGAGGTGTTCATCTACGGCGACAAGGTCGACGACGTCACCACGCACCCGGCGTTCCGCAACTCGGTCCGGATGACCGCCCGCCTCTACGACGCCCTGCACGACCCCGACCGGCAGTCCGTGCTCACCGCGCCGACCGACACCGGCAGCAGCGGCTTCACCCACCCGTTCTTCCGCACGCCGAAGTCCAAAGAGGACCTTTTCGCCGACCGCGACGCGATCGTCGCGTGGGCGCGGATGACCTACGGCTGGATGGGCCGCAGTCCCGACTACAAGGCGGCCTTCCTCGGCACGCTCGGCGCGAACTCCGACTTCTACGAGCCCTTCGCCGACAACGCCCGGCGCTGGTACTCCGAGTCGCAGGAGAAGGTCCTGTACTGGAACCACGCGATCATCAACCCGCCGGTGGACCGCGACCGCAACCCCGACGACGTCAAGGACCTGTTCATCCACGTCGAGGAGGAGCGTGACGACGGCCTGATCGTCTCCGGCGCCAAGGTCGTCGCGACCGGCTCGGCCATCACCAACTACAACTTCATCGCCCACTACGGCCTGCCGATCAAGAAGCGCGAGTTCGCGCTCGTCTGCACAGTCCCGATGGGTGCGCCCGGGATGAAACTGATCTGCCGCAACTCCTACTCGAACGTCGCCGACCAGACCGCGAGCCCGTTCGACTACCCGCTCTCGAGCCGGTTCGACGAGAACGACACGATCTTCATCCTCGACAAGGTGAAGATCCCGTGGGAGAACGTCTTCATCTACGGTGACGCCGAGAAGGCGAGCACATTCTTCCCCGGCTCCGGTTTCCTGCACCGCTTCACCTTCCACGGCGTCGCACGGCTGGCCGTCAAGCTCGACTTCATCGCCGGGCTGCTGATGAAGGGCGTGGAAGTCACCGGCACCAAGGACTTCCGGGGCATCCAGACCCGCGTCGGCGAGGTCATCGGCTGGCGCAACCTGTTCTGGGCGCTGTCCGACGCGATGGCCGCGAACCCGGACGAGTGGAAGAACGGCGCCGTCCTGCCGCACCTGGACTACGGCCTGGCCTACCGCTGGTTCATGACGCTGGGCTACCCGCGCATCCGCGAAATCATCATGCAGGACCTCGGGTCCGCGCTGATCTACCTGCCGTCGTCGGCGAAGGACTTCAAGTCGCCGGAGATCCGGCCCTACCTCGACCAGTACGTCCGCGGCTCCAACGGTTACGACTCCGTCGAGCGCGTGAAGCTGATGAAGCTGATCTGGGACTCGATCGGCAGCGAGTTCGGCGGGCGCCACGAGCTCTACGAGCGCAACTACTCCGGCAACCACGAAGGCGTGCGCGCCGAGCTGCTGTTCGCGTCCCAGCAGTCCGGTTCGGCCGAGGCGATGAAGGGCTTCGCCGAGCAGTGCATGGCCGAGTACGACCTCGACGGCTGGACCGTCCCCGACCTCTACAACCCCGGCGCCACCTCCCTTTCCCGCTGACGAAGGACCCGCCATGACCACCACCGAACACCCCACGCCCACCGCGGCGGGCTCGGGCAGCTCCGCCAGCGCGGCCTTCCGCGCGGCCGGCCGTGCGACGCAGGACGTGCCGCCCGAGCGTGTCGACGAGGTCGCCCGCGCCGTGCTCCACGGCGTCCACCAGGCCATCCGCGACCACGACGTCACCTATTCCGAGTTCCAGGCCGCGAAGCAGTGGCTGATGGACGTCGGCGAGGGCGGCGAATGGCCGCTGTTCCTCGACGTGTTCGTCGAGCACGTCGTCGAGGAGGTCGCCGCGCGGACCCAGGACGGGACCAAGGGCAGCATCCAGGGTCCGTACTACCTGCCCGGCCAGGAGAAGCTGCCGTGGCGGACGGCGCTGCCGATGCGCCCGGACGAGCAGGGCACCCCGCTCGTCTTCGCCGGGCAGGTCCGCGACGTCGAGGGCAACCCGGTCGCCGCGGCGGAGCTGGACATCTGGCACGCCGACGACGACGGCTACTACTCGGGGTTCGCCCCGGACATCCCGGACGGGAACCTGCGCGGTGTCGTCGTCAGCGACGGGCAGGGCCGGTTCGAGATCACCACCGTCCAGCCGGCGCCGTACCAGATCCCGACCGACGGCCCGACCGGGAAGCTCATCGCCGCGGCGGACTGGCACGCCTGGCGGCCCGCGCACCTGCACCTCATGGTGCGTGCGCCCGGCCACCGCACGATCACCACGCAGCTGTACTTCCAGGGCGGCGAGTGGCTCGACAGCGACGTCGCCGAAGCCACCAAGCCGGACAACACAGGAGGTGTCGTGGGGGGCCAGCTCTACAGCCGCGCGGTCGAGCCGAAGATGCTGCGGCAGCTATTGGTCCGGCCCCCGGGCGGGCCGGCAGTCCATACGCCGATCGTGCTTTTCGAAGGCGATGCACGAACAGGAAAGACCGCATTGCTGCGGAGCTTCGCGAAGGGGTGGGCAGGCAAAATCCCCTATTCTCATCTCGACGTCGCCGCGGTCGAGGAACAGCTCGGGGAACACGCCATACCCGAATTGCTCGCCGCGATCGCCACGCAGCTGTCGCGGCGGTGCGCCCTCTACGGCTCGCTGCGGTTCGATCGGCTCGTCATCGGCCTGCGGGCAGCTCAGCTCGACTTGGACGACGATCCCGCCGAGGCTCGCCGGCAGGTCGAGGCGATGCTCACCCAACGGCTCGGCCTCGCCACCCTCAAGAAGGTGCTGAGCGGCGCGGCCCAGGAAGCGTTGAAGCAGGTGCCGGGGTCGGTCGACCCGCCAGGTGGTCTGGTGGAGCTCGCCGTCGACTCTTTCGTCGACGGAGCGGCCCGGCGGCTGCTGAGCCGCAACGCGCACGGCCGCGCCCGCAGCTGGTACGGGCACCGGGATCGCGGTGAACCCGGCGACCCGGTCGGCCAGCTGATCGACCTGAACGCCGGGCTGCGCAACCCGGCGCTGGCGGAACCTGCGAGCCAGTTCGACGAGCTGCTGTGCGACGCACTGCTGGCAGACCTGCGCGACAACTTCCGGACCGCCCGGCACTCAGCCGAATGGGCCGTCAACTGCCTGGTGCTGCTGGACAACGCGGACTGCTCACTCGGGTCGAGCTTCCTCCACACCGTAGTCGCACTGCGGACTCTGGACGCCGACACCGGCGCCGACCTGCCGTCCCCGGTGGTCATCGCCGGAGCCAGCCGAGGCGCGCTGCGGGACAGGCTGCCGGCCGCGCAACGCGCCGAAGTCCTCGAGCTCGGGTCCGTCACCGACCTCACCGGCGGACGCGGTGCGCACGCGGTGTGGGCCCGGCGCCGGCTGCCGTTCCTCTCCGCCGACGACGTCCGGAAGATGGTGGTATCGCTGCCGGAACCGCGCAGGCACGCCAATCTCGCGAACTGCGTGTACCTCATCACCGGGGGGCATCCGGGGGCGACGGCGTTCCTGCTCGACGCGGCCGGCTCCCGCACGCCGCCCGGCGTCGACCCCGAGCACCTGCTCGATGCCGCGCACGGCGCATCGACCGTGCGGAGCGCGCTGACCGAGCACCTGCTCACCGGCTTCGGCGAAGACGAGATCGACATCCTGGTCACCTGCTCCGCGGCCCGAGACCGCCACGACGGCCAGCGGCTGCTCACCCGCGTCACCACCCGCGCCGACGGTCTCGACCTGCCGCGCACCCTCTGGGACCACACCGCCACGCAGCCGACGACCGTCCTGCGGGCACTGCTGCTGCGCCGGCTCGCGGCACGGCCCGATGACCACCCGTCGAGCTGGCGCCGGACGTTCGAGTTCCTGGCCGCACCCGGGCAACCCGACGACGCCGCGTCGGTGCGCCGGCTGCACTACGCACTGGCGCTCGGCCAGACCGAGGCGGTGCTGGATGCACTCAGCCTCAGCCTGGGCACCCGAGCACTGCCCGAATGGCTGGCCACACTGCTCGACGTCACCGCCGCACCGCGGCGCGGCGAGCCGACGGCGGCCACGGGCAGCTGGCCGGCGTTCTTGCCGTCGCTGGTGAACCGGCTGCAGACCGCCGCCGACCCGTTGTCCTGCACCCACCGCCGGACGCTGCACACGCGCATCGCGGGCGGCCTGGATGAACTCGCCACCCACCTGGACGACACCTGCGACGAGCTGTCCGACCTGGTTACCACCCACCGGGCGCACGCCCGCCGATGGCGCCCGGCTCGCTCCCACACCACCACGACGCCGGGCACGCCGGCGCGCTCTGCCGAAGGAGCTTTGTGACCGACTCCGACTACACCTATCCGCGCAGCAAGAAGACCGGAGCGCGAACACGCCGTCGAGTGCTCGTCGTCGTCGCCGTAGTCATTCTCGCGTTGGGCGGCGTGACGTGGTGGGTTCTCGGTGGCCTCGCCGACCAGGCCGCGCAGTGCACCGGTGTGCCGGCACGGACCGGCGACGGCTACAGCCTCAACCGCCAGGAGACGGATGGGCAGTGTGTCGGCTGGCTCACCGACCTCGACTTCGCGTTCGGCTCGGACGACCCCGTGATGACGAAGGTGGTCGGCAAGATCGTGGCGGAAAATCGGCGTGTCGCCGGTTCGGGGCAGCCCTACGTACGGGTGGCGGTGATGATGCCGATGACCGCGAAACCGGACAGCAAGCTCAGCGCCGGCCCGATCGCGCACGCGCTCGAAGGCGCCTACACCGCGCAGATCTACAGCAACGGCGGCCCCACGCCCTACGGCGACCCCAAACCGCAGATTCAGCTGGTGCTGGCCAATATCGGCAACGATCAGGGAGCGTGGCCCACCGTCGTCACCGGACTGGGCACCCTGACCACGGGTGAGCACCCGCTGCTCGCGGTCGCCGGCATGGGCGTGAGCGTGCCGCAGACCCGGGACGCCGCGAAAGAACTGAACACCCGCTGGCAGCTCCCGAGCATCGGCAGCGTCCTGACCGCCGACACCATGACCACCCGGAAAGCCGACGGCGGTGCCGAGAAACCCGGCCTGTTCAAGGTGTCCCCGTCCAACCACGCCTACGTCCGGTCGCTGGCAGAGGCGCTCGGCAGCTCGGCCACGACCGGTTTCCTCGTGCGGGACCGCAATCCCGACGACTACGTCCAAACCCTCGGCGACGACTTCGTCGACGTGTTCGCCCCGCTCTCGCTCAACAACCACCAATCCTGGTTCAACGGCAGCACTCCGCCCAGCACCGGCTCGACCGCGCTCTTCCAGGAAGCGGTCGAATCGATCAGCATCGAAAACCCCGCGGTGGTCTTCTACGCCGGTCGTGACGCCGACTTCCCGCGGCTCGTGCGAAGCCTGAAGTTCCGCCGCGGCGCCAGCGCGGCACGGCAGCTCGTGATCGCCGCCGGCGTGACCGGCCTCGTGGTGGTTCCGGGCGACCAGCCGGGCACCGATGCCGCTCCGCTGACCACCCGCGACCTGGCCGACGCCAAGGTCACGATCTTGGCCGCGTCGTCGACGGCGCCCGACGACTGGGCGCAGGGCAAGTCCGCGCCGAGCCAGTACGCGGTCTTCCGCAACGCGTTCATGACCGGCGCAGCGGGGTTCCCGAAGGACGACCTGGCTGACGGTTACGCGGTCATGCACCACGACGCGGTCGCCGCGGCGGTCACTGCCATCCGCTCGATGTACGCGCAAAAGCAGGCGCTTCCCGTACCTGCGGACATCCGCGACCAGCTGACCGGGTACCGCGACAAGCCCATCCGCGGCGCGGCGGGCGAATTCTATTGGTCCGAGCAGCAGCCGCTGAACGACCTGTGGCCCATCGGCCGTCCCGTTCCCATCCTGGCCTTTCCCGGGGGAGTGGCCCAGGGAGCTGTCTACGCCACGCAGTGCCAGCGGCTCGGCAACCCGGGTAATCGTGAGAACTACCAGGTGCTCGACTGCGCGAGTTGAGGCCGGCGTGGTGAGGCGCGCCAGCCGTGTTCGAGGATGGCGAACGCGGCTTCGACGGTGCGGGCCGGATCTTCGGCGCGGATCGCGAGTGCCGAGGTTTCCAGCGCGAAGTGGGCCAGAGCGGCGCATCCGGGATCGGTTTCGGGGCCGCAGGGCCGCGTCGGCCAGCGCCTGGTGGGTAGCCGCCTTCTTGCGCTCCCGCCGGCTCGTCCCGGTAGTCACGGATGTTCCGGTTCTGATCAGCGGCGCCGACATCGCCGGGTTGACCGCCGCCGCGCCGCGAAGGGGTGGATCCGGTGCTGGTCGAGAAGCACGCCGGTGTATCGCCGCAGCCGAAGGCGCGCCGGTCCAACCCGCGCAGCACCGAGGTGTTCCGCCTGCTCGGCCTCGCGACCGAGGTCGCCGAGGCGAGTGCGCCGCTGGCGTCGTTCACCGAAGTCCTGGCCGGTCCGACACACTGGCCGCCGCCCGGGTACGGGAAATGACCGGCACCATGCGGCAACGGCGACTGCAGCAGGCGAGGATTCCCGAGCTGAGCCCGGGACTGAACGTGCTGTGCCCGCAGGTGTGCTGGAGCCGATCCTGCGCCGGGCCGCGACCGACCGGGGCGAACCGTACGAGTTGAGCGCGGACGACCTGATCGCCGCCGACGGCGCACGCAGTCCCGTCCGCACCGCATTGGGTATCGACCGCAGCGGCCACGGCCACCTCACCGACAACCTCGATCTTTATTTCCGCGCCGATCTCACGGATTTGGTGCGGGAAAAGCCGTTCAACCTGTGCGAGATCAGTAATCCGGTCGCGTCGGGCGCCTTCCTCTCGGTCAACGGCACGGACCGGTGGCTGTTCTCGACGGCCGATTTCCCGGAGGCGTCCACGCTCGGCGATGGCGACTGGCACGACCTCCTGCACATCGTGATCGGCCTGCCGGATCTCGACGTCGAACTGCTCAGCCGCTCGCCCTGGGAGTCGGCGATGCGCGTGGCCGACCGGTTTCGCGACGGCCGCGGCCGGAGCCAACACCGCCATCGCCGACGCGGCCAACCTCGCCTGGAAGCTCGCGGCCGTACTGGCCGGGCAGGCGGCGCCCGCCCTGCTCGACAGCTACCACGCCGAACGCCATCCGGCCGGCTACGCGATCGCCGAAGCCTCTAGCACGGTCCGCGGGCACGTCGGCGACATGCTGGCCGCCTTCACCCAGCCCGACAGCCGGCACGACGCCCTGCCGGCCACGATGTTCGGCACCCAGTACGCGGAAGGCGCGTTCGTGCCCGACGGCCGCGGCCCCGCGCCCGTCGACCACTACGCCCCGGCGGGCCGTCCCGGCACGCGCGTGCCCCACGCCTGGCTCGACGCCGAGACGTCCACTGTGGACCTCGCCGGGCCGGCCTGACCCTGCTCACGCCGAGGTCTGCCTGCCCGCCGACGGCGCTCTGCTGCTGCGCCCGGACGTCATCGTCGCCTGGCACTCGGCATGCCGCACGCCACTCGCCGAGGCAGTGACCCGAGTGCTCGGCGCCGTCCCCGCATGACGGGCAAATCAGCTCCAGCGGAATCAGCCGTCGGTCCGGTTGTTCTCGAACGGCAGCGCCATCAGTGTTGGAGCGCCGCGGCCTTGCCCGTCGTCACGCTTGGTCGAGGCGTGGATAGAGCACCTCCTTGACCAGCAGGAGGACCGCCGCGGCGACGGGGATGGCGACCAGTGCCCCGATGATGCCGAGCAGCGCGCCACCGAGCAGGACGGCGACGACAGTGACCAGAGCGGGCACCTTGAGCACGTTCCCGATGATTTTCGGCACCAACAGGTAGTCCTCGGCGAGCCGGTAAACGACGAAGAACCCCACCGTCGCCAGGCACACCGGAAGTGAGACGGTCAGCGCGACGAGGCTCACCAGGACGCCGCCGATCACGGAGCCGATCACCGGGATGAGGTCGAGCACCGCGACCGCGATGGCCAGGAGCGCGGCGTAAGGGACGCCGAAGATCAGCGACCAGACCAGGGTGAGGACGCCGGCGATGACGGAGACGGCCAGGTTGCCCAGGACGTACCCGCCGACCTTGGAGAAGATGTCGTCGCCGATGAGGATCGCGCGCGGCCGCCGGGAGTGCGGGATGAGCCGGTACATCGTGGCGCGGATGCGCGGCAGGTCGGCGACGAAGTAGATGGTGAGGACGACCACGATCAGCGCGTCGGTCACGACGTTGAAGACCGCTTTGCCGGCGCCCAGCACCCCGCTGGTGAGGCCGCCGCCGGAGCTGAACGCCGACTCGATCGCCTGCTGCAGGTGGAAGCGTTCGTTGAGCCGGCCCAGGAAGGTGTTGTGGTCTTGAGCTTCGCGGAGGTACTCCGGGGCCTGCTTGACCAGCGCGGCGGCTTGTTCGACGATGACGGGTATCGCGGCGGCGAGGAATCCGCCGACGGCACCGAACGCGACGAGGAACACGGTGGTGACGGCCAGCCAGCGCGGAAATCGGCGGGTGACCAGCCACGACACGGCCGGTTCCGCGCCGATGGCGAGGAACAGCGCAAGTCCCACCAGGACGAGGATCTGCTCGGCGCCGGCGAGGAGCCGGATCAGGCCGTAGGTGACGGCGACCCCGGCCGCGGCGGTCATGCCGATGAAGAACGGCGATCGGCGGTCGATCCGCTTGCCGATTCCGCCCAGCGGT
This sequence comes from Amycolatopsis sp. NPDC114478, assembly GCF_055633805.1. NCBI lineage: Bacteria > Bacillati > Actinomycetota > Actinomycetes > Pseudonocardiales > Pseudonocardiaceae > Amycolatopsis > Amycolatopsis sp. NPDC114478. The sequence continues at coordinate 51,708 of NZ_JBVKDO010000033.1, read as the reverse complement.
CGTTCGGGAGTGCGGATTTCCGCGGCTTCGGCTTCGGCCTCGGCGACCGTGCCCTCTTCGTCGTCGCTGTGAGGCTGCCCGACCAGCGGGTGGTGTCCTTCGGCGGCGGGATCGGATGGTGAAGTCATGGGCACCGCGCTGTCTCGCACCGAAGGTGCGTGGAGGAAGGCCGGCGCGACCCGTGGTGACGGAATCCGCGCGCGAGTGATCGGCTGTGTGTTCAACCGCGGGCAGGGTAACCATCGGAGCCGGGTTTGAACCGTAGGATGGGCTTTCACCCGAACAGTACTGATTCGAATGCGGTTCGAGTCGTCGCCCCCCGCAGCGCCGCCGGTTTCGGCGATCGCGACTCCGCCCCGTCCACGCGTGAGGCGGCTCCGCCGCACGGGCCCCGTCCGGCGATGGTGGTCGCCGTCGCCGCACTCTCAAGTCTTACCCGCGTGCGACGGCCTCTTCCTCAACGAGGTCCGGCGATCGGGTTGAGTAACGTCAACACCGGAAAGTACCTGGAAGTGGTCTGCAAGTTCATCGGGGAGCTCGGATGACACGTCGGGGAGCCAAGCAGAAGTATCGTGAAGGCGATTGGTTTACGGTTCCGCTTCGGGACGGGCAGCACGCGATCGGACTTATCGCCCGAACCACGACGAAGACGCCTTCGATCCTCTTCGGGTACTTTTTCGGGCTGGCGCGCGAGGTTGTACCGGAGCTGGCGGACACGGCCGGGCTGCGCCCTGGTGCCGCGGTCTGGGTGCACAGGTTCGGAGACGCCAGTCTGCACGACGGCACTTGGCAGGTGCTCGGGCAGACGCCGGACTGGCAGCGTGATGTGTGGCTGATGCCGGGGTTCGTCCACAAGGACTCGTTGGATCCGAACGCCGCGGCCCAGGGCATGGCCAACCAGCAGGGCATGGCCAACAACAACGGTGCGGCCGACAGCGGCCATGGCATGGCGACCCAGAACGGTATGGCCGCAGACCAGAATGGTGCGGTCGCCGACAACAGCGCCGCCGCCAACGGTGCCGATTGCGCTGCCATCGCGGCCTGCCTGGCCAACGCCGCTGCTGATCCCAATGCCGGGGACAACGGAATGGCCGCCGATCAGAACGGCATGGCGAACAACAACAGTATGGCCGCCTAGAACGGTATGGCGAACCATAGTGGCATGGCCGCCGATCAGAACGGTGCGGACGCCGACAACAACGTAGTCAACGCCGCCGACTGCGCTGCAATCGCGGGCGTGCCAGGTGACCGCCGTCGCCGCTGACCCGAATGCCGGCGCCAACGGGACGGCTGCCGACCAGAACGGCATGGCTACCCAGAATGGTATGGCCGACCAGAACGGCATGGCGGCCAAGGACAAGAAAGCCACCAAGGACGCCGCCAAGAACAACAAGGACGCCGCGAAGGACAAGAAGGCCGCCGCCAAGGACAGCGCCGCGTCCGCGGACCCGAACGCCGCGGGCGGCGGAGCGGCTGCCGTCGCCAGTTGTGCCACGGCGGCAGATGCAGGTCTGGCACAGGCAGAGAGCACGACGGACCAGTCCCCCGCCGCGGCCACGGGGGTGACGTTGTCGGCAAGGCTCGACCGTGACGCTGTCCGGAGAGCAGGGCGCGTCCGCCGCGTCGAGCAACCAGTTCCCGGCCGGCACCATGCTGAAGGTCACCAACCTGGACAACGCCAAGTCCATCACCGTGCCGGTGACCGCCAAGTCTGGCAGCTGCGCTCTGTTGAACAACTCGGCGTTCGCGAAAGGCGAAGATCGAGAAGGTCGGCTGACGACACTGACCGCGGGCACAATCCTCCGGTGTCCAGGGGATGCCGGTGATACCGCCGCGGATGACGGGTTCAGGGCCGACCTGTCATCCGCGGCGGGGCTCAGCGTTCGATGGGGAGCCGGGACCGGGTGAGCAGGCCGGCGCCGAGCATGGCGATGAGGGGCACGACGACGAGCGCCGCGCCGATGTTGAGCCAGGGCACGATGATCGGCAGCAGCGGCTGCGCCGGCCACATGTCGGCGGTGGCCTGGTTCAACGCGACCAGGACGGCGATGGCGGTGCCGAGGCCGGCGAGGGTGCCGAGGAACGAGCCGAGCCCGGCGATCACGCCGGCCTGGCTCAGCAAGAGGGCCCGGCGCAGGCGCGGTGAGGCGCCGAGCGCGGCGAGGGTGGTCAGGTCGGCGCGTCCGTCGGCCGCGGTCAGGCCGGTGGCCAGAGCGGCCGCGGCGAGGGTGACGACGGCCGCGACGATGGCCAGGATCATCAGGGGCTGACCGTCCTGCTGGGTGCCGCGGTCGACGCGGACCTCGAACTCCTGCCCGAGGACGGCTTGGAGCCGGTCTTGTTCGTCGGCTGTCGGCATCCGGCTGGTGGTTGCCGCGACGGTGTACGGGATGGTGCCGAGCCCGAGGGTGGTCGCCGTGGCGGTGGTCAGCAGCGCAATCGGTGCGCGGGGCGGGTGGGGGAGGACGAAAGCCGGTGCCGTCGCGGTCTGCTCGACGGGGCCGTTCTGCGGGGCGACGGCCAGCGTCACCTGTCCGGCGTCGACGTAGCGGGCGTCGCTGACCACGATCGCGCCGGCCCGGAGGGCGGCGGCGGCCTGGCTGCCGTCTCCGGCGGGTACGTGGGCCACGGCGGTCACCGCGGTGTCGTCGACGACGAAGACGACGGCGTCGTTCGCGGTGAACGACCGGGAGCCGCGCAGGCCCACCGCGGAGCCGCCGAAGTAGCTGGACTTGCCCCCGACGCCGGTGCAGCGCGGATCGGCCCTGGCGGCGCGTTGTTCGTCGGCGGAGGGCTGCGGCGGGCGGTTTCCGGGGTGGAAGTACGGACACGCCTGTGCGGCCGGGGTCTGGACGGTGACCAGGCACTGGCCGCCGGTGGCGCAGGTGGGCAGCCGGACCTCGTGGAGTTCCCGCACGGGCATCGTGGCGCGCAGCGCGCTGATCACGTCGGGCGGAATCGCCTGCCGGGCAGGTCCTTCCCCGGTGGCGTACAGACTGACGTCACCGGGCTCGGACAGGGAATTCCCCGCGCCGGAGGCGGATTGCGCGCTCAAGATGACGCTGACGGCCAGGCTGCCGATCACGACGGCCATCACCGCCGAGATCGCCGGTGCGGCCGCGGTGCGGTTGCGGGCGGTGTCGCGCAGCGCGATCCGCACGGCCGGCGGCGTCCAGCGAGCCAGCCGGGCCACCAGCCCGACCAGGACGGGGGTGCACAGGACGAGACCCAGCTCCACCGCGATCACCCCGGCGAGCACGACGACCAGGTCGTCGCCCGCCGCGCCGGCGACCGTGCCCGCCGCCCCCGCCGCGGCGAGCGCGACGCCGAGGGCCGGCCACCGTCGCCGGGACCGGGTGATCCCGCGGCGTCCGCGCAGTGCGGCCACCACGTCCTGGCGGGCGGAGATCGACGCGGGGACCAGCGCGGCCAGCACCCCGGTCAGCACGGCCAGACCGAGGACGGTCGCCTGCGCCGCGGGGTAGATCCGGAACGCGCCGGCGCGCTGGCCGAGGAACGTTTCCAGCGGCGAACGCAGGACGGCGGCGAGCGCGATGCCGAGGACGACGCCGGTGCCCGCGGCCAGCCCGCCGAGGACCAGCCCGTCGGCGAGCACGATCCGGCGGACGTGGGCCGGGGTGCCGCCGGCGGCCGAGACCAGCCCCAGGTCCCGGCGGCGCCGGCGGGCGCCGACCGCGAACGCGGGCCCGGCGAGCAACACGATTTCCAGCACGGCGAGGCCGGCGATCAGCGCGAACGTGCCGGCTGGCGGGCCGTCGTCGTTCTCCAGCACGTCCGGGTACCGGTCGGCCGGGCTCGGCGGGGTGGCCAGCACCTGCCGGGAGACGGCGGTGATCCCGTGGGTGTTGAGCGCCTTGACGGCGTCCCAGCTCAGGGGCGCGGGGGTGGCGACCAGCCAAGTCGGACCGCCCGGCCCGCCGCCGGGCCGGCGCACGATCGTCGCGGCGGCGAGGTCGCCGGGCTGTTCCACGGTGCCGACCACGCGCAGGGTGTCGCGACCGTCGGCGGAGGTGACGGTGTCACCGACCCGCGCGCCGGTGCGCGCGGTCGCGGCCGGAGTGAGTGCCACTTCGTCCGCGCTCGCGGGTGCGCGCCCGGACAGCTGGTGGAGTATCCCCCGGGCCAGCGGGTCGGTGTAGTCCAGCGCCAGTGTCGCCAGGGTGCCGACGCCGGCCGGGGTCCGGACGGCCTCCTCGCCGGTCGCCTGCGGGATCGCGCGTGAACCGGGTGGCAGAAACGCCAGCAGCCGCTCGGCGCTCGGCCGGGGCGCGGGGCCCGGCGTGCCGGTGGTGTAGGGGGTGAGCCGGTCGGGGCGCTGCTGCACCGGCGTCGAGGCGGTCCAGCTGAGCACGGCCTGTCCCGTCCCCATCATCCGGTCGGCCTGCTCGCCGGGGTTCAGGGTGAACGTGTCGTAGCCGGCGGCGGTGAAGGCCAGCGCCGTGACCGGCAGCGCGATCAGAGCCAGCACCAGTGCCGCGCGGCCCTTGGCCCGGCGGGCTTCCCGGCGGGCGATCCGGATCGCGGGGCGCCAGCTGCTCATCGTTGACCGTCCCGAGTGGACAGCAGGTCCTCCGGCCGGTCGAGTGGCCCGGTGGTGTCGACGATGCGCCCGTCCCGCAGGAACACCACCCGGTCGGCCCACGCGGCGTGCCGGGCGTCGTGGGTGACCAGCACACCCGCCGCGCCGCCGTCCACTTTGGAACGCAGGAGCCGCAGCACCGACTCGCCGGTGCTCGAGTCCAGGGCGCCGGTGGGTTCGTCGGCGAGCACCAGCCGGCGCCGGCCGATCAGCGCACGGGCGATCGCGACCCGCTGCTGCTGACCGCCGGAGAGCTCGTCGGGGAACCGGCCACCGAGCCCGTCGAGGTCCACATCGGACAGCGCGGTCTCCGCCAGTTCGCGCGCCCGGCGGCTTTTGACGCCGTCCAGTTCCAGGGGTAGCGCGACATTTTCCGCCGCGGTGAGGGCGGCGAGCAGGTTGAGGTCTTGGAAGACGTAGCCGATTCGCTGCCGGCGCAGCGCGGCCAGTTCTCGCCGCCGGCAGCCGGCGAGCACGATGCCGTCGACCGTTACGGTGCCTTCGGTGGGGCTGTCCAGGCCGCCGCTGAGGTTGAGCAAGGTCGATTTTCCGGACCCGGACGGCCCCATCACCGCGACCAGCTCCCCGGCGCCGACCGTCAGGCTCACGCCGTCGAGCGCGGTCACCGCGGTCTCGCCGCTGCCGTGAACGCGGCGGACTTCGTGCAACGACAACACGGTCATCGGGTTCTCGCCTCCTCGGCCGGGTCTTGCGCGGGCGACGACGTGGGCAGCGGGGCGGGGGAGTGGCGGACCAGCGTCGCCTCGCAGTGATCCAGCCACCGCACCTCGGTTTCCGCCTGGAACAACATCGAATCCAGGACCAGCCCCCACGCCAGGTCCCGCGGCCCGCTGGCTTGCGTCTTGAGCCGGGTCAGCTCCTGCAGGGTCTCCATCGTCGCCCGCCGCTGGACCTGCATCACCGCCTGGACGTCCACGCCCGGCGTGGTCAGCGCGAGGGCGAGCTTGATCGCCAGTTCGTCTCGCGGACGTTCCCGGCGAGCCGCCGGAGAGGCGAACCAGCCGGCCACTTCGACCCGGCCGGCGTCGGTGATTTCGTAGGGCCGCTGACCACCGTCCTCCTCGGGTAGTGCCCGCACCAGCTCGTCGCGTTCCAGCCGCGACAACGTCGTGTAGACCTGCCCGATGTTGAGTGGCCAGGTGCCACCGGTGGACTCCTCGAACGCCATCCGCAACTGGTAGCCGTACATCGGACCCCGCTCCAGCAGGGCCAGCAGACCGTGTTTGACCGACATGGATACCAAGTATGCATACCCGGTATGGTCGCGGCAAGGGTTGCTCCCTCACCTGTCGCGCCACGCGGACCTCAAGACGAACCGTGCCGGCGGTAGCGGTTCGCGGAGGTGGTCGTGCTCGACGACTCCATGGCGCTGCGAACGGGTGCTGCCCGGCGGGCCGAACCGGCTCGGGGCCGGGCCGGTCGGACGGCGGAGGTGGTGCCGTCGCCGGGGCGTCAAGCGGGCGGCGACGGTGCCGCCCGTCGGCCGTGACGAGTTTCCTTGACCACGGCGAGCCCAGGAATCGGGGGCCCGCCGGCCGCGCCGGCGCCGTTCGAAGACGTGCGGTTTCTCGGCGGCGCATTCTGAGTTCCGGCGGGGGGCCTGGTGGCCACGAAGGACCCGATCATGGGCCGCCGGACAGGACCTGGTCCGCAGCCGGTGGCTGCGGACCAGGTCCTTCCAGACGGCGGACTATCGGGTCAGCGTGCCCGAGTCGGCCTGGGCCGCCGGCTGCGCCGTCTTGGCGGCCACTTTGCCGCCGGAGGCCAGCACGCTCGTGTCGAAGGCCATGTCGACCACCATGGTGGCGAATCCCCGGGAGATGAACGTCATGACTTTCGGATCGTTGTTGGCGAGGTTGTCGCACCAGCGGAACGGGTTGTCGACGCAGCCGCCGTCGGTGCCCGGGACGTTTCCTTCGAAGTTGCCGAGCGAGCCGCCGAAGAGATCGACGTCCGATTGCAGCTTGCAGCAGTCTTGCCCGGTCAGCACTCCGCTCGCGGGAATTCCCGCCTGGTTGAAGCTGAACGCGTCGGTGCCGACCGGCGAGAACAGGATGTTCTTCTTCCCGATCGAGGTGAAGTACCCGATGCCCTGGTCTCGCGCGACCTTCGAGGGCTCGTACACCTGGGGCGGGAACTGCGTGGAAACGGTGCGGCCGAACAGGTCGACGCCGGCCGGGTCGAGGACGCCTACGACGTAGTTCGGCGTCGCGGTCACGTCCGCGTCCAGGTCGTAGCCGATCTTGGAAAGTTCGGTCGGGCTGAGGTTGTTGACGTAGAATTTCGAGCCCAGCAGGCCGAGCTCCTCTCCGCCGAACCAGATGAACCGCAGCTTGTTGCGCGGCTTGACCTTGTGCATCATCTGGGCGATGTCGAGGATCGTCGCGGAGCCGGACGCGTTGTCCAGCATGCCGGCGCCGTAGATCGCGTCGAGGTGCGCGTCGACGACCACGACGTGGTTCGGGTCCCCGCCCCGGGATTCGGCGATGACGTTGTAATCGTCGGCGTTCGGGTTGACGACCGCCTTGACGGCGAGGTTGATCACCGGCAGCGCGGTCCCACCCTGGACCGCGGTGGTGTATTGGCCGAGCAGGTCCTGGCCCGTCGCGAACGAGGTGAACGAAACCGGGATCGTCGGGACGATCCGGTTGCCGGCGGCGTCGGTCAGGTTGCCGTTCAGCACTGCCGTCCGTCCCGGGTTGCCCTCGTTGAAGATGACCACACCGGACGCCCCGGCCGCCTGCGCGTTCTGGACTTTGACACCGAAGGGGCACGTGCCCCGCTGGATCAGCGCGACGCGGCCGGCGACGAACCCGGCGAAGTCGCTCGCCGTGCAGCCGCTGGCAGAGCTGGGTGCCGGCGTCGGCGGGATGACGATGCCTCCGGCGGGCTGCAGGGCCGCAGTCGTGGACCCGGTGGCCTGGCCCGGGTTCCAGTCGGTGACGACGGTGTAGTCGTGCGCTGTGGGAGATGTTTCCCTGAACACGGGCAAGGCTGTGTAGGCGAAGTAGAAGAACTTGTAGGTTTGGATCTTGACGTCATAGCCGGCTTGGCGCATCACCCGGGCGACGTAGTCCGCCGACGCCTTGTAACCCGGCTCGCCGGAGTTGCGCGACGGATGACCGTCGGGCCCCGGATTGGCGTTAGCGATCGCCTGGAAGGCTCGCATGTGGTGCCAGAGATCGTCGGTTCTGATGCAGGGCACGAGCTTGCGTGCTGTGTTGTTGACCCGGTCGGCGCAGCCGGCCGAACTCGGCCCCTCACCCCCGTTCGGTGTGGCCGCCGGCGCGGGCGCCGCCGTGACTCCGGCGACAAGCGCGGCAACTGCAGCCACGACTGTGACTCGACCAGATAATCCTCGCAAGAATCCGGACATTCGGCGCTCCCATCGTAAGCGACCCAAATTCGCGAACCCGACCGAACCTTCCCACCGTCCCACACGCCGGACAGCGTGACCAGATGCACACTTCGTAACGAATGGTCACTACATGAATTCGCGTGTCCGAGGTGTAGTTATTGCGATCGTCCCGCGTGATCAATGGATGTTCCGAGCGCACTGCGATGTCGAGTGTGCGTAGCTGCGATCATGATTTGAATGTGTGTCAAATGTGGGTTATGACTGCTTTGGCGGCTCACTTTGACCTATTTGCCCGTTCCGTCGCGCGGTGGGTCAGGCGTTGCCGAGGTCCGCGATCATGGAGCGCAGGGCGTTGGCCGGCAGTCGACCGCACCTGATGGGCGCACTCTCGCTCAGCTCGAGTGCATGGTGTTGTCCACGGGGAGCGGGATCGCTGCGCTGGCTTCTTGTTTCGCCGGTCCGGCGCAGCAATGCGGCAAGAAAATTCCGCAAAGCTGGACTGGTTCGTTGGTGCATTACCCATACTATCGGCTGAAACAACGCTTCTTCGGCGGCGTCAGCACCATTTCTGCCAGCGGGGTTCGATGCGCAGTCCGGCTGCCTCCTGGTGCGAGCACGGGTCGCCGGGGCGGGCGGTGCTCCGACCCGAGCCCAGAACGCGGCCGCATCGGCATCCTCCGGCGGATTGGCACTCCAGCTGAACCCGCCGCCGCTGCGCGAGCGAGCACGCGCCCGACACCGCGTCGCCAATGGCGGGGCTCGACGGGTAGGCCCAGCAGCAGACCGCGCCGCTCAACCGGGCACAGCGACAGCTCGATCTGGCCGTAGATCGTGGCACCCCACCGCAGCTGGATCAGCCCGACGCCGCACGGACGGCAGGTGGGACGACGACCAGCTGCAGCCGTCGCGGCTGCACGCGGTCTTCGGTGATCTGCGCGGCGGCCGAGGGGTCGATCAGCGCCCACCGGCCGCTGCCGGACTGGTTTTCGCAGTGCCGGCAGAGTTGTGCACTGCCGGTCATGACCCGATCTCGTGCCACGTCCGGCGGTGGACGTCTGCAACATCCGGGTTCGCTCAGGCGACGTAGACGAACATGACCGACGACACGACGCAGCCAGCACAGTCCATCGGCAAGAGGTCCACGCAGCCACGATGGTTCACCAGGACCGGGTGGCCCGCGCCGCCGATCACGATGCCGCCCAGCGGCGGCTGAGCTTGCTGTACCTCAAGGCCGTCGAGCAGCTCGGGGCGCCGCAGGCCGCGGTCCGCCACGGTGGCCTTTACGCGCTCGGCCGAATTCGTCGACTGGCTTCTCCGTACGACAAGACGGGCGGGCGCCACTTCGCCGTCCGAATGATCCGCGGGCCACTGGCCGCCTGGGCCGCGCGGAGCCGACGAGCTACCGCGTGCCGGAGCACACTGGCGGTGTGGGCCCGCTCGGTCGGGTCGACGATGGAGCCGACGAGTTCGTGATGGTCGCGTCCCTTCGATCCCGTTGGCGAGGAGCGCGAAGCCGTCGGTCATCGGCCAGGCGTAAGCCGCGGTGCAGTCGTTCTTGCTCGACCATATGGTAGATCTTCGCCGGGTATGCCCAGCACACGCTCCACGAACCCCACGGCGCCACGTGGTGTTGGCAAACCGGACGCCTATGGCGCGAAGCACCGCATCGAGGTCACCAAGGGACCGGGCTCACGCGCGGCCGGGCCGGCGATGGCGGTCAAGGACCGTGGCGCGCGGTCGGCGCGCCCCACCTGGTCGCCGGCGCCGGCGGCTGATGGTTGAGATCGGTCGGGAGCCTGACTGGCTCGGCAGGCTTCCCCCGCGCTCGCACGGGAAACGGGTCGACGCGGTCCGCGCCGGTCGCGTTCAGGCTGCGACTGGAGAGGCCCAGTTGTGGCTTGACCCCGGGGTCGTCACCTCCGGTTCGCGCAGCTGATGCAGATCCGCGTGGCCGGCAGGGCGAGCAGGCGGTCCTCCGCGATCGGGCCGCCACAGCGTTCGCAGACGTCGTAGACACCGGCTTCGACCCGTTCGGCGGCCTTCCCGAGCGCCGCGAGGTCGTCCTGCGCCTGCCGCAGCAGGGCCTGGACCTGTGCCCGCTCGAAAGCGATGGTCGCGCCTTCGGGGTCGTGTTCGTCGTCGCCGCTGTCGAACTGCGACGCCGCCACGATGTCGTCGCGTTGCCGCGCCAAGGCCGTGACCAGCCGCTCGGTCTCGGCGCGGGCCCCCTCGATCAACTCCGTCGCGACGCGCTTCTCCACGCTTCCGACGATACGCCCTGGCGCCCGGTGGCCTCCGACCTCGAGCGCCAGAGGTGAAGACGCCGAAGTGCTCGGCGATCAGCGACCGGGTGAGACGGCGGTGCCCCTCGGACCTGACCTGGTCCGAGGGGCACCGCGGTTCTCACGTGCAGTTGTGCGACGCGCTGACCGTCGAGCCGACGGTGATGTCGACCAGGCTGCCGGTCAGCCCTGGCAGCACGATGTGCACCGCGGTCTCCGCCAGTCCGAAGTCGGCGTCCGGCACCGGTTTCTGCTCGTTGACCACGATACGCCCGCCACCCGCCAGGGGGATCGTGCTGTTCGGCTGGGTCGGCACGGTCACCTGCTCCCCGGCGACGGACAGCCGCATCGTCGCCGAGCCGCTCGCGCCGGCGCAGGTGCTGACCGAGGTCGCGGTCAGCCCGGCGATGTCGATCACCGGCAGGCCGGGTAGCCCCACGTGGACGTCGTCGACGCGCACGGTGGCGGTGATCGTGCCCGGTTTGAGGGTGGTGGCGACCTGCGGGCACAGCGCGTGCGCGTTGACCACCAGAACGCCGAGCGATGCGGTGCACGGCGTGCTCGTCCGGGACGTGGTGGCGGTGCGGACCGGCCCGGTGTCCGGCGCCGGGCCCAGTTCGAGCGGGAGCAACGGCAGGTTCACCGCGGCCTCGAGCCCGACGGCGCGTCCGGTGTAGTACTGCAGCCGGGCCGTCGCCGAGTCGCTGGAGGGCAGGTAGAACGCGTCGCCGGCGAAGCTCGCCCCGACCGGCACGGTCGCGGTGTCGTTCAGCGGCTGGTCCGCCGCCGGGGTGTCGCACTGCGCGGTCCCGGCGGCGTCCGACGTCGCGTCGCACGCCTGTTGCGTCGCGCCTTGGCCCAGGGTGAGGTGCACCGCGCGGCCCTCGAGCGGGCCGGTCAGGCGCCCGTTCTCGGTCAGCACGGCGGCCAGGTGGGCGGGCTCGCCGTTGGCGATGTGCTTGGTGCCGGTGTAAGCGAGTTTCGTCGGTGCCTTGGTGATGGTGAAGGGCGCGCTCGTGGAGCTGGGGAAGAAATCGGCCGTACCCCCGTAGCTGACGCGCATCGTGGCCGCGCCCGGCGTGTCCGTGACGTCGAGCGCGCACGACGCGGTGCCGGACGGGCTCACGCCGGCGACGCAGCTGCTCCGGCCGAGCGCGAAGGTGACCAGACCGGCGCCGACGGGCGTTCCTTCACTGGTGACCTTCGCCGAGGCGGTGACGGAGTCGTGGTAGGCGGCCGTGGCCGGGCCGGTGTAGGCGACGTTGGTCGCCTTCCGAACCGGCGGCGGCGGTTCCTGCGGCGGGCCCAGTTCGAGCAGTGCGTAGTACGGGTAGAAAGAGGCCTCGAGCCGGGCCCGGCTGCTCCCGCTGTTCGCCGCCTCGATCTTCTGACGGCAATCGGGATCCAGCCGCGTTTCGCAGCGCCAGTAGAAACCTTGGGCGAACGGGACCGTGAGCTTGTACTGGCCGCTTTCCAGATTCGTGCAGTCCTTCGCGCTGCGGTGCCAGTGAAAAAGGATGTTGTGCTGGTGCGCGCCGTAGTTGGCGTACATGACCTGGCCCTTGGGAATGATCGCGTGGAAGGGCAGTTCGACGGTGTAGGTCATGTCGTTCGTGACGCCTTCGGTGATGGTTCCCGACGCCGATGCCTTGAACTGCCCGACGGCGAATTCCGCGCCGACCGAGGCGGACGTCGACGCCGTGATGTGCGTGCCGACGCCCCTGGTCACCTTCCAGTCCCACGGGCCGGCGAGGCCTTCGGTGCTCTGCTGCGTGTCCTGGATCTTCGTCCAGTCGTCGTCGAGGACCTGGTCGATCCGCATCTCCAGCGGGTCGGGATCGCAGAGGCCCTCGGTCAGCTGCGTGTCCCACAGCTGCTCGTCCAGCCCGATCGGGGCGTAGGCGTGCACCGCGTGCTCGTCGACGGCGCTGACGGCCAGCAGGGTCTTCCGGTTGCCGACGACGTGCTCGCCACCACCGCCCCACTGCTGGTACTCGCCGTTGTTGCAGACCAGCGTGTAGACGTCGCCGGCGTCGTTGCTGTCCAGGCACCGGCCCGTCTGGACGTTCACCAGCGTGTGGCCGACCGCCTGCCACTGCTGGTAGTAGTTCCGGGTGCCGCAGGTGTTGAGGTAGACGTTGCCGTTGTAGTCGCTGTCGAGGCAATTGTGGTTTGCGCGGTTCACGATGGTCGCGACCACCGCATCCCCGATGGCGTTGCCGCTGAAACCGGCCGCGGCCGCCGGCTGCACAATGGTGAAGGTTCCGGTCAATGCCAGTAACGCGGCCAATAGAATGGCCATGGGAAAGCGTTTCCGATGGAACAACTCCACTACCCCCTAGTGGCTGTATTCAGTTAGCGCACGACAGCGTGCTGGATCCCCCATGCGCCCCCGGCCGGGCCCCTCGTCCGGCATTACCAGGCAACGCGTGCACCCGGTCGGCGGTCAACACGGTTCAGCCGCTTCCACCCGGATGGACCAGCGGGGCTGGCCGGATGCCGGAGCGTTAGGCTGCTGGTGACCAGGACATCGGGAGGGGCCGATGACAGAGGCCGGGCCGCGGTGGCGGCGGTGGTTGATCGGGGGCGCGGCGCTGGCCGTCGTCGTGGTCGGTGCCGCGTCCGCTGTGGCCCTCCGTCCATGGCTCAGCCCGTGGTGGCCGGGCCGGTACGAAGCGGCGACGCTGCCCGCCGGCTGTCCCCGGCTGCCCGGCTTGCCCGACGCGGGAACGCCGGTCCGCCTGACGGGCCCCGGTGACGTCGAGGGCGCGGACTGCGTCTGGGGTGGCTCGTCCGCGGTCGAGGCGCAGTATTCGCTGTACCGGCGGGCGGGGAACACGAGTGGCACAGGCGAAGCCGAACAAGAGGCCGCGTCGAGGGTGACCCGCTACCACGGGCCGTCCGCGGGGTACACGCTCGGCGCGGACACCCCGGTGCGCGGACTCGGTGAAGAGGCGAGGATCAGTGCGCACGGCAGTCTGGTGACTCTCGTGGCGCGGAAGTCCAATGTGGTCTTGGTGGTGAACCGGACTTCCGCGGCCCACGAAGGAACCGATCAGGCCGAGGCGGCTGTGACGGGTTACGCGCGGACGCTCCTGGACCTGGTCGAGCTTTCTTAGCGCGGGGTGAGGGCTCAAGTCCACTCGGACAGTGTTACCCCACGGATCGCGAAACGCGATCTTGGAGCTGGGCGGAGTCCGGGCGTCGTCGGCGGGTCGTGCCGCTCTGCAGCGCGGCGAGGAGGTCCTGCTCGGTGACGAGTGCCGGATGGGCGACCGTGCGCAACGTCCAGCCGCCGACGACGACGCCGGTGGCGGCTGTGGCGATCAGTTGGCGTGCGAATCGCCGGTCATCGCTGTGCCTCCAGCAGCACGGGTCGGTCCCTCGGGCGACTGCGACGACCGTGGCTCGCACATTGCCACCACCGCGCGGGCGTGCGGCGCTACCGGAACTCGTCGGCGCGAGCAACCCCGGCTCACCGCACTGCCGATCTCGCTCGACCTCGTCGGGATCACCCTCGCGGCCGGACGTCGGCTGAGCCCGGCCTCGGAGGCCATGATGCAGTCGCTCGTCACGGTCACGGTCGCGGATTCGGTGCGACCGCGGCCGCGGTGGAGGGCACCACGGTGAGGGCCGCGGGACCGACCCGCAGGATTCCGTCGTCGAGAGGGGTGCAACGCACGCCGCCGTGCCCGCGCAGCCCGCGGAACGCGCCGGGCGCCAGCACCACGTCCATCCAGGCGCACGGGTGGGCCGGGCGGTAGGCCTGGAACCGGACTTCGCCGGCCCCGGAGTCGACGCCGAAGACGGCTCCGGTCCCGCCACGCGGCGCGGCCAGCTCGTCGACGGGAAACCCGCGCACGACGATGTTGCGTCGCGGCAGGTGCGGGTCCGGCACGGCGGCGAGGCCGAGGTCCCGCGCGAGAACGTCGAGTGACTCGGCGGCGAAGAGGGTGACGGCGGCCCGGCGGTGGGCGGGCTGGTTGAAGTACCGGTCACCGACGAGCCCGAGCCCGGCGCGCACGGTCACCTCGTCGCGCTCGACGGGTTCGGGGTCGGGCCGCGGGCCGTCCGCGGGACGGCCTTCGAAGGCGTGCACGGGGGAGAGCAGCAGCGCGACGATCTCCACCAGGGCCGAGACCGTGGCTGGCATGGGCTCTCCTCGGTCGGGCCGGCGCACGAACCGCAGTTCGCGCGCCGGTGTCCTCACTTGCCGTCGGTGTCGCTGGTGAACAGGGTGCGGTAGTCGCCGTAGCCCGCGTCTTCCAGGTCGTCGAGGTGGATGAAGCGCAACGACGCGGAGTTGATGCAGTAGCGCATTCCGCCCTTGTCGAGCGGGCCGTCATTGAAGACGTGGCCGAGGTGGCTGTCCCCGCTGAGCGAGCGGACCTCCGCCCGGATCATGCCGTGGCTGAAATCTTCCCGCTCGACGACGTTCGCCTTGTCGATCGGCTTGGTGAAGCTCGGCCACCCGGATCGGCTGTCGTACTTGTCGACCGAAGCGAACAGCGGCTCGCCGGACACGACGTCGACGTAGATGCCCGGCTCGTGGTTGTCCCAGTACGCGTTCGCGAACGGGCGCTCCGTGCCGTCCTGCTGGGTCACGCGGTACTGCTCCGGATCCAGCCGCGACACGGCTTCCGGGTTCTTGTGGTACTCGGCATGCTGAGGCACAGCTCTCCCTTCCCCGCCTTGCGGCGCGAAGCTGGGGCGCCAGGTGAAACGCACCTGGACGTGCAGATGTACCTACGCGCGGCGCATCCGCGCTATTCCGCGGGCGGCCGGTCGGCGCGGGCGCCCGCCGATCACCCCCACCACGCCGCCCGCCGGCTGCGGTGGCGTCGCGACCCGGAGTGCCCACGTGCGGAACGATGTTGTCTCGTACAACAGTCACAAGTGGACGTCCAAGTGGTACTCCACCGGCGCGGAGCCGGGAGACCCGGGCTCCTGGGCGATCCGGGGGCGCACGTGCCGGATGTCAGGCTGCTTCGAGTGTTCAGCCGAGGGAATTCCGGCCACGGTGGCGGCGTCGGGCGATCATCGCCGCGGCCGCGGCCGCCACGATGACGGCTGCGGCACCCGGCGGCCACCAGCGGGCCAGCGTCGACCCCGCGGCGGGAGCAGCCGCCGGGTGAGCTGCCACCTGCTTGTCCGCGTATCGGTCGTGGACCTGGCGCTGGTAGTCGGCCAGGGAGACGAACGCTCCCACCGCGCTTTGCGGCAGGCTGGCGCGCAGCAGGCGGACGCCGGTCGCGCCGAGCTCGTACCAGCCGTTGATCTGGGGTTCGTTCAGCAGCACCGTTCCCGGGTGCAGCTGCCGGGCCAGCCGGGTCTCGTCGTCGCCGGAGAGGACGCTGTCGACGCGCCAGCCGGAATCCGGCCGGGCGGCCGTCGACGGGGCGGCCTCGATCGTGCTGGTGCGCCCGTCCGGGGTCCGCGCCACGACCGCGACGTAGCGCAGGACCGCCGCCGGGCCGGTCCCGTCGCGGACGAAAGCCGGGGCGAGGGTGTAGGCGGGGATTCCCGTGTCCGCAACGGTGATCCCGGCGGGGTCCGGCTGACCAGGTCTGCGCAGGTTCGTCCGCGCGTAGCCGAGCGCTCGCGGGGTGTGGGCCGCGACGACGGCCGCCGAGAGCTGGCTCGCCGTCGTCGGTTCCCACGCCGGTGCCGCGGCCGCCGCCGGGCCGGGCACGCCCAGCGCCAGCACTGCCGCCGCCACCACGGACCACGCAGACCTGGCCACGGCTACCTCACCGTCCGCCGGCGATGTCGACGACCGTGTCGCCCCACGTGAAGTCGCTGTTCTGCAGGTAGCTGTCGTAGGACTGGGTGCGGTAGCGCTGGTAGGTGGGCCACGGGTCGCCGACGTCCATCGACTGGTTGGCCGCGTCGTAGCCGTAGATCACCTCGGCGTGGCCGCCGCCGGAGGTCCAGTAGATCCCGGTCAGCGCCGGGTTGCCGGCGTCGATCTGCTGGGTGATCGTCGAGTAGGACACCGCGCCGCCGGCGCTGTCGGCGGAGAAACCGGTGCCGTGGAACCCGTTGACGATTTCGTCGATCTGCGCCGCCTCGTTCGGGCAGTACCCGGGGGTGGCCCCTTTCCCGGCCGCGCAGAAGGCATCCTGGGACGTCGCCGCGCCGTGGAACTGCTCGATGCTCGCGCCGTCCGCGGCCCAGCACCATTCGTCGTTCTGCTGGACCTGCTGGCTGTAGTTCAGGCTGACCGCGGCCTTGGCGGCCCGCGCGCTCATCGCGCCCAGCTTGAAATGGCTGTTGTCGGCGAGCGGGTGGGTCAGCGTCAGGCCGTTCGGCACGGGAGCGCCGTGACCGTTCACCGTCGCCGCACCGGCGGCCGGGCTCAACGCCAGCGTGACCGTCGTGGCGACGACGCCGCACGTCAGCGCCATTCCCATCAATTTCTTGTCGAGTGCGATGGCCATGGAATTCTCCTTCACGCCGAAAGGGGACTCGTTTATTCGGGGAAACCGTGTCCGATACTGTGCGGCGGTGGGAAATTTCCGACAACCGACGAAGGTCGGTTAGTGCCGATGTTATGGCAAGAGTTATGCCGCCGATCCGGCTGTCCTTCTCGGTCCTCTCCGTTCGTCTAGAAGGTGAATGACCAGAGGTACGAGGAGGGACTCGGATCATGCGACTCCACAGAATGGCCATCGTCGCGGCCGTGGCCGGCGCCGTCATCAGTTCGACCGCCGCGGCCACCTGCGATGTGACGGTGTCCGACGCCCATGTCGTGGCGCACCTCGACGAGAGCGCCGGGCAGACGCCCGAGGCCGTCGCGGTCGAACCCGACGGCTCGGCGGACATCTCGTTCTCGGCCGCCGGCCAAGTGGCCCGGGTGACGCTCGGCGGACAGGTCCAGGTGCTCGGTCGGCTCCCGCGCACGGGCAACTGCCCGGTGGCCGGCGCCCCCAGCAGCATGGGGCTCGCGCGCTCGTCGGACGGCGCGCTCTACGTGCTCGACTGCACCGGTGACGCGAACACCGGCGTCTGGCGGATCAGCCGCGGCCAGGCGCCCGTCCAGCTCGCCGCGCTGCCGCCGAGCGGGTTTCCGAACGGCATGGTCCTCGACCAGCTCCGCGGGCAGCTGTACATCGCCGACTCCACGCTGGCGACCGTGTGGCGCGTCCCGATCGGCGGCGGAACGCCCGTGGCCTGGGCCACCGATCCGGCGCTGGCGAGGACCTCGTTCCTGGGCGCCAACGGCATCAGCCTGCACGGTGGCGCCGTGTGGGTCAGCAACACCGACCACGGCACGATCCTAAGGATCCCGATGCGGCCTGACGGCAGCGCGGGAGCCGTGCAGACCGTCGCCAGCGGGTTGGGGCTGGTCGACAACTTCACCTTCGTGCCCGGCACCGATCTCATCCTGCTGGCGCTGCCCCTCGCCGACCAGGTCGTCCTCGTCCACCCGGACGGCCAGGTCCGCACGCTGCTGACCGCCGCCGACGGCCTTTCCGGCCCGACCGCGGTCAAGGTGTCGAACGGCACCGTGTACGTGTGCGACGGGGCGGTGGTCAGTCACACCGATCCGAACCTGCTCGTCGCGCACATCGACTACTGACGCCCGCGCTGTCGCCACACTGTTGGATACGACAACAGTTCGTCGGTCCCCTCGCTGTTTGACCGACGCGTCCCGGGTACTCGTCTGTACAGCCGCCGGGAGAAGGGTTCGAGATGTGTCGTCTGTTCGGTTTGTCCGCCGCGCCACAACGGGTACACGCGACGTTCTGGCTGCTCGAAGCCCCCGACAGCCTCGCCGCGCAGAGCCGGCGAGAACCGGACGGGACTGGCCTGGGCGTCTTCGACTCCCAGGGCCGGCCGCACGTGTGGAAGCAGCCGCTGGCTGCTTACGCGGATGAGAAGTTCGCCTACGAAGCCAAACAATGCGAGTCGGTGACGTTCCTCGCACACATCCGCTACGCCTCCACCGGCGGCCTGGAACTCCGCAACACCCACCCCTTCGTGCAGCGCGGCCGCCTCTTCGCGCACAACGGCGTGATCGGCGACCTGCCGGGCCTGGAGGAACGGCTCGGCGACCAGCGGGACCTCGTCGAAGGCGACACCGACTCGGAGCGGTTCTTCGCCTTGATCACCAAGGAGACGGACGCGCGCGGGGGCGACGTCGGCGCGGGAATCGCGGCTGCCGCCCGGTGGGCCGCGGAGCACCTGCCGATCTACGCGCTGAACCTGATCCTGACCACCGCCACCGAGCTGTGGGCGCTGCGCTACCCCGACACCCACGACCTGTTCGTGCTGCGGCGCGCGCCCGGCGGCCCGCACGGCGACCGCCACCTCGAGCACACCAGCACGGCAGGCCGCATCCGGGCCCGGTCCGGCCCGCTGGCCCACCACCGCGCCGTCGTCGTGGCGAGCGAACGGATGGACGAGGACCCCGGCTGGCAGAACCTGGAGCCCGGGCAGCTGCTGCACGTCGGCGCCGACCAGGTCGTCACCCGCCGGACCGTCCTCGAGCACCCGCCCCGCCACCAGCTCACCCTCGACGACCTCGGCACGCACGCCGCAGCGTCCCAGCACGGCCGGTGACCCCGGCGCAACGGTCCGTCGGCCGCGGGTTTCGACAGCGGGGGCCGCGGAAATCGCGACGGGGTTCACGAGCGGGTTGGCATGGCGGCGACACCCGAATGGCCATCGCCCAGTGCTTCGGCGCGCTCATCGGCGCGGGCAGTCCCTGGAGGAGAACGCCCGACCACTGTCGGCGTCCGGCCGTCGTGGCCGCCCTCGCGCTCAAGGCGCGTCCTCCCCGTTCTCGACGTAGTGCTCACCGGCACGCGGAGTTCAGGCACCGGCCCGCGGCAGTGGCCGTGACCAGGCCGGTAAAGCGCCGCTAAGGACTTCCTACGGCTCGGCCGGGCACCTTGATCGGCGGGCTGCCGCTGGGCAGCACCGGTGAGCCAACCGGGCCGGCCGCTTCGGCTCCGGCTGTCCGGATGATCCGGTTGGCATCGAGAAAGGGGAGAACATGAGACGCGGTCTGATCCGTGCGGTCACCGCCGTTGCCGTCGCCCTTGCCGCAGCGGCCGGGGTCGCGGTCCCGGCGACGGCGGCGACCTCCGGGAAGGTCTCGCCGGCCGGGGTCGTCGCCGACGGCACCTATCGGTGGGCCAACGTCAACAGCGGGCTGTGCCTGGCCTACGCCCCGGACGCGCGGGGCGCGAACCGTCAGGAGGGCTGCGACAGCGGCGACTACACCATCTACTGGGACGCCGTGAACGTCGGCGGCAACAACTACCGGCTCGTCAACGAGCACAACGGCCAGTGCCTGTCCATCTGGCGCGGCGACACCAACGACAACGCCCAGGTCGGCATCTACGCCTGCGTCGACACCCCCGCGGAGGTCTTCACCCTGGTGCCGGCGACCTCGCCGGCTTTCGCGGGTTCCTACCAGTTCGTGAACGTCAACAGCGGCAAGTGCGTGGCGGTCGGCGGTGGCCGGACGAACAACGGTGCCTGGGTGATCCAGTGGAGCTGCGCTCAGAGCGGCGAGTTCATGTGGCGCCCGTACAACTGAGCGGTCCGCGTCGGGGGCCCATGAAGGTGTGAACCAGCGGACGAGGATCTCCACGACGCGTGGTGGAGATCCTCGTCAGCGGCCGGCGTGGTCGTCGAGGGCTTCCAGGCGCTGTCGGACCTGGGCTGCGTCGGCGTCGCGTCCGTGCGCGCCGTACAGGTCCGCGGCTTCCCGCCACACCACCCGGGCCTGCTCGTGGCGGCCGAGCGCGGTGTAGGGGTGGCCGAGCCGGTCGAGGGTGGCGGCGGATTCGTAGGTGTTGCCCAGGCGCTGGAAGAGCGCGAGCGCCTCCCGGTAGTTTTCGATGGCCCGGTGGTGCCGGCCGGTCAGGTGGTCGATGTACCCGAGGCTGTCCAGCGTGTCCGCCTCGCCGGCGGGGTTGTCGTGCCTGCGATGCAGGGTGAGCGCGGCCAGGCAGTGGCCGCGGGCGGCTTCGTGGTCGCCGAGCCGGGAGCTGAGCCAGCCCACCCCGTTGAGCGCATGGGCTTCCCACGACGGCCGGCCGAGGGCGCGGCACAGGTCCAGCGCGTGGGTGGCGTGCTCCAGCGCCCGGCTGTGGTTCTCCCGCCGCTCCCAGTCCCGGGCGAGCTGGTGGTGGGCGAGTGCCTGTTCGGCGGTGTCGTGCCGGCGTTCCGCCAGATCGAGGGCTTCGTGCAGGTGCCGGCTCGCGTCGTCGTGGCGGTCCAGCTCGGAGTAGGCGCGACCGAGGTAGCGGTGCGCGCGGACGGCGGCGCCGTGGCCGGGCAGGTGGGCGGCGGCGGTCACCGCGGCCCGCCACGCGGCGAGGTCGTCGTGGCGGTGCCCCCGCCGGGCGTGGAAGGTGGTCAGCACCCAGGCCAGCTGCCAGACGGCGGGCTGCCAGGCGTGGTCGACGGCGCTTTGCCTGGCGGCCACCAGGTTGGCGTGCTCGGCCTCGAACCAGGCGATCGCCGCCGGCAGGTCCGGCAGCTCGTGCGGGTGCGTGCCCGGAGCGGGCGTCTCGAGCCGGACAGCCGGGCGACCGGGATCCACCAGCCGGTCGGCGGCGTGGGCGGTGTGGAGGTAGAAGTCGAGCACGCGCCGAAGTGCCGCGTCCCGTTCGGCCGGGCTGTGCCGCCGGGTCGCGTGTTCCGTGGCGTAGAGCCGGATCAGGTCGTGCATCCGATACCGGCCCGGGGTGTGCTGCTGGACCAGGCACGCGTCCTCCAGCTCGTTGAGCAGTGCCCGGGTCGTGCCGGGGGAGTGCGCCAGCAGGCCGGCGGCGGCGGGCAGGCCGATGTCGGGGCCCGGTGCCAGGCTCAGCAGGCCGAACGCGACGCCGGCCGCCTCGGACAACGCGTGGTGGGACCAGGACAGCACGGTGCGCAGGGCGGCCCGGGGATCGCCGGGGTCCAGGGCGTCCAGGCGAGCGGACCGGTCGCGGAGCTCGTCCGCGAGGACGGCCAGCGGAAAGGCGGGGTGGCGGGTCGCGCGGGCGGCCACGATGCCCAGCGCCAACGGCAGGCCGGCACAACCGGCCACCAGCTCGTCGACCGCCTCGGGTTCGGCGGCGACGCGGTCGTGGCCGAGGTGGCGGGTGAGCAGGAGCCGGGCCTCGTGCTCCGGGACGACATCCAGGTCGACGCAGTGCGCGCCGTGGGCGGTGACCAGTCCGCCGAGACGGCGGCGGCTGGTGACCACCACCGTGCAGGTGGGACTCCCCGGCAGCAGCGGGCGGACCTGGTCGGTGTCGCGGGCGTTGTCCAGCACGATCACCATGCGCTTGGCCGCCACCAGGCTGCGGTACAGCCCCACCTGGGCGTCCGGGTCGATCGGGATCGCGGCCGCGGCCACGCCGAGGCTGTCCAGGAAGCCGCGCAGCGCTGTGACGAGCGGAACCGGCTGCCCGGCGGGGTCGAAGCCACGCAGGTCGACGTGCAGCTGCCCGTCCGGGAACCGGTCGAGGTGCGTGTGGACCCAGTGCAGCGCCAGCCAGGTCTTGCCGATCCCGCCGGTACCGCCGATCACGTGGATCGGCACTCCGCCGCCGGTGTCCGGCGGCGCGTCCAGGCGGGCCAGTTCGGTGGCGCGGCCGGTGAACGGCCGAGGTGGCGCAGGCAGTTGCCGCGGCACCGGCCGCTTGATCGACGGCCCGGCGGCGGCCGCGCGCACGGCCAGGTCCGGGGCGGCGTGGAGGATGCGCTGGTGCAGCTGCCGCAGTGGTGGGCTCGGGTGCACGCCGAGCTCGTCGGCCAGATCGCGGCGCAGCCGCTCGTACCGCGCCAGCGCGTCGGCCTGGCGGCCGCTGCGGTACAGCGCGAGCAGGTACTGACCGGCGAGGCGCTCGTCCAGCGGATGACGCTCCATCCGGTCCGCCAGCTCGGCGAGCAGGGTGGCGTGCTGCCCCAGCCGCAGCCGGACGTCGGTGACGTCGAGCTCGACCGCGTGGCGCTGCTGGAGGAGCGTGGTGCGCAGCGAAACGACCCAGGCCGTGTCGGTCACGCCCGCGAGGGGTTCTCCTCGCCACAGCCCGAGCGCCCGGGTGAAAGCCGTGACGGTGTGGTCGTCGTGCCGGCCGGCGCGGGCTTGCCCGGCCAGCGTCCCGAACCGGTGCAGGTCGACCAGTTGCGGATCGACGGCGAGCCGGTAACCGCCCGGGTGCGTCGTGATGGTGGCGTCCGGCGCGGCGGCCAGTGCCTTGCGCACCAGGGCAATGCGCTGGTGGACCGCGCCGCGCGGGTGCCGGGGCAGGCGGTGGGGGTGCCAGGCTCGGTCGAGCAGCTGGTCGACCGACACGATGTGGTTGGCCTCGACCAGCAGCACCGCCAGCAAGCACCGCAGCTGCGCGAACCCGATCGCGATCGGCGCGCCGTCGACGGCTGCCTCGACCTCGCCGAGCAGGCGGAACTCCACCCCCACACGAGCCTCCCCCGAAGCCGGCCCCCCGACTCGATCTACGAGTACATGCTCTTCGGTTCTGGGCCGTCGGCACAACCAACGACCGGGCGAACCGTGTCTCGCCGCGGTGGGGCAAACAGCCGTACGGGCAGGGATGTCCGCGTTGACCCGCGCTCGCCGGCAGCGCCATTTCGGTCGGTTCGGCCGGCGTAGAGCGAGAACCCGGGGCCGGCCCGCAGGTGCGGTACTCGGCCCGGCCGCCGGCTGCCGTGCACCCTCCGGCCGGGTCGGCTCGGGTTGCCTTCGACGCTGGGATTTCCGGTGCCGATGCGGCGCTGAGCCCGGTCCCGCGGCCGCCACCGGCGCGCCGGGGCGGATCCGGCTCGACGAGGCCGGCCGGCCACTGGGGCCGGGGACTCAACCGCTGGCTGGTTCAACGAGCGGTTCGGCCGGTTCTGGGGCTGGTTCTCCGCGGGGGACCTGTTCCTGCTCAACTTCCTCACCATCGTCACCGAGTTCATCGGCATTTCCCTGGCGCTGAGCTCCCTCGGGGGCGTCGGTGCCCGCCATCGCGGTGACCGGCAGCTTCCGCCGCTGGAGACGTGCCGTCCTGGTGTTCATCGCCGCCAACGCGATCCTGCTGTTCGTGTCGCGGTTTCAGTTGCTCTCAGACGATCAGGGGGCGTTGATCGAGGACTTGCTGCCGGGCCGCACGGGAAAGCGAGACGGGCAGTTCTCCGACGCGCGGGCGATGGTCGAGGGGATCCTCTACCGGTATCGGTGCGAGCTGGGGCGTCTGCTCACCCGGGCGGACGCGGCCGTCCTGGTCGAGTGGGCGGTGTCGGTGGGTTCCACGATCGCGTGGGCGCATCAGCACGCCACGAACATCACTCGCCTCACAGGGGGCTGGGTCGAACTACACGGAACTGCTGACCGAGCCGCCTGACCATGCGATCGGCCGCTGGTGGCTTTGGTCGGGCCCGGGCAGGCCGGGGATGCTCCGATGTTCCCGCATCTCATGCGGCACCTGCAGATTCGCCGGGCGGGACGCGGTCGGGCCCGGACCCGGCCTGACCGTGTCCGCGGTGACAAGGCTTGTTCCTCGCCGGCGATCCGCGGGCATCTGCGCGCTCGCGGCATCACCGCGGTGATGCCCGAGCCTGCCGATCAGGCCGGGCATCGCAAACGCCGAGGTGCCCGCGGTGGGCGCCCACCCGCCTTCGATCCGGTGGACTACCGAGGCCGCAACGCGGTCGAACGGCGGTTCTAGCCCGCCGGGTCCGCTTCGGTGTCCGGCGCGGCCTGCCTGGTCAGCCTGGCCGCCGCGGCCTCCGGGGGACTGGGGTCAGCCCGGGAAGTAGCTTGGTGGCTGCCGGCGCAGGGTGGTCGCCGCCCTGGCCAGGTCGCTTTCCGGGATTGCCGCTGACCCCGTGCCGATCTCGATGACCCGGTCGCCTCTGCGGGCGACGTAGCGCGACACCCACCCGTTGGAGGGTTTGGTGACCCGCCAGACGTCAGGTCCGGCCGCGGTGCACGGCACGGCGGCTTGGCTGTCGTTGCCCGAGCCGGGGAGCGCGCAGTCGGCCGGGGGGTTGAACCGCGCGGGCACGGGCGTCTCGAACACCGCGATGTTCGGCGAGGCATCGGCCGCCTGCTGGGGCGCCGACGTGGGCCGAAGCCAGAAGGCGAACAAGGACCCGGAGTCCTCGAAGTGGTACTCGGTGATCGTGTAGCCGGGCAGGTCCGGGGCGAACAGCGGATGCGGGAAGGCCGCCAGCTGGGCGGCTTTGCCGGCGGCCTCGTCGGCCCCGCGGGCGGCCCGCTGCATCGGAGCCACCACCAGCTGCGCCGGGATCAGCGCGAGCACCGCCGCGGCCACGATGACCCGCCACTGGGTCCGGGCGCCCGGACCGCCGACGAACGCGGCCGCTGCATAGCCGCCGGCCGTCACCACGGCTACCGCGAACACGGTGGCCGCCTCCAGCCACTGGCCGAGGGCTGGGGTGTAGGGGTCGAGCATGGCCAGCCCTCGCGTCAGCGCCACCAGTGCCACTGGGGCCAGCAGGGCAGTCAGCAAGGGCCGCCGCACCCGCACGATCCGCAGCAGCGGCCAGGACAGCGCCCAGGCTGCCAGCACCGCGACCGCCAACTTGGCCAGCACCTCCAGTTCCTCGTTGCGGAGGGTGAGGGCGACCACGGTCACCGCCAGGCCGAGCGCGCTGCCGACAGCCGCGGCCCGAGCGCACTGCCCCGCCAGCCCACGCGCGGGAAGGATATGTTCGGGCGACGCGGCTACTCGCTTGTTCACGGCGGGAATCCTCGCGCCTGCCCGCCAGGCCCGGCATCCGGGCAACTACTCAATTCCCAGCCGTCCGCACGGTCAGACAACGCGTCCGCCATGTGCCGCAGGCTTTGCTGCAGAGCGGTGACCTCGCCGAGCCACCGCATCCGGTGCGCTTCGTCGAGCCGTTCGATACTGAGCGCCTGGTGGCCACGCCGGTGCAGGCGCTTCGAGCCGCGATGCGGCTTTATGAGTTGGGTCTGGGCAAGTCGGGGTTCGTGCTGTGCCTGATGGATGTCTATACCGGCGCCCGATGGGGTGAACTTGTCGGGCAGCAGCGGCACGAGTACGACGCCGAGAAGCGCGGCATCGAGATTGATGATCATCACGAGGAAGCCAGGAGGCGTCCGCCGACGAGGCGGGGCGAACCCTCGGTCGAAGAAGGGGCGGACCAAAACTCCTGCGGGAATCCGGTTCTGGCGGCCGGCATGGGACGGGATCGAGCTCGACGACAGCATGTGGCTGACGGAGGACTGGGTCCCGGAGGCATCGCGCCGGTCTACGACCACGTGACCCCGGCGATGGTGAACCAGATCCTGGACACCCCGGAGTAACGCTGGCTGCGATCGCTGGCGTCCTTGTACCCCCGGGACCGAGCCAACCTGGTTCCCGCACATGCGGTCCGGCGGGCGATCGGGCCGGGTTCGGGGGCCATCGCCGGATCGTCGCCGACTGACGACTGAAGCCCTGTCCCAAGGAGGGGCAGGGCTTCAGATGGCGCGCGATACTGGGATTGAACCAGTGACCTCTTCCGTGTCAGGGAAGTGCGATGCCTAGCTCGACCAGGCAAAACACGCACCACTGCAGGTCGTGGGTCGGTCTGCTCCTCGGAGGGCTGCTTTCAGCGTCATCGGCGCGGGTCGCCGTCGCCGAATGATCGCCAGACGAAGTCCAGCGGGACTTGCAACGACTAGGCCCTATCAGCGGCCGTCCGGCCGCGCCCGATCGGTGTGACTGTCGACGGACCGGATGGTAGCGACTTCATAACGGAGTGTCGCCTTGTGGGAGTTCGTGCCTCCGACCAAGTCGGCCTTTTCGAGCACTTGGGGGTGCAGGCGGGCCCGGGTCGCCGCGACCTGGGCCGTCGCGTGCGCACCCGACTCCGGCGGCACGGCGTCGAGCGCGCTGAGAAAGTCGTTGTGGGTTCGCCACACGAGGCTGTAGAGCTCCGCTGTGCTGACGCACGAGGTCATGACTTCCGAGCGTGGGGCGCGGCACCCGGTCTGGGTCATCTGACGCTCGAGTCGGGAACGGAGGACTTGCGCACCTCTTTGTCGGCCAAGGACCGAACCGCTTTCAGCAGGCCCTCGAAGTCGCCGACCTGGCCGCGCGTCCTGGTCGCTCCGGGCCGAGCCGGACGCGCTCGAGCAGCTGCGCGCCAAGGTCCGCGCCGCAGACCCGGAGCGTGAGCTGAAGACGCCGTCGGCTCTCGTTCTGGCGGTGGCTGGACGGCCATGGACGGTCGAGAAGCTGTTTACTCTGTCCCAGATCGGTTTGCTGCGGCTGAATGCGGAGGCCCGCTTTCCCGGAACGACGCTGAAGTTCGCCGAGATCCCCTACGTGGACAAGAAGACAGCTAAAAAGCTGCGCGACGAAGCGACTTAAGTCATGAGCAGGTGCGGAGCTGTGACGATTTGAGCATCTGACGACGCTGTGTAACGATCGTGCGGGTGAGGTAGCCGCTGGCAAGCGTCAGTCGTCGATCCGGATCGACCAGACGCTGCGGCCGAAGGTGGCGGCGTAGAGGGTCTGGCCGTCACCCGTGGTCTTGATGTCCAAAATGGACGTGTTCGGCAGTCCGCGACCCAGGCGACGCCAGTTGCCGCGGCCGTCACGATTGACGAACACACCGAGGTTGGTGGCCGCGTAGAGCCGTTTCCGCGATTGGTCGTAGGTGATCATCTCGACCGGTGCGTTCGGCAGCCGGCCGCTGATGTTGTTCCACGAGTTCCCGCCGTCGGTGGTTTCCCAGACGTTGGCGGCGAGATCGCCCTCGCGGTAGCCGGAGAATGCCACGAACGCATGCTTGGCGTCAGTGGGGTCGACGACGATCGCATTGACCCACCGCGTCGGCAGTCCCTTGCCGGTGAACTCGGTCCACGTCGCGCCGAGGTCCGTGGTCTTCCACAGCCGGCCGGTATCGGTGCCGACGTAGATCGTGTTCGGGTCGGTCTTCGCCGGCGCGATCCACGTGATCGTCGCGTATTCGTTGCCGTAGAACGGACCCTGGTCGTTCTCGTTCGGCGGCACCGGACCGGTCAGGAAATCGCCGGGCGGGCTGATCCGGGTGAACGTGACGCCACCGTCAGTCGACCGGTCCAGGACGTTGCCCCCGAAGTAGACGACCTCGGGGTTGGTGGGATCCAGCACGACCGGTGCGTCCGTGGTGATGCGGTCGGAGTGCCGGGTGCCGAAGCTGACCGACTGCGAGTTCCCACCCGAGTCCACGTGCCGATGGCAGACACCGACCTGCGAACACTCGTAGTAGACGTTGTGGTCGCGGTAGTCGATCAGCACCTCGTGCCCGTCTCCGCCGCCGTAGGCGTTCCACTGGGTCAGGTCACCGGGTGGGGTCGTCGGTGTCCACGTCCGGACGCTTCCGTTGTCCTGCAGGCCAGTGGCCAGCCGGGTGGGATCGTCCTGGGCTACGGCGAGGTGATACGACTGGTTGAACGGCTCGTACGTGGCGTGGACCCAGCCGCCCGACGCGCCGTTGGTGTCCGACCGGTAGACGCCGCCGTCGTTGCCGAGGTAGATCCGGCCGGTCTTGTTCGGATCCCACTGCATCGCGTGCTGGTCGGCGTGGACTCCGTTGGACACCTGCCAGGTCGCGCCGCTGTCGTTGGACTCCCGCAGGTTGACGTCCGCGGCGAACAGGTGGTTCTCGTGCTGCGGGTCGACCCACATCTTTCCGAACCACCACGCGTAACCGCTGCTGCCGCCGGCGTGCCCACCCGGCGTGAACGAGTTCCCGCCGTCGTTGGACACGTAGAAACCCTTGTCCGGGCCGTATTGCGTGGCGGAGATGACGTAGACCCGGTTCGGGTCGTTCGGTGCGACGGCGACGCCGATGCGGCCGAGGCTCGGATCGCTGTGCAGCCCGGTGCCGGCCTGGTCGGTCGACGCGGTGCCGATCACGTTCTCCAGCCGTGTCCACGTGTCGCCGCCGTTGTCCGAACGGAACAGCCCGGAGCCGACGCCGCCGTAGACGCGCGCGCCGTTGTTGCGCTGGTGGTCCCATAGCACGGCGTAGATCCGGTTGTGGTTGGCCGGGTCCATCGCCAGGTCCACGCCACCGGTGGTCTGGTTCGGCGCCGGCAGCACCAGCCGCCAGTCCCGGCCGTTGTCGGACAGCCGGTAGATGCCACGCTGCTGAGCCGTTCCGGACAGGTTGCCGGTCGCGGCGACGTACACGCGCCGTTGATCCACCGGGTCGGCCAGGATCCTGCCGATCGAGCCGCTGCGGGTCAGGCCCCAGGAGTCCCAGGAACGGCCGCCGTCGGTTGACCGGTACACACCGTTGCCGAAGAACGTCAGTCCGCCACCGGACGGATTCGCCTCGCCCGTGCCGGCCCACAACGTCCCGTCCCGTCCCATTTCCAGCGAGCCGATCGCCTGCGGCAGCCCGGCCGGCCAGGCCGGCTGGAACGTGGCGGCGGCGTCCGTGCTGCGCCACACCCCACCGCCTGCTGCCGCGACGTACATCGTGTCCGGACGGCGTGGGTCGACCACGAGGCCGGTGATCCGCCCACCGACGTTGGACGGTCCGACCAGACGCCAGCCGTTGCCGTTCTCGGGCAAGGCCGCGGCCTGCGCCTCCGCCTGCCGCACCTGATCGTCGGTGACGGTCCGGAACGACGTGAACTTGTCGTCGAGATAGTCCGCGGGCGCCTGCGGACCGCCGACGTCCTTGTCCTCGTCGACGTGACCGCTGTCGGCGTCGTGATCCTCGCCCTCGAGCCCGGTCACGTGCCCGGTCGCCGAGGTCAGCAACACCGCGGTGACCACGGCCACGACGAATATGCCTATGAGCCGTGAAAACCGCCGGAAACCGAACATATAGCGCACCTCGCCCGGGTGACCCTCTGATCAGCAAGGCACGCTAACCCGTTCCAAACCCTGGTGTCATCGGACGATCGACGGAAATCCAGGCGTACTCGGCCATTCGGCCCGCGTCGAAAGTAGGCGGAGGCATCAGTTCCGATCGATGTCCATGTAGAAGGAGCGGAGGGCGGCCGCGAGCTGGCGGGGGGCTTCCATCGCCACGTAGTGGCCGATCCGTTCGATGTGAACGGCGGTCACGCTGCCGGCGACCTGCCGTAGCGTGGCGGGCGTGAAGTTCCCCGAGCCGCCTGCCACCGCGAGGACGGGCATGTCCACTTCGCGGGCCGCGAGCGCGGAGTTCGTCGCCCTCGGAGAGCAGTGACCGGTACAGGCCCGCGGCGTCGGTGAACGCGTCGGGGTTCGCGGCGAGCGAGGGGATCGCGTAGTCGGTGAGGAACTCGCGCTCGCGTCCGGTGAGGAGCATTTCCGGGATGCCGGGGGCGGTGAGAACGCCGATGTGCCAGGCACCGCCGTGGGTGACGTCGGCGAGCATCTCGGCGCCGAATCCCGGGAGCCCGGTCTCGATTCCGGTGTAGCTGCGGACGAGTTCGGGGTGGGTTGCGGCGACCCGGAACGTCGTGGGGCCGCTGATGTCCTGGCCGGTGAGGTGGACGGGGCCGACGTCCAGGTAGGCGATCAGGTCGCTGAGGTCTTTCGCCGCGGTCGTGCTCGCGAGTGGCGGTGGCGGAGTCGCCGAATCCGCGAAGGTCGACGGCGAACACTCGGTGGTGCTCGCTGAGCAGGGGGATCAGCTTGTGGAACAGCGTCATTTTCGTTGTGGCAGCGCAAGCCTTGACGATCCCAGGAGGCTTGCGGCGACTCCGGACGTCGGCAGCCTGCTCGCAACGCTCTCCACCGGCTGATCAACGCGCCGCGGCCGGTGCCTCCAGCACGGCGCGCAGGCCGGGGAGTACCAGCTTTCGCCACGTCCCGGCCAACCAGGCCGGGTCGTGGCAGAAGTCGTGCATGACCCACCAGCCCAACAGGCCGAGCGTCGTGTTGGTGTAGTGGTCGACGACCAGGTCGACCGGCAGATCCGAACCGGACTCGGCCAGCGGTTGGCTCAGGTGCTCGGTCAGCACCTGGCCGACCATCCGTTGCAGGTGGCCCGCGACCAGGTTGCCGCCCTGCCGGCCGCACAGCGCCCGGTACACCGTGCGGTGTTCGTAGGCGTGCTCGTAGAGCAGCTCGGCCGGCCGCGCGGTGTCGGTCGGGGACAGCGTGCCGACCGCGTCGCGCAGCTGGCCGAGCATCTCCTCGAAGCAGCTGAACAGCAGCGCGTCCTTGTCCTGGTAGTGCGCGTAGAACGTGGAGCGGACCACGTCCGCGCGGTCCAGGATCTCCCGGACGCTCACTGCCTCGTAGCCCTTCTCCAGCACCAGTTCGATCAACGCCTCGTGCAGCGCGCGGCGGGTGCGCCGGACGCGTCTGTCGTCGGGCATCGCAGCCTCCCGGTTTCCGGTCAGTTTCGCCGATCTGTTCGTTTCCGGACAGTCGGCCCGGATCGCACGTTGACGACCGCCTGGTCCCGAACACCATACTCGAACAAGTTGTTCGATATCAGACTGACTGTTCGATGAAGGGTGCGTCATGGTCATGTGGGTACTGGTGCTCGTCGGGGCGGTGGCCACGCCGTCCGTGGCCGCCGTCGCGCTGTATCGCGGTGGGCCGGCCGCCGGGCTGTCGCCGCGCAGATCGGCCGGGGTCGCGGTGCTCGTCGGCGTGGTGTGGGGCGCGTGGGTCGTGGCGAGTGCGGCCTTGGCCGCGAACGACGTCTATCACGACCCGGACGCGGTGGTGCCCTGGCTGGGGGTTGCCGCGCTCGGCGCGCTCGTCGCCGCGTTGCTGGCTGCCCGGATTCCGGTGCTGGCGCGCATCCTGGCCGCCTCGGGCACGACGACGCGGCCGGCGTGGCCGCATGCGGTGCGGGTCTTGGGCGTGCTGTTCCTGATCGCCATGGTCCAGGGCACGCTGCCGGCCGTGTTCGCGCTGCCCGCCGGGCTGGGCGACATGGCGATCGGCGTCGCGGCCATTCTGCTGGCCCGCCGCTGGAACCGGCGTCGGGCGATCTGGTTCAACGTGTTCGGCCTCCTCGACCTCGTTGTCGCGGTCACGCTGGGTCTGCTCGGCGGTCTCGCGACCCAGCCGGTCCTGGCGGTTTCCCCGTCCACGGCGGCCATGTCGCTGCTGCCGCTCGCCCTGATCCCGACCACGGTGGTGCCGCTGGACGCGGCGTTGCACGTGCTGTCGTTGGCCCGGCTGCGTCGCGCGACGCGCTCGGCCACGCTGCCGGTGCCGGCCGTCAGCGGGTGATTCGGCAACGTCGGGTGCCCAGGGAGCCTCATTCCCGCACCAGGGCCCGGTACGATTCCGCGGCTGAGCGGAAGCACCGACGGGGGAAGAAGAATCATGGACGTCGCTGCAAACGCGGACAGAGTCCGCGTTCACGAACCCGCGCCGCACGTGCCGTCGGGGGCCGAGCCGCTGTTCGCCGGGTACATCCGGCAGCTGACCAGGACGACCGTCCTCCGCACGGGACTCAGCTGCGCGCTCGTCGGCTTCGGTCTGCTGCTCGCGCTGACCGAAAAGCGGGGGAGCGGCGGCTCTTCGCGGAGCCGTACCACCGGCTGGACGTCGCCCCGGACGGCTTGCTCGTGAAGGGGTCCCGGGTGTCCGTGCGGCTGCCGGACGGGCGGTGGCTGCGGACCCGGCTCCACGACGGGCAGCGGGTGCAACTGGCCGGCGAGCGCCGGTTGTGGGTGCTCGGCACCGGGCGGCGGGTGTTCGTCCGGCTGCCGGGCGCGATGTGGTTGCGGGAGGGGCGGATCGAGGACGCGCCGGTGGCCGGCGCGACGCCCGCGGAGCCGGTCTCGCGCCACCCGATGCCGCCGCGACGTGACCCGGTGCTCGCCGCGCACCGGGCGTTCCAGATCCGGCGGACGCTCGGGTCCGCGGTGACGTTCGTGGCGCTGGGCGCGGCCGGTTTCGTCTTCGTGTCGACCGTGTCGTTCGACCCCGGCAGCATCGCCGGCGCGCCCGCGGTGGGCGGCGTCGCCGGTGGCAGCGCGGTGTTCCTGTTGCTGGGCCTGCTGATGCTCGTCGGCGCGCTGCGGATCCGCCGCCCGATCACCGAAGACACCTGGGTCGAGCTGCGGGTCGCGCTCGACACGCAGTTCGTGCCGCGCAATCGCGGGGCGACCCGGCTGACCGGCTGGGCACTGCACCCCGACGACCGGGCAGCTGTGGCTGCAGGGTTGTCCGCGGCCGGGAAAACCGGTGAAAGCGGGTCTCCCGGGCTATCCCTGCGTGGGCTGGTTTCGCTTGACCTGAGCGCGGCTCAGCTGGAATGCCTCAGGCGATCGAGATCGAGCCCGAGCGACGGAATTGCGCGAAAGGGCAACAGTGCATCACCGGGTCAGGGAGATGAGTTCGTCGATCGCCGCTTCCGGACCGTCGTAGGTGAGGTGGGCGATGGCGAACATGGGGGCGATCGCCCGGCTCCAGGCGTCGAGCCGGTCGCCGTCGAGTCCGCAGGCGTTCGCGACTCGTTGACAACGCACCTCGACGCCTTCGTGCGCGGCGCCGGTCACCACGTAGTCGATGGCGTCGAAGCAGGGATCGCCGTTGCACGACTTGGGATCGATCGCGACCAGACCGCGCAACGGCCCGCCGTCGAGGACGTTGCCCAGGTGCAGATCGCCGTGCAACAACACAGGCCGGGTCTGGGTGTCCAGCGCCGCGCAGCGTTCGATCGCCGCAATGTGCGATAGCCGGCACCTGAGCTCGGTGACCTGCCCGCGGTCACCACCGGGAGTGGTGACTGCGGGCGCCGGACCGGTCATGCCGGATCAACCGCACGCCGTGGCCGCGAGGCCAGGTTGCCCGGTCCGCCTATCGGAGCTGCGGAGTCCACGGAGTGGAACCTGCTTCTAGGGAAATCCGCGCTGAGGTCGCTATGGTGGCGGTGCAGCTGGTTCGGCCGTCACGAGCACCATGGTGGCGGCCGAGGCAAGAGGGAACCCGGTGAGAATCCGGGACTGCCCCGCAGCGGTGAGTGGGAACGAACGCCGTCAGTCCCTTCGAGGGACAAGCACTGAGCCACCCGGCTTGGGAAGCGATGGCCAGTAGGAACCCGGCGCACGCGCCGGAACGCCCGCGAGTCCGAAGACCTGCCGGCTGCGCACCCCACGACCGTGGGGTGCTGGCTGCGACCTCGCGGGCAGGTCACGCCGGATCACGACCGGAACGGTCGCGGTTTGCCGTGCGCTCCCGCAGGTCCACGCGGACTCGCGAAAGAGAGCCCCCGTGACCAGTACCACCCCGACCAGCCGCGCCACCGTGTACGGCTATCCCCGACAGGGCGCCGACCGGGAGCTCAAGAAAGCCATCGAGGCCTACTGGAAGGGCCGGATCGACGCCGACGCCCTGCTCGGCACGGCCCGTGAGCTGCGGCTGCGGAACCTGGCGGAGCTGCGCGACGCCGGCATCGACGACATCCCGAGCAACTACTTCTCGTTCTACGACCACGTCCTGGACACCGCGGTCCTGCTTGGTGCGATCCCCGAGCGGCACCGCGGACACGCGAGTGACCTGGACCGATACTTCGCCATGGCCCGCGGCACCGCGGACGCGCCCCCGCTGGAGATGACGAAGTGGTTCGACACGAACTACCACTACCTGGTGCCCGAACTCGGCCCGGACACCCGGTTCACACTGAACGCGGCCAAGCCCCTCGCCGAGTTCGCCGAAGCCCGCGAGCAGGGCGTCACGACCCGGCCGGTGCTCGTCGGCCCGGTGACCTTCCTGCTGCTGGCCAAGGACCCGACCGCGACCGACGGCTTCGCACCCCTCGACCTGCTCGACCAGATCGTCCCGCTCTACGTGGACCTGCTGCGGCAGTTGCACGAAGCAGGCGCCGAATGGGTCCAGCTCGACGAGCCCGCGCTCGTCACCGACCAACCGGCCGACGTCCTGGCCGCGATCGCCGACACCTACGCGACGCTGGCCGCGGCCACCGCGCGGCCGAAGATCCTGGTCGCGTCCTACTTCGACCACCTCGGCGACGCCCTGCCCGTGCTGGCGAAGTCGCCGGTCGAAGGCCTGGCGCTGGACTTCACGAACAACGCCGCGGCCAACCTCGACGGCCTCGCGCGCGCCGGCGGGATCCTGGACAAGCGCCTGGTCGCGGGCGTCGTCAACGGCCGCAACATCTGGGCCGCTGACCTGACCGCCGCGCTGAGCATCCTCGGCACGCTGCTCGGGCTGGCCGGCTCGGTGGACGTCGCGGCGTCCTGTTCGCTGCTGCACGTGCCGTACGACGTCACCCTCGAAACCGCCCTCGACCCGGAGATCGCCGGCTGGCTGGCCTTCGCCCGGCAGAAGCTCGCCGAGATCGTCACGCTGCGCCGTGGCCTGACCGAGGACCGCTCCGCGATCGAAGACGCTATGCGGACCAACGCCGAGCGCCTGTCCTCGCGCGCGGCCTCGCCGATCGTGAAGGTGCCCGCCGTCCGGGAGCGCGTCGCCGCGGTCACCGACGCCGACCTGCACCGCGTCAGCCCGTACGGCAAGCGCCGCCAGGCTCAGCAGGAACGCTTGCACCTGCCGGAGCTGCCGACCACGACCATCGGGTCGTTCCCACAGACCGCCGAGCTGCGCCAGGCCCGCGCCGCGCTGCGGGCGGGCAAGCTCGACCAGGCCGCCTACACCGAGGCGATGCGCGCCGAGGTCCGCGCGGTGATCGCCGAGCAGGAGCGGATCGGACTGGACGTGCTGGTGCACGGCGAGCCCGAGCGCAACGACATGGTCCAGTACTTCGGCGAGCAGCTCACCGGGTTCCTGGCCACCGAGCACGGCTGGGTCCAGTCCTACGGCACCCGGTACGTGCGGCCGCCGCTGATCGTCGGCGACGTCGCCCGGCCGGAGCCGATGACCGTCGAGTGGGCCACCTACGCCCAGAGCCTGACCGACAAGCCCGTCAAGGGCATGCTGACAGGCCCGGTGACCATGCTCGCCTGGTCGTTCGTCCGCGACGACCAGCCCGAGGGCGACACCGCCCGCCAGGTCGCGCTCGCCCTGCGCGACGAGGTCGTGGATCTGGAAGCGGCGGGGATTTCGGTGATCCAGGTCGACGAGCCGGCGCTGCGCGAGACCCTGCCGCTGCGCACCGCCGACCGCGCCGCGTACCTCGACTGGGCGGTGGCGTCGTTCCGGCTGTCGACCGCGGGCGTCCGTGACGACACTCAGATCCACACGCACATGTGCTACGCCGAGTTCGGCGACGTCCTGCAGGCGATCGTCGACATGGACGCCGACGTGATCAGCCTGGAGGCGGCCCGGTCGAACATGGCGATCGTCGCCGACCTCGCTCGCGCGGGATATCCGAACGAGGCCGGGCCGGGGGTGTGGGACATCCACTCGCCGCGGGTGCCGTCGGTCGAGGAGATCGCCGGGCACCTGCGCGTCGCCGTTGGCGCGTTCCCGGCCGAGCGGCTGTGGGTCAACCCGGACTGCGGGCTCAAGACCCGCGGCTACCCGGAGGTCCGGGCGACCCTGGCCAACCTGGTGGCGGCCACCGGGCAGCTGAGGGCTCGGGCGTGACCAGCGTTTCGCCGCGGCGGGCGAGCACCTCGCCCGCCGCGGTACCCGCGCCGCGCGCCGGCCGTCCGCGCACGGTCCGGCGGCGCCTGGCTGCCGGAACGCCGGTGCTGTCTCTCGAGTTCATGCCGCCCCGGCCCACGACGACGCGGGCCGGATCTGGCAGAACGTCCGCAAGCTGGAGTCCCTGCACCCGGGTTTCGTGTCCGTCACCTACGGCGCTGGCGGGTCCACAAGGGACAACACCATCGCCGTCGCGGCGCGGATCGCCCGCGAGACCACGATGCTCCCGGTCGTTCACCTTACGGCGGTGGACCACGCGCCAGCTAAGATCGTTCGTCGGCGCTCTCGCCGATGCCGGGGTCGTCAACGTCCTGGCGTTGCGCGGCGATCCACCAGGCGACGTCGACGGTGATTGGGTCCGCCACCCGGAAGGGCTCGAGTACGCGAGCGAGCTGGTGACCTTGCTGCGCGAGCACGGCGACTTCTGCGTCGGCGTGGCCGCGTTTCCCTTCGGTCACCCGCGTTCGGTGTCGCCGATGGAGGACACCGCGCACTTCGTCGCGAAGTGCCGGGCGGGCGCGGACTACGCGATCACGCAGATGGTCTTCGACGCCGATGACTACCTCCGGCTGCGCGATCGCGTCACGGGGGCGGGCTGCGACACGCCGGTCATCCCCGCGTTGATGCCGGTGACGACGACGAAGACCATCGCCCGCTCGGAGCAGCTGTCCGGCGCGCCGTTCCCGTCGCACCTGGCGGAGCGGTTCGCCGCGGTCGCCGACGATCCCGCGGCGGTGCGGGCGTTGGGCATCGAGCAGGCGATCCTGCTGGCGCGGCGGCTGCTGGCCGAAGGCGTGCCGGGTCTGCACTTCATCACGTTCAATCTCGCCCGGGCCACCACGGAGGTTGTCGGGGAACTGCCGGTGTTCTTCTAGTGCCCCGAAGCCGCGCCGGATCCGGGTCGAGGTGACGAGCTGGTGGTGCTCACCGGCCGCGCCTACGAGAGCCCTGGCCGGCCAGCGTCGCCAGGTCGGCGCGCAGGCGGTCCGGATCCGTGCGCTGGCCAATCGTCCACATCAGACAGGACCCGATGAGCCTCATCCGATCGCCCTCGCCCGGTCACGCCCCTGTGGCCAGACCGGACGTGGGGCCGCTCAAGGTGATGGGCGTCCTCAACGCCACGCCTGATTCGTTCTGGCCGGGCAGCCGGTTCGCCGCGACCGAGCAGGCGATCGCCGCGGGGGAGGAGATGTTCGCGAGCGGCGCCTGGGCCGTGGATGTCGGCGGGGAATCGACCCGGCCGGGCGCCGATCCCGTGTCGGCGGAGGAAGAACTGGAGCGCGTGGGCCCGATCATCGCGGCGCCGGCGAAGCGACGCCGGGTGTCGGTCGACACCCGGCACGCCGACGTCGCCGAGGCGGCCGTGCAGCTGGGCGCGTCGATCGTCAACGACGTGTCCGGCGTCTTGCACGGGGCGGCCGCGCGGCTCGGCGCCGGTCTACGTCACCGCGCTGCGGGTCGGTGCGTTGGAGATCAAGCTCGGCCGGGGACGTACTCACCGAGGTGGTCGACACGCTCGAACCCGGAATCTCGGACCTTGACCTGAAAGTGGCGGACGACCTGCCCAACGTGAACACCGATCCCGATCTGCTCAGGAAGGTCCTGGCCGGTCTGATCACCCGGGCAGTGCATCGCAGCCCGGCGGTGACAACAACACATCAAGAACGGCTGCCGCCCCGTCCCGAACACGTAAACGGCATCGCCACCACGCCCGTGACCGGCTGGACTCGCCTGTATGCGCACAGCTCCGCCCGTCCCAGCGGGGTTCGGGATCCCGCTCGGAATGGCGCTCGGCGCGGCCGCCACAGCGCTGTCCGTTGCCGCAGGTGCCACGAGCGTGCCGATCATCTCGCTCGTCGCGATGGTGGCGGTAATTGACGTGACCGCCATGATCACGACCGTCCGGGCCACCTTGGTGACCGCGACCGTCTGCTGGGCGCTCCACGTCGGCTTCGTCCTCGACAGGCACGGCGAGCCGGCCTTCACGCCCCAAGCCGGTCATGCCGTGCTGGTGCTGGGGTTGTGCGCCCTCACCGCGCTGGGGTTCGCGTCCACTTTGCGCGCGGCCCGCCTCCAGTCACACGACCGCGAGCACGATCCCGCCCAGCTGGCCATTCCGCTGCCACGACTGGGCGACTCGGTACCACACACGAGCAGGTGAGCAGCGGCAGATCAGGATTGGCGCTGGGTGGTGACGCCGCGGCGAATGTCGCCGGGGAGGGGGCGGACGCGCTGGAGGTCGCGGCCGGCAGTGGAGCTCAGCTGCCAGGGGACGCTGGTCACCATGACCGCGGGCTCGAACAGCAGCCGGCCCTTGAGCCGCAGGGAGCTCTGGTTGTGGAGGACGTTCTCCCACCAGTGGCCGACGACGTATTCGGGAATGTAGATGCACACCACGTCACGGGGACTGTCCCGCCGGAGGTTCTTGATGTACTGGACGACCGGCCGGGTGATCTCGCGATAGGGGGATTCGATCACCTTCAGCGGGATCTTCATCGAGCGCCGTTCCCACTGCCGTTGCAGT
Source organism: Amycolatopsis sp. NPDC114478 (assembly GCF_055633805.1). Lineage (NCBI taxonomy): Bacteria > Bacillati > Actinomycetota > Actinomycetes > Pseudonocardiales > Pseudonocardiaceae > Amycolatopsis > Amycolatopsis sp. NPDC114478. Next base: position 13,412 of record NZ_JBVKDO010000033.1, on the reverse strand, counting down.
TCGCGGGTGTCGGCGTCGTCGACGTTGACGGTGATGGCGCTGAGCGTGTCGGGGCGGGCGGCGCGGGCGAACGCGATCGCCCGCTGGCTCGGCTTGTGCAATGTGGAGACCAGGACGATCGCGTGGACGCGGCTGGGCAGCAATTCGCTCTCGTCGTCGGGCTGCAGCTCTTCGCGGACGTGCGTGTAGTGCCGGTGGATCGCGCGCATCAGCCCGTACAGCGCGGGGATGGCGATGACGACCAGGTACGCGCCGTGACTGAACTTGGTGATCAGCACGACCACGAGCACGATCGCGGTCAGGGCGGCGCCAAGGGCATTGATCAGGCGTGACCGGTGGATCGCGCGCCGTTCGCGGGGGTCGGTGGTGTCGGCGAGGACCCGGTTCCAGTGCCGGACCATCCCGGCCTGGCACAGGGTGAACGAAGTGAACACACCGAGGATGTAGAGCTGGATCAGCCGGGTGGTCGAACCGTCGAAGGCGAAGACCAGGATCCCGGCGACGAGCGAGAGCGCGACGATGCCGTTGGAGAACGCGAGCCGGTCGCCGCGGGTGTGCAGCTGCCGCGGCAGGTAGCGATCCTGAGCCAGGATCGAGGCCAGCAAGGGGAAGCCGTTGAACGCCGTGTTCGCCGCGAGGATCAGGATCAGCGCCGTGGCGGCCTGCAGCACGTAGAACAGCACGGCGTGATCACCGCCGAACACCGCCGCGCCGATCTGGCTGATCACCGTGCGCTGCGGGTCGTTGGCGCAGTCCCCGCGGAAGCCGACGAGGTCGCACGTGTTCTCCGCGATGTGCACCTTCGTGATCAGCGCCAGTGCGGTGATGCCGCCGAACATGACGACGGCGACCGTACCCATCGCAGTCATCGTGCGGGCCGCGTTCAGGGCCTTCGGCTTCCGGAAAGCGGGAACGCCGTTGGAGATCGCCTCGACGCCGGTGAGGGCGGTGCAGCCGGAGGAGAACGACCGCAGCAGCAGGAACACCAGCGCGAGGCCGGTCAGCCCGACCTGTTCGGGGTGGATGTCGTAGCCCGCGCTTTCGGCGACCGGGGCGTGCCCGGTCGCCACGCGGGTGAAGCCGACCACGATCATCAGCATGACGGTGGCGATGAACAGGTAGGTCGGGGCGGCGAAGGCCCGGCCGGACTCGCGGATGCCGCGCAGGTTCATCGCCATCAGGACCACGATGAACCCGATGTTGAGCAGGATCCGGTGGTCGTTGAGCTGCGGGACGGCGGAGATGATGTTGTCGACGCCGGAGGCGACCGACACCGCGACGGTCATGATGTAGTCGACCATCAGCGCGCCGGCCACGACGAGCCCGGCATGGGACCCGAGGTTGCGGGAGGCGACCTCGTAGGAGCCACCACCGCTGGGGTAGGCCCGCACGACCTGCCGGTAGGACACCACCACGACGGTGAGCAACACCGCGACCGCGAGCCCGACCCACGGCGCCAGCGTGAAGTAGGCGAGCCCGCCGATACTCAGGATCAGCAGGATCTCCTGAGTCGCGTACGCCACCGAGGAGAGCGGGTCACTGGCGAAGATGGGCAAGGCGAGCCACTTGGGCAGCAGGGTTTCGCCGAGCGTGTCGCTCCGGAACGGCCGTCCTAGTACCAGCCGTTTGAGCCATGACGTTGGTGCTGGCACACCCCGCAGCGTGCCCGCTGCCGATGCGAAGCGGCGTAGGGAAAACATCAAGATCCGGGCGCGCGCGTAGGGAAACCGTAAACGTCTGGTGGCGGCTCGTCAGGGGCGCGTCAACGACGCTGGTGCTCGGCGGCCGGCCGCCTACGGTTCCGGCACGTCTTCCAGGGGAGCTGCCATGGCCGAAGCCGGTCTCACCCGGGTGATCTGCTGCCCCGGTGCGGTGGAGCTGCTCGACGAACTCGCGTCCGGTGCTCGTTCCTTCACCGAACTGCGCCGGGCCCTTCCGCGACGCGTGGTCGAGCCCGCCCTGCGGGTCCTGGCGGCCGAAGGCGCGCTTCGGCGTTCATCGTCCGGCACCTGGGACAGCCGGCCGGGGCGTGAGGTGGGGTTCTCCCTCACCGCCACCGGCCTCGAGTTCCTCGACCGGTTGTCCGATTTGGACGTGTGGGTCGCGGTGTACGACGACTACCTCGACGGCTGACCGGTACCGGGGTCGAACAGGGCCTGGGCGGAATGGATGCACTCGAGGATGTCCCGGGCCAGCTGGGCCGCGGGGCGGGTGGTCACGGTGTCGGCCAGCTGGAGGTCGCGGACCTGGCCGTCGAGGGTCACCACCACGGCGATCGCGCCGTCGTGGCTGCTGTGGCTCACCTGGACGGTGTTCCGGCGGGGAACGGACGTGCGGAGCTCGGGGTCGGCTGCCAAGGAGAACTCCCGGGATGAGATCCGATCGGCGTGGGCGAAGACGTGATCGTCCAAGGGTGGCCCCGGATTCCCGCCGTGGCGAGCCGTTCATCCCGCCGAGGCCGAGTTGTGACCAAGTCCGAAATGGACACCGAGGGGGTGTCAAGAACGCGTCAACGCACCGTGAAGGCGCATCAAGACTCTGTCAGATGACATCCGGTCGGGAGTTCCGGCAGGCACGCTTCCCCAGGCCGGGTCACCATTCGGTCGACCTCGGCTTGTCGTGCGTGAGAAAGGAGCAGTGCCATGGCCGACCTGGCCTATGTGCTGCTGGCGATCGTCGTGTTCGCCGTGCTGGCGTTGACCCTGCGTGGATTGGAGCGGTTGTGAGCGGCACCGGCGTGTTCGCCAACGTCCTCGGCGGCGTCCTGGCGTTGGCCTTGATCGTCTACCTGTTCATCGCGTTGATCAAACCGGAGAAGTTCTGATGTCCTCGACGTGGGCCGGCCTGGGACAGGTCGCCCTCCTGCTGCTCGCCCTGGCGCTGGTGTACCGGCCGCTGGGCGACTACATGCACCGGGTGTTCACGAGCACGAAGCACTGGCGGCTGGAGAAGGCCGTCTACAAGATCGTGCGCGCCGACCCGGAGTCCGAACAGCATTGGAAGACCTACGCCTCCGGCGTGCTGGGCTTCTCCTTCGTCTCCGTGCTGTTCCTGTACCTGCTGCAGCGCATCCAGCCCTTGCTGCCGTTGAACTTCGGCCGCACCGTCGACCCCGGGGTCGCGTTCAACACGGCGATCAGCTTCGTGACCAACACGAACTGGCAGTCCTACATCCCCGAGGGCGTCATGGGCCACGTGGTCCAGATGGCCGGGCTGACCGTGCAGAACTTCGTCTCCGCGGGTGTCGGCTTGGCCGTGGCGATCGCGTTGACCCGCGCGTTCGTCCGGTCGAAGAGCGACCGGCTCGGCAACTTCTGGGTCGACCTGACCCGCGGCACGGTCCGCGTGCTGCTTCCGCTGTCCTTCGTGTTCGCGATCGTCCTGGTCGCGCTCGGCGTGGTGCAGAGCCTCAAGTCCGGCGTCTCGGTACTCAACCCGGACGGCTCGGCGAGCACCATCGCGCTGGCGCCGTCGGCGAGCCAGGAGTCGATCAAGGAACTGGGCACCAACGGCGGCGGCATCTTCAACGCCAACTCCGCGCACCCGTTCGAAAACCCGAACTCGTGGTCCAACCTGATCGAGATCTTCCTGCTGCTGGTCATCCCGGTCAGCCTGACCCGCACCTTCGGCAAGCTCGTCGGAAACACCAAGCAGGGCTACGTCCTGCTGTCCGTCATGGGCGCGCTGTGGGCCGGCATGCTCGCGGTGATCTGGTGGGGCGAGACCCACGCCAACGGCGCCGCCGCGCGCCTGGCCGGCGCGGCCATGGAAGGCAAAGAGACCCGGTTCGGGCTCGCGGGATCGGCGTTGTTCGCCGATTCGACCACGGGGACGTCGACCGGCGCGGTGAACGCGATGCACGACAGCTTCACCGGCCTCGGCGGGTTCGGGACGCTGCTGAACATGATGTTCGGCGAGCTGTCGCCCGGCGGCGTCGGCACCGGCCTCTACAGCATCCTGGTGATGGCGATCATCGCGATGTTCCTGGCCGGCCTGATGGTCGGGCGCACCCCGGAGTACCTGGGCAAGAAGCTCGGCAAGCGCGAGGTCACCTGCGCCTCGATCGCCATGCTCGCGATGCCGGCGGTCGTACTGATCGGGGCCGGTGCGGCGCTGCTGATCCCGGGCAACACCGACGCGATCAACAACCCGGGCGCGCACGGCTTCTCCGAGCTGCTCTACGCCTACACCTCGGCCAGCAACAACAACGGCAGCGCCTTCGCCGGCATCACCGTGACCAACGACTGGTACCAGTCGACGCTCGGCGTCTGCATGGCGCTCGGCCGGTTCATCCCGATCCTGGCCGTGCTCTGCCTGGCCGGTTCGCTGGCCGCGCAGAAGAAGACGCCGGAGACCGCCGGCACGCTGCCGACCACCAGCCCGCTGTTCGCCACCATGCTCGCCGGCACCGTCGTGCTGGTCGCGGCCCTGACCTTCATCCCCGCCCTGGCCCTCGGGCCGATTGCCGAGGCTCTCGCATGACCATGACCACCGATCGCACCCCCGAGGAAGTGACCCAGCACCACGTCGAGAACGCGGGCCGGGTCAGCGCGGGCGTGTTCAACCCCCGCCAGCTCTGGACGTCCCTGCCGGACGCCTTCCGCAAGCTCAGCCCGGTCCACCAGCTGCGCAACCCCGTCATGTTCGTGGTCTGGGTCGGGTCGGTGCTGGTCACCGTCTTCGCGATCACCGACCCCGGCGTGTTCAACATCGGTGTCGCGCTGTGGCTGTGGTTCACGGTCCTCTTCGCGAACCTCGCCGAGGCGGTGGCCGAAGGCCGCGGCAAGGCCCAGGCCGAGTCCCTGCGCAAGACCAAGAAGGAGACCGTCGCCCGGCGGCTCACCGAGGACGGTTCCGAGGAGCGCGTGCCGGGCGTCGACCTGCGGATCGGTGATCTGGTCGTCGTCGAAGCCGGCGAGGTGATCCCGGGCGACGGGGACGTCGTCGAGGGCATCGCGACCGTCGACGAGTCGGCCATCACCGGCGAGTCCGCCCCGGTGATCCGCGAGTCCGGCGGCGACCGGTCGGCGGTCACCGGCGGTACGACCGTGCTGAGCGACCGGATCGTCGTGAAGATCACGACCAAGCCCGGTGAGTCCTTTGTGGACCGGATGATCGCGTTGGTGGAAGGCGCGTCGCGGCAGAAGACGCCGAACGAGATCGCCCTGACCATCCTCCTGGCCGTGCTGACGATCATCTTCGTCCTCGCGGTCGTGGCGTTGCAGCCGATGGCCGGCTACTCCGGCGGGCTCGTATCGGTGATCGTGCTGACCGCGTTGCTGGTCTGCCTGATCCCGACGACCATCGGCGCCCTGCTGTCCGCGATCGGCATCGCGGGCATGGACCGGCTGGTGCAGCGCAACGTGCTGGCGACCTCCGGCCGCGCGGTCGAGGCCGCGGGCGACGTCTCGACGTTGCTGCTGGACAAGACCGGCACGATCACCTTCGGCAACCGGCAGGCCACCGAGCTGCTCCCGGTCGGCTCGTCCACGATCGACGACCTGGCCATCGCGGCCCGGCTGTCCAGCCTGGCCGACGGCACCCCCGAAGGCCGCAGCATCGTCGACCTGTGCGCGCGTGAGCACGTCTTGCCGACCGAGGCGAGTGACGCCGAGAAATCCGGCGAGTTCGTTCCCTTCACCGCTCAGACGCGGATGAGCGGCATCGACCTCAACGGGCGGATCGTGCGCAAGGGCGCGGCGAGTGCCGTGCGGGCCTGGGTCGAGGAGCACGGCGGCACGGTCCCGGCCGAGGTGCACACCGTCGTCGACGGGATCGGCGCCGAAGGCGGCACGCCGCTCGTCGTCGCCGAGCAGGTCGAGGGTGTCACCGTGGTGCGCGGCGTGATCCGGCTGTCGGACGTGGTCAAGCCCGGCATGAAGGAACGCTTCGCCGAGCTGCGCGCGATGGGCATCAAGACGGTGATGATCACCGGGGACAACCCGCTGACCGCGCGGGCGATCGCCGAAGAGTCCGGGGTGGACGACTTCCTCGCGGAAGCCAAGCCCGAGGACAAGATGGCGCTGATCAAGAAGGAGCAGGAGGGCGGCCGGCTGGTCGCGATGACCGGTGACGGCACGAACGACGCTCCCGCGCTGGCGCAGGCGGACGTCGGGGTGGCGATGAACACCGGGACCATGGCGGCCAAGGAGGCCGGCAACATGGTCGACCTCGACAGCGACCCGACGAAGCTGATCGAGATCGTTCAGATCGGCAAGCAGCTGCTCATCACCCGCGGCGCGCTGACGACGTTCTCCATCGCCAACGACCTGGCGAAGTACTTCGCGATCCTGCCCGCCATGTTCGCGGCGATCTACCCACAGCTCGACACGCTGAACATCATGCGGCTGCACTCGCCGGACTCGGCGATCCTGTCCGCGGTCATCTTCAACGCGCTCATCATCGTGGCGCTGATCCCGCTCGCCCTGCGCGGCGTGCGGTACAAGCCTTCCACCGCGAAAGCGTTGCTGCGCCGCAACCTGCTGGTCTACGGCCTCGGCGGCATCGTGACGCCGTTCGCCGGGATCTGGCTGATCGACCTGCTCGTCCGACTGATCCCGGGAATGTGACCATGAACGTGCTGTTCAAGCAGACCGTCGCCGGCCTGAAGATGCTGCTGGTGCTGACCGTGCTCCTCGGGGTGGTCTACCCGCTCGCCGTCTGGGCGGTGGCCCGCATCCCGGGACTCTCCGGCAACGCCGAAGGCTCGATCGTCACGCAGAACGGCCAGGCCGTCGGCTCGTCGCTGATCGGCGTCGACCCGGTCGCCAAGGACCCGGCGCACGACCCGTTCTTCCACAACCGGCCCTCGGCCGGTTCGAAGGACCCGCTCGGCCCCGGCGACCCGTCCACCTCGGGCGCCTCCAACAAGGGCACCGCCAACGAGGATCTGCTGGCCACCGTCAAGCAGCGGCAGGAGCTGATCGCCAAGCGCGAGGGCGTCGACGTCTCGCAGGTCCCGGCCGACGCCGTGTCCGCATCGGCGTCGGGGCTCGACCCGCAGATCAGCCCGGCCTACGCGGAGCTGCAGGTGCCGCGGGTCGCGCGGGAGAACGGCCTGAGCGAGGACGCGGTCCGCAAGATCGTCGCCGACAACACCACCGGGCGCGGGATCGGCGTGCTCGGCGATCCCGCGGTCAACGTGCTGCAGCTCAACCTCGCTGTCGCGGCGGCCAGGCACTGACCCGTGACGACAGCGGACGCGGGCAAACGCCGCCGCGGTGAGCTGCGGATCTACCTGGGGGCCGCCCCGGGCGTGGGGAAGACCTTCGCCATGCTCGGGGAGGCCCGCCGCCGCATGGACCGCGGCACCGACGTCGTCGTCGGCCTGGTCGAGACCCACGGCCGCCGCAAGACCGCCGAGCTCCTGGACGGTCTCGAAACCGTGCCGCGGCGCACCGTGACCTACCGCGGGCACAGCTTCGAGGAGATGGACGTCGACGCGATCCTCGCCCGGGCCCCGGAGGTCGCGGTGGTGGACGAGCTGGCGCACACGAACGTGGCCGGGTCGCGCAACGAGAAGCGCTGGCAGGACATCGAGGAACTCCTCGAGGCCGGGATCGACGTGCTGTCGACGGTGAACGTGCAGCACATGGAGAGCCTCAACGACGTCGTCGAGCGGATCACCGGCATCGCCCAGCAGGAGACTGTGCCGGACGAGGTGGTCCGCCGCGCCGAGCAGCTCGAGCTGGTCGACATCACCCCGGAGGCGCTGCGGCGGCGGCTTGCGCACGGCAACGTCTACCCGGCCACCCGGATCGACGCGGCGCTGGGCAACTACTTCCGGCCCGGCAACCTCACCGCCCTGCGGGAGATCGCGCTGCTCTGGGTGGCCGACCAGGTCGACGTCGCCCTGCAGCGCTACCGCTCCGAACGCGACATCACCGACACCTGGGAAGCCCGGGAGCGGGTGGTGGTCGCGATCAGCGGCGGCCGGGAGAGCGAGACGCTGATCCGGCGGGCCCGGCGCATCGCCAAGCGGGCCGGGGCCGAGCTGATGGTGCTGCAGATCCTGCGCGGCGACGGCCTGGCCGGCGTCTCTCCGCAGGCGCTCGCGGAGTACCGCAAACTGGCCGAGGACGTCGGCGCCACGTTCCACACCGTCGTCGGCGACGACGTGCCGACCGCCTTGCTCGACTTCGCCCGCGGGGTGAACGCGACGCAGGTCGTGGTGGGCACGTCCCGGCGCTCCCGGGTGGCGCGGCTGTTCGACGAGGGCATCGGTGCCACCGTGGTGCAGGAGTCCGGGCCGATCGACGTGCACATGGTCACCCACGACGAGTCGGGCGGCCGGCTGCGCGCGAAGCTGTTCCCGCGCAGCTCCCTGGCCCGGCGGCGGCAGCTCCTGGGCTGGGCGCTCGCGCTGCTGCTGCCCGCGGTGGCGACGCTGATCGGCGTGGTGCTGCGCCAGACGCTCATCCTCTCCACCAACGTCATCGACTACTTCCTCGCGACGATCGTGGTCGCCCTGGTCGGCGGGCTGGGTCCGGCGCTGTTCGCCTCGATCGCCAGCGCGCTGCTGCTCAACTTCTTCTTCACCCCGCCGCTGTACACGCTGACCGTAGACGCCCAGCAGAACGTGATCACGCTGATCGCGATGGTCGTCGTCGCGGTGGCGTTCGCGCTTGTCGTCGACCGGGCATCGCGCCGGGCCGATGCTGCGGCGCGGGCTCAGACGGAGGCGGCGCTGCTGGCTTCCTATGCCCGGACGGTCCTCGGGCACGACGAGCCGTTGCAGCGGCTGCTGGAGAAGGTCCGGGAAAATTTCGGGCTCGAGTCCGTTTCTCTGCTGGAGAAGCGGGACGACGAGTGGGTCCGGGCGGCCTGTACGGGCGAGCGGCCGTGCGACGAACCGGACGAGGCCGACGTCGACGTCCCGGTCACCGACGACGTCCACCTGGCGCTGCGCGGCCGGACCCTGCCCGCGCACGACCAGCGCGTGCTCGAGGCCGCGGCCGGTCAGGCACTGCTGGCCCTGCGGCAGCAGCGGATGGCGGTCCAGACCCAGGAAGCACAGCGCCGGGCGGAGACGACGGAGCTGCGCACGGCCCTGCTGTCGGCCCTCGGGCACGACCTGCGCACCCCGCTCACCTCGATCAAGGCCGTCTTCGGCGGCCTGCGCGCCCACGACGTGAGTCTGTCCGAAGAGGACGCCGAGGAGCTGCTGGCCGCGGGGGAGGAGTCCACCGACCGGCTCTCCGGGCTCATCGACAACCTCCTCGACTCGTCCCGGCTGGCGACCGGCGCGGTGCAGCCGGTGCTGCGCCCGGTCGGCTACGACGAGGTCGTTGCCACCGCTCTGTCCGCATTGGACGCCCGAGAGCCGATCGACCTGGACGTCGACGCGCGTCTGCCCGCGGTGCAGGCCGACGCGGGCCTGCTGGAGCGCGCGATCGCCAACGTCATCGACAACGCCCTGCGCCACGGCGCGACCGGCCGCGTGCCCTCGGCCATCGCGATCCGGGCCAGCGCCTACGCCGGCCGGGTCGAGCTGCGCGTGGTCGACCACGGCCGCGGGCTGCCGAAGGGGGCCGCCGACTCGGCGTTCGCGCCGTTCCAGCGGCTCGGGGACCGCAACACCACCACCGGCGTCGGGCTCGGCCTGTCCGTCGCGAAGGGGTTCGTCGAAGCGATGGGCGGGACGATCCGCGCCGAAGACACCCCTGGCGGCGGGCTGACGATCGTTCTCTCGTTACCCGCCGCCACCCGGGAAAGCGAGGTCGTGCGATGACGTCCGTGCTCGTGGTCGACGACGAAGCGGCTCTGGTGCGGGCGTTGCGGATCAACCTCACCGCCCGCGGCTACTCCGTGGTCACCGCGGCCGACGGTGCCTCCGCGCTGCTGGCCGCGGCGACCGAGCACCCGGACCTGGTGCTGCTCGACCTCGGGCTGCCCGACATCGACGGCATCGAGGTGATCCGCGAGCTGCGCACCTGGAGCGCGATGCCGATCATCGTGCTTTCGGCCCGCGACCGGGCCGCCGACAAGATCAAGGCGCTCGACACGGGAGCGGACACCTACGTCACGAAGCCGTTCGGCATGGAGGAGCTGCTGGCGTGCCTGCGCGTCGCGGAACGCCGGCTGGCCCTCGGAGCGCCGCCCGAGCCGGCTCCCGTCGTCGAGACCGCCGCGTTCACCGTCGATGTCGGGGCCAAGATCGTCCGCCGGGACGACCGGGTGGTGCACCTGACCCGTACCGAGTGGGCGATCCTCGAACAGCTCGTCCGCAACCCCGACTCGCTGATCAGCGCCACGCACCTGCTGACCACCGTCTGGGGCCCGGACTACGCCGACCGTGGGCACTACCTGCGGGTCTACATGGCCCAGTTGCGCCGTAAGCTCGAACCCGAGCCATCCCAGCCGCGTTATCTGATCACCGAGACCGGTATCGGGTACCGTTTCGCCCCGGAGGAGTCGCCGTGACCGATCCCGCGGAAGCCATCGAGCCGGCCGACGAGGGCAGCCGGACCGCGGCCGAGGTGCCGGCAAGGCTCGAAGACGAATAGCCGGAGCTGTCGCCGCAAACGGCGGCCTGGTTCCGCTCGTGGCGAGCCGCACGCACGTCGCCCCGGCTTGGGTGAGCTTCGCACCACCGTTCCGCCGTGCGCAGCACGAGCGCCAGCACGACGAAACCGGCTATCAACATCAGCGTGTAGGCGAGGTCGCTCATCGGAACCCTTCGGCTCGGGGACCGGCGTCACCGAACGATGCCGCCGGACGAACCCGAGCGCAGACTGCATCAGTGTTTCCTTCACGCCGCGCGGATGGACGTTGACGCCGTGTTGATCCGGTGTCGAGTTTTCGTCAATCCACTGGACTTCACCTGTCGGCTTTGGACAGTGTGGACTCATGCGCAACCCTTTCGACGTGGCGGATCTGGTCCGGCTCACCCGGCTGACCGCGGCCGCCATGGAGCGGGCGACCGTCGCCGTGGAGGAAGCCGATGTCGCGCTGGCCGACGACGTCGTGGCGGATTCGGTGCGGCTCGACCGCTCGCGTGACGAGCTGGCCCGGCAGGCGAACACGGTGCTTGCGATGCGCGCGCCGGCCGTCCGGGCGCTTGCCACGATTCACGCACTGACCGAGCTGGAGCGGATGAGCGGGCTCGTCCTGCAGGTCGCCCGGACCGTGCAGCGCGCCTACCCGCATCCCGTGGTGCCGCGGGAGTCGACGCCGGACTTCGTGGAGCTGGGGCGGATCGCGGTGTGGCTCGCGGAACTGGCCGCGGGCGACGGGCGCGTCCGCTCGCTGATCAGCGTCGAGGACGACCTCGCCGACCTGCACCGGATCCTCGCCCGGCTGCCGGAGCACGGTGTGAGCCGTCGCTACGAGCGGTTCGCCGGCCACGCGGTCCGGCTGGGCCGCCTCATGGAATCCGCGGCCCCGCGCAGCCACGCGGCCTGAGCCGGCCACCCCTCGGGTCAGCCGGGCACCCGGAACCGCATCCGGCAGACGACTGCCTCGGAGCGGCGCCGCAGGGCTCGTGCGAGGACGGCGCCTCGGCGGTTCTGCAGGATCCGCTGCCACGGGTGCTCGGGCTCGACCTCGGCGATGAGCACGAAGACGTGGCAGCCGGCGTGCTTGCGCAGGTGCTCGACGAGTGGTTCGCCGAGCCGTCGGCGTTCGTCGTGCAGCTGAACGAGGGTGACGCCGGGATGCCAGCGTTCCCAGGCGTCGATGAACCCGGCTCGGTCCTCGTCGGGGTCGACGACGTGGACGGCTTCGACGTGGTCGCCGAGTGACAGCGCGGCGGCGAGGGCCTCGCGCGTCAGCCGGGACACGGTGTGCACCGGGACGACGACCAGGGAGCGGTCCGGCCGGGGTGGCGCCGGGGTGCGGCCGAGTTCGAGGCGGTCGCCGATGCGCCGGTAGTTGCGGTGCACCCATTCCATGGCCAGCACGATCAGCGGCAGCGCGACGACGATCAGCCAGCCGCCTTCGCCGAACTTGGTCGCGGTGACGACGACCGCGGCGATCCCGGTGAGCAGCGCGCCGAAGCCGTTGAGGGCCGCTTTGCCGTGCCAGCCGCGGGGCCGGTCACGCCGCCAGTGCTGCACCATGCCGATCTGCGACAGGGTGAAGCCGACGAACACCCCGATCGCGAACAACGGAACGAGGGTGTTCATGTCGCCGTCCGAGACGATCAGCAGCAGCGCCGAGGTGACCGCGAGGAAACCGACGCCGTAGCGGTAAACCTGGCGTTCGGCGCGCAACGCGAACACGTGCGGCAGGTTGTTGTGCTTGGCCAGCAGCTGAGCCAGCACGGGCAGCCCGCCGAAGGAGGTGTTGGCGGCCAGCGCGAGCAGGACGACCGTGGAGAACTGCACGACGTAGAACCCGAACCCGTTACCGAGCGAGGCCGCGGTGACCTGGGAGAGCACGGTGACGCCGTCCACGGGGTGGATCGAGAACTTCTCGATCAGCACGGCGAGACCGAGCAGCATCACCGCGAGCAGCCCGCCCAGGGCGACTTCGGCGCGCTGCGCGCGACGCACCCGCGGCTTGCGGAACGAGGGGACGGCGTTGGCGATGGCCTCGACCCCGGTGAGGGCGGCGCAGCCGTTCGCGAACGCTTTCAGCAGCAACAGGATTCCGACGGTCTGCAGGTTCGTGCCGTGTTCCGACACGGCGACGGCGGCGACCGGCCCGGTGCGGAACAGGCCCACCACGACGACGGTCAGGATCGCGCCGACGAAGACCGCCGTGGGCACGATGAAAGCCCGTGCGCTTTCGGCGATTCCGCGCAGGTTCACCGCCGTGATCAGCGCGAGCACACCGAGGCACAGCCACGGCGTGTAGGGCAGGAGCTCGGGAAAGGCTGACGTCAGTGCCGCGACCCCGGCGGCGACGGACACGGCGACGTTGAGGACGTAGTCGACGATGAGCGAGGCGGCCGCGACCAGGGAGGCGCGCCGGCCGAGGTGCGCGCGGCTCACGCCGTACGCGCCGCCGCCGTCCGGGAACGCGGCGATCACCTGCCGGTAGGACAGCGTCAGGACGCCCAGCAGCAGCGCGATCGCCAGGGTGACCGGCAGGGTGAAGCCCAGCCCGGTGCCGCCGGCGACGGCCAGCACGATCACGATGGCCTCGGGTCCGTAAGCCACCGACGCCATCGCGTCGAGCGACAGGGCGGCCAGGCCGCCGACGACGGAGAGCCGGTGCCGCTCAGTGGTGTCGGACGATTCCGGGCGCGAGAGGGTTGCGGTCACCCGGCCAGCGTGTGGCCGGGTGGGTTCCTCCTTACGCCCGTTGATGATTTCTTGATGGATACCGCGTCGGTCCCGACGAAACGTCAACGCCGTTCGTGCCCAGTTCACCCCTAAGGGATGTCTCGTAACCCGGTGTCGGAGCGGCCGGGCCGGTAGTTGATCATGTTGGTGTGGTGCAGGTGATCACAGCGTCGCGGCCGGAGT
>NZ_JBVKDO010000032.1:0-92532 GCF_055633805.1 Amycolatopsis sp. NPDC114478 | reverse complement strand
AGCAACAGAACACCGACCAGAACTAGACAACAACACCGCACAGGGGGTCAATTTTCCAGAGACCACCCGGGGTCAAGGTTCCCGAAGCGTTGACAGCAGTCGAGGTCGGCTAAGCCGAACTCGGCCCGCTGGGCTCCAGTGCGGCCAGCCGCGGGACCAGCACCAAAGACAGCGCCAGGACCGCCCCGCCGATGATCAGCGGTGCTCGCACGCCGAGTACGGAACCGAGAAGACCACCCAGAGCGGCGCCGATGGGACCGGCGCCCCAGCCGATCAGCCGGTAGCTGCTGGTGGCCCGGCCCATCAACTCGCGGGGGATGAGCCGTTGGCGGATCACCACGGCCTGCACGTTCCACAGCATGATGCCGAACGCGCCGAGAGCGTAGGCAGCGGCGACTACCGGGATCGACCACGCGAACCCGGCCAAGAACAAACCGGCCGCGATCAGACTGATCGACAGCCCGAGCCCCGGTCCCGGGCGCAGGTGCTTGCGGACCCGGCCGGCAGCGAGGCTGCCGAGCAGGCCGCCGGCCGCGCCGGCCAGCAGGACGACGCCGTAGATCGCGGCCGGGGCGTGCAGGACGTTCACGATGAGCAGCACCAGCATGGTGGTGCCCATCGTGAGGGTCAGGTTGGCCAGTCCGAGTTCGAGTGCGAGCAGCCGCAGGCCCTGGTGCCGCCACAGCCAGCGCACGCCCTCGCCGATGTCGGCGCGGATGGTGGTGGTCCGGTCGGGGCGGGCGGCGGTGTGCCGGGTGCGGATGGTGAGCACGAGAACACCGGCGGCCAGGAACGAGACTGCGTCGACGACCAGTGGCGCACCGGCGGAGACGGTGAACAGTGCGGCACCCAGGGGCGGCCCAACGAACTGGTAGCTCACGACTTGGGTGGCCTGCAGGCGGCTGTTGGCGGTAGCCAGCCGGGTCGGATCGGGGCCGAAGAGGTCGACGATGAAGCTGTTGGAAGCGCTGTCGAAGACGGTGCCGGCGCTGCCGAGCAGGAACGTGGTAATGACCAGCGCCCACAACGGCGGAACGGCCACGAGCACCCAGATGGCGAACGCGCCGACGAGGACGCCGCGCAGCAGATCGGTCCGCCACATCAGGGCCCGGCGGTCGTGCCGGTCGGCGAGCGCGCCGCTCAGCAGTGTGAACAGCAGAATCGGGACGGTGCCGGCGAAGGTGACAATGCCGGCGGCGGCCGGTGTCGGCGACAGGGCGACGGCGAGCAACGGCAGAGCGGCGTTCCGGACGCCGTCACCGAGCAGTGATGTCCCGGCTGCGGCGAAAACCCGAAAGGAATCAGCCTTGCTTGTGATCTGCCCCAGCGCCCCCACAGCGGAGAGCCTAGCCCCGGCCCACCCCACGGGTTCCGTGGCGATCGCCCAGAACAGAAAGGTGCCCCGGCCCAGGTCCCGTATCGATCCGAACCGTAGAGCGGACACCCCGTCCCAGCCCCTAGCGCCATCAGCGACCGCGTTCCTCATGCAAGTCACGGCCTCATCGAGAACCGGCCCGACGTGCACCCATGCCGATGACCGCGCGAGGTGCCGAGTGTGATCCCGGCCCGATCGATCGAGGACGTCTGCCGCGTCAACCGTCCAGACTTCCCGGCAATAAGAGGAAGAGTTCGTCGCGCCCACTGCAGCGTCTCACGCCGAGGCTTACCCCGCCCCGCGACCGCATAGCCCCGCTGGTCGATCACGACGATGACCTGGTCGGGTTGGTCATGAGCGGCTTCGCCCCGGACGTTCCGCTCGACTGATTACGATGCGGGCCGGTTCGCTGTCGAGCAACTCCAAGCAGAAGCCCGTCCCACGGCCAGAACCGGGTCACGATCCCGTGGGTGCCGGGCCCTGAGGCCCCCGGACAAATCCACCTGCGCCTGGGCTTCATTCCAACCGCACAGACCTTCCACGGCAAGACAGTCGCCGCGCTCGTCCTCGACTGACCGCCGCGCGGACCTTGTCGCGAGTCAACCTGCCTGACTCGTCACGGCAGCACAGTCGTGTGTGCAGCGGCGATACTGGTCAGGTGAAGCCGGATGACTGGGTGCTGCGCGACGGCGTCCTCGTGCGGGCCACGGGACGTGTCCTGGTGCTGGACGGGGCGACCTCGTTCGAACCACCGATCCCGCAGGCC
The DNA here is from genome assembly GCF_055633805.1 of Amycolatopsis sp. NPDC114478. Taxonomy (NCBI): domain Bacteria; kingdom Bacillati; phylum Actinomycetota; class Actinomycetes; order Pseudonocardiales; family Pseudonocardiaceae; genus Amycolatopsis; species Amycolatopsis sp. NPDC114478. The sequence continues at coordinate 90,391 of NZ_JBVKDO010000032.1, read as the reverse complement.
TTGCTGTTGATTCACCCGCGACCGGCTCCGCGCCCCGGCCGATATGCCCTGCCCCTGCACGGCATCGACACCGATCGCCTTGCCCGGCGTCAGGAGTATCCCGGCGGTGTGCTCGAAGGCTGGACCACGCTGACCGCGACGTGGCGCAACGGTGAACTGCACGTCCAGGCGCAGGACCCGACGCCCGCGCCGGCCCGCGACGCGAGCCGGTGGACCAGTCCCCCGTGCCCTCCTCCCACCTCCGGCTGGCCGGTCGCCTCTGGCGGCAACTCCGGTACGGCGGTCAATCTCCGGGCGTTACCGCCCCGCTGGGAGGAATGGGCGGAGCTGACCATCACGCAGATCACGCAGTTCCATCCCGGTCCGGCGCAGCCGGTGCTGGTTGTTGCCGCCGAAGATCCGCACGCGCGGAGCGGGTTTTGCGCCCCCGGTTCGGTGCCGCTCTCTGCGTGGTCGCCAGCCGATACCGGCGGCAGGACATCGACGCTGCTCAGAACCGTTTGCGGCAGGAGCTGTCGGAGCGGCGATGGCCGATGATCTCGACCGGCCGGTCGGCCGACGATGACGGACAGCCGACCGTGCATGCCGAGTTCGCGTGGATCGACCCCGAGATCGCGCAATGGGCCGCGACACTGCCCGACGGGCTGCTCGATGCGGACGTGTGGCTGACACCGACCACGACATGACAACCTCCGCTCATGCCGCTGACCGTGCTGCCGCAACGCGCGCTCGTGTTCACCCGCTGCTCGGCAGCTGATGAACCGGAGACTCGCTGATCCTGGTCTCGTTCTTCTTGGCGTCGACGATGTAGCCGCATAGCAGGTCAGCATGCTCGCTGTTGCCGCAGCCAGGTGATAGCGTCCGATTCCGCAACATCGGTTATCACATCGGGACCTGGTCAGCCTCGAGTTCGGCGGCGCCCCGGACGACCCGCGCAACCTCTGGGTGGAACCCGGAACTATCCCGAACCCCAAGGACGCAGTGGAGAACAAGCTCAACCAGGCCGTCTGCTCCGCCCTGATCCCGCTGGCGACCGCGCAAAAGGCGACCGCGGCGGACTGGGTGACCGCCTTCGACGACGCCGGGCTGCGGGTAGCCGGAGGCAAGGTGTGCCTACGCAGCAACCCGGCCAAGTGTGCTGGCCGGCACGGCCATACGGACGGGAACTGACAACGTCGGCACAGCGGTCCTACCGAGAAATCGCCGGCCATAGAGCATTCGGACTCAGCTCCGTATCACCGGCGACGACTAATCAAGCCCGCTGTCCAAGCCCAGGCTCACGGCTAGCGTGACCTATGCCCCTCCTTCGGTGTTCGCACTTGCGCCGCCGCACAGTCGCAGTAGGGTGCACGGCGGGCACGTTCTGTCATCTCGACAGGACCTGGAGTAGGGAAACACGATGCTTGACCTTGTGGCGCCGTCATGACCGCACCACACCGTGACCTGCGGCAACTGCAGCAACAATCCGCCGAACTCGACGCACAACTGGCAGCGACACGCCACACCGCGCGCTCGAGCGACCAACTCGTGACCGTCACCGTAACCCGCAAGGAAAAACTTCTCGACCTGCGGATTGACGACCGTGCGCTGCACGGCGCGCACGTGCAGAAACTCGGATTCGACATCGTCGAAGCCGTCCGCAACGCTCGCGCCGCCGCACGGGCGTCGTCGCTGCCGCACCTCAACGCCCTCTTCGGCAAACAACCACCACCGCCGCCGTCCGCCACCGGGCCGGCTACGCCGCCGCAGGCCGCCGCACCCGAACCGGCCCGGCGCGCCGCCGCGCCGGAGGACGAGGAGAACTTCGCGGACCTCGACTTCCTCACCGACGAGGTTCGACCTCGTCAATCGGTCAGCGACCTGTTCGCGGAGGCCCAGAAGACCCTGGGAGGGTTCCAGAAACAGGCCATCGCCCTGGTGCAAGGCAACACCGACTTCCCGGACATGCCTCCGATGCAGAGCAACTCCGGTATCGACGACCAACGGCAATGGCGCGTCGACCCGTCGGCGGCGCCGGCATGAGGGCAGCAGTGATCGCGTGCACGACACTTCTCTCGGCGAGCTTGCTGGCCGCCTGCGGATCGTCGACACCGGAACGGTTTCTCTCCACGCCGCCGGCGCCGGCGCAGACCGGCGCCCCGCTGCCTTTGGACCAGGTCGACGCTCCCCTCGACTTGGCGAAGTTCGACTCCGACCCGTGCAGCCTGCTCACCAAGGAGCAGGCAGCCGCCGTCGTGGCCGACCCACCGAACGGGATGCAGCCATCTCCGCGGACCACCCTCCCCGCGTTCGGCTGCGCCTGGCCGAATCCGGCCGGCGCCCTGCTGGTGGCGTTGAAGCCGGTCCAGAGCCCGAAAACCCTCACTGAGCTCTCGACCTCCCCGCTGAAGAAGAACGGCGAACTGGAGCCGTGGACGGAGACGTCGGTCAGTGGCCTTCCCGCCGTCGTCTACCACGAACTCAGAGCGCCCGGCGAATGCTCGGTCTCGGTCGAGGTCACTGAGCAGCAGATGCTGACTTTCGAAATCGAGGGCAGAGATCTTCGCAACAACTACTGGGACAACGACCGCTGCGGCGGTGTCGCGAAGATGGCCGAATTCGTGATCGGCAACCTCCGGCAGTGATGAACGTCCGATGATGGCCGGCCACGCCTGAGCCGGCCACGACGGTGCCCTGCCGATCATCGAGGGCACCGTGACCCGGCGCGAAGTCCAACGTCTGCCGTCCGGCGCCATCCCGAAACCCGTGTGGCTCTGGCCCTCCCGCATCGGCCCGACCGCGCCGCGGTCGATGCGGCCTGGCAGGCGTTCCTCCGCCGGTTCGACACACGTACTGATGAGCCACCGCGCGGTCATGCCGACGAGCAAACGGTTCGCATGATTCGTGGGCCACATCCAGGTCGCGTGAGACTGGCATCGTGGGAGGCCGGACGAAACGACGAGCACATCGAGGTTGTCCGCGGAACGAGACGCCCTGCGTCAAGAACTCACCGATCTCTGTGCGTGGCATCGGTGAAGCTCTGGCTGATCGAGCGTGAATCTGGTCCCGGCGCGCTTACGACGCTCAGCGTTGCATCCGATAAGGCGGTCGTCGCCAAGGGTACGGGCGGATAATGGTTTGCTCGGGATGAGAAGCTCTCGTCCGTGTTGACGGTGCGTATGAACGACGTCGCAGCCAGCGCGCTCGAGGCGAGCGGGACCGGTGCTGTCATTCCACCGGCCGAGCTCCCGCCCATGCTGCGCGAAATCCTCCGTGAGGGCGTCGTTCGGCGCGGCGAGGTCCTGCTGTTCGCAGGATATTCTGGTTGGGCTGACGAGCCCCCGGGTAGGTTTCCGGACCTGACGGGCTGGGAGTGCTTTGTCAGTAGCCTCCATCTTGACGATGCAGTGCCGGTCAAGGTCAGATCGTCGCCGGATGGTGAGCCGGTGATCTCCGAGGAAGACCAAGCATTGATGCCTCGGCACGGGCTTGGCTTCGCCTTGGAAGTGGTCCGGCTCGTGAACGAGCTGGACAAGCCGGTGGCAGTGCGCTGCATCATTGGTACGAACACCACGAACGGGACGTTCCGGTTCCATCGGGCGAGGCCAGGCGAGTCGTGGCTGACCGCTGACCTTGATTCCTACTCTCATGAATGGCCCGTCCAAAAGCTGATCGTGGTCGGTAGCGGGCCAGCCAGCCTCGGCGGCACCCCATGGTGACAGCTGTGGCACCGGTGCTGCCGAAACCTCGTTGCGGCTGAAGCAGACACCCCAGTAGCCTGCCGCCGCCGACAACCGTTCACCGCGATGGCTAGCCCGATCAACGCGATGCCCGCCACCGGGCAGGAACCGGCCGTCCGGAACAAGCAAGGCGTCTGGCACAGCTACCCCACCACCAACGGACGCACCGTCGTCCAGTTCTGCAACATCGGCCGCCCCGGCCTGCGCCTGCCCCTGGATGTCTGGGTCCACGACCCGATCGGGCTGACCAACCGACCGCCGCGCACTCCACCTGTACCCGGAACGCCGCAACGGCCACAACAAACAGGTCGGCAGTGTCTCGGACATCGACATCGACGCGATCCGCGGCATGTTCGCCTGCTCACCTGATCGGGAATGCTCGATTCCGTCCGGGAACCGCTGACCCCGATCGATTCTGGCATGTCACTGCGACTGATACCTCGGGTCGGAGGACTTCGGGGACGGGACGAGTTCCAGGTCGCAGCACATCGCAGACGCGCTGTCGTGCCGCATACCGCGCGTTCGCCACCGGCCCAGTCGATGAGAGCGTGATCATCGGCTTGGAGGTACGACTTCCACGACCTCGGCAAGTCCGACGATTCGGGCGCCCTCACGCATCGACAGCCGCAGACCTGGCCCGACAAGGGGCCAGAGATCAGGCATGAGCGGATGGAGTCGCACCGTCGCCTCTTCGCCCGGCGCGAGGGTCTTCACTGTCTCCAGCGTCAGAGGCGCGTCGTGGCTTTCCGGATGGACGTCCGGCGGGAAGCCCCAGCGCGACCGGTAACCGGAGTGGATCGGGGTTCGGCGGCCTCCTTGGCTCGCGGTCACGAGCCGCAATCGTGCGCGGATGTAGCCCCGCTCGGCTTCAGCGTCTGTCCATCGGTTGTGCTCATGATCAGGATCCATGCTGAGACTATGTCGTCCCCGCTCGCCCGTGCCGAATTCAGGGCGTTCAGCAGTTGCGCCTTATGCCCGACCAGTGCGTCCGGCTGCACCGCGTCGGACGTATCGAGCGGTGGCGTACTTGACTGCCCGGCGGACGGAGGATCGACCAGTCAAGAACGAACCTCCCGTGACATGGACCTCTGCACCGGTCCTCTCATCGAAGATCCGCACCGAGTAGAAGGGGCCGAAGAGATGGCGTAGCCGGACGCTGAAACGTGGGTCCAGCCCAGGCCACTCGTCACCCCGATGCACGGTCGAAGCATAGCCGAACAAACATCTGAGCAACTGCTCATGCCGCTTATCGCGCGCTCACGTCCCGTCATGCCGACGAGCGCGAGTCCCGAAGGGACTACTTCAGCAGCACCTCAACCGGCGGGCGCGCCATCCAACCGATGCCAAAAATGACTGCAGCCCTGACTGCAGGACACAGCCCGTCTCCGCTCGTCCGCGACGCCGAGCAGCGCGATCAACAAGCGGAACGCCTTACTCCTCCAGTCGGAAGGCAGCCCCATGATCTTCGGCAGCTGTACGTGAATTTGGCCGCGTGCCGCCAGAACAGCCGACGTGTAGGTGGGCTTGAGGCCGGCTCGCCTGATCGCCTCCGGAACGTCGTCGGTGGTCGCCCGTGCCTGAAGGCAGTAGCCGACGATCTCCTCCAGTACGGCGAGTTGCTCGGAGTCTGTCATAGCACCGAACCAGCGGACGCCGAACGTGATCGAGCGCCTGCGTCGACGGGGCGAACCCTGCTCGCTCCAGCTCCCGAGCCCACTCGGTCACACCCAACGCCGTGACCGCACCCAACGGCAGGTCACCGAACTTCGGCAGGATGTGACACCGCAACCGGCTCCGGTAACTCTCGATCGTCCGCGGATCCAGATCCAGCGACCGGAACCACCGCCCTGTCCACTCCGCCACCGTGACCGCGCTGTCGGCCGGATCGATCCACACCCGCCGGTGCCGATCCACCTCCAACCCGGCGGCATGAGCCACAGCATCACGCCGCGAGCCAAATCCGGACACCGAACGAACACCGAAACCTTGCCGTCGATACCTCACGCGCCACGACCTCCTGCCGCACTGCTCCACCCACGCCACAACGACCTCCACACCTGGTTGAGACCAACGAGGCGTTGGCCCCAACGGTGGAGTTCCCCGGCGCAGACATCTCCAGCGTCCACCCTCAACGACGACGCAGGCGCCGGCCGCCATCCAGGATGCGCAGACCAGGACGACCGGTCCATACGCACTCTCATGGCTCCATGAGCGGACGCCGCTGCAGCCTGCAGTAGTAATCGGATGACGGCGGGCACCGTGTCCGATCACAATGCCGGACGTGCGACTTACCTGGACGATCAAACACCACGGTTGGGCGCTCTGCTCCGTCGAGGACGAGCACACCAGCGCCAAGGCGTTCGCTTCCTACGTCACCGATGGTCCCGAGCAGCTGCTGAGGGCCGTCGCCAGGATCGTCCTCCATGAGACCCACACCCAGGCCGAGTTCGAGGCCGAACCCACCGTTTACCGCTGGTTTCTCCATCGTCGAGCGAACACGGTCACGATCCGCCTTCTCGAAGCTGTCGATTGGAAGACACCTGGGCACGAGGGAAGCCTGCTCTGGCAAAGCGAGCAGCCAACGACCACGCTCGCCAAAGCCGTGCTCAGGGCATTCGACACCGTCGCCGACGACATGGGCGAGGCCGGCTACCAGACTCGGTGGGGTCGACCGTTCCCCCGACACGAACTGGAAGGTCTCCGGACGGCCTGGCGCAGAGCAGTCCAGCCCCCACCGCGGCCGACCGCCAACTGATTCAACGACATCCAGCCTCCGATCCGTCGCCCTGGACGTGTCGGGTACTGCGTTGCCGCACTCTGCCCGCCCCGTCGATCATCCAGTCGCCCTGTCATGCCGAAGAGCGTGCGTAGGGAATGCTGCATCCGGTCCAGCTCGGACCGTGCTGCCGGAACTACCCGCCCGGTTCATCGAGGCGATTGAGGGCGTCGCGAAAGTTGCCGCTCCGGTGGAGGCTCGCCAGCGCGATGATCATGTGGTCCAGGCCGGACTCACGGACGATCAGGCCGTCGGAGCACCAGAAGTGACCACCCCCGCCGTACTCACCAGTCTCAGCCCATTCCGACATAAGACGTTCGACCTCGGCCAGTGTGAAGATCGTCACGCTCCAGCGAGAGCCGTCAGGCAAGCGAACTTCGGCATCGACGTTCGCCACCGCCTCGATTTGTTCGTCACCCCCGACCATGAAGGTCACCTCGAAGACCGAGGTCCGGACTCGGTAGAACGGCTCGTCCCGGCCTTGAGCGATAACTGCGAACTCCACACCCTCCACGAGGAAAGAGCCTATCCGGCTGCTGTCCTCTCATGCCGCTGAGCGATCGCATTTGGCTGCTGCTGCGGGATCGTCAGGAGTTACTCGAGTACACCCCAGAAGTCGCGGGCATCCTGCCCGACCCCGTAGCCGTGACCGGCGCTCAACTGGGCCATCAAATCAGGCCGACGGTCGGCATCCGACGAATGCTGGTCCGGGACCGTACCGGACGATGCCGGCCTGCGGCGACGTCGCTTCAGATCGCGGGGCTTTCCCTCGCGGACGTACACCGCGGCCAGCGCGCACGCCTTTACGATCATCATGCTCGAGCCGGACGGGAGCGCCGGGCCACGCAGGAGGAGCCAATCAGCCACCGAACACACTCGAAGCAGCTCGTCATCTGAACATTTAAGGACCCACAAGGCAACGTCGTCCTCGCCATAGCGACGTAGGCCTTCCGCAACCAAGTTGACGCTTGCATCGAGCACGCCGAAGACTACCGCAGTCATTCCTCGCAACCATCAGCGTTCGACGAGCGCTATGGCGACCGCATATTCGTGGCCCATCCGGCAACCCCTTCTTCGCCAGGAAGTCCGCAAGCGGACCGCCGAGCTGAACCGACACCAAGCGATCATCGGCTTGCAGGACGCCGTTCCACGTGTAGTACCGCACTCGGCAGAACGTCTTCGTGCCGCTGAGTGGTCCCCGATCGTTCACTCAATGTCCGCTCATGCCGATGAGTGCGCGTCCGAATTCGTGAATACCCGCCCTGCGCAGGCATGTTGCTCGACGGCAAGTGGTCAGCTGGGTTGGGGCGGAGTATGAGCCAATCTGGTACCTCCGTTGGCGATGTACTGGGCTCGCCCGGCGTCGAGGCTGATCGGCCCGGTCGGACCGCCGCGAACCACGGCACTGTCGGGGTCGGCCTACCCGTCGCGCGCCCTGAAGCGGGGCGAAGAGATCAGCTCCTCGTCCGAGAGTGACGGATCATCGCCCGGCCTCCGTACTACGGCGCTCCTGGGCTGGGTTGAATCGGGCGTCTCTTCGATTCGCTCGTCGGGCACGCGCCAAGGATGCTTGTTCGTGTCGGCTGTGAAGAACACTGCTGCCAGTCACGTCGACGCCGAAGGCAAAGTCATGCCGCAAAGGATGTCCGGTCTCTGCCTGATCGGCCCGGTGGCCGTCCGGGTCAGTAGCGCAGTTCCGCCAACATCCCGTAGTGGTCGGAGAGCACGGTGGCGCCGACCGGCGCGGTGCGCAGAGTCTCCGCTCGCAGGGGCTGCCCGGCTCCTCCTCGATGGAAGAACGTCGAGAAGACGTAGTCGATGCGCCGGTCACGAGGGAACACCGCCGCAGCCCAGGGATTGCCGGTCGACCAGGTGTGCCCCGGGCCGGCACCGGCGAACTCCCAGGCGTCGTGCCAGCACGTCCTCGTGCCCGCCGCGCGGCCGGTGAGCATCCGGATTTCGTCGCAGTCCGGTGCGGCGTTGAAGTCGCCGCACACCACGGTCAGCGGACCGCGGCCCAGTTCACGCACCCGCCGCGCGAGCTCGGTGACCTGTTCCTGCCGGACGTGGGAGTGGTGCAGCGGCCAGTCCAGCCTGACGTTGACCAGCCGGACCGGGCCACGCGGACCGTCGATGTCGACCCGGGCCGCGCCGCCCGCGTGCCAGCGGGAGAGCACCGCGCTGCCGACGTCACACCATCTTCCAAGCGGTCGCAGGAAAACCGGTGATGGTGCAGCCCCGCCGCGGCGGCGAGCTCTCGCGCTTGATCGCCTTCGGGCGCCGACCACGCCTCCTGGAGCGCCACGACGTCCGGAGCGTGCTCGGCGAGGGCGGCGGACCGCAGGTGCTTCGCGGCCTCCGAGCATCCCAGTGTCCGGTCATGCCGATGAGCGGCTGACGGTCCGTCGCCCAATAAGCTCTCACACATGACGTCGAAAGACGACACGCCAAAGCTGTTCCAGCCGCTGCCCGGCCAAACCGTCGACCGCTCAGCTGCGTACGAGGCCCTGCTGCGAAAGCTGCTCGACCTCGTCGGGGCCGAATCTCCGGCAGCCGACGAGCCCGGCGTCCGACCGACCTGGCGTCACCGAGCCCGCCGAGAGATCGGCAAAGCCGTCACGCGCCACGCCACGTCGGCATCAGAAGCCGGTCCTGTACCGGAGGAGTGGTTCGAACCGTTGCTGCGGGCCGCAGTCCACGAACCGGACCCGAGCCTCAACCGGCAGCTCGTCGAACCCCTTGTCGCCGCGTATGGCCACCGTCGTGTCCAACTCGCCCTCATCACCTGCCTTGACACCGGCTCAGCCACCGACGCCGCGGGCGCCGCCCGCGCCTGGTACTGGACACACCGTGCCCGCAGGCACCCACTCAGCGATCTCAGCCGGCGATACCGTCACACCGCATTGCGCCGCTTCGTCACCGAAGACGACCTAGACATGCGTCGGTGCATCCTGCCGAGCCTGCCGCTGGATCCGCAGATGTATCCCGACACGATGCACGACCTGGTGACCCAGGCCGTGCGGATCGCCCGCACCTCACCCGACGACTACCTCCGGCACCGAGTTGAGATTCAGGCCGCCCCCTACTCCTGAGACAACCGCGGCGGCAGAGCACACCCCGACACCACCGCGCTGTCATGCCGCTGCCCCATTCTCGTCGCTACCGCCGGTAGTCCGCCGATCCAATCACCGCTTGGGAGGTGTCACGAGACGGGCGGCAACGCGAGCCAGTCCTGCCAGGTGATGTCGCGGCCCAGAAAGCGGGGCCGGCGGAAGGGCCAGTCGGTGGCGATCCACTGTGGCACCAGCGCATCGAGCGCACGCTCCACGTCGCTGCCGACGAGGTCGTCCACCACCCACCACGCCACCTCGCCGTCGGAACCGGTGCGCTCGGGCGGGTCGATGTACACACAGCCCAGGATCGCGCTCTCCTCTTCGTCCAGCAGCGCATAGTTGAACGACTGGTGCTCGGCTATCTCCTTCTCGTGCCGCAACAGGTCGAGGCGATCCTCTTCATAGGTCATCGTCTCCTTGGGCCAAGACCAGGCCGGACCGAAGATCCTCCACAAGCGCTCCTGGGAACCCATCACAGCGGGGTAATCCAGAGCAGTGTCCGCCTCGCGGATCGGCCGCAGGTGAAGCGCGGTGTCGGGCACGGGCGTATACACGGGGTGGACGAAGTCGTCGGGCAGCCAGCTCATAGCTGCCGAGGCTACACACCTGGTCGCCGTGGCATCCGCGTGATCATTCACGAACACGCGCTCAGGCCGAACGGCTCGGCATCGAACCTCCTCGGCTTTCCCGGGCCATCGCGGACGGCTGACGCCGTGGCCGGGTCGGAGGAACCTCTCGCCGGCCGGGCACCGCCCGCACCAGGCTTGATCCGCGTGTCGGGTCGGTCCTACTCTTCAGCGTCGATGGTTGCCGAGGAGGACCGATGCGAGGCGTCAACCGTGGCCGTGGCCACTTGGTGATCATCTCTTGTGCACTGTCCGCCGGCCTGCTCGCCGCGGCGAGCCCGGCAGCAGATGCTGCGCCCGATGCACCGCGGTTCTTCCCCGGTGCGCCGGGCGCCGGAGATCCGTACTTCCCCGACATGGGCAACGGCGGCTACGACGTCAGCCACTACGACATCCGGCTGGCGTTCCGCCCCGAAACCGGGGCAATCGACGCGACCACGACGATTCTCGCCACGGCCACCCAGGACCTTTCTCGCTTCGACCTCGATTTCCAGGGACCGCTGACGATCAGCAGGCTCTCGGTGAACGGCCAGAACGCCACCTTCACCCGCAGCGGCGCCCAGGAGCTGGTGATCACCCCGCCGCACGGTCTGCGGAACGGCAGCACGTTCGTCGTCTCGGTGAGCTACGCCGGCGTCCCGCAGAAGATCGACGACCCCGCACTGGGCCTCTCCGGCTGGGTCGCCACGAAGGACGGCGCGGTCGCGCTCAACCAGCCGATCGGCGCGGCGACCTACTACCCGGTGAACGACACCCCCGACGACAAAGCGACCTACACCCAGACCATCACCGTCCCGACCGGACTCACCGTGCTGGCCAACGGCGAACCCGGGCCCACCACCACGCACGACCACCAGACCACCTTCCGCTGGGCCATGAACCGGCCGATGGCCAGCGAGCTGAGCATGCTCGCGATCGGCGACTACGACGTCACCCGCGGCGTGACGGACGGCGGCCTGCCGAACATCACTGCGATCGGCAAGTCGATCGACACCAAACCCGGTCAGGGCCAGGTGTTCAACCAGACCACGGCGCAGATCGTCCACTGGGAATCCTCGATGTACGGGCAGTACCCGTTCGACTCGACCGGCGGCATCCTCGCCGACGTCGGCGTCGACTACGCCCTCGAGACGCAGAGCCGGCCGGTTTACGACCAGAGCACCAGCGACGTCGACGGTGATCTGCTCGCCCACGAACTCGGCCACCAGTGGTTCGGCGACAGCCTCACTCCGGTGCACTGGTCGGACATCTGGCTCAACGAAGGCTTCGCGACCTACTCGGAGTGGCTCTACCAGGAGAAGTTCAACAACGTCCCGGTGCAGCAGACCTTCGCGAAGGCCTACGCCGACGAGAAGGACTGGAGCGGCGAAGTCGCCGACCCCGGCCGCGACAACATCTTCAACGACCTGGTCTACACCCGCGGCGCGATGACCCTGCAGGCGTTGCGCACGAAGATCGGCGACCGCGCCTTCTTCGACGTCCTCAGGCAGTGGCCGACGGCGCACCGCTACGGCAACGTCTCGACGCGGCAGTTCATTCAGTTCGTCGAGCGGCTGACCCACCGCGACCTCGACTCGTTCTTCCACACCTGGCTCTACCAGCCGGGCAAGCCGACACTTTGACCACGATTCGGCCGGTAGCGCGGATGTCGCTCGGCCGAGTCGAGGATGTGCGCGCACCTCGGCGATCGCGGCCGGGTCGTCCGCAACGCGCTGAGGCTCACGTCGGGCGCGACCGGCGCAGACCGTCGAGCACGAGGGTGATCACGCCGTCCGCCTCGGCCCGCCAATCCGGGCGGTCGTGCGCCGCGCCGATGCCGTGCAGGGCCATCATCACGGCACCCGCACGCACGTCGTCGCGGAGGTGACCGTCGCGCACGGCGGCGGTCACCAGATCGGTCACGGCCTGCTCCAGCGCCCGGCCGCCTTCGGCGAGGACGTCCGACCCGGTCGTCATGAGCGTGGCCAGCGTCCGGGCGAGGCCGTGGTGGGCGGCGAGATAACCGACCATGCCCCGTAAGAAGGTCGCCAAAGCCTCCGCCGCGGGCAGCGTGGCCTGCAACTCGCGGGCGCGGCCGCAGAGCGTCGCGACTTCGTTGCGGTAGACGGCTTCGGCCAGCGCTTCTCGCGTGGGGAAGTGTCGGTACAGCGTGCCCGTGCCCACGCCGGCCAGCCGGGCGAAGTCGTCGAAGCGCAGGTCGTAGAAGCTCCCGGCGGCGAAGATCTCCCGGGCTTTGGCCAGCACCGCCTCGCGGTTGCGCCGGGCGTCGGCGCGCAGCGGCTTGCCCGCACTGCCTTCCGTTGACAACCGGCGCTCGCCTCCCTACGTTGAGAAATGGAGATGACCTCCACTTTCATCATACCCGAGGAGGTGCGCGTGAAGATCCTCATGTTCGGCCGTGGCGTGATCGCCGCGGTGCACGGCTGGGCGCTGGAACAGGCCGGGCACGACGTCGAGTTCTACGTCCGGCCGGGCCGCGCAGCGGCCTACGGGGACGCGATGGACCTCGACCTGCTCGACGCGCGGAAGCGAATCCGGGGTGAGCGCGTCGTCCGGACGTGGCCGGTGCGCTACCGCGAGGAGCTGGCGCCCGGCCACGACTTCGATTTGATCGTGCTGAGCGTGCAGCACCACCGCCTCACCGAGGCCGCGGCTTTTCTCGCGCCGCGCATCGGCAACGCGACGGTGCTGGTGTTCGGCAACGTCTGGGCCGAGCCGCTGGCCGCGATCGGTGACCTTCCCGTCGACCGGGTCGCGTGGGGGTTCCCGCAGTCCGGCGGCGGGTTCGGCGCGGACGGCGTGCTCCGCGCGACGATGCTGCCCGCGGCCGTCTTCGGGACCATCGACCGGCCGCCGACCGAGCGTGAACTGGCTGTACGTCAGGCTTTTCGCGCGGCCGGCGTCCGGGTGCGGGAGCGGCCGGACTTCCGCGGGTGGCTATGGCTCCACTTCGCGGCGAACGCGGGCCTGCACGCGCAGGGACTGAGACGGGGCTCGCTGGCCGACCTGGCCGGCGCGACGAGCGACTTGCGCGAGGCGCTGCTGACCAGCCGCGAGCTGCTGCCGCTGGTCGAGGCGCGCGGGATCGACCTTCACCGGCACCGGGGTGCGATGCTGGGCTACCGCGCGCCGACCTGGCTGACGGCGCCCGCGTTCGCCTGGCTGACCGCGCATTTCGCCTTGGTGCGCATGAGCTTCGCGACGCACTCCGACCCGGACGCCGAAGAACCGCGAGAGGTCTGCCGGGACACCCTGGCGGAAGCACGGCGGCTGGGCGTCGCGGTGCCGCGGCTGCAAGCCGCCGAAAAGTACTTCGCCGGCAGCCGATGATCCGGTGGGCGAAATTCGTTGGTACGGCCGGGCAGACTGAAAGTCATGCGCGAAAACCGGGATCCGGACACCGCGATCGGGGACGCGTTGGCCGCCCGGCTGGCCGACCCCGAACTGATCGAGCCGGAAAACTGGCCGGAGCGCACCGAGGCACACAAGGCGCTTTACCAGCACGCGCACGCGGTCGTGTCCGACCCGGCCGGGCCGGCCTGGCTGATCACCCTGGTGGCCAACCCGAACAGCCTGGTCCGCGCCATCGCGGTCGGAGCCCTCGGTTCCGGCCACGATCCCGCCCATCAGCCCGTCCTCGTGGAAGCCCTGGCCGACCCCGCCGCCACCGTCGTGCAGGCCGCCTTGGAAGGCCTCACCGCGCAGTCCTCGGCGGAGGTGTTCGACCGGCTGGTCGCGCTGCTGAACGAGACGGACCGCGACCGGGCCTGGCTCGGCCGCGCCGCCGCCCAGCGCATCGCCGAGACCGGCGATCCGAGACGGCTGGACGTCCTCGCCGAGGCGCTGGGGCGGGTAGACCACGCCGGCGCACACGACATCACCCGCGCCCTGAGCCGGGCCGGCGACCCGCGCGTCGCGCCGGTGCTGATCGAGCACCTCCGCCACCGCCGCCCGGGCCGCTTCGCCGTCGCGGAAGTGCTCGGCAACCTGCGCGTCGCCGAAGCGACCGGCCCGCTCATCGACGTCCTGCGCGAGTCCGACGGCTACCAGTCGCTGCCCGTGGTGGAAGCGTTGGGCAAGCTGGAAGCACTGGAGGCCGCGCCGGCGATCGCGCCGCTGCTCGACGACAGTTCGTTCTACGTGCGCGAGAACGCCCTGCTGGCGCTGAACCGGATCGGCGGGCCGGTGGCGACTCCGGCCGCTCTCAAGGCCGCGGACGACGTCCACCCCGTCGTCCGCGCACGGGCCTACCGGGTGCTGGCCAAGCACGGCGATCACCGCGCGCTCGGCCGGCTGACCGCCGCCTGCGACAGCTGCCACGTCCACACCGCCCTCACAGGCTTGGCCCGCCTGGCCGACGACTCGGTCGCGCCCACCTTGGTGCAGGTGTTGCTGACCACCGAAGAGCGGCGTGTCCGCAAGCTCGCCGGACGAATCCTCGCGCGCGTCGGCACGCACCACTACCTGCCCGGCCACGATCCCGACCCGCTGGTCCGCCGCGTCATCGTCTGGATCATCGGCCAACGAGCCGACGCGGCCCACATCTGGACGCTGACCAACGCACTCAAGGACGAGGACGAGCTGGTCCGATCTCGCGCCGCCGCGGCACTCGGGCGGATCACCCACGAGAAGACGCTCCCGCTGCTGACCGAGGCGTTGCGCGACCCCAGGCCCCGCGTCCGGGCCAACGCCGGGACCGCGCTGGGCCGAACTTCGGCTGAGGGCCTGCGTTCCCTCCTCGCCGACGCCCTGGCCGACCCGCACCCCGCCGTCCGGTCCGCCGCCATGGCGGCCCTACGAACGACGACCAACTGACCGTCCTCTGTGGACGATCAGGTCGGCCGGATGGCCAGCAGAACGCGGCCGAACGGGCCGTCTTCGGCGAGGTGGCGTTGCGCCTGCGCGGCCTGCTCCAGCGGGAACACGCGGTCGACCAGGGGCGTGATCTCCTTGCGGGCGACCAGTTCGAGCAACTGCGTGTTCGCGGCGTTGATCTGCTCCGCGGTGAACAGGGCGAACCGGAAGCCGTGGATGTGGGTGTTCTTCCAGATGAGGTCGGTGACGTCGATCTCGGTGCGGGTGCTCGCCGCATACCCGATGCTGACCAGGGTGCCGTCCACCGCCAGCGCACCCAGCGCCGCGCCGGTCACGGACCCGCCGACGCCGTCGAGGACGACGTCGACGCCGCGGCCGCCGGTCAGCCGGTGGACGCCGTCGCGCAGGGACTCGGTGGACAGGTCGATCACCTCGAACCCGAGCGCACGGCCGCGTTCGGCCTTCGCGGTGGTCGTGGCCGTGGTCATCGCCGCGCCGGCGCCGAGCACCCGGGCGACGTCCACGCCGCCCTGTCCGACCCCTCCCCCGACGCCGGGCGCGAGGACGGACTGCCCCGGCCGGAAGCCGGCGAGTTCGATGAGCGCCAGGTACGCCGTGAGGTGGCCGGTCGCGGCGGTGAGCGCGGCCGCGGCGGTGTCGTCGACCCCGTCCGGAACGGCCACGACGTGCCGCGGGTCGACGGCGATGTACTCGGCCCACGCGCCGTCGGCGCCCACGCCGTACCGGCCGCCGCTGAGGATGACGCGGGTGCCGGCCGGCAGCCCGCTGGCGCCGGGCTCGGTGAGGACGCCGACACCGAACCCGCCGGGCCGGATCGGCAGCGGTTTGACGGCCGCGGCGGGGAGTTTCCCGCGGCGGACGGTCTCTTCCAGCGGGTTCACGCCCGCCAACGTGAGTCGCACGAGCGCCTGGCCGTCGGCGGGGACCGGGATCGGGACGTCGACGGTTCCGAGGACGTCGTAGCCGCCGAACTCGTCGTACTGGATCGCGCGCATGGCGCCCCTTCTTTCGAAATAGGTGTTCAGGACTCGACTCTTTCGGCGCGTTGCCGCTCGCGGAAAGCGCGCAGATTGGCGGGGTTGCCGCAGACGCGCACGTCGTGCCAGGTGCCGCTGTTGTTGCGCGAGCGGTCGAAGAACGCGGCTTCGCACCGGTGGTTGCGGCAGGTTTTGAGCCGGCGCCAGGTGTCGGCCGCCTGGGCCTCCGAGATCGCGATCAGAGCGACCGAAGCCAGCGCCCGCCAGCCGGTGCCGCGGGGTTCCGCCCGGACCCGGCCGTCCGCCCCAAGGCGCAGCACCACCCCGGCTTGATGTTCCGGCGCGGGCGCTCCGTCCGCGCGGGCCACGTGGGCGTGCAGATCGACGCGGAGGTCGCGAAGCGGGTCGAGGTCGTCTTCGCCGAGTGTCACGGCGGGCAGGTCCTGTCCGGTCTCTTCGGTCCAGGCGGCCAGGACTCCGTCGGCCCAGCCCTGCGCCGACGCGACGTCGGCGAGCAGGTCGGGCTGCCTCGGACGGCCGGCGGACCGGGTGTTGAGCAGATCGTGGACGAACCCCAGGCCACCCGGGGCCGGGGCGAGGTCGTAGCGCGCGGTCGCGAGCCAAGTCATGAAAGAAGCATGACTCTTTTACTTATTTCGTGCGCGAATTTGTGGGCCAGGTCACCGCACTGCTCGGGCCGAGGTCGGCCCGTACTTACAATGAGGGTGACCGGAGCCGGCCATCCTGGGCGGTGGGGTCTGGGAGGATCACCGGATGACGATGTCGCTGTCGGCCGATCTCTGGCCGGATGTGCAGCCCGAGACCGCTCGCCGGTTGATGCTGGCCGGGGTCGAGGCCTTCGCCAAGCGCGGCTACCACGCCACCACCACGCGGGACATCGCCGGAGCCGCCGGGATGAGTCCCGCCGCTCTCTACGTGCACTTTCCGTCCAAGGCCGCGCTGCTGTTCGCCATCAGCCGGTACGGCCACGAGCAGACCCTCGCCCTCGTCGAGAACGTCGTCGCGAAGGAGTCCGATCCCGTCGAACGGATCCGGCTGATCGTCGAGGACTTCGTCGCCTGGCACGCGCGGCGCCACACCGTCGCCCGGGTTGTCCAGTACGAGCTGCAGGCCCTGCCCGAGCAGGAGTTCGCCGTGGTCGCCGAGCTGCGGCGGCGCATCGAGCGGATCGTCCGCGAGGTCATCGCCGACGGCGTCGAGGAGGGCGTCTTCACGGTCTCCGACGCGCACACTTCGGCCCGCGCGGTCCTCTCCCTCGGCGTCGACGTCGCCCGCTGGTACACCGAGCGCGCCCGCCAGACACCGGCCGCGCTCGGCAAGGAGTACGGCGGCCTGGTGCTGCGCATGCTCGGCGCGTCACAGCCCGACACGCCGGTCACCGGCTGAGCGATCGTGGTGCCGACGCCCGCGTCCAGGCCACGGCGGTGGGGACGGAACGTCCTCCTGGCCGCGCCGGGCTCGCCCTCCACCGCGCAGCTCGCCGGCCGACTACGTGAAAGCCGTCAACGACGCGCGGGCCACGCTCCTGCAGGGCGTCGCCGGAGCGGTTCTGTTCCTCGGCGCCTACGGCACGTGGCGCCAGCTGAGGCACAACGTGGACGACAGCCGGCAACAGCGGGAGATCGAACGCCAAGGCCAGCTCACCGAGCGGTTCGGACGTTCGGTCGAGCTGCTCGGCCCCGACAGCCTGTCCGCCCGGCTGGGCGGCGTCTACGCACTCGACCGGATCGCGTCGGAGTCCGCACGCGACCGGGAAGCCATCGTGCACGTCCTCGCCGCCCACGTGCGCACCCGGTCGCCGTGGCCACCGCCGGACGGCTCCGGGTACCCGGCGGATCAGCCGATCGACGCCACACCGCCGTTGCGCGTCCGGGCCATGGACGTCCAAGCCGCGCTCACGGTCCTGGGCCGGTGGGGCCCCACCGAGGACGGCAGCCGGTCCTGGCCGACCGCCGACCTGAGCCACGCCGACCTGCGGCTGGGGAATCTCGAGAACGCCCGGCTCTGGCGGGTCCGGCTCCACGGCGCGAACCTGGCCCAGGCCAACCTCTGCGGCGCGGAACGGATCTGGAGGAGACCGTCGTCGACGGCACCGACTTCGAGGGCGCCCTGGCGGACGAGACCACGTGGTGGCCCGCCGGCTTCGCCCCCCTTTCGGCCGGGGTGCGCAACGGTGGGTGAACACACTCGACCGTGCCGCAATAGCGGACACATACTGTCCGCTATCCCTGACACGCTGGGCGCATGACCACCGACACCGAACGCGACGACCTGCTCGCCGAGCTCGCGACCGCCCGAGCCGCCCTCCGAGCCACCACCGACGGCCTCACCGACGAGCAAGCCGGCGCGACCCCGACCGTCAGCGCCCTGTGCCTCGGCGGCCTCCTCAAGCACGTCGCGTCGATGGAAGAGAACTGGCTGCGCTTCGTCGTCGAAGGCCCATCCGCCATGCGGTTCGACCTGCATCAGAACGAGTTCGCCATGCAGCCCGGTGACACCCTCACGAAGATCCGGGCGCGCTACGAAGACGTCGCCAAGCACCCGCTGCCCGACGCGCCGTGGGACCGGCCGGGGCAGCAGTGGACCGCGCGGCGGGCGATCCTGCACGTCATCGCCGAGACCGTGCAGCACGCCGGGCACGCCGACATCCTCAGGGAGACCCTCGACGGGCAGAAGTCCACGTGACCGTTCTCGGCACCGGAGCCCTCAACCGCGCGACGCTCGCCCGGCAGCTCCTGCTCGACCGCGCCGACCTGCCCGTGCCCGACGCCGTCGCGCACCTCGGTGGCCTGCAGGCGCAGGAACCGCAGGAACCGTTCACCGGGCTGTGGTCGCGGCTGCGGAACTTCGACCCGGCGGCGCTGTCGGACCTGCTCACCGGACGACGGGTCGTGCGGACGCACCTGATGCGCCGGACCGTCCACCTGCTCACCGCCGACGACGTCCTCGCCTGGCGGACGCGCTTCGACGCCATGCTGCGCCAGCGCGTCCTCGGCGTCTACCGGCGGGAACTCGACGGCGTCGACCTCGAGGAACTCGAAAAAGCCGGGCTCGCCGTGCTGGCCGACGGCGAGCCGCGGTCGATGGGGGATCTCGCGCGGGCGGTCGCCGACCGGTGGCCGGCCGCCGGGCCGCGGCCGCTCGGCGAAATGCTGGTCGCCGCGCTGATCCCCGTCGCGCAGCTGCCGCCGCGGGGGCTGTGGCGCGTCAAGGCCGGCGTGCGGAACCTGCCGCTGGCGACGTGGCTCGGCCGCGACGTCGACCCGCTCGATCCGGACGACGCCGTCGGGCGGACGCTCGTGCGGCGCTACCTGGCGGCGTACGGCCCGGCCGCAACGGCCGACCTGCGCGCGTGGTCCGGCCTGGCCGGGCTGCCGGCGGCGGTGAAAGCCGTGCGCGACGAGCTGGTGGTCTTCCGCGACGAGCGCGGCCGCGAGCTGCTCGACCTGCCGGACGCGCCGCGCCCCGACCCGGAGACGCCGGCTCCCGTGCGGTTCCTGCCGGCGTTCGACAACGCGATCTTGGGCTACGACGACCGGACCCGCGTCATCGACGACGCCCACCGCGGGCTCTCGGTGGCCGGCGAGCGGGTGGTGCTGGTCGACGGCCGGGTGTCGGCGACGTGGACGGTCGAGGACGACACAGTGACCGTGCGGCCCCTGCGAAAACTGGCCAAGACAGAACGCCGGGAACTACTGGAAGAAGCAAGCGAGCTGGCGACCTTCCTGAGCGACGGCGAAAGCGATTGCGTTCGGCTTGAAGCGGGCTAGCCAACCGCCCGGGCGAAGCGCTCCGAGACCTCCCGCAGCCGCTCCACCAACCCCGGCGGGGCCTCCTCCACCACGAAGTCGTGCCCCCACTGCGCCAGGTAGTACGGCACCGTGTCCAGGGTGTTCGCCCCGGTCCGGACCCGGCAGCTGTGCTCGTCGATCGGCTCGACCGCCCCGGTCGTCGGCGGCACCCGCGCCGCGACCACCGCCGCCGGCGCCGCCACGCGCAGCACCAGCTGGTGCTGGTACGGCGCCGACGAGATCTGCCGCGACACGTACGCCGCCAGGTCGTCGGCCGGCGGTTCGCGCGGCGTGAACCGGAAGCTCGGCGCCGGCACCGCCGTGATCCGGTCGACCCGGAACGTGCGCCAGCCGGCCCGGTCCAGGTCGTACGCGACCAGGTACCAGCGCCGTCCCGTGTGGACCAGGCGCAGCGGCTCGACCGACCGCTCCGTCTCCGTGCCGGCGTGGTCGCCGTAGGGGAACCGCAGCCGCTCGTGGTCGCGGCAGGCCGCCGCGATCACCGTCAGCACCGACGCGTCCACCGTCGGGCCGCCGCCCGGGAGCGACACCGTCGCCGCGCCCAAGGCGCTCACGCGTGGCCGCAACCGCGCCGGGAGCACCTGCTCCAGCTTCGCCAGCGCGCGCACGGACGTCTCCTCGATGCCGCTGACCGTGCCGCTCGCCGCCGTGCGCAGGCCGACCGCCACCGCGACCGCCTCGTCGTCGTCCAGCAGCAGCGGCGGCAGCGCGGCCCCCGCGCCGAGCCGGTAGCCGCCGGCGACGCCGGGCGTCGCGTGCACCGGGTACCCCAGGGACCGCAGGCGTTCGACGTCGCGGCGGATCGTGCGGACGTCGACCTCCAGCCGCGACGCGAGGTCCGCGCCCGGCCAGTCGCGGCGGGCCTGCAGCAGCGACAGCAGCCTGAGCAGGCGTTCCGATGTCCCGTACATGGGACGCAGTGTGCCAGACATCGAGGACAGGATCGGTCCGCGATCCGCCGGAAGGTGCAGTTGAATCGTCAAACACTTGCCACGGACCGCGTCGGCCGGAAAGAGTGACGCATGCCGATCGACCCGGACGCCCTGCTGGCCGTCGCCCGTGAAGAAGCCGAGCTGGGCAAGGCCGAGGGCGGGGTGCCGATCGGGGCCGCGCTGTTCGACACCGCGGGCACCCTGCTGGGCCGCGGGCACAACCGGCGCGTGCAGGACGACGACCCGTCGATGCACGCGGAGACCTCGGCCTTCCGCAACGCCGGGCGCCGCCCGCACTACCGCGACACGATCATGGTCACGACGCTTTCGCCGTGCTGGTACTGCTCCGGGCTCGTCCGTCAGTTCGGGATCGGGCGCGTCATCATCGGCGAGGCGAAGACGTTCCACGGCGGGCACGACTGGCTCGCCGGGCTCGGCGTCGAGATCACCCTGCTCGACGACCCCGCCTGCACCGCGCTGATGACGGAGTTCATCGCCGCGCGCCCGGACCTGTGGTTCGAAGACATCGGGGTGGAGAAGTCCGAATAGGACAGGAGCCGGTATGCCGTCAACCGTTCCCCTCGTGGACCTCTCGCCGTGGTTCGCGGGCACGTCCGAGGGCCGGGCCGAGGTGGCGACGCGGATCGACGCGGCGCTGCGGGAGTCCGGGTTCCTGCTGGTCACCGGACACGGCGTGCCGGACGACCTGCGCCGCCGGACGCGTGAGCTGGCGCGGGAGTTCTTCGCGCTGCCCGAAGACGTCAAGCAGCGCTACGCCGTCACCGTCGGCGGCCGCGGCTGGCTGCCGCCGGGCGTCGAGGCCAACGGCTACGCCGAGGGCACCGAGACCCCGCCGGACCTGAAGGAGTCGTTCTCCGCGGGCGCCGACCTCGGTGTCGGCGTCGCCGAGATCGACGGGTTCTGGTTCCAGCCCAACGTCTGGCCGGTCGAGGTCCCGGGCCTCGCCGAGACGGCGACGGAGTACATGCGCCGGATGCGCGCGCTGTCGGACCACCTCCTCGAGATCTTCGCGGCGGCGCTCGGCCTCGCCGAAAGCCACTTCACGCGGCACACCGCGCACCCGACGTACACGTTCAACATCAACTGGTACCCGCCGATGACCCACGTGGGCGCGCCGGAGCCGGAGCAGTTCCGGATCGGCCCGCACACCGACTTCGGCACGGTGACGGTGCTCGACCGCCAGGACGGCGTCGGCGGCCTGCAGGTCTACACCGCCGATGGCGAGTGGGAGGACGCGCCGTTCCACCCGGACGCGTTCACGGTGAACATCGGCGACCTGATGGCCCGCTGGACGGGTGACCGCTGGCGGTCGACGCGCCACCGCGTCCTCCCCCCGGCGGCCACCGCCCCGGACGAGGACCTGGTGTCGCTGATCTTCTTCTACGAGACCGACCACGACGCGCGGATCACGTCACTGGCCCCGCCGCTGGGCCGGACGACGTACCCGGAAGTGATCGCTTCGGACTATCTCCGCGAAAAGCTGAACGCGATCACGGTCACTCAATAGCAGATTTGCTTCGCGGTCGCGGCCGGGACCTTTTCGCACAATTCTCCCGTGCCGGCGTTCACCGGAACCCAGCTCCCGTTCCGGTGGGTGAAGAGAATGCGGCCACCGTCGATTTCGTTGGTGAAGTGCGCGAACGCCCACGGGGCGACGCAGTGGATGCGCTGCAGGCCCTTGCCGTCGACGATCAGCGCGCCGGAAAGCTTCTCGTCCGCCTTGAGCGCGGCTTCCAGCGCGGCCTTGGTCGCCGAGGCGCAGGCGTTGACCTCGGCCGGTACCGGCTTCGCGGCCTGCGGGGACGTCGTGGCCTGCGCGGGCGCGGCGGCCGTTGTCGCGGCCGGCGTCGTCGTCGCGGGCGGCGCGGTCTGCCCGACGTTCGCATTCTGCTGACCGGTGCACGCCGAAAGCACGACCGCGGCCGCCACACCGGTTCCGGCCACGACGGCACGACGAAGTGAATACATTTGTTCCCCCTGAATCCCCCGACGGCCCCTCGCCGCCTTCCTGCCATCAAGACGCCCGGCGGTATGCCCGGTTGTACGCCTTCCCTAACGGAAGGATCACGACGCCGGTTCGGCGCAGATGGTCCGGTTCCGGCCCGCCGCCTTCGCGCGCAGCACCGCCGCCTCCGCCGCCAGCAGCGCGTCCGCCAGCTCCTCGCCGGGCGGGCAGCCCGCGACGCCGATCGACACCGTCACGCCGACGAACTGCGGGCCGTCGCCGGAGGCCTTCAGCGCCACCAGCGTCGAGGCGATCCGCAGCCGGATCCGCTCGGCGATCGCCATCGCGTCGAAGCGGCCGGTGCCGGGCAGCAGCACCGCGAACTCCTCGCCGCCGGAGCGGCCCACGAGATCGGCGGCGCGGACCTCGTCGCGCAGGGTGTCGGCGACCGCGCGCAGGACGGCGTCGCCGATGCGGGCGCCGTAGCGGTCGTTGAGCTGGCGGAAGTGGTCGAGGTCGAGCACCAGGACCGCCTGGCCGGGGCCGTGCCGGCCGAGCCGGTCCAGTTCGGCTTCGGCGGCGCCGCGCCACGACGCTGCCGTCAGCACGCCCGTGCCGGGGTCGAGGGTGACGTGGTCGCGGCGGCCGTGGCCGAGCCCGCCGCGGTGCAGCACGACGGTGGCGCCGGCCAGCACCGGGACCAGCAGCGGCGCGGCCCCGACGGCCCAGGCGAGCGGCAGGGCGGACGCCGTCATCGCGGCGTCGAAGGCGTGGCCGGGGAGGGCCGCGCGGAGCCGGCGGGGGCCGTCGGCGGCGGTGACGAGCGCGGCGTTCACCGCCAGGAACACCACGCCCGCGACGGTCAGCAGGGCGACGGTGCGGTTGTCGACGACCTCGCCGAGCGGGCGGACGCCGGTCGCGGTGAGGAACGCGCCGGCGACGAGGGCGGCCAGCGCCGTCGCGGCGGCGCCGAACACCTGCCGGTACCCGGGTCTTCTGCGGACCCGGAACCACTGGTGCAGCGCGGAGAGCACGACCAGTGCGACGGCGAGGCCCGGCCGGAGCACGAGCACCCCCGCGAAGATCCACGGCGTGTCGACGCCGGGGCCGAGGAGGGTCTCCTCGCGGTGGCGCTCCACGGTCCGGGCGAGCTCGGCCGAGAGCAGCATGCCGCCCAGGAGCAGCGCGAACGGCGTGAGCATGGCGGCGAGCGGCGGGAACCGCAGCGCCGCGAGCACGGCCGCGGCGACGGCGAGGACGTCGATCGCGACGAGGTAGAGGACCTGGCCGCGGCGCGGCAGCCGCCAGAGCGCCCAGCGCCGCGGCACGACGGCGGGCAGGATCCGGCCCGGGCGGCGTCCTCCGCCGGCGGCGACCGAATCCCCCACCATTTCGGCAAAGTAGCCGGAATGCCGGGCGGTGTCACTCCGCCTTCAGGGGAATCTCACACCGCCGACGCTCGGCACCCGTGCGCGCACGGTGAGTCATTTTCGCGACCGAAGGAGGGTTGACACGCAACATTGGTCTAGTCCACTGTGTGGTGGCACACAGTGCTCCTCCCGGGTTGATCCCGCCGCCTCAAACCGGAGGTGCTCCACTCGCACATTGGAGGACCCCCCATGCAATCAGTGCGCCGTCTGGTGACCCTCGCGCTCGCGGCCGGAGCCGCGATGGCGACGGCGGTCGGTCTCGCCCCGCAGGCCATGGCCGCGGTCGACCCGGTGCTCGCGTCCCCGTACCTGTACCAGTGGGGCGGGCAGACGAGCCCGACCGCGGCGATGTCCGCGACCGGCGTGAAAGCGTTTACCCTCGCGTTCGTCCTGTCGGACGGCACCTGCAACCCGAAGTGGGACGGCAACCGTTCGCTGACCGGCTCCGACAAGACGATGATCCAGAACATCCGCAACGCGGGCGGGGACGTGATCCCGTCCTTCGGCGGCTGGTCGGGCACGAAGCTGGGCTCGAAGTGCACGTCGGCCTCGGCGCTGGCGGGCGCGTACCAGAAGGTGATCGACGCCTACGGCCTCAAGGCGATCGACCTCGACATCGAGAACACCGACGAGTTCCAGAACAACACGGTGCAGGACCGCATCTTGGGCGCGGTCAAGCTGACCAAGCAGAAGAACCCGAACCTGAAGGTCGTCATCACCATCGGCACGACCACGACCGGCCCGGACTCGTGGGGCAAGCGCCT
The DNA here is from genome assembly GCF_055633805.1 of Amycolatopsis sp. NPDC114478. Lineage (NCBI taxonomy): Bacteria > Bacillati > Actinomycetota > Actinomycetes > Pseudonocardiales > Pseudonocardiaceae > Amycolatopsis > Amycolatopsis sp. NPDC114478. The sequence continues at coordinate 65,419 of NZ_JBVKDO010000032.1, read as the reverse complement.
GATCAACCAGGCCAAGGCGATCGGCGCCCCGGTCGACGTCTGGTCGGTCATGCCGTTCGACTTCTCCGGCGGCGGTGACATGGCCGCCCACACGAAGTCCGCGGTCGACGGGCTGAAGAACCAGCTCAAGACCACGTTCGGCTGGAGCGACGACACCGCCTACCGGCACAGCGGCCTGTCCTCGATGAACGGCAAGACCGACAACGCGGGCGAGACGGTCACGGTGGCGAACTTCAACTCGATCCGCGGCTACGCGACGAGCCACCACCTGGCCCGCTTCACGTTCTGGGCCACCAACCGCGACTGCAGCGGCGGCGGCGAGTGCAGCGGCATCACGCAGGACAAGTACGCGTTCACGAAGATCGTCGCCGGGTACGCCGGCTGACACCGAGGCCCGTAGTGGGGCTGTCGGAGGCCCTCTCACCGGCATCGGGGCCGGTGAGGGGGCCTTCGCGGGGTTACCGGTCAGCGGAAACCGTGCCGGTGAGCGGGCCCCGGATTCCGTCACACCGCCGAAACTTCCGTCACCTACCTTCGTCCCATGGTGAACTCCGAAGCGGCCGGTTACGGCGACAAGCTCGTCGCGGTCGAGCCCGGCGGGGTCGAGCCCGTCGCCGACGCCGACCGGCACGGCACTCCCCGGCAGCTGGTCTGGACCTGGGCCTCGCCCAACCTCGAGTTCGCCACCGTCTTCGTCGGCGTCCTCGCGGTCACGGCTTTCGGGCTCTCCTTCACCCAGGCCGCGCTCGCCGCGGTCGTCGGGAACGGCCTCGGCGCCCTGGCCCACGGCGTCCTGAGCGCCCGCGGTCCGCGCTACGGCGTGCCGCAGATGGTGCTCGGGCGGGCCGCCTTCGGCTACCGCGGGAACGTGCTGCCCGCCGCGCTCATGTCGGTCATGGCCGGGGTCGGCTGGTTCGCGGTCAACAGCGTCAGCGGGGCCTTCGCGCTGGCCAGCCTCACCGGGCTCCCGACGCTCGCCTGCCTCGCGCTCGTCGTCGCGCTGCAGATCGTCGTCGCCTTCTTCGGGCACAACCTCGTGCAGGCGTACGAAAAGTACGTCTTCGCCGTCCTGGCCGTCGTGTTCGCCGCGGCGAGCGTGGTCGTCTTCGGCAAGGCCGGCGCCACCACCAACTCCGGCAGCGTGGGCGGGTTCCTGCTCGCCGTCGGGACGGCGTTCGGCTACACCGCCGGCTGGAACCCCTACGCCGCCGACTACACGCGCTACCTGCCGAAAACCGCGTCACCCCGCGCGATCGGCCTCTACGCCGGCAGTGGCCTGTTCCTTTCCACGACCGTCCTGATGCTCGCCGGCGCCGCCTCGACGACCATCGCCGGCCCGGCCGACGACAACCCCACGACGGCGTTCACCGGGCACCTGCCCGGTTTCCTCGCCGCCGCGACGCTTCTGGCGATCACGCTCGGCGCCGTCGCCGCGAACGTCCTCAACGTCTACTCGGGCGCGCTCGCCTTCCTCGCGCTCGGCGTCCGGCTGCCGCTGGCCTGGCGCCGCGCCGCCGTCGCGCTGGCGTTCGGCGCGGTCGGGTTCGTGCTGGCCTGGCTGGGGCTGGCCGACGCCGGGCACGCGTACGAGAACTTCCTGCTCGTGATCGCCTACTGGATCGGCCCGTGGCTCGGCGTGCTGCTGGCCGACCACCACCTGCGCCGCGGCACGGAGTTCGGCGACCTGCTCTTCGACAAGGACCACCGCAACGTCGCCGGGTTCACCGCGTTCCTCGTCGGGCTGGTGGTGTCCGTCGGGCTGTTCGCGAACCAGGCGCTCTACACCGCGCCGGTGCCGAAGGCGGTGCCCGGCACCGGCGACCTGACGTTCGCCGCCGGGTTCGTGCTCGCCGCCGGCACGTACCTCCTGCTGCGCCGTCAGCGCACCGGCGTGCCGTCGCGGCGGCAGCCGTAGGGGGAGCAGCGGTTCCAGTCCCCGGTGGGCGACGGCAGGGTGACCGTGATCGTCGGCGACGGCTTCAGCTCGATCGTCACCGTCGGGGTCGGAGGCGGCGTCGGCGTCGGCGTCTTGCGCGCGTGCATCACCACCGGGGACGGCGTCGTCGTCTGCGTCGGCACGGCGACCGCCGTCGACGTCGGGACGCCCGTGGCCGGCTGCAGCTGCGGGAACTGGGTGGTCCCCGGGACGGGCTCGGGCCGCGACACCAGGACGACCACCAGCCCGCCCAGCACCACCAGCACCGCCGCCGCCAGCGCGAGCCGGCCCGCCGCGCCGCGCGGCTCGTCGCCGGGGTCGCGCCGGGCGGCCGTCTCGGCCGATCGCGAGCCGGGCCGCCTCGGGCGCAGCCCGGCCTGCTGCAGCAGTTCGTCGACCGAAACCCGGTCCCGCCGCCTGCGCGCCCTGCGCGTCATGCACGACCTCCGCCCCATAGCTGATCGGGGTGGATATTAGGAAGCCGCGCCGGAATTGTAAACGCGCTGATCGCAGCGGTCTCGTTACCGTTCCGAGACATCCGGATCGCGTTCCCGGCCGTAGTCGTCAACGAGAGGCGAACCGCCGCAGGAGACCGGCCACGCGCCGGGTCACCGGGGTGAACTCCGGGAGCCTCAGCAACGCCAGCAAGCCGAACGGGACGGCCATCCCGAGCAAGGTCTGGACCGGCAGTTTCACCCACGCGCCCGCGATCTCGCCGAGGGAGCCGGGCACGGCGTAGCCGGCGAGCACCGCCGCCCCGACGCCGAGCGCGCTGACCGACAGCGTGATCAGCCCGACGCGCAGGGACCGCTTGCTGCGCAGGTGCCCGAGCCGGACCCACAGCCAGACCTGGCCGAGCACGGCCCCGACGACGAACCCGGCGCCGTTGACGAGCATCACGCCGTACACGATGTGCTCGCCGTCGAGCAGCCCGCGGCACAGCAGCAGCAACGGGATCTTGACCGCGGTCATCACGAGCATGATGAGCGTGGGCGTGCGGGCGTCCTTCATCGCGTAGAACACCCGCAGCTGTAACATGACCAGCGCGAAGGGCAGCAACCCGACGGCGGAGACGGCGAGCGTCTGGCCGAGCCGCTCGGCGTCGGCGAGGGTGCCGCGGCCCCAGGTGAAGATCGCGATGCCGACCGGCGTGCCGACGACGGCCAGCACGGCGGAGATCGGCACGAACAGCACCGTCGAGATGCGGGAGGCGAGCGAGAGGTCGCCGACGAGCGAGACCGTGTCGCCGTCGGCGGCGGCGCGGCTCATCCGCGGCATCAGCGCGGTGAGCAGCGAAACGCCGAGGATGCCGTACGGGAGCTGGAAGAGCAGGGACGCGTAGCTGTAGGCCGTGACGCCGCCGCTGGTCCCGTGGGTCAGCACGCGGGTGGTGACGACGAACCCGACGTGACTGACCACGACGTAGCCGAGGATCCACGCGGCCAGGCCGCCGAACTCCTTGATCCGCGGGTCGAAGCCCCAGCGCCAGCGGAACCGGAACCCGGTGCGCAGCAAGGCGGGGATCAGCACCGCGGCCTGCACGACGATGCCGAGCGTGGTGCCGAGGCCGAGGACCAGCAGCTTCGGGTCGCCCATCCGGACCGGGTCGAGCGTCAGCTCCCCCGGCACGACGGCGAACACGACGAGCGTGCCGGTGACGACGACGTTGTTCAGCACCGGCGCCCAGGCCGGCGGGCCGAAGACGTTCTGCGCGTTGAGGATCGCCGAGAGCAGCGCGAAGAGGCCGTAGAAGAGGATCTGCGGCAGCAGCAGGTACGCGAGCGCGGTGGTCAGCGGCGGGTTGGCGGTCGCGGACGATTTGTCGACGTAGAGCGCGGTGAACAGCGGCGCGATCGCCACCGCGACGGCCGTGCCGACGGTGAGCAGCACCAGCGCCATGGTGATCAGCCGCTGCGTGTAGGCGCGGCCGCCGTCCGGGTCGTCCTGGGAGCGGACCAGCAGCGGCACGACGACGCTGGCGAGGACGCCGCCGAAGAGCAGTTCGAAGACGATGTTGGGCAGAGTGTTCGCGACGGTGAAGGAGTCGTTGACGACCCCGGTGCCGACGACGGCGGCGAGCAGCAGCTTCGCGACGAACCCGGTGATCCGGCTGACGGTCGAAGCGACGGCCATCCGGCCGCTCGAGCGGGCGAGTGACGAACCGGCGCCCTCGCCGCGGCCGGCGGAGACGGGCGAAGCGGGCGGCCGCGCGACGATCTGGGTGGCGAACTCGTCGTAGGGCCGTCGCGAGACGTCGGGGTCGCGGGTCGGCCAGTGGGCGCCGCGCAGCTCGCTGGGGAGGAAGACCGTCGCCTCGTCGTCGACCGGTGGTGGGGGTTCCGCCATGGCCCAAGCCTGCCAGGTCGGACGGGTTTCCGGCGCCTTCCCACCCGGACTGGTATTCCTATACCGGGACCGTGCTACGGTAGCGGTATAACTATACCGACCTGGTGGGACGCGAGGTTTTCGTGATCGAACTGAAGACGCCTGCGGAAGTCGACCGCATGCACGTGACGGGACGCTTCGTCGCCGAGATCCTCACCGAGGTCGGCCGGCTCGCCGATGTGGGCGTCAACCTGATGGACCTGGAACACCACGCGCGCGGGATGATCAAGCGGCGCGGTGCCGAGTCGTGCTACTGGGACTACGCGCCGTCGTTCGGCAAGGGACCGTTCCGCAACGTGATCTGCCTGTCGGTCAACGACGCCGTCCTCCACGGCCTGCCGCACGACTACGTGCTGCGCGACGGCGACGTGCTCACCGCCGACCTCGCGGTCAGCATCGACGGTTGGGCGGCCGACTCGGCCCGCACGGTCATCGTCGGCACGGCCGCCGAGGAGGACCTGCGGATCGTCCGCGCCACCGAGGAAGCCCTGGAAGCGGCGATCGAGGCAGCCCGCCCGGGCAACCGGCTGGGTGACATCTCGGCGGCGATCGGGGCGGTGGCCCGCGAGTACGGCTACCCGGTCAACACCGAGTTCGGCGGGCACGGCATCGGCCGCACCATGCACGAGGACCTGCACGTTCCCAACAAGGGCGCGCCCGGGCGCGGGATGAAGCTCCGGCCGGGCCTGACGCTGGCGCTCGAACCCTGGTTCGCCCGCACGACCGACCGGATCGTCTACGACCCCGACGGCTGGACCATCCGGTCGGCCGACGGCTCCCGCACGGCCCACTCGGAGCACACGGTCGCCGTCACCGAAGGCACTGCCCGCGTGCTCACGCGACGGGAGGGCGAATCGAACGGATGAGCGAACAACGACGGTGCGTGACGCGTGAGCAGGTGCTCAGGCGGCGACGGTGATCTCCAGCGCGGCCCGGCCGGCTTCGGTCAGTTCGGCGGGGACCCGGCCGGTGGCGGCTTCGGCGGCGGGACGCAGGTAGCCACCGTGGGCGAGCGCGTGGGCCGTCATCTGATCGCAGCACGCGAATCCGTCGATGAAGAGGTCGGGCTCGCAGCTGCACGACATCTGCGCACGTCCAGCGGCCACCGCCTTCAGCATTGCCATCGCGCGGTGGGTGAGCTCGACTCCTGAACCGGACACCGGACTGCCTTCCTCTGCGTTCTTGCTACGTATAGTCATTCGCCCGTTGGGCCGATTGTGTTACTTACAACACTATGACGGTTCGGAGCAGGTTCGGGTTCCGGTGGGTCTCGGTTGGTGTCGGTGAACGGTTGAGGGGTCTCGGCGAGCGGTCGTCGCTCACTGGGGCGGACGGTCGGTGGGCTTTGGACTTGCTCACTGCAAAAAGCTGTCCTCGCCGGACGGGCAGGCTTTGGGTGACCACCCAGCTCTTTCCTCGGGCGCCCGAGCCGGCTCTCCGTCCAGCTCCGACCGGTGCAGCTCAGCCGAGCCTCAGCTCCAGCGTTCGCGCCCACTCCCTGATGATCTGCTTGCGGCGGCGGGCGTCGTCCGTGAGCAAGTTCGCCAGGCCCAGGCCGCGGCCCAGGTCGAGGGTGGCCTGGACCAGCTCGCGGACCCCCGGGCGGGACTCGTCCACGCCGAGGAGCTCCACCGCCACCCGGTGCGCTTCGCGTCCGACCCTGGCCTCCAGGGGCACCAGCACGTCACGCAGCGACTCGTCCGTCGCCGCCACCGCCCACAGCTGGAGGGCCGCGCGGAACAGCGGCCCGGTGTAGAGGTTCAGCACCATCTCGACCACGCGCTCGGTGCGGGACGGCCCGCTCGGCAGGTCGGCGGCCTGCGCGCGCAGCTCGTCGATCTGGGCTTCGCCGAGCAGGTCGACCGCCGCCACCACGAGGTCCTCGCGCGTCGGGAAGTGGTGCTGGGCCGCGCCGCGCGAGACGCCGGCGCGCTCGGCGATGGCGGCCACCGTGACGCCGTGCCAGCCGCGCTCGGCGAACCCGTCGAGTGCGGCCTCGATCAGCCGCCGGCGCGTCGTGCGACTGCGTTCCTGCTGGGGTTCGCGGACGCCGGTCAAGCCGGTTCGACCCAGAAGTCGAGCTGCAGGTCTTCCTCCGCGGTGTCGCCGACGCGGTACTTCGCGAAGTCGGTGACGCCCTCGGCCCGCAGCACCTCGTCGTCGAGGAAGAAGTTGCCGGTGACCTCCCGGCTCGGCTTGGTCAGGATCGCGTACGCGGCTTCGGCCATGATCTCCGGCGTCCGGCTCCGCGACGCCAGCTCCGCCCCGACGACGTTGCGGATCGCCGCCGTGTCGATCGTCGTGCGCGGCCACAGCGAGTTGACCGCGACGCCGTCCTGGCGGAGTTCCGCGGCGAGCCCGACGGTCACCAGGCTCATCGAGTACTTCGCGATGCTGTACGCGAGGTGCCCGGCGGTGAACCACTTCTCGTCGAGGCTGATCGGCGGCGAGAGCGTCAGGATGTGCGGGTTCATCCCCTGCCGGAGGTGCGGGATGGCCAGTTTGGACAGCAGGAACGTGCCGCGTGCGTTGATGTCCTGCATCAGGTCGTAGCGCTTCATGCTGACCTGCTCGGTCGGCGTCAGGTCGATCGCGCTGGCGTTGTTCACGACGATGTCGATGCCGCCGAACTGCTCGACGGTCTTCGCCACCGCGGCGGCGACACCGTCGTCGTCGCGGACGTCGCCGAGGATCGGCAGCGCGTGGCCGCCCGCCTTCTCGATCGCCTCGGCCGCGGTGTAGATCGTGCCCGGCAGCTTCGGGTGCGGCTCGGCGGTCTTGGCCAGCAGCGCGATGTTGGCCCCATCGGCGGCCGCCCGGAGCGCGATCGCCTCGCCGATGCCGCGGCTGCCGCCCGACATGATGATCGTCTTGCCGTCCAAAGTAGACATGGCGACTCTCCTAGTAGGACTTGGGCAGGCCGAGGCTGTGCTGGCCGACGAAGTTGAGCACCATCTCGCGGCTGACCGGCGCGATCCGGCCGAGCCGGACGGCGGTGACGAGCGTGCCGAGGCCGTATTCGGTCGCGAGGCCGTTGCCGCCGTGGGTCTGCACGGCCTGGTCGGTCGCGCGGATGGCGACCTCGGCGGCGGCGTACTTCGCCATGTTGGCCGACTCCCCCGCGCCGAAGTCGTCACCGGAGTCGTAGAGCGACGCCGCCTTCTGCGTCATCAGCTTCGCCAGTTCCAGCTCGACCTTGATCTCGGCCAGGGGGTGTGCGAGGCCCTGGTGCGCACCGATCGGCGTGCCCCAGACCTGGCGCTGGTTGGCGTAGGAGACGGCCTTGGAAAGGGCGTACCGGGCGATGCCGAGGGAGAACGACGCGCCCATGATGCGTTCCGGGTTGAGGCCCGCGAACAGCTGCGCGATGGCCGCGTCCTCCTCGCCGACGAGCGCCTCGGCCGGGAGCTTGACGTCGTCGAGGAACAGCGAGAACTGGTTCTCCGGCGCGACGATGTCCATCGGGATCTTCGTGTACTCGAAGCCCTCGGTGCCGGTCGGCAGGATGAACAGCGCGGGCTTGAGCCGGCCGGTCTTCGAGTCCTCCATGCGGCCGACGACGAGCACCGCGTCGGCCTCATCGACGCCGGAGATGTAGACCTTGCGTCCACTGAGGACCCAGCCGTCGCCGTCGCGCTTCGCGGTGGTGGTGATCTTGTGCGAGTTCGAGCCGGCGTCCGGCTCGGTGATCGCGAAGACCATCCGCTTGGTGCCGTCGGCGATGCCGGGCAGCCACTGCTTCTTCTGCTCGTCGGTGCCGAACCGCGAGATGACGGTGCCGCAGATGGCCGGCGAGACGACCATGAGCAGCAGCGGCGAGCCCGCGGCGGCGAGCTCTTCGAGCACCGCGGCGAGGTCGGCGATGCCCGCGCCCCCGCCGCCGTACTCCTCGGGGATGTTGACGCCGAGGTAGCCGAGGCGCCCGGCCTCGTCCCAGAGCTCGTGCGTCTTCTCGTCCGCGCGGGCCTTGCGGGCGTAGTACTCGTGCCCGTACTTGGCGCCCAGCTCGGCTACGGCCTTGCGAAGCGCGATCCGCTCCTCCGGCTCGATGAAGTTCATGGCGTTCATTCTGCTTCTCCCACCACCGCGAGGATCGTGCCCACTTCGACCTGCTGTCCCACTGTCACCGGCAGTTCCGCGACCACGCCGTCGGCGGGGGCGGCGATCCGGTGTTCCATCTTCATCGCCTCGAGCCACAGCAGCGGGTCACCGGCCTTGACCGGGTCCCCGGCCTGCACGGCGAGCCGGACGACCGTGCCGGGCATCGGCGCGACCAGCGACCCGGCGGCCAGGGCCGCGTCCGGGTCGGCGAACCGCGGCTCGGCCTTGAGCGCCACCGAGCCGAGTGCGGAGTCCACGTAGGACACCCCGTCGTGGCGGGCGACGTCGAACGCGCGTCGCACGCCGCCGACGTCCAGCACGACCCGACCGGGCTCGGCGCTGACCAGCTCGGCCTCGAAACCGTCGGCCTTCAAGCCATCCCGCGTCAGCGAGTAGACGACCTCGTATTCGCGATCGGCCACGGTGAACGCCTTGCGCTGCCCGGCCGAGCGGACGTTGCGCCAGCCGCTGGGCAGCCTGCTCTGCGTGGTCGCCGACGCGCGGTTGCCCGCCGCGTCCGCCAGGGCCGCCGCGAGGGCCGAGAGCCGCTCGGTGTCCACAGTGGCCAGCGGCGCGGCCAGGGTGTCGAGACCGTGGCGGTCGAAGAACGCCGTGTCGGTCTCCCCCGCCAGGAAAGCTTCGTGACGCAGGATGGTGACCAGCAGGTCGCGGTTGGTGACGACGCCGTGGATCTTCGTCGCCGCGAGGGCCTTCGCGAGTCGCCGGGCGGCTTCGGCGCGGGTCGGGGCCCAGGTGACCACCTTGGCGAGCATCGGGTCGTAGTGGACACCCACCACCGAGCCGCTCTCGAACCCGGAGTCGAGCCGCAGCCCGGCGCCTTCGGTGAACCGGCGGTCCACATCGGGCACTTCGAACGTGTGCAGCGTGCCGCTCTGGGGCTGCCACCCGGCCGCCGGGTCTTCGGCGTAGAGCCGGACTTCGATGGAGTGTCCGACGGTCGGCGGCGGGTCGGCGGGCAACCGTTCCCCATCTGCGATCCGCAGCTGCAGCGCGACCAGGTCGAGGCCGGTGACGTTCTCGGTGACCGGGTGCTCGACCTGCAGCCGGGTGTTCATCTCGAGGAAGTAGAACCGCCCGTCGGGCCCGGCGAGGAACTCGACCGTGCCCGCGCCGACGTAGTCGATCGCCTTGGCGGCCTTGCGCGCGGCGTCGAACAGCTCCTCGCGCATCGCGGCGTCGACGAACGGCGACGGCGCCTCTTCGACGACCTTCTGGTGGCGCCGCTGGATGGAGCACTCCCGCTCCCCCACCGCCCACACCGTGCCGTGCTTGTCGGCGAGCACCTGGACCTCGATGTGGCGGCCGGTTTCCAGGTACCGCTCGCAGAAGACCGTCGGGTCGCCGAACGCGGACCCGGCCTCCGCGCTGGCCCCTTCCACCGCTTCGGCCAGCTCGTCGAGGGAGCGGACCACGCGCATCCCGCGGCCACCACCACCGGCGGACGCCTTGACCAGCAACGGCAAGTCGTCGGAAGTCACCGTAGCCGGGTCCAGTTCGGACAGCACCGGGACACCGGCGGCGGCCATCAGCCGTTTGGACTCCACTTTGGAGCCCATCGTCTCGATGGCCTCCGGCGGCGGCCCGACCCAGGTCAGCCCGGCGTCGAGGACGGCCCGCGCGAACGCGGCGTTCTCGGACAGGAAGCCGTAGCCGGGGTGGACGGCGTCGGCGCCGGTGTCGGCCGCGGCCTTCACCAGCAGCTCGGCGCGCAGGTACGTCTCGGACGGCGCGTTGCCGGGCAGCCGGACGGCCGCGTCGGCTTCCAAGGCATGGGGTGCGGAGGCATCGGCGTCGGAGAACACCGCCACCGTGCCGATCCCGGCGTCACGGCAGCTGCGGAAGACGCGGCGGGCGATCTCGCCGCGGTTGGCGACCAGCAGGTTCTGGATCATCGCTCACTCACATCCGGAAGACGCCGAAGCCCTCGGCGCCCTTCACTGGTCCATTGTGGATCGCGGACAGGCTCACGCCCAGCACGGTGCGGGTGTCGCGCGGGTCGATGATGCCGTCGTCGTAGAGCATGCCGGAGAGGAACATCGGCATCGACTCGGCTTCGATCTGGCCTTCCACCATGGCGCGCATGGCCTTGTCGTGCTCTTCGTTGTACTCCTGGCCGCGGCTCTCGGCGGCCGCGCGGGCCACGATGGACAACACGCCGGCCAGCTGCGCCGGGCCCATCACCGCGGACTTCGCGCTCGGCCACGCGAACAGGAAGCGGGGATCGTAGGCGCGGCCGCACATCCCGTAGTGCCCGGCGCCGTAGGACGCTCCCATGAGGACGGACAGGTGCGGCACCTTCGAGTTCGACACGGCGTTGATCATCATCGCGCCGTGCTTGATGATGCCGCTCTGCTCGTACTCCTTGCCGACCATGTAGCCGGTGGTGTTGTGCAGGAACACCAGCGGCGTGTGGATCTGGTTGGCCAGCTGGATGAACTGCGCGGCCTTCTGCGACTCCTCGCCGAACAGCACGCCCTGGGCGTTGGCCAGCACGCCGACCGGGTAGCCGTGGATGCTCGCCCAGCCGGTCACCAGCGAAGAGCCGTACAGCGGCTTGAACTCGTCGAAGTCGGAGCCGTCGACGACCCGGGCGATCACCTCGCGCGGGTCGAAGGGCACCTTGAGGTCGGTCGGGACAATGCCGAGCAGGTCCTCGGTGTCGTACAGGGGCTCGGCGTAGTCCGGCTTCGGCGTCGGCCCCTGCTTGGTCCAGTTGAGCCGCTTGATGATGTTGCGGCCCAGCCGGATCGCGTCCTGCTCGTCGACGGCCAGGTAGTCGGCCAGGCCCGAGGTCCGCGCGTGCATCTCGGCGCCGCCGAGCGACTCGTCGTCGGACTCCTCGCCGGTCGCCATCTTGACCAGCGGCGGCCCGCCGAGGAACACCTTCGCGCGTTCCTTGACCATCACGACGTAGTCCGACATGCCCGGCAGGTACGCGCCACCGGCGGTGGAGTTGCCGAAGACCAGCGCGACCGTCGGGCAGCCCGCGGCCGAGGCCCGCGTGATGTCGCGGAAGATCCGGCCGCCGGGGATGAAGATCTCCTTCTGCGTCGGCAGGTCGGCGCCGCCGGACTCGACGAGGTTGATCGACGGCAGCCGGTTCTGCGCGGCGATGTCCGCGGCCCGGAAGCTCTTCTTGGTGGTCCACGGGTTGCTCGCGCCGCCCTTGACCGTCGGGTCGCTGGCCGAGATCAGGCACTCGACGCCTTCGACGACGCCGATGCCGGTGACCAGGCTCGCGCCGACCCGGTAGTCGGTGCCCCACGCGGCCAGCGGCGACAGCTCCAGGAACGGCGAGTCCTGGTCGAGCAGCAGCTCGATCCGCTCGCGGGCGAGGAGCTTGCCGCGCTTGCGGTGGCGCTCGACGTACTTCTCGCCGCCGCCCGCGACGGCCTTGGCCTGCTCGGCGTCGATTTCGGCGAGCTTCTCCAGCATCGCCTCGCGGTTCGCGCCGAACTCGGCGGCCCGCGTGTCCACTGTGGACCTCAAGGTAGTCACGAGGTGTATCCCAATCGCTTCGCGGCCAGGCCGGTGAGGATCTCGGTGGTGCCGCCGCCGATGCCGAGGATCCGGACGTCGCGGTAGTGGCGCTCCACTTCGGACTCGCGCATGTAGCCGAGGCCGCCGTGCAGCTGGACGGCCTCGTTGACCACCCATTCGGCGGCCTCGACGGCGGTGTTCTTGGCGAAACAGGCTTCGGCGATGACCTCTTCGCCCGAGACGTGCCGGATCGCGGCCTGCCGGGTGTAGGTCCGCGCGACGTCGACCTTGCGCGCCATCTCGGTGAGCTTGTGCTGCACGACCTGCCGCGAGATGAGCGGCCGGCCGAACGTCTCGCGCAGCCGGCACCAGTCGAGCGTCAGGTCGAGGGCGCGCTGCGCGTGGGCGTACGCCTGCACGGCCAGGGAAAGCCGTTCGGTGACGAACTGGGTGGCCACCTGCGCGAACCCGCTGTTCTCGGCCCCGATCAGGTGCTCCACCGGCACGCGGACGTCCACGTAGGACAGTTCGGCGGTGTCGGAGCAGAGCCAGCCCATCTTCTCGAGCTTGCGGGACACGGTGAACCCGGGCGTCCCGCGCTCGACGACGATCAGCGAAAGCCCGTGCGCGCCGTCGCCGCCGGTGCGCACGACCGTGGTGACGAAGTCCGCGCGGCAGCCGGAGGTGATGAACGTCTTGGCGCCGTTGACGACGTACTCGTCGCCCTCGCGGACGGCGGTGGTCCGGATCCCGGCGACATCCGAGCCGCCGTCGGGTTCGGTGACGGCCAGCGAACCGATCTTGTCCCCGGCCAGCGTCGGGCGCACCCAGCGTTCGATCTGGACCGGGTCGTTCGCTTCGGCGATGTGCGGGACGGCGATGCCGCAGGTGAACAGCGACGCGAAGAGGCCACCGGAGCCGCCCGCGTAGTGCATCTCCTCGGCGACGACCAGGGCGTCGAGGTAGTTGCCGTCTCCCCCGCCGATCTCCTCGGGGAAGGCGACGCCGAGCAGGCCCAGCTCGCCGGCCTTGCGGTGCAGGTCGCGCGGCAGCTCGCCGGCGCGCTCCCAGTCGTCGAGGTGCGGCAGGACCTCCTGCTCGATGAACTTGCGCACGGTCTTGCGCAGCTCGGCCCGTTCGGGCGTCCGGAAGGGATCGGTCACAGGAGCACCTCGGGGACGTCGATTTCACGGGAGCGCAGCCACTCGCCGAAGGCCTTGGCCTGCGGGTCGAACCGCGCCTGCGACGCGACGCCCTCGCCGAGGATGCCCTCGACGACGAAGTTCATCGCCCACAGGTTGGGCAGCAGGTAGCGCGTCACCGGCAGGTCGGCGGTTTCGGGCAGCAGCAGCTTGAACTCGGCGACGGTCAGCCGGTGCACCAGCCACCGCCACGCCTCTTCCGACCGCACCCAGACGCCGAGGTTGGCGTTGCCGCCCTTGTCCCCGCTGCGGGCGCCGGCGATCGTGCCCAGGGGGACGCGGCGCACCGGGCCGTGGCCGAGCGGTTCGGGCAGCGCGGGCTCGTCCACATCGGACAGGTCCAGAGTGGACGACGAAGGCGCTATGTCGACACGCATGCCGTCGGGCAGCACGGCGACGTGCGGCACCTGCCCCGCGTCCACGTAGGCCGCGGTGTAGACGCCGTACGGCGACGCGTCGGAAGGGGGCGCGGTGACGTGGAAGCCCGGGTAGCTCGCCAGCGCCAGCTCGATGGCGGCCCCGGTGAACGCGCGCCCGGCGACCTTCGGGTCGGCGTCCTTGACGGCGACGTGCAGCAGCGCGCTGGCCGCCTGCTCGGTGTCGGCGTCCGCGTGGTCGGTCCGGGCGAGGGTCCACCGGACGTCGGCGGGTGGCCGGTCCTTCATGGACGCTTCGAGCTGTTCGCGCACCAGCGCGGCTTTCGCCTCGATGTCGAGTCCGGTGAGGACGAACGTCGTCTCGTTGCGGAACCCGCCCAGGGTGTTCAGCGCGACCTTCAGCGTCGGCGGCGGGGCTTCGCCGCGGACGCCGGAGATGCGGACCCGATCGGGCCCGTCGTCCGACAAGGACAGCGTGTCGAACCGCGTGGTCACATCGGGCCCGGCGTAGCGCGCGCCGGTGATTTCGTACAGCAGCTGAGCCTTGACCGTGCCGGTGTTCACCACTCCCCCGGTGCCCGGGTGCTTGGTGATGACGCTGGAGCCGTCGGCCTCGATCTCGGCGATCGGGAAGCCCGGCACGCCCAGGGAGTGCTCGGTGAAGAAGGCGTAGTTGCCGCCGGTGGCCTGGGCGCCGCATTCGATGACGTGCCCGGCCGCGACCGCGCCGGCGAGGGCGTCGAAGTCGTCGCGGGCCCAGCCGTAGTGCGCGGCGGCCGGGCCGACGATCACCGAGGCATCGGTGACGCGGCCGGTGACGACGACGTCGGCGCCCGCGTTCAGGCATTCGACGATGCCCCAGGCGCCGAGGTAGGCGTTGGCGGTCAACGGTTTCCCGAGGTCCAGCTCGTCCGCGCGGGCCACGAGGTCGTCGCCTTCGACGTGCGCGATCTTGACGTCGAGCCCGAGCTTGGCCGCGAGTTCGCGGAGGGCGTCGGCGAGGCCGGCGGGGTTGAGCCCGCCCGCGTTGGCGACGATCTTGACACCCTTTTCCCTTGCCAGACCAAGGTTTTCCTCCATCTGGCGGAGGAACGTCTTGGCGTAGCCGCGGTTCGCGTCCTTCATCCGGTCGCGGCCGAGGATGAGCATGGTCAGCTCGGCGAGGTAGTCGCCGGTCAAGACGTCGAGGGGGCCGCCGGTCAGCATCTCGCGGACCGCGGAGAACCGGTCGCCGTAAAAACCGGACGCGTTGCCGATGCGGTAGGTCATGCGAACTGCCCCGGCTTCCGGCCTTCCCCGGGCGGGCCGGCGAAGGCCTGCGCGATGGTCAGCCACTCTTCGACGTCGGCGCCGTGCGCGACCAGATCGGTGTCGGCCGAGTGCCGCCGCTGCGTGACGACCAGGCAGAAGTCCAGCGCGCTGCCGGTCAGCTTCTGCTCGGCGTCCTCCGGGCCGAACGCCCAGGTGGAGCCGTCGGGCGCGGCCAGCTCGACGCGGAACTCCTCCGCCGGCGGCGCGAGCGACTGGGTCAGGTAGGCGAAGTCGCGGGTGCGCGTGCCGAAGCGGGCGATGTGCCACAGCCGCGCGGTCGGTTCGCGGGTCAGGCCGAGGGCGTCGAAGACGTCCTGGCCGTGCGCCCAGGTCTCCATCATCCGCGCGGTCGCCATCGAGGCGGCGCTCATCGGCGGGCCGTACCAGGGCAGTTTCTGCCCTTCCGGCACGGCGGCGAGCGCTTCGGCCAGTGCCGCGCGCCCCGAGCGCCAGTCTTCGAGGATCTCGCGCGGCGGCCGCTGCGCCCCGGCCGCGGCGCCGTCGTCGACGTAGGTTGCCCCCGCCTTGAGCAGCTCCTCGACCTCGGCCTGCCAGTCTTCCGGATGGGCCGCCGCGATCAGCGCTTTCCGGTCGGTCCAGGCCAGGTGGGCGATCTGGTGCGCGATCGTCCACCCCTCGGCCGGTGTTTCCCGCGCCCAGTCCGACGCCGGCAGGCCCGCCACCACGTCGTCGATCGTCCGTGTCTCCGCGTCGAGATCCCCGAGGATCACGCCGAGATCCGCCATCAGCCGCCTCCTTGCGTCCTGGCGCCCAGCGTCGCACCGGCCGGTGGAAAAATCAAGCACGCCTGATTGTTTCGCCCCGGACGCTGCGGACCCACTATTGACACCTTGCCAGTAGGGTCGGACTGCAATAGTTTCGTCGCATGGCCGACTACGCCGAGATCACCTACGCCGTCGCGGAGCGGATCGCCACGGTGACGCTGAACCGCCCCGAGGCGCGCAACGGCTACACGATCCGGATGGCCGACGAGCTCGGCGACGCGATGGATCGTGCGGACCGCGACGAAGACGTCCGCGTGGTCGTGCTGACCGGCGCGGGCAAGGACTTCTGCGTCGGCGCGGACCTCTCGCAGGGCGGCTTCGACTTCGACCCGTCGGCCGGCCCGGACGCGGCGTGGCAGGAGCCCGCCGGCCGGTGCTCGAAGCGGATCTTCGCGATGAACAAGCCGGTGATCGCGGCCCTGCACGGTGCCGCGGTCGGCGGCGGCGTCACGATCACGCTGTCGTGCGACTACCGGCTCGCGTCGGAGGACTCCCGGTTCGGGTTCGTGTTCACGCGCCGCGGGCTCTACCCCGAGGGCGCGTCGGCGTGGTTCCTCCCCCGGCTCGTCGGCATGGGCACGGCTCTCGACTGGATGATCAGCGGCCGGGTGTTCCCCGCGGCCGAGGCCCTCGCGAAAGGCTTGGTGCACCAGGTCTTCCCGACCGGGACCGTGCTCGACGAGGCGTACAAGCTGGCCCACGAGATCGTCGCGACGACGGCACCGGTGTCGGTCGCGGTGACCCGCCAGCTGCTCTACCGGATGGCGAGCGCCGAGTCGCCGTACCCGGTGCACGAACTCGACTCGAAGTTGATCGGCGGGCTCGGCGCGAGCCCGGACGCCGTCGAGGGCGTTATGTCGTTCCTGCAGAAGCGGCCGCCGGCGTTCGGCATGCGCGTCGACAAGGACCTGCCGCCGTACCTCCCCTGGTTGGACAAATGAGCCTCTACCCGCCACAGCCCTGGCACCTGACCGCCGACGCGCGCGTCTCGATCTGGCGGGTGCCGCCTTCTCAGCTGCCTCCCCTGCCGCCCGGCGCGTCGCCGCTGCTCGTCGCGGGCCAGGCGTCGGTGTTCACGGCGTGGATCGACTACACCCCGCCCGGGCAGATGGCCTACCACGAGCTGCTGGCCGCGGTCTCGATCAAGGCGCGTCGAGTTTCGTGCTCGATCACCGAGATCTGGGTCGACAGTGAGGCATCGCTGGCGGGCGGGCGGGAGCTGTGGGCAATCCCGAAGGACCTGGCCACCCTGAACTTCGTCGGCAACCGCACCTTCCAGGCCACGGCGGCGACGGCGGACGACTGGATCGCGACGGCGGCATTCACCCGACGGGCCGGCCTGCCCGTGCGCGTGCCGACGTCGTTCGAGGTGGTCCAGGAGCGCGACGGCCTGCTGCGCACCCCGGTGGGCGCGAAGATCCGCCCGCGCCCGGCCTCGGCGGACTGGAGCTTCAACCCGGACGGCCCGCTGGGCTACCTGGACGGCCGCCGCCCGGTGGCGAGCCTGGAACTCCCGGGCTCGCAGTTGCGTTTCGGCGCCTGAACCTACCTCCGCAAGCGCGTCCCCGCGGCGTGAACAGCACCTCTGGGTGATCACGTAACCCGCCAGGGTGAGAGCGCGACACGCCACCCCTTGGGTCCCGCGCGGGCGATCACCCCTACATGTAGTCTCTGGTGACCGGCAGCCCCCAGCGACGGGGAGACCGCTGCAGAGGGTGGCCGGGCAGCTTTGGAGAACCTGCAGCGCACGGCCTCATGACGTCGTGCGGCGATCGAACGCGCCCGAAAACTTGGAGACACGCATGTCAGTCGAAACCGGTCAGCGGCCCTCAGCCGCCGACACACCCACCGCGATCCGGGTCATCCGGCGGGACGGCAGCGTGTCGCCGTTCGACGCCGGGAAGATCTCGGTCGCGCTGACCAAGGCGTTCCTCGCGGTCGAGGGCGGCGACGCCGCCGCGTCCTCCCGCGTGCACCACGTCGTCGCCGAGCTGACCCAGCAGGTGGAGACCACCCTGCTGCGCCACGCCGGCCCCGAGACCGCCCTGCACATCGAGCAGATCCAGGACATCGTCGAGCTCGCCCTCATGCGCGGCGAGCACCACAAGGTCGCCCGCGCCTACGTCCTCTACCGCGAGGAGCGCAGCAAGGCCCGCGAGGCCATCAAGCCCGCCGCCACCGAGGTCGCCCTGAACGTCAAGGGCACCGACGGCGTGCTGCGCCCGCTCGACTGGGCCCGCGTGTCCCACGTCGTGGGCGAGGCCGTCGCCGGGCTCGACGACGTCGAAGCCGAGCCGGTGCTGGCCGAGGCCAAGCGCAACCTCTACGACGGCATCAGCGCCGACGAGCTGGCCCTGGCCCAGGTCCTGGCCGCCCGCGTGCTCGTCGAGCAGGAGCCGAACTACTCCTACGTCTCCGCCCGCCTGCTGCTGGACAAGCTGCGCGGCGAGGCGCTGAGCTACCTGGCGAAGAAGCCGCGCCTGGCCAGCCAGGACGAGATGGCGACCGAGTACCCCGCGTACTTCCGCGCCTACCTGCGCCGCGCGATCGAGCTGGAGCTGGTCGACGCCGAGCTGCAGCGCTTCGACCTCGACAAGATCACCGCCGCGATCCGCCCCGAGCGCGACCTCGACTTCGGGTTCCTCGGCCTGCAGACGCTCTACGACCGGTACTTCCAGCACCACGACGGCACCCGCTTCGAGCTGCCGCAGGCGTTCTTCATGCGCGTCGCCATGGGTCTCGCGATCCGGGAAGACGACCGCGAGGCCCGCGCCATCGAGTTCTACGAGCTGCTGTCGAGCTTCCACTTCATGGCGTCCACGCCGACGCTGTTCAACTCGGGCACCACGCGCCCGCAGCTGTCGTCCTGCTTCCTGACCACGGTGGACGACGACCTGGACTCGATCTTCCAGGCCTACAAGAACAACGCGCTGCTGGCCAAGTACTCGGGCGGCCTCGGCAACGACTGGACCCCGGTCCGCGGCCTCGGCGCGCACATCAAGGGCACCAACGGCCAGTCGCAGGGCGTCGTGCCGTTCCTCAAGATCGCCAACGACACCGCCGTCGCGGTCAACCAGGGCGGCAAGCGCAAGGGCGCGGCCTGCGCGTACCTCGAGACCTGGCACGTGGACATCGAGGAGTTCCTCGACCTGCGCAAGAACACCGGTGACGACCGCCGGCGCACCCACGACATGAACACCGCGAACTGGGTGCCCGACGAGTTCCTCCGCCGCGTCGAGGCCAACGCCGAGTGGACGCTGTTCTCGCCGAACGAGACGCCGGACCTGCACGACCTCTACGGCAACGAGTTCGCCGCCCGCTACCGCGAGTACGAGGCGATGGCCGACCGCGGCGAGATCAAGGTGTTCCGCCGGATCCGCGCGGTCGACCTGTGGCGCCGCATGCTGACCATGCTGTTCGAGACCGGCCACCCGTGGATCACGTTCAAGGACCCGTGCAACCTGCGCTCGCCGCAGCAGCACGTCGGCGTCGTGCACTCGTCCAACCTGTGCACCGAGATCACGCTGAACACGACCACCGACGAGGTCGCGGTCTGCAACCTCGGCTCGGTGAACCTGCTCAAGCACGTCACCCCGGCCGGCTTGGACACCGAGCGGCTCGAGAAGACCGTGCGCACGGCCGTCCGCATGCTGGACAACGTGATCGACATCAACTTCTACACGATCCCGGAGGCGCGCCGCTCCAACCTGCGCCACCGCCCGGTGGGCCTGGGCATCATGGGCTTCCAGGACGCGCTGTTCGAGATCGGCGTCCCGTTCGCCTCCGAAGAGGCCGTGAAGTTCGCCGACGTCTCCATGGAGCACCTGTCCTACTACGCGATCTCGGCGTCGACCGATCTCGCCGAGGAGCGCGGGCAGTACCAGTCGTTCGAGGGATCGCTGTGGAGCAAGGGCATCCTGCCGATCGACTCGCTGCAGCTGCTCATCGACGCCCGCCAGGGTGACGGCCTCGACGTCGACACCTCGTCCACTTTGGACTGGGCGCCGCTGCGCGAGCGCGTCAAGACCGTCGGCATGCGCAACTCCAACGTGATGGCGATCGCGCCGACCGCGACGATCTCCAACATCTCCGGGGTCGGGCAGTCGATCGAGCCGCTGTTCCAGAACCTGTTCGTCAAGTCGAACATGTCCGGCGACTTCACCGTCGTCAACCCGCACCTGGTCAAGAGCCTCAAGGAGCGCGGGCTCTGGGACGAGGTCATGGTCAGCGACCTCAAGTACTTCGACGGCAGCCTCGGCCAGATCGACCGCGTGCCGGCCGACCTGAAGGCGTTGTACGCGACGGCGTTCGAGATCGAGTCGAAGTGGATCGTCGACGCGGGTTCGGTGCGCCAGAAGTGGATCGACCAGGCGCAGTCGCTGAACCTGTACATCGCGGCGCCGAGCGGCCGCAAGCTCGACGAGCTGTACCGCTACGCGTGGCACAAGGGCCTCAAGACCACGTACTACCTGCGGGCGCAGTCCGCGACGCACGTGGAGAAGAGCACCCTGCGCGGCACCGACGGCAAGCTGAACGCCGTCTCGGCCACCCCGGTCCCGGCTCCCGCGGCGGCTGCCCCGGCGCCGACGCCCGCTCCGGCACCGGCGCCGACGCCCGCTCCGAAGCCCGCGCCGGACGTCGACTTCGTGGCCACCGAAGGCGCCGCCTGCCGCATCGACGACCCCGACTGCGAAGCCTGCCAGTAAGGAACCCGAGGAACATGACCAACGTGGAGACCACGGACGCGACCGGCCTCGGGGAGATCGAGGTCGGCGCCGCCCGGATCAACGTCGACGACAAGCGCATGATCAACGCGCGCGCCGACGTCAACCAGCTGCTGCCCATGAAGTACAAGTGGGCGTGGGAGAAGTACCTCGCCGGCTGCAACAACCACTGGATGCCGACCGAGGTCGCCATGCAGGCCGACATCGCGCTGTGGAAGTCGCCGGACGGCCTCACCGAGGACGAGCGGCAGATGCTCAAGCGCAACCTCGGCTTCTTCGCGACCGCGGAGTCGTTGGTGGCCAACAACATCGTGCTCGCGGTGTACCGGCAGATCACCAACCCCGAGTGCCGCCAGTACCTGCTGCGCCAGGCGTTCGAGGAGGCCGTGCACACGCACACCTTCCAGTACATCTGCGAGAGCCTCGGCCTGGTCGAGGGCGAGCTGTTCAACATGTACCGCGAGGTTCCGTCCATTTCGGACAAGGACGCGTGGGCGCTGAAGTACACGCAGAACCTGGAGAACCCGGACTTCGAGACCGGCACGCCGGAGGCCGACCAGGCGTTCCTGCGCGACCTCGTCGCGTTCTACGTGATCTTCGAGGGCATGTGGTTCTACACCGGCTTCGCGCAGATCCTGTCGCTGGGCCGCCGGAACAAGATGGTCGGCATCGCCGAGCAGTACCAGTACATCCTGCGCGACGAGTCGATCCACCTGAACTTCGGCATCGACTGCATCAACCAGATCAAGATCGAGAACCCGCACCTGTGGACCGAGGAGTTCCAGGCCGAGGTGCGCGGAATGCTGAAGGAGGCGTGCGAGCTCGAGGTCAACTACGCGCGCGACACGATGCCGCGCGGCATGCTCGGCCTGTCGGCGCAGCTGTGCGAGCAGTACATGCACTTCATCACCGACCGCCGCGCGCAGCAGATCGGGCTCCAGCCGATCTTCGGCGAGACCGAGAACCCGTTCCCGTGGATGTCCGAGGCGATGGACCTGAAGAAGGAGAAGAACTTCTTCGAGACCCGCGTCATCGAGTACCAGTCGGGCGGCGCGCTCGACTGGGACTGAGGTCCCGCTGCTGAGCCCGGCCACGTCTTTCGGGGCGTGGCCGGGCTTCTTCACGCCGCCGGGTCGATCCGGACCGTCGCTGCGCGGCCCTCGACGCCGGGCCCGTCCCCGGCCGTCAGGACGAGCGAGTAGCTCTCGGCGTGCGGGGGCAGGATCCTTCCCAGGCAGGAACTCTCGGCTTTTCCGCTCCTCGAGCCGGGGCGAAGGTGTCTTCATGACCAAGACCACCGTCACCTTCACCAGCGCCGGCATCGACATCGCGGCGCACCTCTACGTCCCCGACGACACGGGCACCCCGCGCCCCGCGCTCGTTGTCGGGCACCCCGGGACCGGCATCAAGGAGCAGACCTCCGGGACGTACGCGCGGCTGATGGCCGAACGCGGGTTCGTCACCCTGGCGTTCGACGCCGCCCACCAGGGCGAATCCGGCGGTCTGCCGCGCGGCCTCGAAGACCCCGCCCAGCGGATCGAAGACTTCAAGGCCGCCGTCTCGTACCTCACCACCCGCCCCGAGGTCGACGCCGGCCGGATCGGGCTGCTCGGCATCTGCGCCTCAGGCGGGTACTCGCTCGCCGCCACCGGTGGTGACCACCGCGTCAAGGCCGTGGCGACCGTGTGCACCGCCGAACCCGCCCGCCAGTTCCGCTACGGCGCCGACGGCACCCAGGACCCGGCCGTCTTCCAGGGTCTGCTCGACGCCGCCGCCCAGGCGCGGACGGCCGCCGCCCGCGGTGAGGACCCCGGCGTGCTGACGATGTTCCCCGAGACGGCCGCGGAAGCCGGCGCGCTCGGCGGGCAGCACGGCGTCGAGGGCTGGGAGTACTACTGCGGTGCCCGCGGCCACCACGAGCGCTCGGCGAAGTTCCTGACCTGGGACAGCGTCGACAAGATGGCCGCGAGCGACGTCTTCCACGCCGTCCCGCTGATCGGCCCGCGCCCGATGCTGCAGATCCTCGGCGAGCGCGCCGTCACCGCGTGGATGGGCCTGGAGGCCCACCGGCGCGCGACCGGTCCCGCGGAGATCCACTGGATCGAGGGCGCGAGCCACGTCGACCTCTACGACAAGCGCGAGTACATCGACCTCGCCGTCGACAAGCTCGCCGGCTACTTCGGTCAGTACGTGTAGCGGCGCACCTTCTCCGGGTGGATCACCAGGCGGAGCTGGTCCACCGCCAGGATTCCCTCGAGATCCGCGGCCCGCGCCGGGTCGCCGAGGTCCCAGTAGCGCGCGGCCAGGCGTGACGCGAGTTCGTGCGCCCCACCGGCTTCGAGGGAAACCCGGCCCGTGGCCGACACCCACCGTTCGCGCTCCCCCACCGGCGCCGCCACGGTGAGCGACGCGCGCGGGTCGCGGCGCACCCGCCGGACCTTCGGCGAGTCCGGTTCCGTGAACAGCTGGATCGTGCCTGCGGCCGTCGCCTCGAACCACACCGGACGGGGCTCGCCGCCGGCCACCGTCAAGAAGCCGTGCAACGGCCGCCGGAGGAGTTCGAGGTCCTGATCAGTCAACGCGGTCATGACGTCGAGTCAACCCGGCCCGCTCGGACGATCCCATGGGTGAAACACCGGAACACCTACGCGATCGTCTAACGTCACCCTCGTGGACGCCTTCGGTGACCTCTTCCGCGACGTGCGGGCCCACGGCTCGCTGTTCGGCAGCTCGGCCCTCGCCTCGCCCTGGGCCCTGCACTTCGTCGACGGCGCGCCGCTGACCCTCTGCACGGTCCTCACCGGCGGCGGCTGGATCGTGCCGGACCACGGCGCACCGGAACCGCTGCGCGCCTACGACACGGTCGTCGTCCGCGGGCCGGCGACCTTCACCTTCGTCGACGAGCTCGGCACCACCGCCGAACCCGTGGCGTGCGGCGAGTTCTGCGCTGCGCCCGAGCTGGGCGGGACCCGGCATCGGCGCGGCTGGCACGACCCCGGCGACGGCTCGACGACCCTGATCACCGGCGCCTACCCGGTCCGCGGCGAGATCGGCCGCCGGCTGCTGGACGCCCTGCCCGTCGTGCTGCGGGTCGACGGCGGTGGCACCGGCGACGCCGTGCTGGACCACCTCGCGGCCGAGGTCGCCGTCGACGCGCCGGGCCAGCAGGTGGTGCTCGACCGGCTGCTGGACTGGATGCTCGTCTGCACGCTGCGCGAGTGGTTCGACCGGCCCGGCGGCGCGCCCCCGGCGTGGTGGACCGCCCAGCGCGACGCGGTGGTCGGCCAGGCGCTGCGGCTCCTGCACGCCGAACCGGCGGCGCCGTGGACGGTCGGGACGCTGGCCGCCCGCACCGGCGTGTCGCGCTCGACGCTGGCCAAGCGCTTCGGCGACCTGGTCGGCGAGCCGCCGCTGACCTACCTGACCCGCCACCGCATGGCGCTCGCGGCCGACCTCCTGGCCGAGCGGGTGACCGCGACCGTCGCGGAGGTCGCCCACGCCGTCGGGTACGCCGACGCGTTCTCGTTCAGCGCGGCGTTCAAGCGGGTGCGCGGCACGAACCCGTCCGAAGCCCGGCGCGCCGAGGCGCGGAACCGCTGAAGGGCCGGCGCCCGGAAGCCACCCGAAAAGAGGACGCCCCACCTGTTGTCACATCGTCAACAAGGGTGCATCGTGGGGGGACAGCCGATCTCAGCGGGGAGATGGTCATTTTGCCGGGCACTGTCAGCCGAGCCGCCGAAGCGCTGCGCGAACGCGTTCCGCCCTTGACGGCGCTCCCCCTGCCGCACAAGGTCGACGAGCGCTGGCTGCAGTCGCGCTGGCCCGTCAAGGAGCTCGCGACGCCGCCCGCGGGCAGCGGCCTCAAGCCCGTCCTCGGCGACGAAGGGCCGCCGGTCGTCGGGCACATGCTCGAGATGATGCGCTTCGGACCCGCCTTCGGCCTGCGCCGCTACGAGCTCTACGGCCCGGTGTCCTGGACCGGCGGGTTCGGCCGCCGGATCGTCGCGCTGTCCGGGCCGGAGGCGACGCAGATCGCGCTCGTCAACAAGGACAAGGCGTTCTCGCAGGAGGGCTGGAAGTTCTTCATCGAGAAGTTCTTCGAGCGCGGCCTGATGCTGATGGACTTCGGCGAGCACCACCTGCACCGCCGGATCATGCAGGAGGCCTTCACCCGCCCGCGCCTGGCCGGCTACGTCGGCGAAATGGGCCCCGCGCTGCGCGAAGGCGTCGCGAGCTGGGGCTCGAACGAGCGCCCGCGGCTGTACTGGGCGCTCAAGCAGCTCACCCTCGACGTCGCGACGCGCGTGTTCATGGGCATGCGCAGCGGCGCCGACTCGCACCGGATCAACCGCGCGTTCGTCAGCTCCGTGCGTGCCGGCACCGCGCTGGTGCGCGTCCCGGTGCCCGGCGGGCGCTGGTCGGCGGGCCTGCACGGGCGGAAGGTGCTCGAGCGCTACTTCAGCGAAACCCTGCCCGCCAAGCGGAAGTCGGACGGCGACGACCTCTTCACCGCCCTCTGCCACGCCACCACCGAGGACGGCGACCGCTTCACCGACACCGACATCGTCAACCACATGATCTTCCTGATGATGGCCGCGCACGACACGACGACCATCACCAGCAGCGCCATGGCGTACTACCTCGCCAAGCACCCCGAGTGGCAGGAGCGCGCCCGCGAGGAGTCCCTGGCCCTCGGCGACGACGTCCTCGACATCGAGGCGATCGACAAGCTCGAAACCCTGGACCTCGTGATGAAGGAGGCGCTGCGGCTCGTCGCGCCGGTGCCGACGCTGACCCGCCAGACCGTCAAGGACACCGAGGTCCTCGGCCACTACATCCCCGCCGGCACCCTGTGCGGCGTCTCCCCGACGGTGAACCACTTCGCGCCCGAGTGCTGGACGAACCCCTTCGACTTCGACCCCGAGCGGTTCGCCGAGCCGCGGCGCGAGGACAAGTCGCACCGGATGGCGTGGATGCCGTTCGGCGGCGGCGCGCACAAGTGCATCGGGCTCCACTTCGGCAGCCTCGAGGTGAAGTTGCTGATGCACGAGATGCTGCGGGCGTACCGCTGGTCGGTTCCGGAGAGTTACACCGCGAAGTGGGACTACGTGTCCCTGCCGGTCCCCGCCGACGGTCTTCCGGTGCGGTTGACGCGTCGCTGACCCGGGCTCTGTCTGCCACTGCATACGCGGTGTGACAAAAAGTTACCGCATGTGGGCATTCGTTCACTCGTTCAGCCGGTAGACACCCCGTTACGCGCATGATGGCGTGGCATCGGTCGCGGCCGAGGGGTACCTAGTGTGGGTTCATGATCCCCGACACCGTGGCTGAACTGGCCTGACCCGTGCGTGAAGAGGTGGAGTGTGCCTGAGCCCGGTGCCGCGCCAGGACTGCTGGACGTGGCGCGCAGGTGGGCGGCGACGTTGGCCGACACCAAAGGAGTAACACTTCCCCCGGAGGAGCTGGAGCCACTGCTTCTGGAGATCGCGCACGACGCGATCGACCACGCCGGCCCGGGCCACGACGGCGCCCTGCACCGGTTCACGGCGCTGTACGCCGCGTCGCCGATGGGCATCGCGCTCGCGGACCCCGGCGGCGAGATCGTCGAGGCCAACCTCGCGCTCGGCCAGCTGCTCGGCTGCTCGCCGGACGAGCTGCGCGGGCGCCACCTCACCGACCTCGGCTCGACCGACCACGACGTCTCGCGCCTCAAGGCGGGCCTCGAGCAGGTGCGCGGCGGGCGTGAGCGCTACCAGGAGCGGATGCTGCTCGACCACACCGAGGACGGGCAGCTCTGGACCGACGTCACCCTCGCCCGGCTGCCCGGCGACCGGCCGGGGTCGGTCTACCCGGTGCTGATGGTCTCCGACGCGAACGAGCTGCACCTGCTGCAGGAACGGCTGCTGCACCAGAACGTGCACGACCCGCTGACCGGGCTGCCCAACGCGTCGTCGTTCACCACCAAGCTCGAAGCCGCGCTCGGCGCCGGCGCGCGCGACGACATCGCGCTGATCTACCTCGACGTCGACGGCTTCAAGGTGGTCAACGACGGCCTCGGCGCCGGCGTCGGCGACCAGGTGCTGCGCGGGGTCGCGAGCAAGCTGTCGGCGGTGTTCACCGGCCACCACGACGGGTTCGTCGCGCGGCTGTCCGGCGACGGCTTCGCGGTGCTGCTGCGCGGCGAGCTGTCCGCCAGCGCGGTCGTCGAGCTCGTCGAGCGGGCGCTGGAAGATCTGAACGAGCCGATCTACCTGGGCGGGCACGGCATCGGTGTCAGCGCGAGCGCGGGCATCGTGGTGCGCGCGGCGGTCGAGGGCGGCGCGGCCGAGCTGCTGCGGGCGGCGGAGATCGCGCTGCACCGCGCCAAGGAGGCCGGCAAGGCGCAGTGGATGCTGTTCGACCCCGAGCTGGACGCCCGCGACCGCGGCCGCTACCAGCTGGGCGCGGTGATCGCCGGGGCGCTGGAGAACGGCGAGTTCTCGCTCGTCTACCAGCCGACGGTGCGCCTGACCGACCCCGAGCGCCTCGCCGCGGTCAACGCGGGCCTGCGCTGGAACCACCCGGAGAAGGGCGAGCTGGACTCGGACGAGTTCTACCCGCTGGCCCAGACGACGGGGATGACGGTGCCGTTGGGGCGCTGGCTCCTGGCGGAGTCCCTGGCGGCGACGGCCCGCTGGCGCACCCGCTTCGGCGACGCGGCCCCGGACGTGTGCGTCCAGCTGCCCACGCGGCTGGCCATCGACCCGGACCTGGTCCTGCTGGTGAAGGAGCAGCTGGACAAGAACGAGCTCCCGGCGAACGCGCTGCGGCTGTGCACGAACCGCGACTCGATCCTCGACCCGCGCGGCGAGGTGCTGGACTCGTTCGCGGTGCTGTCCGACCTGGGCACGCAGCTGGTGCTGACGATCTCGGGCTCGGCGGACCTGGAGCTGATCCCCCGGCACCGGCTGCCGGTCCGTCACGTGATCCTGTCCGGCCCGGTGGTCGACGCGCTGGACACGGACTCGCCACCGGAGCCGGCGTTGCGCCACCTGACGCAGCTGGTGACCCGGGCGCGTGAGCTGAAGCTCCGCGTGGGAGCGGAGGGCGTCCGCTCGCACGAGCAGGCAGCGCGGTTGCGGCAGCTGGGCGTACTGGCGGCCCGGGGACCGTTCGTGAAGGACACGGCAACGGGCGACGAGGTCGACGAGCTGATCGCCCGCCACCCGGGCGGCTGAGGCACTGGGCTCGGGTCGCTCGGGGCAACGGCCTCCGGGCGGGCACAGGGTCGGCGCCGCCGATCGGGCACGCCCCCACCGGCGCTCCCTCAAGCGAGCGAGCGCCGGGCCCGGTCGACCAGCGCCATCGGGCGGGCAAGCCGCAGCCGGCGGTCCCTCGGGCAAGCAGGCGCGGGTTCGGTCGCGGCAAGCCGGCACCGCCGGTCGGGCACTCCGCAAGCGGCCCCCACCCGAGCGAGCGCCGGCTCGGTCGTCGCGGACCGGCGCCCGCGTCCTGGCCGAGAGCCGCGGACCGGCGTGATCTCCGCCCGCACTGACCAAGCCGGTGGGGCGGTGGCTCCGAACACACGGCAGGATGGGTTCTGCCGCCGATGAGAAGGGACGTCCATGGACGCCGGAGACCTCGCCCCCGACTTCACGTTGCCCGATGACCAGGGCGCCGAGCGCACGCTGTCGGACTTCCTGGCCACCGGGCCGGTCGTGCTGTTCTTCTACCCCGCCGCGATGACCGGGGGCTGCACCGCCGAAAGCTGCCACTTCCGCGACCTCGCCGCCGAGTTCGCCGAGGTCGGCGCGCACCGGATCGGGATCAGCCCGGACGGCATCACCAAGCAGCGGCAGTTCTCCGAGGCCAACGGCTTCGACTACCCCCTGCTGTCCGATGTGGAGGGTGAAGTCGCGAAGCAGTTCGGCGTCTGGCGGAAGCTGCTGCCGCTGCACGCCAAGCGCGTCACGTTCGTGATCGGCGAAGACCGGAAGGTCCTCGAGAAGATCAAGAGCGAGCTGAACTTCACCGTGCACGCCGACCAGGCGCTCAAGGTGCTGCGGGAGCGCAACAAGGTTTCCTGACCGCTCAGCGGCGGGGCGGCCAGACCCGCGGCGGCCGGCGCAGCCGCGTACCGGACGGCCACCCCCCGCGACGGCGCCCGTCGCGCCGGCGAGCCCATGCCGGGGCTTCGTCGGCGCGCCGGCGTCTCGGGGGCCGGGTGGCGCGCTGCCGCTCGCACAGCCACCGGTGCCCCAGTTCGGTCCGGTAGATCAGGGTCTCCATCACGGCCGCTCCCAACGCCAAACGTGGTTGATGCCCGTGCACGACGGCGCGAGCGGCTTCTCGGCCGGCTCTTCGCGCACCTTCACGAAGCCGAGCCGCTCGGGCACCGCTCCACTTCGGACGTTCAGTTCGTCGTGCTTGATCTCGACGTAGCCCGCGCCCAGCCGGACCGCCTCGTCGGTGAGCAGCCGGGCCGCGCGGGTCATCAGGCCGCGGCCGGTGTGCCCGCGCGCGAGCCAGTAGCCGATCTCGATCCCGCCGTCGCGCTTCATCGTGCCGATGCCGCCGGCGATCGCGCCGTCGACGCGGATGGCGAAGTCGTGCGTTTCCCCGCTCTCCCAGTTCTTCCGGGTGCGCCGCAGGAACTCGGCGCTGTCTTCGGCGGTGTAGCCGCCGGCCGCCCAGATCAGCCAGGCGCCGAGGTGGTCGAGGGACCCGGCGACCGCCGCGGTGAGCTCCGGCTCGTCGGCGAACTCCCAGCGGGTCAGGGTGAAGCCGTCACCGGTGTAGGTCTCCTTCACGGCTTCTCCTTCCGCCACACCTGCTTGACCCCGACGCAGGACGGCGGCCGGACACCGTCGTCAGCGGGTTCCTTGCGCACCAGGGAAAACCCGAGCCGGGCCGGGATCGCTCCACTTCGGACGTTCGCCTCGTCGTGCTTGATCTCGACGTACCCCGCGCCGCGCGCGAACGCGTCCGAAACCAGCAGCGTCACCGCGCGGGTCACCAGACCGCGGCCGGTGAACTCCCGCGCGAGCCAATAGCCGGTCTCGACGCCGCCCTCGCGGGTCATCACGCCGACGCCGCCCGCGAGCGAGCCGGCCACCCGGATCGCCCACTCGTGGGCTCGGCCGGTTTCCCAGTTCTCGTGCGTCAGCCGCAGGAACGCCGCCGCGTCGGACTCCGTGTAGCCGCCGACCGCCCACGGAACCCAGTCGGCCAGGTGGCCGCCGGACCCCGAGACCGCCGCCGCGGCGGCCGAGCAGTCGCCGGACTGCCAGCGGGTCAGCGAAAACTCGTCACGGGTGAACGTCTCGGCCGGGGTCTCCATGGCTCCCATGGTGCCCCGGCCGAGACGAAACCGCGTCCGAATTAATTGCTGATGACGCTGTCCGGGATCTCCGTGTCGTTCTTCAGCGCGTCGAACAGCTGCTTCGACTTGGTCTTGTCCCAGTTCTCGGCAGAGCCGTTCGTGACCGGGACGGTCGTCGTCACGACGCCGCCGGAGGAGATGCCGCGCATCGCGATCGCCAGGCCCACCAGGTTGTGCACGTGGTCGCCCGAGTCCATCGTCAGCGCGTCGGGCCCGGAGCCCAGCAGCGGGAAGAAGTGGAACGGGTTGAGCAGCGTGCCGGGGCTCGCGATCTGGCTCACCAGGGCGCCGATGAACTTGCGCTGGTTGGCGACGCGGTCGAGGTCCGACCGCGGCGTCGCGTCGCTGTGGCGCATGCGGACGAAGCCCAGCGCCGAGCGGCCGTCGAGCGTCTGGGGGCAGCCCGCCTTGATGCTGATCCCGGTGACGGTGTCGTTCATGTCCTTGTCGATGCACATGTCGACGCCGCCGATCGCGTCGACGATCTTGGCGAACCCGCCGAAGCCGATCTCCGCGTAGTGGTCGATGTGCAGCCCGGTGGCGCCCTCGACGGTCTGCGTGAGCAACTTCGGGCCGCCCAGCGAGAACGCCGCGTTGATCTTGTTCGTGCCGTGGCCCGGGATCTTCACCTGGGAGTCGCGCGGCAGCGACAGCAGCGTCGGCTTGGTGGAGTTGTCCGGGAGGTGCGCGACCATGATCGTGTCGGTGCGCTGCCCGCCGCCCGCCGCGGCGACGTCGCCGGTGGCCAGCCGCTCTTCGTCGGCGGCCGTGAGGCCTTCGCGGCTGTCGGAGCCGACGATCAGCCAGTTGGTGCCGGCCGCGGCGACCGGGCGGCCCGAGTAGTCGGTCAGCGCGTCGACGCGCTTGATGGAGAACTCCAGGTAGACCCAGATGCCGGCGAGGAACACCACGAACACGAGCAGCAGCGTCAGCAGGATCCGGCCGAAGCCCCAGCGACGCCGGCGCGGCGGCCGGGACGGCGGGTAGTCCTCGTCCGGGCGCGGGGGGTCACGCCGGGGCGGCGGGGGCGGCGCGTACTGGGGATCGTCCTCGCGCGTGCCCATCGGGCGGGTGCGCTCGTCGTAGGGGCTGCGACCGCGGCCGGGCAGCGGCATCATCTGCGCGCGCTGGTGGTCCCGGGCACGCGCGGGAGGCCGGGGCGGCATGCGGCGCCCGCCGTCGTCGCCACGGTACGTCATCTCCATCACCCAATCCCGATCCGGACAAAACTGTCGTCGCCAGTACACCGCACGTCCTCTACAAAGAGGACGTCCGGCATCGGGTCGGGTTGTCCGGCGGGGTTACTTGCCGGTCGCCTCGTAGCCGAACTGGTGGACCTTGAGGTACCCGGAGCGGAACCCGGCCTCCGAGTAGGCCAGGTAGAACTCCCACATCCGGCGGAAGACGTCGTCGAACCCGAACCCGGCGATGTCGGTCCAGCGGTGCAGGAACCGTTCGCGCCACAACCGTAACGTGCGCGCGTAGTCTTGGCCGAACTCGCGCATCCCGGCCAGCTTGAGCCGGGTGTTCGCCTTGACGCCCTCCTCGACCGAGCGCACCGACGGGATGATGCCGCCCGGGAAGATGTACTTGTGGATCCAGGTGTAGGCGCGCGAAGCCGCCAGCATCCGGTCGTGGTCCATGGTGATCGCCTGCAGGCCGAACCGGCCGCCGGGGCGCAGCCGCTCCCCGATCGTGGCGTAGAACGCCGGCCAGTAGGACGCGCCGACGGCCTCGATCATCTCGACGCTGACCACGGCGTCGTACTGGCCGCTCGACTCGCGGTAGTCGCACAGCTTCACTTCCACGCGGTCGGAGAACCCGGCCGCGGCGATGCGCTCGGTGGCCAGCGCGCGCTGTTCCTCCGAAATGGTCAGGGACGTCACGTACGCGCCGCGGGCGGCGGCGCGGATGGCGAGTTCACCCCATCCGGTACCGATTTCGAGGACTTCGCTGCCCTCGCGGACGCCGGCGTAGTCCAGCACGCTGTCGATCTTGCGGTACTGGGCGGCGGTGAGGTCCTCGCCGGGGCCGAACAGGGCCGAGGAGTACATCATCGACTCGTCGAGGAAGGCGCCGAACAGGTCGTTGGACAGGTCGTAGTGCCGGTGGATGTTGGCCCGCGCGCCTTCGAGGGTGTTCTCCTCCGACGGCGGCTGCGTGCGCTCGGCGATCTTCCGGAACTTCTGCAGCACCGGCGGCACGAGCGTGGCCATCCGCTCGGCGAACGGCGTCAGCACCTCGGCCAGGTCGGAGGCCGTCCAGTCACCGGCCATGTAGGACTCGCCGAAGCCGATCTTGGCGTCGACGCCGAGGCGGTGGAAGAACGCTTCCGGTCGCAAAATACGCATTTCGGGTGATTCCGGACCACCGGCACCGAGCACCGTGCCGTCCGGGAAGACCACCCGGACGTCGAGCGGGCGGACCGCGCGGCGGAACAACGCGGCGGCGATCCGCGCGCGCAGCGCCGATCGCGGCGGGCTGGCCAGGCCCGGCCAACGAGACTCGTCGGGGATGTCCTGAGCGCGGTCAACACTCGAGGTGGTCACGGTTCTCCCTCCGCCGGCCTGGTGCGCCGGTGAACGATCGTAGTCGCCGCACCCCCGCGGCGCGTTTCGCTGTATGCCCTGTTCGGGGCGGTTCTACACCGGTATTCGGAGCCGCTCGGGCCCCGGCGCGGCCCATGCGCCGCGGAGTTCCGCGCCGGCGTTCCCGGCGAGCACTTCCAGTGTGAAAGCAATCGTGAGCCGGGTCCACACGGACGACCGGCGGAGCATCGCGTGGCCTTCGTTCGCGATCTCGAACCGGGCGACGCGGGCGGCGACGCCCTCGGCGCGTTCGGCGAAGGCGTGCGACTCCGCCGGGCTGGTCATCCGGTCGCGGGTGCCGTGCACGATGAGCACCGCCCGCCCGGCGACCGCGTCCACCGGCTCGCCCCGCGGCGTCCACGGCGCCAGCGCGCAAACCCCGCGCACCGCCGGGTCGCCGGCCACGCGCAGCGCCACCCGGCCGCCCATGGAGTGACCGACCAGCACGACGGGCAGGCCCGGGTGGTCGGCGTGGATGCGGTCGAGGGCCCAGCGGGCGTCGTCGACGGGGTCCATCGCGGGGGCGTTCCAGCCATAACGGCGGTTGCGCACCAGGCGCACCTCGACGCCGTGCCGACGGCCGGCGCGGTGCAGGGCGCGCGCGATCGGCACCATCCGCAGGAAAGCGAGCTTCCAGGGCGCCACCCTGCCGGTGCCGCGCTCGGCGCCGCCGTGCAGCACGAGCACGACCGCTTCGGTCCGCCCGCGCGCCGGCCACACCGACACCGCCGGTTCCGCTTCGCTCACCCGCGTCCTCCCCTGTCACCCGCATCCGGGTCAACCGCACCCGCCCACCGGGCTATTCCACCGCGCACCACCATCTTCGCGGTAGATTCGGCGCCCGATCCCCTACGGAAGGGTGGGTGTGGTGAGCGCCACGAACATCTCGGGCAGCGTCGCGAAGCAGCTGGCGGACGTCGAGCAGGCCAACGCCGAGGCGGTGCGCGAAGCGGCGGATCTGGTGCTGGGGGTGATCCGGGCCGACGCACTGGTCTATACCGCGGGGGCCGGGCACTCGCTGGCGGCCGTCGCCGAGACGTTCTACCGGGCCGGCGGCCTGGCGTGCGTCTACCCGCTGTACCACCCGGACCTGCTGCCGCTGCACGGCGCGGTGAGCAGCACGCAGACCGAACGGCGCAGCGGTCTGGCCGCCGAAGTGCTGGCCGAGCGCGCACCGGGCCCGGACGACGTGCTGGTGGTCTTCTCGACGTCCGGCTCCAACCCGTACCCGGTCGAGCTGTGCATCGAGGCCCGCGAGCGCGGGGCGGCGGTCATCGCGATCACGTCGCGGGCGTGCGTGGCGGCGGCGCCGAAGCGGTCGTCGAGCAACCTCGTGGAGCAGGGCACGGTGGTGCTGGACTCGCTGGTGATTCCCGGCGACGCGAGCTACCCGCCGGACGCGCCGCGCACCGCGCCGCTGTCCACTGTGGTCAACGCGTTCCTGTGGAACCTCGTGCTCGCCCAGGTCTACGACCGCGGGACGGCCGAGGGCCTCGACGTCCCGCTGTGGCGAAGCTCCAATGTGGAGGGTGGCGACGAGGCCAACGCGGCGCTGCTGGCCAAGTACGGCGAGATCGTGCCGCGGCTGCGCTGACTTGGTGGGAAAGCACCGGCCGGGCGCGCCTTGACGGGCGTGCCCGGCCGCTTTACGGTGAGCATACCGACTGGTCGGTGTGGACCGGTCGTCCCCGAGGAGGTCCGATGGACAGCGCCACGGCGACGGTGCACGGCGAGTGCGCGCCCGGTTTCGAACCGGTGCGCGCGGCCTTCGAAGAGAACTTCCGCTCCCGCGGCGAGCTGGGCGCGGCCTTCACCGCCATCCGCGACGGCGAAGTCGTGGTGGCCCTGTGGGGCGGCTGGTCCGGTCCGGAGCGCACGGCCGAATGGCGGCCGGACACGCTCGCCAACGTGTGGTCGACGACCAAGGGCATGACGGCGATCTGCGCGCACAAGCTCGTCGACGCCGGCGAGCTGGACGTCGACGCGCCGGTCGCGAAGTACTGGCCCGAGTTCGCCGCGGCGGGCAAGGCCCAGGTCCCCGTGCGGTGGCTGCTCACCCACCGCTCCGGTGTGCCCGGGATCGGCCTCGACCGGCCGGTGCGGGTCGAAGAGCTGTACGACTGGGACCTCATGACGTCGCTGCTGGCGGCGCAGGAACCGTTGTACGTGCCCGGTTCCGCGGGTGGCTACCACGCGCTGGCCTACGGCTGGCTCGTCGGCGAGGTCGTCCGCCGGATTGCCGGGCAGGGCATCCGGGAGTACTTCGCCGAGCAGGTCGCCGGGCCGCTGGGCGCGGACTTCTCGATCGGCCTGGCCGACGACGCCGACCTGGACCGCTGCGCGACGCTCGTCGACCCCGTCATGACCGAGGAGATGGCGAACGCGCTGGCCACGGCGTTCGCCGCGGCCGGCCCGGTCGCCCAGGCCGCGCTGACCAACCCCCAGCTCGCGGGCCACCACGCGAACGAGCCGGCGTTCCGCCGCGCCGTGATGCCGGCGTTGAACGGCCACGGCACGGCCCGCGCGATCGCCACGATCTACGGAGCCCTGGCCACCGGCGACCTGCTGTCCGCGCCGACGCTGGCTCGCGCGCGGGAAAGCCAGGGCAAGGAGATCGACGCGGTGCTCGGCCTGCCGAACGAGTGGGGGCTCGGGTTCTACCTGGGTAGCGACGCCCGCGGTTTCGGCCCCAACCCGGCGGCCTTCGGCCACGACGGTCTCGGCGGCTCGACCGGCGGCGCGGAT
Organism: Amycolatopsis sp. NPDC114478; assembly: GCF_055633805.1. Classification (NCBI taxonomy): domain Bacteria; kingdom Bacillati; phylum Actinomycetota; class Actinomycetes; order Pseudonocardiales; family Pseudonocardiaceae; genus Amycolatopsis; species Amycolatopsis sp. NPDC114478. The sequence continues at coordinate 30,403 of NZ_JBVKDO010000032.1, read as the reverse complement.
CCGGAGAACGGCATGTCGTTCGGCTACACGCTCAACCAGCTGGGGCCGCTGATCCGCGACGATCCGCGAAAGATGGCGCTGGTCAACGCGGTCTACGAGAGCTTGGACGCGCAGAAGGGCTGACAGCGAGGTGGCGCGCGGGGTTCCCGCGCGCCACCTCTCCCGCTCACGCCACCGCCGGCTCCTCCTCCGCGAACTGCGTCGCGTGCAAAGTCGCGTACCGGCCGTTCAGCGCCAAGAGCTCCTCGTGCGTACCGCGTTCGACGATCTCCCCGTGCTCCAGCACCAGGATCCGGTCCGCCGCGCGAACCGTCGACAGCCGGTGCGCGATCACCAGCGCCGTCCGCCCCACCAGCGCGTGGGTCAACGCCTCGCCGACCGCCGCCTCGGACTCCGAGTCCAGGTGCGCCGTCGCCTCGTCCAGGATGACCACCTTCGGCTGCGCCAGGAGCAGCCGCGCGATCGTCAGCCGCTGGCGTTCGCCGCCGGAGAGCCGGTAGCCGCGCTCCCCCACCGTCGTGTCGAGGCCGTCCGGCAGCGACCGCGCCAGCTGGCCGAGCCGCGCCCGATCCAGCGCCTCCCAGATCTCGTCGTCGGTGACGCCGGGACGCGCGTACGCGAGGTTGGCGCGGATCGTGTCGTGGAAGAGGTGCCCGTCCTGCGTCACGACGCCGACGGTCTCGCGCAGCGAAGCGAAACTCAGGTCCCGGACGTCCACATCGGACAGCCGCACCGACCCGGAGTCGACGTCGTACAGCCGCGGCAGCAGCGACGCGATCGTCGACTTCCCCGCGCCGGACGACCCGACCAGCGCGACCATCTCCCCCGGCTCGGCGCGGAAGGAGATACCGTGCAGCACCTCGTCGCCGCCGCGGTGGTCGAGCGTGGCGACGTCTTCCAATGACGCCAGCGAGTACCGGTCCGCCGCCGGGTAGCCGAAGCGGACGTCCGAGAACTCGACCGAAACCCCGGAAGACGGCGGCAGAGCACGCGCGTCCGGCTTCTCCTTGATCATCGGCTCCAGGTCCAGGACCTCGAAGACGCGCTCGAACGACACCAGCGCGGTCATGACGTCGACGCGGACGTTGGCCAGCGCGGTCAGCGGCGCGTACAGCCGGGTCAGCAGCAGCGCCAGCGCGACGACGGTGCCCGGCGCGAGCTTGCCGGTCAGCGCGAGGTACCCGCCGAGGCCGTAGACGAGCGCCTGCGCCAGTGCGGAAACCAGGGTCAGGCTCGTCATGAACCAGCGGGTCAGCATCGCGGTCCGGACGCCGATGTCGCGCACGCGCCCGGCCCGCAGCGCGAAGTCGTCCGCCTCCTGCACCGGACGGCCGAACAGCTTGACCAGGGTCGCGCCCGGCGCGGAGAACCGCTCGGTCATCTGCGTCGTCATGCCCGCGTTGAGGTTCGCGGCCTCGCGCTGCAGCCCGGCCATCCGGCGGCCGAGCCGGCGCGCCGGCAGCACGAAGATCGGCAGCAGCACCAGCGCGAGCACCGTGACCTGCCACGACAGCGTCAGCATCACGGCCAGCGACAGCGCCAGCTGGATCGTGTTGGTGACCAGGCCGGACAGCGTCGCGGTGAACGTCCGCTGCGCGCCGATGACGTCGTTGTTGAGCCGCGAGACCAGCGCGCCGGTGCGGGTGCGGGTGAAGAACGCGATCGGCATCCGCTGCACGTGCTCGAACACCGCACGCCGCAGGTCGAAGATGATGCCTTCGCCGATACGCGCGGACTGCCAGCGCTCGACCAGGCCGAACCCGGCGTCGGCGATCGCCAGCGCGGCGATGACGACGGCGAGCCAGATGACCAGCGGCAGGTCACGGCCGCCGACGATCGCGTCGACCACCTTGCCCGCCAGCACCGGCGTCGTCACCGCGAGGACCGCCGAGATCACCGTCAGCACGAGGAAGGCCAGCAACCGCCGCCAGTGCGGCCGGGCGAACCGCGCCACGCGTTTCAGCGTGCCGCGGCTCAGCCCCTTCGGCACGTCGTTGGCGCGCATCGCCGAGCTCAGCAGCGCCCAGGTGTTGTCCATGGGGAACCCCCAGTCTCAAAACCTCTACCATAACTGAGGTTTTCTCCGGATATGACCTGGACAACGCGGGCGTTGTCCGTTTGCTTCCCGCCGCCGTTCACTCCCCGCGAACAACGCGGTGCAGTGCGGCGCGCAGCCGCTGCGCGTCCCCTTCGGCCAAGGGCTCCAGCAACTGCGCCTCAGCCTGCCGGGTGACGTCTTCGCCCGCCGCGCGGACCCGCTCGCCTTCGCCGGTCAGCGTCACCAGGCGCTTGCGGCGGTCGCCCGGCGCGACCTCGCGCCGGACCAGTCCCTTCACCTCCAGCTCGTCGACGAGCGCGACCATCGTCGTCCGGTCGATGCCCAGGCGGGCCGCGCCGTCCTGCTGCGACAGCGCCGGGCCGTCGCCGAACAGCGTGAGCAGGGCGAGCTGGCGGCCGGTGATTCCCAGCGGCGCGTACAACGGCTCGGCCAGCTCGGCGAGCCGCAGCTGGGCGTGCTTGAGCAGGTAGCCGAGCCGGCGGGTGACGGCGGGCGGCGCTTCGAGGTCGCTGGACACGGGAGGACTCTACCCCTACGCTGATCGTCAGACTTACTGATGATTTGTATGACTGATAATCAGGAGAGCATCATGGTCACGATCGGGCTCAAGCCACCCCAGCAGCACATCGGCGTCGCCGCGCTCCGCGAGGTCTGGGCCATCGCCGACGACGCCGGGTTCGACGGCTGCTGGGTGTTCGACCACCTCGCGCCGATGGGCCCCGACCGCACCGGCGACATCTTCGACGGCTGGACACTCCTGGCTGCGATGGCCGAAGCGACAAAACGGGTGCGCATCGGCTGCCTGGTCTCGGGGAACACGAACCGCCACCCGGGCACGCTGGCGAAGATCGCCGCGACCGTCGACCACCTGTCCGGCGGCCGGCTCGACGTCGGCCTCGGCGCCGGCGGCGACGCGCTCACCGACGCGATGATGGGCACCCCGACCCCACCGCCGGCCGAACGCGTCGCACGGCTCGCCGAGACGTGCGCGATCCTCGGTCTGCTGTGGACTCGCCCGGCGACGGACTTCTCCGGGCGGCACTACACGCTGACGGGGGCGGTCAGCGATCCGAAGCCGGTGCAGCCGAAACCGCCGCTGTGGCTGGGCAGCAGCGGCGAGAAGCGCGGGCTGCGGGTCGTGGCCGAGCATGCCGACGTCTGGCTCAACGCGGCCCTGCCGGGCACGGAAATCGCGGAGCTGCAACGGCTTTCGCGCGTCCTCGACGAACACTGCGCGGCAGCCGGCCGCGACCCGGCGACGATCCGGCGGGCGGTGCAGTTCCGGCTGCCGTCCGATGCGGACAGTGCGCTGCGGCTCGCGCGGAGCTACACCGAGGCGGGCTTCGCCGAGCTGGTGCTGATGCCGACCGGGCACGACGACGTCGTGAAGGCGGCCGAAGCGGCGGCGGAACTGCTTCCCCGCCTGCGCGACGTCGGCTGAACCGGGCAGCGGGCCCCTCGGTAGCCTCAAGAGGTGGAAACGGAGGTGGGCCGGGCGCCCGCATGGCGGCGCGCGGCACGGCTCTTCACGGCTCCCGCGCGCGAAGCCGGCCCGGCCGTCCTGCGCTGGGACCTGGGCTTCTACCTCGCCTGCCTGGCCTTCGCGCTGCCGACCGCGCTCGTCGCCGAGTTCTACGGCTACCGCGTCTGGGGCAACTTCGCGACCGTCGCGTACGGCTTCGGCGCGCTGCACAGCGGGTGGCTGCTGCTGTCCGCACGCACCGGCCGTACGCCGCACGGAGTACTCGGCTCGCGCTGGTGCGGCATCGCCGCCGTCGCCTTGTTGGCAATGATCCTTCCGTTGCTGCTTCTCGTGATCCGCCGACTGACCGGGGTGGACTGGCTGATCACCCCGTTCTCGTGGGCCGCGCAGCCCGAGGTCTGGGTGATCGAGCGGTCCGCGGATCTGCTGCTGCACCACGGAACCCCGTACATCGACGTCACCGCGCTCCACCGGCCGCCCGAGGTCAACGACTACACCCCCTACGGCCCGGTCATGGCGGTGTTCGGCCTGCCGCGGGCGCTGTTCGGGGGCACGCCGCTGGGCGACGCGCTCACCGACGCCCGCTGGATGTTCGCCCTCGCCGCCTGCGCGTGCGTGCTGGGCACGTTGAAGCTGCTGAAGTGGCCGAAGGTGCCGGTCGGCGCCGCGCAGCTCGCGCTGGCCTGCCCGCTGACCGCGCTCACCTGGGCCGTCGCCGGCCCCGACCTGGCGATCGTCGGGTTGCTGGTGCTCGCCTGCGCGCTCGCCGCCACCGGACGGGTCGCGTGGTCGGGCCTGGTGCTGGCGCTGGTGGTCAGCGCGAAGCTCATCGTGGCGCCCGCGGCCGCGGTGCTGGCGGTGTTCGTGCTGGTGCGCGGCGGGAAGGGCCGGGACTGGCCCGCGGTGGGGCGGTTCGCCTCAGCGCTGGTGGCGACGACGGTCGCGCTGCACCTGCCCGTCTACCTGGTGGATCCGGCGGCGTTCGTCGAGCACGTCTTCCGGTTTCCCCTCGGGATGGGCGCCGTGCGGTCGCCCGCGGCGAGCCCGCTGCCGGGCCACCTCATCGCCGGACTCGGCGTGGCCGGCCAGGTGGCGGCGTTCGTGTTCGTCGGCGCCGCGGCCGTGGCCATGCTGGTCTGGCTGGTGCGCCGGCCCCCCGCGAACGGCTCCGGCGCAGTCCTGCGCATCGCCGTCGGACTCGGCGCGTTGATCCTGCTCACCCCGGCCACCCGCTACGGCTACCTGGTGTACCCGCTGGTCCTGCTCGGGGCCCACCTGACGTTCCGCGTGGCCGAAGCTCCCGCTGCGCCCCCCGCGCAGCAGTCCTCGCCTACTTCTTCTTGACCCGGGTGGCCCCGCCGCGCCCCCGCAGCTGGACCCCGGACTCCGACAGGACCCGGTGCACGAACCCGTAGGAGCGGCCCGTCGACTCCGCGAGGGCCCGGATGCTGGACCCCTTCTCGTATTTCTTCTTCAGGTCAGCGGCCAGCTTGTCGCGCGTGTTGCCGGTGATCCGCGCGCCTTTCTTGAGATCAGCCACGTCGATCGCCTTCCCGCCGAGAGTGTTCTGGGCCACATATCGGCCCCTGCCGGGGCAATGATCGAACACTGAGCGCCGGATTGCCAGACGACAGCCTCAAAACAGCCGAAATTGCGATCACATTGGGCCATTCCAGTGCCGGGCGGTAGTGATCTTGCACCCGAATGGACGCATGGATCACGCGAGCTGGACAAGTTCCAGGTAGTCCGCCGACCAGTGGTCCTCGGTGCCGTCGGGCAGCAGGATGACCCGCTCCGGCTCGAGCGCCTCGACCGCGCCGGGGTCGTGCGTGACCAGCACGACAGCGCCGGAGAAACTGCGCAAAGCGTCCAGGACCTGGGCACGACTGGCCGGGTCGAGGTTGTTCGTCGGCTCGTCGAGCAGCAACACGTTGGCAGCGCTGGAGACCAGCCCGGCCAGCGCGAGCCGGGTCTTCTCGCCGCCGGAAAGCGTCCCGGCGGGCTGGTCGAGTTGTTCGCCGGTGAAGAGGAAGGAGCCGAGCAGGTTCCGCAACTCCTGCGCGCCGGTGTCCGGCGAGAGATGTCGGATGTTTTCCCACACCGACGCATCATGATCAAGAGTTTCGTGTTCCTGAGCGTAATAGCCCAAACGCATTCCGTGACCCGGCACGATCTCGCCGGTGTCCGGAGTTTCCATTCCGCCGAGGAGCCGGAGCAAAGTCGTCTTTCCCGCGCCGTTCAGGCCGAGTACGACGACCTTCGAACCGCGGTCGATGGCGAGGTCGACGCCGGTGAAGATTTCGAGCGAGCCGTAGGACTTCGACAGACCCTCGGCGGTGAGCGGGGTGCGGCCGCAAGGCGCGGGGTCCGGGAACTTGATCCGGGCGACCTTGTCGGCCTGCCGGGTCTCGTCCAGTGCGGACAGCATCTGCTCGGCGCGGCGCGCCATGTTCTTGGCCGCCACGGCCTTCGTCGCCTTCGCGCCGAGTTTCGCGGCCTGCTGCTGCAGGGCCGACGCCTTCTTCTCGGCGTTGGCGCGCTCACGGCGGCGGCGCTTCTCGTCGGTGGCGCGGGCGTCGAGGTAGCGCTGCCAGCCCATGTTGTACAGGTCGAGCTCGCCGCGGGTGGCGTCGAGGAACCAGACCTTGTTGACGACGTCGGCCAGCAGGTCGACGTCGTGGCTGATCACGACCAGGCCCCCGTCGTGCTGCTTGAGGAACCCGCGTAGCCAGTTGATGGAGTCGGCGTCGAGGTGGTTGGTCGGCTCGTCGAGCAGCAGGATCGTCTCGGACTTGCCGCCGGCGCCCGCTTCGGCCGCGGCGAACAGGATCCGGGCCAGCTCGACGCGGCGGCGCTGACCACCGGAGAGCGTCTGCAGCGTCTGCGCGAGGATGCGGTCGGCCAGGCCGAGGTTCGAGCAGATCCGCGCCGCTTCGCTCTCCGCGGCGTACCCGCCGAGCGAGGCGAAGCGCTCTTCGAGCCGGGCGTAGCGGTTGATGGCCTTGTCGCGCGCGGCTTCGTCGACGAGCTCGGCCATGGAGGCCTGGGCCTTCTCCATGTCGCGCATCAGCTTGTCGAGGCCGCGCGCGGAGAGCACGCGGTCCTTCGCGGTGACCGAAAGATCACCTTCGCGCGGGTCCTGCGGCAGGTAGCCGAGCTCGCCGCTGCGGCGGACCTCGCCCGCGTGCGGCTCGCCCTCGCCGGCGAGCACCTTCAGCGAGGTGGTCTTGCCCGCGCCGTTGCGGCCGACGAGGCCGATGCGGTCGCCGGGCTGGATGCGGACGGTGACGCCGTTGAGCAGGATGCGCGAACCAGCGCGCAGCTCAAGGCCGGTGGCCGTGATCAAGGGAAACTCCCGTGGAAAGGGGGCGTACGGAGGACAGCATCAGGCGGCCGCGAAGGCCGCGGCGTCACTCCAGCTGGATATCCACGGAACCCAGTGTACGGGTCGGTGCCGAACGGTTTTTCCGGACGTGTGCGGTCTCACCCGTCGCGCAGCGTGACCTGCACCGACAGCGCCCGCGCGGCGGCGTCCTCGAGGACGGCGTAGCCCGGCTCGCCGACGTCCAGCACGCGGGGTTCCGCGCGGGCGAACAGCGGCGCCAGCCGGCGGTCCTCCCGCAGCTCGTCGAGGGCCCGCCGATCACCGCCGAGCACCACGGCGTCCACTTCGGACAGTCGGGGCACCAGGACTTCGAAGACGTCCTTGGCCGCGTCCTGGAGCGCGTGGCGCGCCTGGCCCGCGCGACGCCTCGCGAAGCGCTGCTGCGACCAGCCGCCCGCAGCCGAGCGGCCCTGGACGAGGTGCCGGTCGGTGCGGGAGACCTCGATCCGGCCGTCGCGCGCGACGCCGACGCTGTGCCCGCCGCGGCGCACCAGCACGAGCGCGACGGTCCGCGGGCGGAGGGCGTGCGCGACGAGGGCGTCGACGGAAGGTTCTTCGAGGGGTCCGAAAGGGACGGTCGCGGTCGCGGTGGTGCCGTCGGCCGCGGTCACGCGCACTTCGCGCGGTTCGGCTTCGGTGGCGACGATCCCGCCGTGCGACGCGGCGAAGCGGGAGAACCAGCCGGCCAGCCGCTCGGGCGGGACCTCGACAGCGCGTCCGCCCCCGGAGACCTGCCGCGCTTTCGCCATGGGGAAAACGGTACGGGGCCGCCGCGATCACCGCGACGGCCCCGCACCGAACTACTGCCTACAGCGGGTGCACCGGGCCGTTGTTCGTGTAACCCCGCACGTTCGACGGCGCGCCGGCCGCCGGGGGCTGGACGAACCCGTTGATGTGCAGGGCGACGGAGCGGATGGAGCCGACGTCGCCGCCGGCCGCGTCCACCACGAAGAACGTCCAGGTGCCGTCGACCGCCGCACCGGTCAGGTTGCCGGTCAGCGCCTGGGTCGGCCGCCACGTCCCGGTGAACGGCGCGTTGGCCGAGGTCACCGTGCTGAACGCGGCCGCGGCGTTGTCCGCGAAGACGACCTGGCACAGGTTCTTGCCGGAGCCGCCGTTGCGCTGGAACACCGTCGCCTTCGCACCCGAAGGCGCCGTCAGCGTGCCGATCAGGTCACCGACGTAGGAGTGGTTGAGCCCCACCGTCGTCGAGGTCGGGTCGGTGCTGCAGGTGCTGCCGTCCACCGAGAACGTCACCTTGGACGCGCGGCCGACCCCGGTGACCGGGATGGTCACCGACGCCCCGACCGGGCTGTTGTCCGGGATCGCCACCGGCGCGCCGGTGTAGGCGAAGTCCTGCGCGACCGGCGACGGGGTGCCGACCGGGAGCGAGAACGTCGACGTCGTCGGCGAGTGGGCACCGGCGAAGCTGACGCGGGCGTTCAGCACGACCGGCACGCCGAGCTGCTGCGTCGCCGGGACGGTGATGGTGAAGTCGTTGACGCCGGTCTGTCCGGGGCTGATGGTGCCGTAGGACTTGGACCGCGGCGCCACCGTGACACCCGGGGTCGGGCTGGTGAGCACGACGCTGGTGGACACCGCGGTGCCGTCACCGTCGTTGGTCACCGGCAGCGTCACCTTGGCCGTGTCGCCCGGGTCGAGGGAGGAGCCGCCGTCGGCCGGGGTGACCGTCGGCTGCTTCGCCACCGCGAGGGGCTGCGGACTGGCTCCGGTGTAGGCGAGCGCCTTGTCCGCGAGGATGACGCCGGCGCCGGTGAAGTTGTCGCGGCCCGGGGCTTCGATGTCGACCGCGGTGTTGATCAGCGCCTCGCGCACCTCGGACGGCGGCAGGCCGGGGTTGCCCGAGAGCACGAGCGCCGCGATCGCCCCGGCGTGCGGAGCGGCGGCGGAGGTGCCGAAGAACGGGCTGAAGCCGGTGACGCTGGTCTGCACGCCGTCGGCCGCGGTGATCTCCGGCTTGTTCCGGACCTCACCTCCGGTCGAGGAGACGTTGCCCGGGGTGATCGGGGTGCCGTCGGCCTCGTAGAACATCCGCCGCGGACCGTCGGAGCTGAACCGCTCGGCCTTCGACGTGCTGCTGAACGAGCCCGGGAACGGGCCGGTCGGGTTGGCCGGGTCGCCCGGCTCGAGCGGCCGGCCGAACGCCGCGGCCGCCGGGGTGGCCGCCACGCTGAAGGCGTCGCGCGCGGCCGAGTGGCCGACCGTGACACCCGGGGTGTTGTACGCCTTGAGACCGTCCGCCGAGTCCTTGAACCGGCCGCGCAGCGCGGACAGCGACAGGTAGCGGTTCTGGCCGGAGAACTTCACGACGGCGAGGCGCAGCCCGGTGCCGCCGAAGATCGGCGTCTGCAGGATCTCGTACGGGTCCTGCGTGCCGTCCTGGACGTTCTGGCTGAAGCTGACCACGGCCCCCGCGGAGTTGAGCAGGTAGAGGTCGTAGTCGTTGGCCGAGTGCCCGAGCGGGTCGGACCAGTGCAGCGTCACCGGGACGCCGGCCGAAGAGGCGTCGGAAAGGGGCTCGTAGATCTGGTTGCCCGCGGCGCCGGCGAAGTTGTGCGCGGTGCCGGCGAACTTGCCGACCGACTTGCCGGAGTCGACGAAGTCGCCCTCCCAGTGCCCGGCGGTGCCGTCGGCGACGTTGCCCTCGTTGCCCGCCGACGAGAAGTACAGCGCGCCGTTCGCGGTCACGTCGTTCACGGCCTGGGCGATGATCCAGTCCTGGAACGGGGATTCCTTGAAGTAGATGACGTCGTCGACGATGACGTCGCAGTGCGACTCGAAGCGCAGCTTGCGGATGTTGTCCGCGAAGCTGGCGTCGGAGTTGAACGCCGAGGCGAAACCGAGCGCGGCGTTGGGCGCGAGGTCGTGCATGATCTCGAGCATCGCCGTGCCCTCGTCGCCGCTGCCCTCCTGGCCGGCGATGACGTCCACGTTCGGCGGCAGCTCGCCCTTGGCCTGCGAGGCCGCGAGGGAGTCGACGCCGTCGGACAGCGCGCACGCCTTGACGCCGACGCCGGTGACGCCGAACTGCTGGCGCGCGATGTCGGCGTTGTGGGCGCGGTCGCCCTCACTGGTCACGGTGGCGGCCGCGGCGGCGCTGCGCTGCGACTTCGCGGCGACCGCCTTCTGCAGCTCACCGGCGATGCGATCGGCCTTCTGCTGCTTGGTTTCGGTCTTGGCCGGCGTCGTCGCCGGGGTGGCCAGCTCGCGGGCGGTCATGGCCTGGTCGGCCTGCTCGACGCGCTGGACGTCGCCGCGTGCGGCGATCGCGGAGACCTGGTTCAGCGGCACCTCGGCGCGGACGCTGCCGTAGCGGTCCGACACCGCGCGGATGCCCGCTCCGGCCTTGGTCAGCGAGCCGATGAGGTCCGGGGTGACCTTGCTCGCGCGGATGTCGACCAGGACGGTCCCGGCCGGAGAAACGGCAGCCCCCGACTGCAACGCGGTCAGCTGCTTGGCGACGCCCTTTTCGGCGACGAGCAGCTTGCTGTCCACTTTGGACTCGGCGGCGGTGCGGCCCGCCTTGACGGCCTGCAGGGCGGCGATCTGCTGTTGCGCGGTTTCGGTGAAGGTGTCCGGAGTGGACACCGAGGCGGCCCCCGCGACCGGCGGGGAAACCAGGCCGAGCGCGGCGAGCAAGGCCGCCGCCCCGGCCGTGAGCACTGTGGATCTCGATCTCGTGGAACGGGTATGACGCACGTGCGCCCTCCGATATCTCCAGGCGCGTGCCCCGACTCACGCTGACCGATGCCGGTGATCACCGGCAAGTTCCAGCTAAGTACTGTGAGTTCCGTGTGAGCAGCGGCCGTTCGAGTGACATCGGATGGAGAATTTCCCGAATGGACCGTAAGTCGTAGGCCGTTCAGCGGAACCGCACAACCGTTACAGGGCGAACGAAACGGACCAGCAGCGTCAAGCGGTACCACTGCACGGGATCGCCGGATCGGACAAGAACCGGACAGCCGTCGATCAGAGCACGAACGAGTCCGACCACGGCTGCGCGGCGCGGCCCGACAGCGCGTCCAAAAGGGTCACCGCCTGCTTGTCGGTCAGCGAAGCCACGAAGTCCACGACCGCGCGCCCGCGCGCCAGGCCGCGCACGGCGTCCGGACCGGACACCGGCTCCCCCGTCGCCCCGATCAGCAGCTCCGGCGCCGAGCGCGCCAGCTCCGTGTACTCGGCGTGCGCCAGCTCGACCAGGTCGTGCAGCCGCCGCGGCAGCCGCGAAACCTCGTCGCGGTCGGAAAGCCACGCGTCCAGCGCGTCCACCAGGCTGGACACGACGCCCGCCTGGCCGCGCTGGTGCAGCGCGAGGTCCGGGCGCAGCAGCACGAACCGGCGGTGCACGAACTTCAGCACCTGGACTTCGTGCCACTGCGCGGGCCGCAGCGAGACGTGACCGGTGCGAGTGGACGGCGACGCGAGCACGACCACGCCGTCGACCAGGCGGGCGGTCCAGTTCGCGGAGAACGCCGCCGTCGCCTGCTCGGCTTCGATCGAGCCGTCGAACTCCCCGGCGAGCAACCCGTCGACCAGCTCCGCGCGCACCCGCGCGACGGCCGCGGCGAACGCGTCGTCGTCGACGATCCAGGCGTCCTTGACGTGCATGCGGCGGCGGACGCGCTCCAGCGAACGCCCCGGCCGCCGCAGCTCCGCGTGCAGCGTTTCGTCGTCGAGCGCGGCGAGCTCGTCCGCGTGCTCGAGCCACTCCCCCAGCTCCGCCGCGACCGGCGCGTGCTGCAGGACGCCGATGCGGTGGAAGTCCTGCAGGTCGTGGATGGCGTAGGCGATGTCGTCGGCGGTGTCCATCACGGACGCTTCGACCGTCTGCTGCCAGCTTTCGACGCGCCCCGCGAACGCCGCGCGCGCCTGTTCGAAGTCGTCGAGTTCGGTGGCGTAGGCGGAGAACTTGGCCGCGCCGGTGCCGGGCGCCTCCTCCGGCTCGGCGGCGCCGCGCGGCGGCACGGCCATCGCGGACGGGTGCGGCTCGGGGTGGTGCAGCCGCAGCCACGGGTACTTGAGGACGGCGGCGCGCACCGCCGTGGTCAGGTCGAGCCCGATCGCCGACGGCCCGCGCACGTCGGTCGTGGTGATGATGCGGAACGTCTGCGCGTTGCCCTCGAAGCCGTCGGCCAGGCCGAAGCGGTGCCGGGCGATGCGGTCGAGCGTCTGCTCGCCGAGGTGCCCGAACGGCGGGTGCCCGAGGTCGTGGGCGAGCGCGGCGGCCTCGGCGACGTCGGGGTCGCAGCCGCCCAGCTTGTCGGCCAGGCCGGCGTCGGGACCGGCGGTGATCCGCTCGGCGATGGCGCGGGCGACCTGCGCGACCTTCAGGCTGTGGGTCAGCCGGTTGTGCAGCAGCCCGGCGCCGCCGGCGCTGACCACCTGCGTCACCCCGCCGAGCCGGGCGAAGAAGGGCGAAGCGGCGATGCGGTCGCGGTCGATCCGGAACGGGCTGGTCGCCAGGTCGGTGAAGCCGCCGGCGTTGGAGACGGGGTCCCTCCGCACCACCCTGGGGTCGGTCTGCTCGCTGCCCTGATCCATGCGCCCGACCTTATCCGGCTTCACCCGAACGGCGGGCAGGCGCGTGGGTACCCCTGTCGTATGTCCCGAGCGATGGTCACGACGCTGGCAGCACTCGCGTTCGCCCTGGTCGCGTGCGGCGGCCCACCGGCCGCACCCAGCGCGACCTCGGTGCCGGAGCCGAGCTCGACCTCGGCGGCGCGCATCAAGGTCCCGGACGTCTCCGGCATGAACCACCAGGACGCCCAGAACGCGATGCAGAAGGCCGGGCTCTACAACCTGCGCGAGGTCGACGGCACCGGCCGGGGCCGCGCGCTGGTCGTGGACCGCAACTGGGTCCAGACGGGCCAGGACCCGGCGCCCGGCACCGAGGTCCCGCCCGACGCGGTGATCACGCTGACCGCGGTCAAGTACACCGACCGCTAGGCCTCCGGCGGGGTCGTGTACGCCTTCAGCGTGCGGTCGGCCGCCGCGCGGGCCTTCGCCGGGTCCGCGCCCGCCGCGACGTCGGCCTCGTACCAGGCGTCGTTCGACGCCGTCATGAACCGGATGCCTTCGGGCGACATCATCCAGGCCATCGCCGCCTCGGGGTCGACGGCCGTGCCCGGCGCGCGCAGGTGCAGGACCAGGCCGACCAGCGCCCCGTCCCAGCCGATGCCCACCGCGCCCGGGCCGAACTCGTCCCAGCGCTCGTCGACGTGGGCGACGTGCTCCAGCTCGAACCGGGTGCCCTCGCCTTCGGGCGTCAGGCGCACCTCGATCCAGCTGACGTTGCCGCCGAACTCCCACGTGGCGGCGAAGCTCTTCGGCGGGTCGCAGCGCTCGACCGTGCCGCCGGCGTTGCCCTCCAGCTGGTACTTCCCGCCGACCTTCAGCTCGCCGCTGACCGGCAGGAACCAGCGCGGGATGCGCTCGGGGTTCGTGCAGGCGTCCCACAGGTCGTCGACGCCGGTGTCGTAGACCTGGCTGATGGTCAGGACGCGGGCCTCCTTCCCCTCGAGCACCCGGTCGCCGAGCGTCCGGCGGACGGCGCTGATCTGGTGGCTGACCTCGATCACGGACGTTCTCCTTCTTCGGTGGTTCGCCGGGCGCGCTTGCCGCGGGCGATTTCGGTGGCCAGTGCGTCGAGCGGCGAGGTCCAGAACCGGCGGAACCGGTCGAGCCAGGCGTCGACGTCGCGCAGCGGGTCGTGCCCGACCGCGTACAGCCGCCGCGTGCCGTCCTGGCGGACGATCGCGAAGCCGTTGTCCCGCAACACCTTCAGGTGCTGCGATACCGCGGGCTGCGAGATGCCGAACTCGGCCCGGATCACCTCGGTCACCGCGCCGGCGGCCCGTTCGCCGTCGGCCAGCAGCTCGAGGATCCGGCGGCGGACCGGGTCGCCGAGGACGTCGAACGCGTGCACGTCGTCAAGTTACAAGCAGCGACTTATATAAGTCAACCGTGATCTAGTGGCAGACGTCACCCTGCGTTACTCCGATTCGGGTATCGGTGGTGAACATCAGTCGACATCGGTTTCGTTTCGCCGCCCGAGCCGCGACGATCGGGGCGTGAAGTCGCCACGCGCGGTCCGCTTCGCCTTCCAGCCGCTGTACAGCCTCCACACCGGGGGCGTCGTGGCTCACGAAGCGCTGGCCAGGCCGGGCCAGGGCACCGTCCCCGAGCTGCTCGCCCAGGCGCGCCGCGACGGCCGCCTCGCCGAGGTCGACCTCGGCCTCGCGATCGCCGCCGTCCGGCAGGACGAGACGACGCTCCCCCTGCACCTCAACCTCTCCGCGCGCACCCTCGCGGCACCGGCGGCGATGTACGAAGACCTCCTCGAAGAGCTCGGCGACGCCGGGCGCCGCACCCGCGACGTCGTCCTCGAGATCGGGCCGCCGTTCGCGCCGCTGCCCGCCGACCGCGCGCTGGCCGGGATGCGGGCGCTGACCGAGCTCGGCTTCCGGCTCGCGCTCGACGGCCTCGGCCGCGGCGACCTGCCGCTCGGCCTGCTCGTCGACGCGCCCGTCGACCTGGTCAAGCTCGACCGCACGGTGCTGCGCGGGCTGCCGGACGACCAGGCGTCGGTCGCCGTCGTCGAGGCGCTGCTGCACTACACCAACCGCACCGGCACGCGGCTGGTCGCGACCGGCGTGGAAACCGACGCGCAGCTCGACGCCGTCCGCGGCCTCGGCGTCCGGATCGCGCAGGGGAACCTGCTGGCCCCGCCGACCGCCGCCGGTCCCGCGCCGGCTTTGCTCACCCGGCCCCAGCAGCCCACGCGCGCGCCGGGTCCGGCGCAGTGCGTCGGCGACTTCCTCCGGCCGGCCACGACGCTGCCGGAGTCCGCGACCTGCGACGAGGTCCGCGAGGTGCTGGCGGCGGCCGACGCGCCGTCGGGCGTCGTCGGGGTCGACGAGCTGAACCGGCCGCGCTGGTCGGTCGACCGGACGCGGTTCCTGGTCGCGGTCACCGGCCCGTACGGGCACGCGCTGCACGCGAAGCGCCCGGCGGCGCGGCTCGCGGACACGCCGCACACGATCGAGGCCCGCGCGGGCGCGATGGAGTTCCTGGAGCTGGTGACCGACGCCGACTGGGGCCGCACCGGCGACGACGTCGTGGTGGTCGACGAGGTCGGCCGCTGCCTCGGCGTGGTGCTGGTGACCGAGGTGGTGCGCGGGGTGGCCGAGGCGAAGGTCGAGGCCGCGGCGGCGCTGAACCCGCTGACCCGGCTGCCGGGCAGCGACACGGTGGCCCGCGACGTCGGCCGCCGCATCACGATCGGCGAGCCGTTCGTGGCGGCGTGGCTGGACATCGACGCGTTCAAGGCGGTCAACGACACGGCGGGCTTCGCGGCGGGCGACGACCTGATCCGCGAGCTGGGCGGCGCGCTGACGGCGTTGTCCGGGCAGCTGAGGCGCATGCGGGTGAGCCACGTCGGCGGCGACGACTTCCTGGTGGTCTGCGACGTCGACGAGATCGGGACGGTCGCGGGAGCACTGCTGGACCGCCAGTGGACGGCGGACGGGATGCCGGTGACGGTGTCCCTGGCCACGCTGGTGTGCGCGAGCGGCTCGATCCGCTCGTACCAGGAGGCGTCGCGGCTGCTGGCGCCGTTGAAGAAGCGCGCGAAGGCGGTGCCGGGGTCGAGCTGGGTGCTGAGCCGGCCGGGCGCGGACCGGGTGGAAGTGCTGCGCGGTATCGGAACCCGCGGTCTGCAGGCGGCGGCCGGTTAGCCGGCGAACGTCCGGATGGCGGTCCGGTAGGGGCCGGTGCCGGGGTCCGGGTCGATCAGCAGCGTGAAATCGGGCAGCGCGGTCGGAGCGGGCCGTCCCTCGGCGTCCCGCTGCCCGGGCTCGGCGTTCCAGTCGAGCAACGCCACCGTCACGCGCCACCGGCCCGCCGGCAGCGGGAGGTGCACGCCCGCCTCGGCGTCCGCTCCCACGTGCTCGATGCCGCTGATCCTCGCGTCGCCGGAGGTGACGAACAGGTAGGGATCCGAGGACACGAGGAGGTATCGGCGTTCCCGCGACGTCAGGTCCGCGGTGGCCGACACCGAACCGACCCGCGCCAGCACCTGGAACGCTCCGTCGCCTCCGATGTCGATCGGCACGAACGAGCCGGCCGTGATGTGCCGGACGATGTCTTCGTCTTCGAGCAGCTCCGGCTCCCACGTGTCGTAATCGACGACGCCGGCGAACGACGCCGGGGACCACAGGCCGAACATCCCGGCATCGGTGGCCATCACGCCGGTCACTTCCACGGGTCGCGCTCCCCTGCTCACGGTCCTGGCTCCGGGCGATGGTACGCACGCTTCCGGTTCGCCGCGCCGAGTCCTTCCCTCAGTTTCCGCCGAGCGGGAGCTGAGCCTGGATCGCCGACACGGTCCACGTCACGTAGTCCTCGTGCGGCCAGCCGCACACCCCCACCAGATGGTCGTAAGCCTCGTGGGACGTGAGCAAGCCGATCGCGTCCGCCAGCCGGCCGGACGGCGGCACCCCCGCGTCCTCCAACCGTTCCACGATCTCCGCGTGTCGGGCCACCGCCAGCTCCGCGCGGACCGCCGCCACCGCCGGGTCGGCCATCGCCGCCGTCGTGAACGCTCGCCAGATCGGCAGTGACCGGCGGACGCCCGACGCCAGCCTCGCGACCATCTCCGGCAGCTCCTCCAGCGTGCCGCGCCCCACGAGGCCGTCCAGGTTCACCGCGTCCGGGTTGCCCGCGAAACCGTCCCGGAACGCCGCCAGCAGCAGGTCCGCCTTGCGGCCCGTCTGCGTCACCGTCTCCAGGCTCACCTCAGCCGCGGCCGCGATCTGCCGCATGCTCGTGCCCGCGTAGCCGCGCTCGGCGAACAGCCGCCCCGCCGTCGCGACCACGTGCGCGCGGGTCTGCCGGGCTCGCGCCGCGCGCACCGGGGACGAGTAGCGGCGCCGTTCGGGTATCGTCATCAATTGGATAGTACAGCGTATCGGTCAATCGAGGGGGAACCATGGCCCGCGTACTCGTCTGCGTCCAGCCCGCCCGGGGCCGCGTCGGCCCGACCAAGCCGATCGTCGAAGCCCTGCTCGCCGAAGGGCACGACGTCACCGTCGTCACCGGCGCGCGCTACCGGGAGGCGTTCGGAAAAGCCACCGTGAAGCTCCTGCCGCCGGAGGCCGACTTCGACGAGACCGACCTCGACGGCTCCATCCCCGGCCGCGCCGGGAAACGCGGGCTGACGCTCGCCCGGTTCGACCTCGCGAACTTCGTGAGCGCGATACCCGCCCAGCTGAGCGTCCTGGACCTCGACGTCGACGTCGTCCTGTGCGACCCGCTCTTCATGGCCGGCCTCGCCCTGGTCCGCCGCGAGCACCGGCCGCGCGTGCTGGTGCTCGGGTTCCTGCCGTTCATGCCGCCCGTGCCGAGCGGCCCGAACAGCGCGTTCCTCAAGGTGCTCGCGCCCTGGGTGCTCGGGCCGGCCCAGCGGCGAGCCCGCGAAGTGCTGGGCGAGGACCCCGGCCTGCTGTTCGCGAACTGGCCCCTGCGCAGCGACGGCGTGCTGCAGATGACCTGCCCGGGCTTCGAATACCCGCGCCCGAACGCGCCGCTGCACTTCATCGGCCCGACGACGGTCAGCGCGGCGGACGAGCACCCGCTGCCGCCGTGGTGGGCCGACCTCGACGGCTCCCGGCCGGTCGTGCACGTGACCCAGGGGACGGTGGCCAACGACGACCTGAGCCGGCTCG
The DNA here is from genome assembly GCF_055633805.1 of Amycolatopsis sp. NPDC114478. Classification (NCBI taxonomy): domain Bacteria; kingdom Bacillati; phylum Actinomycetota; class Actinomycetes; order Pseudonocardiales; family Pseudonocardiaceae; genus Amycolatopsis; species Amycolatopsis sp. NPDC114478. The sequence continues at coordinate 12,731 of NZ_JBVKDO010000032.1, read as the reverse complement.
CCGAACCCGCGATCGACGCCTTGGCCGGGGAAAACGTGCTCGTCGTCGTGACGACGTGCGGAGGGACGCTGCGGCCCGGCCCGTTGCCGGCCAACGTCCGCGTCGCCGATTTCCTGCCCTACGACGACCTGCTCCCCCGCTGCGCCGCGGTGGTCACGAACGGCGGGTACGGCGGCGTCAACCACGCCCTCCGGTACGGCGTGCCGCTGGTCGTGGTCGGGGCCAGCGAGGACAAGCGCGAGGTCGCCACCCGCGTCACCTGGTCCGGCGCCGGGATCGGCCGCGCCCGCGCGTCGGCCTCGCCCAAGAGGCTCCGGCGGGACGTCCGCGCCGTCCTGGACGAGCCGCGCTACCGCGACCGGGCGAAGGAGCTGGCCGCCGAGATGGCGGCCGGGCCGTCGCTGGCCGAGGTGGTGGAGCTCATCACGGCGTAGGGTTCCGGAATGACGCCGGACGCCGGGATCCACGCCGCGATCGAGGAGCACTGGGCCGCGTCCGAACGCGGCGACGTCGAGCGGGAGCACGCGATCTACGCCGCCGACGCGATCCTGGACTACCCCCAGTCCGGAGAGCGCTTCCGCGGCCGCGAGACCATCCAGGCGCAGCGCGGCGGTCACCCGGCCGAGCGCCACTTCACGGTCCGCCGCATCCAGGGCCGGGGCGACCTCTGGGTCAGCGAATGCGTGATCACCTACGACGGCGCGCCGACCCGCACGGTCAGCATCATGGAGTTCGCCGACGGGCTCGTGACCCGCGAAACGCAGTACTTCGCCGACCCGTTCCCGGCGGCGCCGTCGCGGGCGGCGCTGGCCGAGCCGATCCCCGGCGCTCAGGAGCCCTGAGCCGCGAACCGCTCGTCGACCTCCGCCGCCGTCAACCCGAAGTCCTCCAAGCGGTAGCGGTGCACCGGCTTCCGGTCCCCGGAACGGCTTTCCGAGTGCAACGCGGTCATCGCCGCGCGGGCCTCGTCCGTCAAGGACAGTCCGAAGTGGTCGTACACGGTGGACACCGTGCCGATCGGGTCGGCGACGAAGTCCTCGTACGCGACGTCGCAGAACTGGGCGGCGTCGTACCGGGTGCGGGCTTCGCGGAACTCCTCCGCGCCACGAGCCCACAGCTCCAGCTGGGAACGCCCGATCACCTCGCCGCGGAACTTCGTGGACCAGCCGTCCGCCGCTTTCTCCGCGAGGCTGCACATCGAGCCCATGATCGTGCGCGGCGCGCGGTGGGTCTGGATCACCAGCGCGTCCGGGTACGCCGCCATCAGCGCGTCCAGCGCGAACAGGTGGCTCGGGTTCTTGAGCACCCACCGCTTGCCCGCGTCCGGCAGCCCGATGAGCTGCAGGTTGCGCCGGTGCCGGGCGTAGGCGTCCGTCCAGTCCTGCTTCGCGAGCCAGCGCGAGTACCGCGGCACGTGCGCCAGGCACTCGAACGACACCGACCGCATCGACTGCCGCAGCAGCTGCCAGCACTCCTCCACCTGGTCCGCGGACATGTGGTGCACGCCCATGAACTCCGGGTGCTCGACGTGGTGCCGCTCGTAGCCGGCTTGGATCCCTTGGTACACCGGGTTGTCCGGCCACGTCGCACGCGGCGGCCGCGGCTGCGGGACCTCGGCGAGCCAGACCTCCAGGCCCTGGTGGCCGGGGTCCTCGGCGAGCAGCCGGTGCAGCGCGGTCGTGCCGGTGCGGGGCAGGCCGGTCACGAAGATCGGCCGTTCGATCGGGACGTCCGCCGAAGCGGGGTGCTGCTTCCAGCCCGCCTCGCTGAGCAGCCGGGCGACCAGCGCGCCGCGCAGCATCGCCCGGTGCACCTTGTTGCCGTACGGCGTGAGGTCTTCGTCCGCCTCGTACGCCTCCAGCAGCACGCGCAGGCCCTCGAGGTACTCGTCCGCGCCGAAGTCGTCGAGCCCGGTGAGCTTGGTGGCCGACGCGTGCAGGTCCTCGACGGTGCCGACGTCTTCGCGGCCGGGACGCATGGATCCTCCTAGTGGTGGTACTCGCCGCCGTTGACGTCGAGGCACTGCCCGGTGATCGCGCGCGCCATCGGCGAGGCGAGGAACACCACGGCGTCGGCGATCTCGTCCGGCTCCGGCAGCTTGCGCAGGTCTATTGTGGACGCGGTCTCGGCGTAGACCTCTTCGGGCGTGATGCCGCGTTCCTTGGCCAGGTAGTTGAAGTACCACTTGAGGTTCGGCGCCCAGATGTAGCCGGGCGCGACGGTGTTGACGCGGATCCCGTCCGGACCCAGTTCGCTGGCGAGGCTCTGGGAAAGCGACAGCAGCGCCGACTTCGCCATCTTGTACGCGCCGAACGTGCGCCGCGAATGCCGCAGCACGGCCGAGTTGATCATCACCAGCGAGCCCTTGCTCTCCTTGAGCGCGGGCAGGAACAGCCGGGTCAGCCGGAGCACCGAAATCCCGGCGGTCTCGAATCCTTTGCGGACCGCGTCGAGGTCCACAGTGGCCAGGTCGGTCAGCGGCGGGACGGCGAAGGCGTTGTGCACCACCGCGTCCACCCGGCCGAACGCTTCGAGGGCTTCGTTCACCAGGTTCGCGGCGGAGTCGGCGTCGTCGATGTCGGTCCGGACCGCGACGGCGCGGCGCCCGAGGTCGGTGACCTCCTTGGCGACCTCGGTCAGCCGCGACTCGGTGCGCGCGGCGAGCACGACGTCCGCGCCGGCCTCCGCGCTGCGCACGGCGATCGACCGGCCGAGCCCCGGGCCGATGCCGGAGACGACGACCACCTTGTCCCGCAACAGGTCCGACACACTCACCCCAGCATCCGGGCGGCGACGGCGTCCTGCCGGGCCGCGATCCGCGCCGACCACTCGGCCGGCGTCACGCGTGCTTCCTCGTGGAAGGGCAGCCGGTCCGGCAGCTCGTCCACCTTGACGACCTCGACGACCGGCCCGTCGTCCGGGCTGAGGTCCCGCGCGAGCCGCTGCCAGCGGATCTGGACGTACCCGCGTTCGTGCCCGGTGCGTTCCAGCCAGTTCGCCAGGCCGGGGTCGCGCTCGCTGATGACGAACCGGATCTTGCCGTCCGGGTCGACGCGGGCCTGGTCGGCGGTGAGGCTCGTCTGGTGGTTGATGTAGTCGAGCGAGACGTACCAGAGGCTGCCGAGCTGGATGCCCTGGTAGGGCGCGTCCGCGCAGCGCGGCACGGTGACGATCATGGCCTCTTCGTCGCCGAGCTCGTAGTGCCCGGCCGAGGAGAACTGCGTGGTCAGCCCGCCCGGCGTCGAGCGCGGCTCGGTCATCGTGTTCACCGGCAGGTTGTCGTAGAACCACTTCGGGAACGCGAGGAACGTGTTCAGCCGGCTCAGCAGGATCTTGCCGGTGACGCCGTAGCGCTTCGCCATCGCCGAGCGGTCCGGCACCGGCGGCGCCTGGCCCGCGGTGTCGACGCACCGGATCCGGATTTCGCCGCGTTTCTCGGTCGCCCAGTCGCTGTGGACCTCGCGGACGACGAGCATCGACGAGCCCTCGCCGAGGACGAAGTAGTTCGGCCCCGGGTTTTCGCGGGCCGGGCCGAAGCGCAGCTCGAACCGGCCGTCTTCGCCGATTTCGATGGCCCGGTCGTCGAACGCGGCGAGGCTGTCGGGCACCACCACTGGCGAGTAGTCGCCGTTGAGGATCTGGAAGCTCAGGTCCGCGGTGGTCCCGCGGACGCCGGTGACGAGGTACTCGCGGTCGGCGCGGATGTTCGCGTTGAAGTACAGCGTGTCCGGGTTGTCCAGGCCCATCTTCGTGTACGGCCCGGTGGACGCGGTGAAGTACGGGAAGTCGCGCTGGTAGGCCCAGGCCATCTGCAGCGACGCGCGGATGCTCCCGGCGAGGTAGTCGTAGCCCTCCAGCAGACCCTGCTCGGTCTGCGCCGGCGGGGCTTCGGCGATCAGCTTCTCCGCCTCGGCGATCGCGTCGGCGAACGGCCGCGTCAACGAGAACTCGTTCTCGATCATGCCGGAACGGCCCAGCGGTTCGCGAGCAGCCGGAAGCCCGGGGTGTCCGCCCACGAGACCATCGACTCGTAGGTCCGGACGTACCCGATGTGCGTCATCCGCCAGGCGCCGTCGGCCTCCCGGCGGTAGGTGTCCTCGTAGAAGGCGGCCCCCTCGATGATCACCTTGTGGTCGGGGACGATGACCTTGTCGGTGAACGACCACCGCCCGGTCGCAGTGTCGCCGTCGACCTCGATCTCGGGCTGACCTGCGTGGTGAACGGTGATGATGCCGTTGCCGAGGCTCTTGGTGAGGAACTCGACGATGGCGTCGCGCCCCTCGAAGTGCTTCCCGTCCTCACCGGTGGCACGGGTCCCGTAGTCGGCCGTGGCGTCGACGGTGAAGGAGTCGGCCACCTCGTCCCACTGCTTCAGGTCGACCGCGCGGAGGTAGCGGTACTTCAGCCGGCGGATCTCTTCGAGTACGACCAGGTCCATCGTCCCAGGATCGCGCACCGCTTGACCGATGACAAGAACATGTTCTACTTTTTTCCGGTGTCCGTGGCCTATGAGCTGTCCCACCTGGCCGCGCTCGAAGCGGAGGCCGTGCACGTCTTCCGCGAAGTCGCGGCGACCTTCGAACGTCCGGTGCTGCTCTTCTCCGGCGGCAAGGACTCGGTGGTGATGCTGCACGCCGCCGCGAAGGCGTTCTGGCCGGCGCCACTGCCCTTCCCCGTGCTGCACGTCGACACCGGCCACAACTTCGACGAGGTCATCCGGTTCCGCGACGAGACGGTCGCCGCCTTGAACCTCCGGCTGCTCGTCGCGAGCGTGCAGGACGACATCGACGCCGGCCGCGCCGTCGAGGAGACCGGGCCGCGGGCGAGCCGCAACCGGCTCCAGACCGTCACGCTGCTGCGCGCGATCCGCGAGGGCGGCTTCGACGCCGTGTTCGGCGGCGCCCGCCGCGACGAGGAGAAGGCGCGCGCGAAGGAGCGCGTGTTCAGCTTCCGCGACGAACACGGCCAGTGGGACCCACGCGGCCAGCGCCCGGAGCTGTGGAACCTCTACAACGGCCGGCACCGGCGCGGCGAGCACATCCGCGTCTTCCCGCTGTCGAACTGGACCGAGCTGGACATCTGGCAGTACATCCGCGACGAGCGGATCGCGCTGCCGCCGCTGTACTACGCCCATCGCCGCGAGGTCGTCCAGCGCGACGGGATGCTGCTGGCGGCCACGCGGTTCCTGTCCCTTGTGGACGGTGAGACGCCGTACGAGGCGACTGTGCGCTTCCGGACCGTCGGGGACGCCACCTGCACCGGGTGCGTCGAATCGTCGGCGGCGACACCGTCCGAAGTGGTCGCCGAGGTGGCCGCCACGCGCGTCACCGAACGCGGCGCGACCCGCGCCGACGACCGGATTTCCGAAGCAGGCATGGAAGACCGCAAGCGAGAGGGCTACTTCTGATGCAGCTGCTGCGGATCGCCACGGCGGGGAGCGTGGACGACGGGAAGTCCACGCTGATCGGCCGGCTGCTGTTCGACTCGAAGGCGATCTTCACCGACCAGCTCGCCGCCGTCGAACGCGCCAGCCGCGAACGCGGCGAGGACTACCCCGACCTCGCGCTGCTCACCGACGGCCTGCGCGCCGAACGCGAGCAGGGCATCACCATCGACGTCGCCCACCGCTACTTCGCCACGCCCAAACGCAAGTTCATCATCGCCGACACACCGGGGCACCTGCAGTACACGCGGAACATGGTGACCGGCGCGTCGACGGCCGACCTGGCGCTGGTCCTGGTGGACGCGCGCAAGGGCGTGCTGGAGCAGTCGCGGCGGCACGCGTTCCTCGCGTCGCTGCTCGGGATCGGGCACCTCGTGGTGTGCGTGAACAAGATGGACCTGGTCGGCTGGTCCCGAGAACGGTTCGACGAGATCCGCGAGGAGTTCCGCCGGTTCGCGATGAAGCTCGACGTCGCCGACCTGACGTTCGTGCCGGTTTCGGCGCTGCACGGCGACAACGTCGTCCACCGCAGCGCGAGCATGCCGTGGTACGAAGGGACTTCGCTGCTGCACCAGCTGGAGGAGGTGCACGTCGCCTCCGACCGGAACCTGATCGACGCGCGGTTCCCGGTGCAGTACGTGATCCGCCGGTCGGACTTCCGCGGCTACGCGGGCACCATCGCGGGCGGGGTGTTCAAGCCGGGCGACGAGGTCGTGGCGCTGCCGTCGGGGTTCACCTCCCGGGTGCGCGCGGTGTGGGGCCCGGGCGGGAAACCGCTTTCGGAGGCCTTCACCGGGCAGGCGGTCGCGGTCGAGCTGGCCGACGACCTGGACCTCGGGCGCGGCGCGATGCTGTGCCGCCCGGGCAACCGCGCGGAGTCGGCCCGCGAGGTCGACGCGCTCGTGTGCTGGTTCTCGTCTCGTTCATCGCTGACGCCAGGCGCTTCTTACGTGGTCCGGCACACGACGACCGAGACGCGCGGTTCGGTGGAGCGGCTGGAGTACCGCCTCGACGTGACGACGCTGCACCGTTCCGAGGCGGATTCCCTGTCGTTGAACGACATCGGCCGCATCCGGCTGCGCACGCGCGCGCCGCTGCTGTTCGACCCGTACCGCCGCAACCGCGCCACGGGCGGGTTCCTGCTGGTGGACGAGCACACGGGCGACACGGTGGCGGCGGGCATGATCACGGGCGCGGTCGCGTCCCCGGTCGTCTGGCACACGGCGGCGGTCCGCCGCGAGGACCGCCCCACCCGCGGCGCGACGGTGTGGCTGACGGGGTTGTCGGCGTCTGGCAAGTCATCGGTGGCGGTGGAGCTGGAGCGCCGCTTGGTGGCGGCGGGCCGCCCGGCGTACCTGCTGGACGGCGACAACCTGCGGCACGGGTTGAACGCGGGGCTGGGGTTCAGCCCGGAGGACCGCGCGGAGAACGTGCGGCGGGTGGCGGAGGTGGCCCGGCTGTTCGCGGACGCGGGGGTGGTGGCGATCGCGTCCTTGATCAGCCCGTATGCAACCGACCGAGCTTCGGCGCGCGCGATTTCCGGGGACCTGCCGTTCGTGGAGGTGTTCGTGGACACGCCGCTGGAGGTATGCGAGGCACGCGACCCGAAGGGGATGTACGCGAAGGCGCGGGCAGGTGAGATCACCGGCTTCACGGGCATCGACGCGCCTTACGAGCGGCCTGCGTCACCGGATCTGGTGCTACGACCGGACGACGGCGACCCGTCATCGATGGCGGCGGCGATCCAGGCCTTGCTCGACGACCTCGCCTGAGTTATCCACATCGGGTTCGGCTGTCCACAGATTCACCGCATCACCCGTTCGTGGCAGCGGGCTCCGATAGACTGGGTGCGGGGTCGCCCCCCAGGGAAGGGCGGGGTGCGCTCTCGGGCCGTGGCGTCACCGAACCCCACCAACCAGCTGGTTCTCGTTCCGACCCGCAGCAGTTCGCGCCGATGGCAGTCGACTTTCATGCCGGCGGCCTTGGCCGTCACCATGACCGCGTCCGGCCCGTTCCTGAGCGCCGACGAGATCATCCAGGCACTCGGCCGGTCGGTCACCGGCGGGTCGGCCGAGAGCGATCCGGTGCAGACCGGAGTCGGCAAGGCCTACTCCTGCGAATACGGCAAAGGCCAGACTGGGGCCCTGTACGTCTCCGCGGATTCCACGACGCCCGCGCAGTTCCTCGCGCGGGCGAAAAAGGACTGTGCGAACCCGGTGCCGCTGCCCGGGATCGGCGAAGCCGCGATGCACTGCGACCAGAAGGACGTCGGCCTGAAGATCGCGGTCGCCAAGCACAGCAAGGGCCAGGTGCGGACCGCAACCCTGTTCCTCACCCCGACGGGCAGCGAGGACAGCTACACCACCCTCGCGAAGCTGCTGGCCGACCGGCTCTGAGGCTCAGCAGGATTTCGGCGAGCGTCGGCGCTCCCCGCGCCTGTTCGAGCATCGCCGGGCTCTGGTCTATACCGGTCACGATGGCGCTCTGGTCGCGCAGCGCCGCGAACAGCGGGCCCGGCCCGCAGCCCGCGTCGAGGATCCGCCGGCCGGCCACGTCACCGACAACCCATAGTGCCTGAGTCAGCCCGCCGGGGCGACGAAACCCGAGTCGTACGCCCGGATCACCGCCTGGGTCCGGTCGCGCGCTCCCAGTTTCGCCAGTACGTTGCCCACGTGGGTCTTCACCGTCTGGATCCCCACGTACAGCTCCCCCGCTATCTCCACATTGGACAGTCCGGCCGCCATCAGCCGCAGGACTTCGCGCTCGCGCTCGGTCAGGCCAGATCGGCGACCCGCAGGTCCGCGTCGGCGCCGAGCCGCTTGCGCGCGTGGTCGAGCATCGCCGGGCTCTGGTCGACACCGGTCACGACGGCACCCCGCTCGCGCAGCGCCGCGAACAGCGGCCCCGACCCGCAGCCGGCGTCGAGGATTCGCCGTCCCGCCACATCACCCGCGAGTGCGAGCGTCGCGGGCCGTTCGTAGTAGGCGTTCATGAGACTGGCGTCGTTCTCGGCGGTGTACGCCTCGGCGAAGGTGTCGTACGCGGGAACCCGGGTCATGCAACCCATAGTGCCCGGGTCAGCCCGTCAGCGTGCAGGCCCCCTCAGCGCGGCTTCCGGTTCCTCACCAGCTCGAACACGTAGACGGCGAAGAGGCAGACAACGACCACGAGGACGGGAATTCCGGCGACGAACGCGCTTCCCAAGGACACCGCCAACGGAACTGCGACGATGACCGGAGCGATCGCTATCAAGATCAACGGCAAGTGGTAGGGAACCAACCTCCGGAACACCCTATCGGAGACGCCCATACCCTCGTGCCACCCGGTGAACCCGTTGAACCGACGGGACAACGGTTGTTCGTACCGCTTGCGCAGGTACTCCGAAACGACACCGATCTGCATGGTGTAGAAGACGATGAGGATGCCCAGGAGAAGCGACACCAACGGGGATACCAGAAGCAGCGAGGCACTCCTGCGCTCGATCCCGAAGCCCAGTACGGCCGAGCTCACCGTAACCGAGCAAACGACCAAACTTGTCCTGTGGTCCATCTTCTTGAGGATCTCGTCGCGAAGCGTCCGATACTCGGCCAGAAGGAGATCGCCCGCGAACTCGGCACCGGTCATGATGTCGGCCACTTCAGCCAAATCGAAGTCGGGCTCTCCGTCGGATGTCGTCATCTCGCTCCCGGCAGTCTCACGCATTCCGTCGTCCAAGTCCGTTTCTCCGACGCATTCGTTACGCTTCCGACCAGGGTCTTCGTCAGCCCGCCGGGGCCACGAAGCCCGAGTCGTACGCCCGGATCACCGCCTGGGTTCGGTCGCGCGCTCCCAGTTTCGCCAGTACGTTGCCCACGTGGGTCTTCACCGTCTGGATCCCCACGTACAGCTCCCCCGCTATCTCCACATTGGACAGCCCCGCCGCCATCAGCCGCAGGACTTCGCGCTCGCGCTCGGTCAGGCCGGCCCCCGCCAAGCCGTCGCCGGACGGGCCGTGGTGCGCCGCCAGGCGGCGGATCGCCGCCGGGAACAGCAGCGACTCGCCCGTCACCACCGTGCGGATCGCCGTCACGATCTCCTCCGGCCGCGCCCGCTTCAGCAGGAACCCGCTCGCGCCCGCGAGGAGCGCGTCGTACACGTAGTCGTCGTTCTCGAACGTCGTCACCACGACCACCTTCGGCGGAACGTCTACAGTGGACATCAGGTGCGCGGTGGCCCGGATCCCGTCCACCGCCGGCATCCGCACGTCCATCAGCACGACGTCCGGGCGCAGCCGCGCCACCAGGCCGGGCACCTCGGCGCCGTCGGCCGCTTCGCCGACCACCGTCAACCCGGGCTCGCTGTCGACGATCGCCCGCAGCCCGGCGCGGATCAGCGGCTCGTCGTCCACCAGCAGCACGCGCACGCTCAGCTCCCCCACGGCACCCGCACCTCGACCTCCCACCGCTCGTCCACCCGCCCGGCCGTCAGCTCGCCGCCGAGCACCGCGACCCGTTCGGCCATCCCGCGCACGCCGCGGCCGCCGCCGGTCCGTCCCGTGCCGCTCCCCAGCGGGTTGGCGACGCGGGCGACCAGCCCGTGACCGGCAACGGAAAGAGCCACCGCCACCGGGACCCTACCGGCGTGCCGGACCGCGTTGGTCAGGCATTCCTGCAGGATCCGGTACACCTCGCGCGACACCACCGCGGGCACCGCGGCCAGGTCGCCGTCGATCGACGCGATGACGTCGGTGCCGGCCAGCCGGGTCGTCTCGAGCAACGTCGGCAGCTCGGTCAGCGCCGGCCGCGGCGCCCGGGCCGCCGCCTCCTCCCGCAGCAGCCCGAGGACGTGGTCGAGGTCGTCGAGGGCCGTGCGGGCGGACTCCTCGATCGCGCCGAGCGCGCGCTCGGTGAAGTCCGGGTCGGTGCGCAGCGTCCGCCGGGCGGCACCCGCCTGGACGGTGACGACGCTCAGCGCGTGCCCGACCGAGTCGTGCAGTTCGCGGGCCAGCCGGTTGCGCTCGGCGAGCTGCCCGGTCCGCCGTTCCAGCTGGGCGATCCGGTCGGCGGCCGTCATCCCGAGCAGCCGCACCGCGACCCGGCGCAGCACGCCGCCGACCGCCCACACGGCGTAGATCAGCACCACCACACCCACCGCGAACACCGCCGGCAGCCACACCGAAGGCCACCCCGTGGGCACGGCCACCTCGCCACCTTCGCCGGTCTGCACCAGGTGCCCGGTGAACACGGCACTCACCGACAGCCCGACCGCGACCGGCGCGGCGAGGCTGAAGAAGCTGACGACGAACCCGGTGACGACGTGCAGCACGAACATCCCGGCGGCCCGCCGCCGGCCCGGCCGGCTGCGGGGTTTCGCGGGCGCGTCCGGCACGGGGTCGTCGAGCAGCTCCCGGACGGCGGTGGACTCCAGCACGTGCACGGCGGGCAAGAACGCCGTCCCGGCGAGCACGAGCAGCGTGACGGCGCCCCCGATCACGACGGCCTGGTCGGCGGTGGTTACGAACGGCAGCACCGACGGCACGGCGATGGCGGAGAACAGCAGGTAGGGCACGCTGATCGCGCCGCCGAGGACGAGGTAGACCCAGCGGCGGTAGGTCGCCTTGCTCGTCAGGGGGCGGAGGATGCGCACGGGCCGATCTTCGCAGCCGGCCGGCGCGGGCGCCTCCCTCTCGCGGTGGAGCCGGTCAGGACGACGGCGTCACCACGGTGCGGCGGAAGTGGTCGAAGATGACCGACGTCCGGACGTCGACGATCTCCTTGCGCTGGGTCAGCCGGTCGAGGACGAACCCGCTCAGCTCGTCGTTGTCCGCGACCGCGATGTGCAGCAGGAAGTCGTCGCTGCCGGACATCACGAACACCGACAGCACCTCGGGCAGGCCGGTCACGAACGCGCGGAACGACTCGATGACCGCGCGGTCGGGCGGCCGCAGCCGGACCGCCACCATCGCCTGCACGCCGCGGCCGATCTTCTTCAGGTCGACGTCGACGTGGTGCCCGCGCACGATGCCGCGCCGGGTCAGGTCCCGCACCCGCTCGAGACAGGTCGACTGGGCGATGTGCAGGCGGCGGGCGAGCTCCTTGTTGGTCTGCTTCGCGTCCTCCTGGAGCAAGGTCAGCAGCGCCGCATCGAGTTCGTCCACCGGTGCCTCGTTCTCCCCCACAGCGAGCAGGATTCGGGATTTCGGCCACCCTACCGAATCGGCTGCGGAGTTCGCCGCGGCAGCCCCGCCCGCTGGCTACCGTGACGCCATGATCACCAAATGTGCCATCGTGGTCAGCGAAGAGCTGCCCACCGGTCTCGCGGCGAACGCCGCCGGCGTCCTCTCGGTGACCTTGGGCCACCGGGTCGGCGGCCTCGTCGGGGCCGACGTCGAGGACGCCGACGGCCTCGCCCATCCCGGCATCATCGCCACGCCGCTGCCGATCCTGACGGCGCCGCGAGCGCGGATCGCCGCCGTCGTGCGGGCCGCGGCCGACGACGGCGAACTCTTCTTCGTCTCCTTCAGCGCGCTCGCGCAGAGCTGCCGGACCTACGAGGAGTACACCGGCCGGCTGGCGGCCACGGCGACCGCCGACCTCGACAGCGTCGGCGTCGCCGTGCACGGCCCCCGCAAACGCGTCGACCGGCTGGTCGGCGCGCTCCCGCTGCTCCGCTGAGCGCCGTCAGCGGACCGTGGCCAAGGCCTCCGTGCGCGCCGCCGCGAGGCCGTTCACCCACAACGACTGCACCTTCGCCGCTTCGGTCGCGTCCGGCTTGGCGTTCTTGCACGCCGTTCCCGGGCCGTGGCCGGACATCAGTTCCGTGCACGGGCCGGTGTAGTGGTCCGGCAGGCCCAGGTTGTGGCCCAGTTCGTGCGCCGCGATGCGGGTCGGGTCGTAGCCCTCCGCGACCTGGCTCGTGTCCAGGTAGATGTCGCCGCGGCCGTGGCCGTTGGTGTTCGTGTACGAACCGCCGCTGTGGATCTCGTGGAACTTGATCGTCGCGCCCGTCGAGCGCTTGACCAGCTTCACGTCGGTGACCGCGGCGTTCCAGTTGGCCGCGCCCTGGTCGATCTGGGCGAGGTAGTCCGGGGCACCCGACGAGCTGTAGTACAGCGTCGTGACGGTGGCCGCCGAGGCGGCCGGGGCGAATCCCAGCCCCACCGGGGCCACCAGGAGCAGGGCCGCGATCCGGCCGATCACGCGTCCGTTCATCGTGTCTCCATAAGATTGTTGGTGTTCAGGACGGGATGTTCTGAATGCCCAGGGCGATGGGGTGTGGCTGATGGTGTCTTGCCTCGTGTGGTGGCTTC
>NZ_JBVKDO010000031.1:0-98106 GCF_055633805.1 Amycolatopsis sp. NPDC114478 | reverse complement strand
CTGCGCGTCCACAACCGCGTCACCGACCTCTACAACAACCCGATGAACCAGCTCGAACAACAGCTGCGGCTCACCGTGGAAGCGCTGCGGGAACGGCAAGAACACGAACTGGTCAACAACACCGACTTCGGGCTCCTGCACAACGTCGACCTCAAACACCGCCTCACCACCCGCACCGGACCACCCACCCCGCTGGACCTCGACGACCTGCTCTGCCGGCGCCGCAAGACGAAGTTCTTCCTCGCCCACCCCCGCGCGATCGCCGCGTTCGGCCGCGAATGCACCCGCACCCGCGTCTACCCCGACACCACCCTCCTCGACGGCAAACGCGTGATGGCCTGGCGTGGCGTCCCGATCCTGCCGTGCGACAAGATTCCCGTCACCGACGCCGGGACGACGTCGATCCTGGCGATGCGGACGGGCGAGGACGACGCCGGCGTCATCGCCCTGCGCCCGAAGGAGCTCCCCGACCAGTACCAGCCCGGGCTGAACGTCCGGTTCATGGGCATCAACGACCGGGCCGTGACGTCCTACCTGGTCAGTGCCTACCACTCGGCCGCCGTGCTGGTGCCGGACGCGCTCGGCGTCCTGGATCACGTGGAAACGGGTTCCTGACTTGCGTCTGACGCAATCATCAATTGTCAAAGTTGCGTGGCACGAGTACCACCGCGGCTCCTAACTTCGGAAGCGTCAACGAGTTCCCCGAAGAAGGAGCAGCACCATGCACGTGTTCGTCACCGGAGCGACGGGGTGGATCGGCACCGCCGTCGTCGACGAACTGCTCGGCGCCGGGCACGAGGTCACCGGCCTCGCCCGCTCGGACGCCGCGGCCCTCGCGCTCGCCAAGAAGGGCGCCCGGGTCCGCCGCGGCGACCTCGACGACCTCGACGGCCTCCGCGACGGCGCGATCGACGCCCACGCCGTCGTCCACCTGGGCAACAAGCACGACTGGGCGAACCCGGCCGAGAACAACCGGACCGAGCGCGCCGCCATCGAGGCGATGGCCGGAGCGCTCGCGGGCACCGACCGGCCGTTCCTGCTCGCCGGCGCGCTCGCGGGCCTGGTCCAGGGCCGGCCCGCGCTCGAAACCGACGTCTCCCCCGCGGTCGGCCCGGACTCGATGCGCGGTGGCGGCGAAAACCTCGCGTTCGAGTACGTCGAGAAGGGCGTCCGGGTGGTCAGCGTCCGCTTCGCGCCGTCGGTGCACGGCGTCGGCGACCACGGGTTCCTGGCCTCCGTCGCGGCGGCGGCCCGCCGGCACGGCGTGTCCGCGTACGTCGGCGACGGCACCGCGGCCTGGTCGGCGGTCCACCGCCCGGCCGCGGCCCGGCTCGTCCGGCTCGGCCTCGAGGCCGCCCCGGCGGGCGCGCGCCTGCACGCGGTCGCCGAGGAAGCCGTCACGACGCGCGAGATCGCCGAAGCGATCGGGCGCACGCTCGACGTGCCGGTGGTCTCGGTCGCCCCGGAGGACGCGGCGGAGCACTTCGGGTTCGTCGGCCGGTTCTTCGCGACGGACATGTCCGCGTCGAGCGCCCGCACCCGCGAGCTGCTCGGCTGGACCCCGTCCGGGCCGACGCTGGTCGAGGACATCGAGGCGGGTGCGTACGCGTGAACGCGACGGTAACCGCCTTCATGCTGGTCAAGACCACGCCCGAGTGGCTGGCCATGACGGTCGAGCAGCGGATCGAGGCGTTCCGCACCGAGATCGTCCCCGCGGTCGAGGAGAAGTCCAAGGGCGTCCGGTCGCGCTTTTACGACACCGAGTTCTACTCGGCGCGCGTGACCGACGTCTGGGTGTGGGAGGCCGTCGACCACGAGGCCTATCAGCTCCTGGTCGACGCCCTGCGCGAAACCCCCTTCTGGGACCGCTGGTTCGAGGTCGCCGAGATCCTGGTCGGGGTCGAGAACGGGTACGCAAGGAACTACGGCGTCGACGCGGTCGCCAGCATCACCTCCTAGAGCACGAAACCCGTCGGGAAGGGGTCATCGGGATCGAGCAGGTAGGTGGCGGTCCCGGTGATCCACGCCCGGCCCGAGAACTCGGGGATCACGGCCGGGACGCCGCCCACCTCCGTCTCGCCCACCAGTTCGCCGGTGAACGTCGTGCCGATGAACGAGCTGTTCTCGAACGGCGTGTGCAGCGGCAGCTCGCCCCGCGCGTGCAGCTGGGCCATCCGGGCGGAGGTGCCCGTGCCGCACGGCGAGCGGTCGAACCAACCGGGGTGGATGGCCATCGCGTTCTGCGATCTACGCGCGTCCGAGCCGGGCGCGAGGAACTGGACGTGCTTGCAGCCGCCGATCAGCGGGTCGGCCGGGTGCTTCGGCGGCCGCTGCTCGTTGATCGAGGCCATGATCTCCAGGCCCGCGCTCAGCATGCGGTCCTTCTCGGACCGCTCGAACGGGATGTCCACTTGGGACAGTTCGAGGATGGCGTAGAAGTTGCCGCCGTAGGCCAGGTCGTAGCGGACCTCGCCGAGGCCGGGCACGTCCACGACCGCGTCGCGCTCGGCGAGGAACGACGCCACGTTCCGCAGCTTGACCCGTTCGGCGCGCCCGTCGTGGACCGTGACCTCCGCGTGCACGAGCCCGGCCGGGGTGTCCAGGCGCACCACGGTCGTCGGCTCGGTCACCTCGACCATGCCCGTCTCGACCAGCACCGTCGCGACGCCGATCGTGCCGTGGCCGCACATCGGCAGGCAGCCGGACACCTCGATGTAGACGACGCCCCAGTCGGCGTCGTCGCGGCAGGGCGGCTGCAGGATCGCGCCGCTCATCGCCGAGTGCCCGCGCGGCTCGTGCATCAGGAACTGCCGGAGGTGGTCGAGGTGCGCCATGAAGTACCGGCGGCGCTCGGCCATCGTGTCGCCGGGGATCGGGCCGACGCCGCCGGTCACCACCCGGGTCGGCATGCCCTCGGTGTGCGAGTCGACCGCCGTGATCGCGCGTGAAGACCGCACCTACGCCACCCCCAGCGCGGCCAGCGCCCGGCCCATGTCGGCGCGGACCTGCTCGCGGTGGACGTCGGAGAGCGGCCCGCGCGGTGGCCGGCACGGCCCGCCGTAGCGGCCCACCATGTCCATCCCGAGCTTGATGGCCTGGACGAACTCGGTGCGCGAGTCCCAGCGGAACGCGGCCACCAGGGGCTCGTAGAGGGCGCGGGCCTCGTCGAGCTTGCCCGCCGTGGCCAGCTCGAACAGGCGCGCCGACTCGGCCGGGAACACGTTGGGGAACCCGGCGAACCAGCCGGTCGCGCCCATCAGGAGGCTTTCCACGACGACGTCGTCGGCGCCGCTGATCACGGCGAGTTCCGGTGCCCGTTCGCGGATTTCCAGCACGCGCCGGACGTCGCCGGAGAACTCCTTGACGGCGACGACGTTGTCGATCTGCGCGATTTCGGCGAGGAGGTCGGGTGTGAGGTCGACCTTCGTGTCGAAGGGGTTGTTGTAGACCATCACCGGCAGCCCGACCGACGCGACGGCTTCGAAGTGGGCGAGCACCTCGCCGCGGTTGGCGCGGTAGAGCGTCGGCGGGAGGCAGAGGACGCCGTGCGCGCCGTCTTCTGCCGCTGCCTCGGCCCAGTACTTGGCCTGGTGCGCGCCGGGTCCGTGGACGCCGACGACGACGATCCCGTCGCTGCCGACGGCCTCGATCGCGGTGCGGGCGACCCGGCGGCGTTCGTCGTCGGTGAGCGAGGAGTATTCGCCGAGGGAGCCGTTCGGGCCGACGCCGCGGCAGCCGTTCCCGACGAGCCAGCGGCAGTGTTCGGCGTAGGCGTCGTAGTCGACGGCCAGCCCGGCGGGGGCGGCGTCGTCGGTCTTGTACGGCAGCGCGGCGGCGACGACCACACCGCCGAGATCGCGAGTGCTCATGACTCTCCTTCGGGTGCGGCGAGCTCGCCCAGGCGGATCGGCTGGGCGATCGGTCGGTGGTGGCGTTCGGCGCCGCCGCAGAGCTCGGCGACGGTGGGGCCGCACATCCGGCCCTGGCACGGCCCGAGGCCGGCGCGGGTGCCGAGCTTGAGCGCGTGCGGACCCGGCATGACGGGGTCGGCGACGGCTTTCTTCAGCTGGCCGTAGGTGGTTTCTTCACAGCGGCAGACGATCGTGTCGTCGCGCAGCCAGCCGGACCAGGCGGCGCCGATCGGATGGGCGGTGTTCAGCCGGTGCGCGAACGCCCGGGCACGGTCACGTTTGCCGAGCAGGTCGCGGCTCGGGGTGCCCCCGGCGGCGGCGCACCCGGCGATCGCGCCTTCCGCGCGTGCGGCGTCCGCTCCGCCGATCCCGGTGATCTCTCCCGCAGCGAAAACGTTTGCGACGCTGGTGCGCTGGTCGTCGTCGATGCGGACGAAGCCGTCGTCGAGCACGCAGCCGGCGGCGACGGCCAGCTCGGGTTGCGGCACGAAGCCGTGCCCGACGCAGACGGCGTCGACGGCGTGGGTGCGTTCGGTGCCGGGGACGACCGACCAGTCCGCGCGGACGCGGGCGGTGACGACTTCGCGGACCCGGTCGTCCCCGCGGGCTTCGACCACGACGCGGCCGAAGCGGTACGGGACGCGGTGGCGGGCGAGCGTGGCGGCGTACCGGGCGAGTTCGGCGGCTTTGCCGGGGTGGACTTTCCCGGACCATCCTTTGAGGACGGTGGCGGCGGTGTTGGCTTCGAGGACGGCGACGACATCGGAGCCGACGGCCAGCAGCGACTCGGCGACGGGCAGCAGGAAGGGCCCGGCCCCGGCGACGAGAACGCGCTTGCCGACGGCGACCCGCTCCCCCTTGGCGAGGGCCTGGGCGGCGCCCGCGGTGTAGACGCCGGGCAGCTGCCAGCCGGGGAAAGGGAGGACGCGATCGTGCGCGCCGGTGGCGAGGACGAGGGCATCGGGTTCGAGGGTGAGCTTCTGCCGGGCGGAGCCGTCGGCCGGGCCGCGCAGGATGTGGATCCGGAGGGCGGGTGGAGGTCCGCCCGGGCTGGGGCTGCCGCCCCGGGCCGCCGCCGCGCCGGCCCCGACAGCCGCCCCGCCGGCACCAACAACCGCCGAGCCAGCACCGCCAGGCCCGGCAGCCGCCGCGCCGGCACCGCTGAAGCCGGAATCGCCCGTCCCAGGACTGCCGGGCCCGAGATCGCCAATCCCAGCACTGCCGTGCCCGAGATCGCCGGGCCCGGCGGCCGCGCCAGCGGCGGGGCCGAACTCGGCACCGCCGACCTCGCCGCCGCCCGCTGCTCCGGCGGCTGCGGCTTCGATGGCCCACACCGTGCTCTCCGGCCACCACTCGCAGCGGCTCAGCACTTCCCCGAAACCGTGCGGGTCCGCGTGGAACTTCCGGTGGTACTGCCCGCCCGGCGCGTCCGACTGGTCCACTACCGTCACCTCGGCCCCGGCCCTCAGGGCGTGCTCGGCGGCCGCCAGTCCGGCGGGCCCCGCGCCGATGATCACCACCCGCGTCATGCTTCCTCCTGGCGGGACTGGGTGCGGATCTCATCGCCGTCGGCGGCTCGGCGGCGGCAGGCGCGGACGTCGGGCACTCCGTTCACCGTCACCAGGCAGTCGAAGCACGCTCCGATCCCGCAGAACATCCCGCGCGGCGCGCCGGATCGCGTGGTGCGCCACGATGTTCGCCCGGTCGCCAGCAGGATCCCGGCCACCGTCTGTCCCGCGATGCCCGCCACCGGCTCGCCGTCGACGCTGATCTCGATCATGCCACCACCGCCGGACGGTCCACCGTGAACTCCTCCACCGGCATCGACAGCGGGGACCCGGTCAGCAGCTCGCGCAGCAGCCGAGCCGTGCCGACGCTCAGGCCGATGCCCGCGCCTTCGTGTCCCGTTGCGTGCCAAAGGTTTCCGAGCCGTGGGTCCTCGCCCAGGACCGGGAGGTGATCGTCCACATAGGGCCGGAAGCCGCCGTACGCGCGCATCACCGCGGCGTCCGCCAGCGACGGGAACAACCGCAGCGCCTTGACCGCGATCGCGCTCAGCACCGACGGCGCGATCGTGTCGTCGAACCCCACGCGGCGGCGCGACGAGCCGATCAGGACCGTGCCGCCCCGCGTCGACTCGACGACCGCCGACGTCTGCAGCTCGCCGTCGCCGGACCCGACCGCGCCCACGTAGTCGGCGTCGTACACCTTGTGCCGGACCACGCCGGGCATCGGCGTCGTCACCAGCACCTCGCCGCGGCGGGGCCGGACCGCGATCGGCGCACCCAGGCGCGCCGAAACCTCGCCCGCCCACGGGCCGGCCGCGTTCACGACGACGTCCGCCTCGAGGACCTCGCCGGGCACGCGGACCCCGGTGATCCGGTCACCGCGCACGACCGCGCCGGTGACCTCGGTGCCGGTGCGCAGGCGAGCGCCGTGCGCGAGGGCCGAACCGAGCAGGGCGAGGGTCGCGCCGGCCGGCTGGACCTGCGCGTCCTCCGGGTAGCGGACGGCGGCCGTCACCGCGCGGGTCAACCGAGGTTCGGCCGCGAAAAGGTCCACTGTGGACAGTTCTTCGACCAGCACCCCCGCCGAGACCTGCGAAGCCGCGAACGCCGTGAGCGCTTTCGCCCCGGCTTCGGTGGTGGCCACGACGATGCCGCCCTTCGGGTCGAACTCGCAGCCTTCGCCGAGTTCCGCCGCGATCTCCGGCCACAGCCGCGCCGAGAGCTGCGCGAGCCGGAGCTCCGCGCCCGGCCCCTTGTCCGAGACGAGCAGATTGCCTTCGCCGTGCGAAGTGGTGCCGCCCGCGGGCCGGCCGCGGTCGACGACCACGACGTCGAACCCGGCGAGGCTCAGCTCCCGGGCGCACGCCGCCCCGACGACACCGGCCCCGATCACCACCACCCGCGTTCGGTTCATCAACCCTCCGGTGTTCGGTAAAGCGAACGATCGGAGGTTAGGACTCGGGGGCCGGGGGTGTCAACGGGTGCGGCCGCCCGTCGAGCCGTTCGCCGTCGCGGTACTGCAGCAGCAGCACCGAACGCACGGGCGCCGCCAGCGCCGTGTAGCTGTGCGGCTCGCGGGCGTCGAAGGCGACGTAGTCCCCGGGTCCGAGGTCGACGGTCCGGCCGGCGACCTCCACGCGCAGCCCGCCGGTCTGCACGACGGTGTGCTCGACCCCGACGTGCCCCTGCGACCGCTGCGGCGCGTCCCCGCGGACGACCTGGTCGTAGACCTCGAAAACGCTGTTCCCCTCCTCGATCCGGCGCAGCGGCCGCAGGTCGACGCCCTCGCCGCGGAGCACCTCCACGTCGGCGGCGCGCACGACGGTCAGGCCGCCGCGGGGCCGGTGGTCGAGCAGGTCGGAGATGGCGACTTCGAGGGCGCGGGACAGGCTGAAGACGGTCTCGATGGTCGGGTTGCCGGTGCCCGCTTCCAGTTGCGAGAGGGTCGCCTTGCCGATGCCCGACCGCCGCGAGAGCTCGGACAGCGACAGGCCCCGGGCGGCCCGCGCGGCACGCAGGTTGACGGCGAGCATGTCCCGGATCGACGGCTCGGTCGCGGTCGTGCCGCCGTTCGGTAAAGCGTCCATCGAGCGTCGTCTCCGTTCGGTTTGCCGATCGCGGCCCATGATGCCACGCCGGACCGCCGTTGTCGTTCGGCTACACACCGGAAATGGCGAAGCAGTCGTTCCGCGCCTGCCACCCGAAAGCCCCGGTCGCCCGGTGGCTGCCGGCCGGGATCTACGTGGTGCTCGGGATCCTCGCGCTGGCCGAAGCTCTCCAGGGCGCGGAGCCGGCCCCGGTCGGGCTCGCCGTCGGCGTCGTGGTCCTGCTGCTCGGCCTCGGCTGGCCGGTCTTCTACGCGCGGCGCGTCGCCCGGGCGCTGCGGCCCTTCGCCGAGCCCGGGACCACCCGGCTCGAGCTGACCGACGCGGGGTACGCGGCCGAGGCTCCCGGGCGGGCGATCAGCCGGCTGTGGCCGACGTTCAAGAGCGCCGCGCTGGTGCGGGGGTTCTGGGTGCTGCGGACGGAGTCCGAGGGCACGCTCGCGTTCCCGGCGAGCGTGCTCGACGCCGCGCAGAACGAAGTGTTCCGCGCGGTCATGCGGGAAAAGGGTCTGCTGAAGCGTTAACTGCGGAGCCAGCCGCGGTAGGCGGCCAGGTCGACGTTGCTCCCGCAGACGATGGTGGCCACGTGCCGCCCGGCGAAGCGGTCGCGGTCTTCGAGGACCGCCGCCAGGCCGAGGGCCGCCGACGGCTCGACGACGAGACCCGCCTGCTCCAGGAACAGCCGCAGCCCGGCGATGATCGACGTCTCCCGCACCAGGACTGCGTCGTCGGCGACCTGCAGCAGGTCGTCGAGGACCTCCGGGATGGGGAAGCGGCCCGCGACGCCGTCGGCGATCGTGTCGGCCGAATCCGTGGTGACGACACGGCGTTCGCGCCACGACCGAGCCATCGCCGGCGCGCGTTCGGGCTGGATCGCGATCACTTCGGTGCCGGGGGCGAGAGATTTCAGGACGTGGCCGACGCCGGTCGCGAGCGCGCCGCCGCCGAGGGCGACGAGGACGGCGTCGAACGGGCCGGCGTCGGCCAGTTCGAGGCCGATCGTCGCCGCGCCTTCGCAGGTCTCGACGTCCAGGCTGTCCTCGACGAGCCGGACGCCCCGCTCCCGCGCCAGGTCCGCCGCACGGGAGCGGGCCGCCTCGAAGTCACCGTCCACCAGCTCCAAGCGGGCGCCGAACGCCCGGATGCGCTCGAGCTTCGCCGTGGGCGCGAACCGCGACGCCACGACGGTCACGTCGATCCCGCGGGGCCGTCCGGACAGGGCGAGGGCCTGCCCGAGGTTGCCGGCACTGGCGCACACGGCGGCGCGCTCACCGCGTTCGGCGAGACCGTGCGTGACGAGCTCGGTGCCGCGGCCTTTGAAGCTGCGGACGGGGTTGGCGGTTTCGAGCTTGACGCTGACCCCGCAGCCGAGTTCGCGTTCGAGGGGTTCGCAGCGGTAGAGCGGGCTGTCGAGGAAGACCGGATCGATCACCCGGCGGGCGGCCCGGATCCGGTCGAGGTCGAGGCGCGTGTCCGGCACAGTTTCGAGCCTAGTCGCGGAAATGAAGCCTGCCGACCGACGCGGGTTCCCGGGTCCGGAGCGCCCAGCGGGTCAGCCGCGGGAGGGGCGCGACGGCGACCAGGAACACCAGCGCGACGAGCACCCATCCCAGCGCGCCGAGGCCGCCGACCGCGAGGGTGAACACGCCGGGCCCGACCATCTGGACCGTCGCTGTGGCCGCTTCGCTCGCCCCTTGGTACGCCCCCTTCGCCTCCTCGCGCATGAGCCGCACCGACAGTCCCCAGTTCGCGGCCACGTAGCTCAGCTCGCCGACGACGTGCAGCACCGCGGCCAGGACGACGACCGTCACCGCGCCCGCTCCCCCGCCGCCGGCGGTCGTCGCCAGGAGCAGGCAGCTCGCAGCCAGGACCACCCCGGACACCACCGCCGTCCGGGCCGCCTGGCGCGCCGTGCGGCCAAAGCGGGCGAACGGGACCTGGAACACCGCGATGCCCACCGAGCTGAGCACGACCACGACCCCGCCGAGCCCCAGCGGCAGCCGCGTCGAGCCGGACAGCCACAGCGGCAACCCGGCCGACAGCATCGCCCAGCACAGGGACAGCACCGCCGTCACGCCGGCGACGCACAGGTACGGCCGGTCGCGCAGCACCTCCCGGGCGCCCGGGCGCCGGGCCGGGCGCTCTGAAGGTGCGGGCACCAGCAGCGTCGCGCCGGCCAGGACCAGGAAGCTCAGCACGTTGCCCACGATGGCCAGGGTGTACGCCCACTTCGCGTCGGCGGTCAGGACGAGCGCCCCGAGGCCGGCGCCGGCGGCGTACCCGACGTGCTGGGCGACCCGCTGCTGCGCCAGCGCGCGCAGCCGGTGCGCCGGGTCGGCGACCAGGCCGGTGACCAGCGCCGTCCGGATCGCGGTCCCGCCGGTGGCCAGCGCGGTGAAGGGCACCGTCACGGCCAGGAACGAGACCGGGCCGTCGACCACCAGGTAGCCGCCCATCGCGGCGGCGCGCACCAGGGTCACCGCCACCAGCACCGCCCGGGGACCGGCGCGGTCGGCGAACGCGCCCAGCGGCACCGCGGCGGCCATGCCCACGGCGCTCGCCACGGCCATGCCCGCGCCCACCGTCACCACCGGCAGCCCGAGGATCCGGGTGAAGTAGAGCGCCCAGATCGTGAACCACAGGCCGTCGCCGAGCGCGGAGACGCCGCGGCCCCACAGGAGACTTCTCATGCACCCACCCTTCACGAGAGCCTGAATGGTAAGCACGGCAATCACCGTTCAGCAACCCGTGAACGATGCTAGGATTCCGGCGTGCGCGGAATGGTCGAACCGGAAAGCGCGGTCCAGGCCGCGATCGTCGGGCTGACGCGGGAGCTGTCGGATCCCGTGCGGCTCACGGCGTTGCAGCTGCTCGCGGCCGAAGGCCCGCACACGATGGTGCAGCTGGCCGACGCGCTGGGCGTCACCGCGCCGCGGCTGGGCAACCACCTGGCACGGCTGCGGGAGGCCGGGCTGGTGACGGTCGAGCACTCCGGGCGCCACGCGCTGTACCGCGTCGGCCGCGACGACCTCCTGCCGGTGCTCACCGCGCTCGCCCGCTACGGCGGCAACGACTCGGTGACGCCCCCGCGCCCGGCAGAGTCCACTGTGGACATCGCGCACACGTGCTACGACCACGCGGCCGGCCGGCTCGGCGTGGCCGTGTTCGCCATGCTGGTCGACCGCGGCGCGCTGCGGCCCCCGGACGGCTCGGCGGCCGACCTGGCGCTGGGCAGTGACGCCTCGGCGTTCCACGACCTCGGCGTCGACCCGGCCACGGTGAACCCCGGCCGCCGGCGCTGGGCGACGGCGTGCCTCGACCGGACCAACCGCGTCCCCCACCTCGGCGGCGCCCTCGGCGGGCGGGTCCTGGACGCGCTCCTCGACGCGGAGCTCGTCCGGCGCGGGGACGCCGACCGCGAGCTCGTCGTCACCCCGCTCGGCCGCCGGAAACTCGGAGCGCTGCTGCCCGGCTTCTGAGCCCGCCGTATCCGGCGGGCCCCGTTCCGCCTCCTACAGACCTCGGGACTGTAACCGCGGGCGAGATCGATGCGACTCCCAAGCATCCCGAGTGGAGCGAAGGTGAACCGGATGAGCGAGCCGAGCCGCGCGCGGCGGCACCTGGTCGTCTGCTGCGACGGCACGTGGAACACGCCGGACCAGCAGCAACAGGGCCAGCCGGCCCCGTCGAACGTCGCGCGGATCCACCACGTGGTGGCCGAGCGCGACAACCAGCTGCGGTACTACCACCCCGGCGTCGGGACCGGGCCCGGCCTGCTCGACCACCTCGAAGGCGGGCTGGTCGGCAAAGGACTGTCCGAAAACATCAAGAGCGCCTACGGCTGGCTCGCCCGCACCTACGAGCCCGGCGACGCGATCCACCTGTTCGGGTTCAGCCGCGGGGCGTTCACCGTCCGCAGCCTCTCCGGCATGCTCAAGCGCTGCGGCCTGCCCGCGACGCTCAAGGACGCGGATTCGACGAAGTTCTGGGCCGAGGTCGACCGGCTCTTCGCCGACGTCTACCGGGCCGGGGCCGGCGAGGCGGCCTCACCGGTCCCGATCGAGTTCCTCGGGGTCTGGGACACCGTCGGCTCGCTCGGCATCCCGGACTGGCTCGGCCCGCTGAAGCTCGTCGAGGACCACGTCGGGCACCTCCCCCGGTTCCACGACACCAAGCTCGGCGAGCACGTCCGGCACGCCCGTCAGGCGCTCGCGATCGACGAGATGCGCGGCCCGTTCATGCCGACTCTGTGGTCCGAGGTGGCCGAGGACCGCGACGTCGCGCAGGTCTGGTTCCCGGGCGACCACTGCGACGTCGGCGGCGGCCACGACCGCACCGGCCTCTCCGACGCCGCACTCCGGTGGATGATCGACCAGTGCCAAGCCGCCGTTCCGGATCTCGTCTTCGACAAGGCGATGTACGAGCAGATCACGCCGGACGCCCAGGACGTGCTGCACAACTCGCTCCACAGCGTCTACACGGTCCTGTGCCCGGCGCCGCGGGCGTTCCCGTTCATCACCGCGGAGTCCCCCGACGTCGCTCAGTCCACTGTGGACCGGCAGACGGCACCGCCGATCACGACCGGCCCGTACCGCCCGGGAAAGCGGCTGGAGGTCGGCGGCTCCGCGACCGTCGACGTCTACGCGGGGAAACCGTGGAACTGGACGGGCCTCTACCTCGAGCCCGGCGACTACGCGTTCAGCGCCGAAGGGAGCTGGCTGAACGGGAAGGTCGCGCACCACCCCGACGGCACCGAAACCGACGCCCGCCTGGACCTCCAGGACGTCCTGCACGCCCTGGCCACGACGTCCTCCTGGCTCCAGACCCAGCTGGCGCGGCTGAACCACGCCGACGCCCGCTCGTTCGGCGGCCGCCGCTGCGAGGACGCGAAGTGGATGGCCCTGATCGGCGCGGTGGCGGCCCCGAACCTCGACGCCCACGACGTCCAGCAGCCGTACGACGCCATCCCGATCGGCGGCGGGGTGAAGCGGTGGACCAACAGGAAACCGGGCTACTTCTACGCCTACGCCAACGACAGCTGGCTGGGGTATTCGAGCAACCGGGGTTCGCTCAGGCTGACCGTCACGCGGCTCTGACCGTCCCTTCAGGTCCAGGTGGTCGCGGCGACGAACTGCTCGAACGTCCGGGGCGGCCGGCCGAGCGCGCGTTCGACGCCGTCGCGGAGGTCGGCACCCCGGCCTTCGCGCAGGTCCGCGAGCAAACCGGTGAGCAGCCGCGCCACCGGCGACGGGACGCCGAGGGAGATCTGCCGCTCGATGAATGCCTCAGGCTCGACGTCGACGTACTCGATCTCCCGGCCGGCGGCCCGTGAGATGAGCTCGACCGCCTCGCCGAACCCGACCGCCCGCGGGCCGGTCAGCTCGTAGACCTCGCCGTGGTGCCGGTCGCCGGTCAGTGCCGCCGCAGCGACGTCGGCGATGTCCTCCGCGTCGACGAAGGGGGCACCGCCGTCGCCGGCCGGCAGGCTCAGCACGCCATCGCGGACTCCCGGCGCCCACGGGCCTTCGCTGAAGTTCTGCGCGAACCACTGCGGACGCAGGATGGTCCAGCCCACACCCGAGCCGCGGACGGCCTGTTCGGCGGCGTGCAGCGGATGTCCCTCCTCCCCCGCCCGCGGGGCGGACAACAGGACCAGCCGGGACGCACCCGCGGCGACCGCGTCGGCGATGAAACGCGGCAGTCGCGCGGCCTGCAGGTCGGGTTCAACCAGGTAGACGGCTGTGACGCCGGCCAGCGACCAGGTGGCCGGGTCGCCGAGGTCGAACCCGCCGGCCCGGGAGGCGATCCGGGCGTTGCCGACTCGCTGGGCGACACGACGGCCGGTCTTGCCGGTGCCGCCGAGGATCAAAGTGGTCATGCCTCCAGGCAACCGCGAACTGGCAAGACGATCCATGGGAAAACGTCGATGATTCCTTTGTGATCGTCTACGGTCGGGTCATGGACGTGCTGAGCGACCTGCTGCACCGGGCCCGCGCCGCGGACGCGCTCGTCCGGCAGCTGATCCAGCGGCCGCCGTGGTCGATGACCTTCGCCGACCCCCCGGCGCTCACGCTCGTCGCCACCCTGGGCGGGCACGCGTTCGTCAGCCTCCGCGACGCCGAACCCGTCCGCCTCGCCGCCGGCGACATCGCCCTGGTTTCGGCCGCCGGCCACACGATCGCGGACGACCCGGCCACCGCACCCCAGGTCGTGATCCGGGGCGCGAAGAAGTACCCGCTCACCGCCGACGTGAGCCCGCGGGCGCCGCGCACCTACGGCGACGGCGCACCCGGCGCGACGACGATGCTGCGCGGTGCCTACGAACTCCACGGCGCCGCCGCCGAGCGGCTCCTGGGCACGCTCCCGCCGCTGGCGGTCGTGCCCGCCGGCCCCCGGACGCAGGCGGCGCTCGACCTCCTGGCCGGCGAGGTCGCCCGCGACGAACCGGGCCAGGACGCGGTGCTCCGCCGATTGCTGGACCTGGTCCTCGTGCTGGCGCTGCGCGCGTGGTGCGCGGCGACGGACACGCCGCCGGCCTGGTACCGCGCACTCGACGACGAGAGCGTCGGGGAGGCGCTGCGCCTGCTGCACGCCGAGCCCGCGCACCGGTGGACGGTCGCCTCGCTGGCCGCGCGAGTGGGGCTGTCGCGGGCCGCGTTCGCCGCGCGCTTCGCCCACCTCGTCGGCGAGCCGCCGCTGACCTACCTCACCGGCTGGCGGATGACGCTCGCCGCGGATCTGTTGCGCGACACCGAAGACACCGTCACCGCCGTCGCGAAGGCGGTCGGCTACGCAGACCCGTTCGCGTTCAGCGTGGCCTTCAAACGCCACCGCGGCGCCAGCCCGTCGGACTGGCGCCGCGGCCGGGTGGACGTCAGTCCGTGAGCGTGGCCGGGTCGCTGGTGCTCGGCCGGCCGTTCTCGAGGTGCCCCGCCAGGCGGCGCAGGAACTTCGGGTCGCGGTCCGAGGTCACCGAGACGTCGTACCAGTTGCCGCTGCGGTGGGTGTCGACGTGCTCGACGACCCGCGCGCCCGGCCGGAGCCGGCGCGTCGTCGAGCAGCGGCCGTACGCGTCCGCCACCGTCAGCTGCACGGTCGTGGTGCCGCTGTTGGTCAGGACCAGCGCGAAGTCGTCACCGTCCTGGTGAACGCTCACCTCCGGACCGGCGGTGCCGCCCCGGAACTGCCGCACGAACCCGTTGGGCCCGTAGGCGGTGTAGTCGTACGCCCCGGCGGCGGGCAACGCGGCCGCCAGCGACTTGCCGGCACCCACCGTGTACGTGCGCGGCTCGCCCGACGGCGTCACGACGTAGAACGCCGCCCCCGCGCGGCCGTGGTTGGCGAAGGTCACCGTCAGCTTGCCGTCCGCCAGCCGGGCGTCGGCCGCCAGGTCGTACGGGAGCGCCCGCGCCGGGCGCTGGCCGCGTTCCTGCTTGGGCAGCACGTTGTGCGCCGGGACGGCGGGCACGTAGTCCGGGTGCCGCTTGCGGTCCGGCGGCTCGTAGCCGGCGGTGTCCGGCAGCGCGGGCACCCGGGCGTCGGTGCGCGCGAAGTCGAACGCCGAGGTCAGGTCGCCGCAGACCGACCGGCGCCACGGCGTGATGTTCGGCTCCTGGACCCCGAAGCGGCGTTCGATGAACCGGATGATCGAGGTGTGGTCGAACGTCTCCGAGCAGACGTAGCCGCCCTTGCTCCACGGCGAGACCACGAGCATCGGGACGCGCTGGCCGAGCCCGTACGGACCGGCCGGGTGCGCCGCCGAGCCCGCGAAGATCTCACCCGTCGTGTCCACAGTGGACTGCCCGGCCGACGCGTACGGCGGGACGACGTGGTCGAAGAAGCCGTCGTTCTCGTCGTAGGTGATGAGCAGCGCGGTCTTGCTCCACACGTCCGGGTTCGCGGTCAGCGCGTCGAGCACCTGCGCGATGTACCAGGCGCCGTAGTTCACCGGCCAGTTCGGGTGCTCGCAGAACGCCTCGGGCGCGGTGATCCACGAGACCTGCGGCAGCTTCCCGGCCTTGACGTCGGCGCGCAGCTGGTCGAAGTAGCCTTCGCCGGCCTTGGCGTTCGTGCCGGTGCGGGCCTTGTCGTACAGCGGGTCGCCGGGCTTGGCGTCGCGGTAGGAGTTGAAGTACAGCAACGAGTTGTCGCCGTAGTTGCCGCGGTAGGCGTCGTCGATCCAGCCCCAGCCACCGGCGGCGTCGAGGCCGTCGCCGATGTCCTGGTAGATCTTCCACGAGACGCCGGCCCGCTCGAGCCGCTCGGGGTAGGTCGTCCAGGAGTAGCCCTTTTCGTCGTTGCCGAGGACCGGGCCGCCGCCCTGGCCGTCGTTGCCCGTGTACCCGGTCCACATGTAGTAGCGGTTCGGGTCGGTCGAGCCCATGAACGAGCAGTGGTAGGCGTCGCAGACGGTGAACGCGTCGGCCAGCGCGTAGTGGAACGGGATGTCCTCGCGCGTCAGGTACGCCATCGTGGTCGAGCCCTTGGCGGGCACCCACTTGTCGTACTTGCCGCCGTTCCACGCCGCGTGCGTGTCGTTCCAGCCGTGGGGCAGGTCCTGGATGAACTGCAGGCCCAGGTTGTCCGCTTCGGGGCGGAAGGGGTAGATGTCGCGCTTGCCGTCGGACTGCGCCCACACCGGCTTGCCGTTCGAAAGGGTCGCCGGCCGCGGGTCGCCGAAGCCGCGTACGCCGCGCATCGTGCCGAAGTAGTGGTCGAACGACCGGTTCTCCTGCATGAGGACCACGATGTGTTCGACGTCCCGAAGGGTGCCGGTGCGGTGGGCGGCGGGGATTTCGGCCGCGCGCGCGATGCTCGTCGAGAGCGCGGAAAGGGCGGCGGTGCCGCCGGCCAGCTGCAGGAAACGCCGTCGGTTGACGTCCGTCATGGGGACTCCGGGGGTGTGGGGGTGAAGAGCCGGGTCATTGTGCGTAGGGCTACGAGAACCTGTGCCGGGCCCGAGGCTAACTCCGGGCGAAACTCCGGTAAACGGCTTGACGCAGATACAGAAGTACGTACTAATGTAGTGTTTCACAATGAACGACTTCTCGAATGACCCCGACGACTCCCTGTACTCCCCCGACGTCCGAAGCGCGCTCGCCGGCTTCACCCGCGGCGAGGACACCGGCGCGCTCGAAGCGGCGGCCGCCGTCCGCGCGGCCGCGCGCAGCCTGGACCAGCTGCGCTCGCACGGCACCGACAGCCGCGGCCTCAGCTCCGGCGCGCTCGACATCCTGATCCGGCTCAGCGCGGCGGAGGCGAACGTCAAGGACCTCGCCGCGTCGGCCGGGGTCAGCTCGCGGAACGTGACGGGCCTGGTCGACACGCTGGAACGGGCCGGGCACGCGCGAAGGGTCCCGGACCCCCGCGACCGCCGGTCGGTCCTGGTCCGCATCACCGACGAGGGCCGGAGGTGGCTCGAGGAGTTCCGGCGGCCGTCGCAGCTGGCGATGGCGGCGTTGTTCCGCGGGTTCACGGAAGAGGAAACGACCCGGCTGCGCCACCTCTGCCTGCGGCTGGTGGAGAACCAGCAGCACCTCGCCCGGCACCTGGAGAACCGATGACCACTCGCGACACCGTCCAGGCCTACTCCCGCGCCCGCTTCGCCGGCGACGTCACGGCGGCGGCCGGGCAGCTCGCCGGCACGTTCACCTTCCGCAGCCCGCTGATCAGCTCCGACGACGCCCGCGGCCACCTCGCCGGCCTCGGCGGGTTCGTCAGCGTGATCACCGGCGTGGACATGCTCAGCGAGCTGTACGGCGAGTCGGAGGCGACGCTCGTCTACGACGTGCACACGGCGACGCCGGTCGGCACCCAGCGCACCGCCGAGCACTTCCGGCTCGAGGACGGGAAGATCACGGCGATCACGCTGATCTTCGACGCCACCCCGTGGCACCCGATCATGGCGGCGGCCGGGATGTGACAGCGGCGCCCGCCCGACTGCCCGGATCATGGAGGTCACGGGCTGAGCTCGAACACGGGCGGGGCACCGCCGCGAGCCGTGTACCCGGGCTCGCCGGGCACAAACGTCAGCCCGCGCGCAACGCGTAGCGGCGTTCGGCGTAGGCGAGGTCGTCCCGCCACAAGCGGGCCGCCGTGTGGCGCATCAACGGGCGGATCGCCGGTGCCAGCTTCGCCGCCACCGCGAAGCCCGGCCGCTCGGAAGCGGCGATCGTCGCCTCGATGACCGCCGTGCGCGGGCGGCCGTCGGGGCCCGGGCCGAGCGGGGTCGCGTGCGTCTCCACCACGCTGTCCAGCCCCTCGCCCTCGACGATGCGCATCACCACCGTGCGCGGCTCGGGGCACGTGAACTCCGCCAGCACCGGCACGCCCCAGCGGCCCGCCAGCCGGAACGTCACCTCCACCAGGAACCGGTCGTCGGCGTCGGGCACGTCGATCCCCTGCGGCGCTTCGAGCACCCGCAGGCGGCTGAACGAATACGGGTGGAACCACGCGCCGTGCCACGGGTCGAGGCGGTTGGCCACCACGTCCTCGGGTTCGCACGTCCCGGTCAGCGTCGCGACGGCGTCGATGCGGGACGGCCCCGCCGGGCGGGCCGGCACCACCGGCGAGTCCGACGGCTGCTCGCCGCCCAGGCTGTCCAGACGCGCCCAGACGAGCACGCCGTCGTCGTGCGCCGGCACCGGGGACCACGTCCCGCACCGGGAGCCGTCGATCCGCAGGCCGTGCCAGCGGCAGACCAGGCCGCCACCGTCGACCCGCGCGTCGGCCAGCGGCGCGCCGAGGTGCGGGCACGCGCCGGGGCCGATCCGGACGTCCCCCTCCGGTCCGCGCCACGCGACCAGCTCGCGGCCGCCGACGGTGACGCCGAACGGCCGGTCCGCGCGCACCTGCCGGCTCGCCGCGACGACGAACCAGTTGCCCGACGGGCGGGCCGAAGCGCGCTTACCCGCCGCCTCGATCACGGCGGGCGAGCAGTCTCGGTAGGTCGGTTCCTGCTTCGCCCAGCGCGGTTCCGCGAACGGCTGGACGGGCCATCGCCGCGGCCACCGCGCGGCGATCCGGCGGCTGACGTTCATCGGTCCATCGTGGCCGATCCGCATCGGGCTCGCAACGTCACCGAATTCGGCTGCCCAGCGAGCGCAAACGCGTTTGTCACGGTAAAACCGGGGTACCAGCCAGGCGATCCGGCGTGCCCCTCGATGCTCGCCGACTGGGTGCATCGTTTTTGCATCGCAAGACGGCGAGAGAGGAGCCCGGATGACCGCGACCTCCACGGCCGCCGGACCGGCGGCGTGGCTCGACGCGCTGCGCCGGCGCTGCGGGACCGACGTCCACGCCTTCGTCACCGAGCGGGTGCGCGAGCACTTCACCGGGCGGGCGGCGGACACCCCCGCCGCCCGCGCGCTGCCGGAGTTCGTCACCGGCGGCAAGTTCCTCCGCCCGATGTTCGCCTACACCGGCTGGCGCTGCGGCGGCCCCGAAGACGCCGCGGCCCTGCGCGCCGCGGCCAGCCTGGAGCTCCTGCACTGCTTCGCGCTGGCCCAGGACGACGTCATGGACGGCTCGGCCCGGCGCCGCGGCCGCCCGTCGCTGCACGTCCGGTTCGCGCGCTGGCACGAGGAACAGGGGCTGAGCGGCTCGGCGGCCCGGTTCGGCGAGTCGGCCGCGGTGCTCATGGGCGACCTGTTCCTCGTCTGGTCCGAACAGCTGCTGCGGGAAAGCGGTCTCGACGCCGGCGCCCTCGCCCGCGGTCGGCCCAGCTACGACCTGCTGCGGTCCGAACTGGCCGTCGGCCAGCTCGGCGACCTGGTGAACGACGCCCGCACGCTGCCGTCCTGGGCCGACGTCCTCGACGTCATCCGCCGCAAGTCCGGCAACTACACCGTCCGCCGCCCCCTGGAGTTCGGCGCGGCCCTGGCCGGCTGTCCCGAAGACGTCGTCACGGCACTCGGCACCTACGGCGGCCTGCTGGGCGAGGCGTTCCAGTTCCGCGACGACCTGCTGGGCGTGTTCGGCGACCCGGCGGTCACCGGCAAACCCGCGGGCGACGACCTGCGCGAGCGCAAGGCGTCCAGCGTCGTCGTGCTCGCCCGCGACCTGGCCGACCGCCGTCAGCGCACCGAGCTGAGCGAGCTCCTCGCCCTGGAGGAGGTCGACGACGCCGCCGTCACCGCGTGGCGCGCGCTGATCACGGCGACCGGCGCCCGCGACCAGCTCGAGAAGTTCATCGACGAGCGCGTCCGGCGCGCCTTGGAGGCGATCGACCTGGTCACCTTGCCGCGGCAGCCCGCTTCCGCGCTCACGGTCCTGGCGAACCGCTGCACCGAGCGCGTCCGATGAGGACGGTCACCGGGCGCACCGACCACGTCGTGGTGGTCGGGGCCGGCCTCGCCGGGCTGTCCGCCGCGCTGCACCTGGCGGGCCGGGGCCGGAAGGTCACCGTCGTCGAACGCGATCCCGGCCCCGGCGGCCGCGCCGGCCGGGTCGAGACCGGCGGCTACCACCTCGACACCGGGCCGACGGTGCTGACCATGCCGTCGATCCTCGCCGGCGCGTTCGCCGCCGCCGGCGCGGAACTGGCCGACCACCTGCGGCTCACGCGGCTCGACCCGGCCTACACCGCCCGGTTCGCCGACGGGTCCGTCCTGCCGGTGCACTCCGACGCCGACCGGATGACCGACGCCGTCCGCGAGTTCGCCGGGCCGGACGAAGCCGCCGGGTACCGCCGGCTGCGCGCCTGGCTGACCCGGCTGTACGCGGCGGAGTTCGACCGGTTCGTCGCGAGCAACATCGACTCGCCGCTCGGCCTGCTGTCGACGGACCTCGCCCGGCTCGTCGCGCTCGGCGGGTTCCGGCGCCTGGACCGGCGGATCGGCGCGTTCCTGCGCGACGAACGCCTCAAGCGCGTCTTCACCTTCCAGGCGCTCTACGCCGGTGAGTCGCCGATGCGGGCGCTCGCACTGTACGCGGTCATCTCCTACATGGACACCGTCGGCGGCGTGTACTTCCCCGAAGGCGGGATGGCGGCGGTGCCCCGGGCCATGGCCCGCGTCGCGGAAGGGGCCGGCGTGCGGTTCCGGTTCGGCGAACCGGTCCTGGCGCTCGAACGCCGGGGCGCGCGGGTCACCGCCGTCCGGACGTCCGAGGGCCGGCTCCCGTGCGACGCCGTGGTGCTGACGACGGAACCGCACGAGTCCTACCGCCTGCTGGGCCGCGCGCCGCGCCGCCCGGTCCCGCTGCGCCCGGCGCCGTCGGCGCTGGTGCTGCACACCGGCGGTGCCGGGGACTGGCCGGTCGGGCACCACACGATCTCCTTCGGCCGCGACTGGGCGTCGACCTTCCGCGAGCTCATCACCGACGGCAGTCGGATGAGCGACCCGTCCCTGCTGATCACCCGCCCGACGGCGACCGACCCCGGGCTGGCGCCGCCCGGACGGCAGCTGTTCTCGATCCTGGCGCCGGTCCCGAACCTCGAGCGCGGACCGCGCGACTGGGACGGCGAAGCCGAGCCGTACGCCAAGGAGATCCTCGACCACGTCCGCGCCGATCTGCTGCCCGGCTTCGAACCGGAGGCGTGGCACGTCATCGGGCCGGCCGACTGGGCGCGCCGCGGGATGGTCGCGGGGACGCCGTTCAGCTACGCGCACTCGTTCGTCCAAACCGGACCGTTCCGGCCGCGGAACCTGCCGCCGGGCACGGAGAACGTCGTGCTCGCGGGCGGCGGGACCGTGCCGGGGGTCGGCGTCCCGACCGTGCTGCTCTCCGGCCGGCTCGCCGCCGACCGGGTCACCGGGGAAGGAGCGGGATGACCCGCCGCGAGCTGGACGCCGCCGGCATCACCGGGTCCGGGCTGCGCGAGGCCTACCGGTACTGCCGGGAGCTCAACGCCCGGCACGGCCGCACCTACTTCCTCGCCACGCGCATGCTCGCGCCCGCGCAGCGGCCCGCCGTCCACGCGCTCTACGGGTTCGCCCGGCGCCTCGACGACCTCGTCGACGAGCCCGAGCCCGGCGCCACCCCGGACTCGATCGCCGCGACCCTGCTCGACGTCGAAGACGGGTTCCTGAAGGAGCTCGCCGCCGGGACGAGCGACGACCCGCTGCGCGCCGCCGTCATCGACACCGCGACCCGGTACGCCATCCCCGAGCCGCACTTCCGCGCGTTCTTCGCCTCGATGCGGATGGACCTGACCGTGACCGGCTACCCGAGCCGCGTCGCGCTCGACGAGTACGTGCACGGCTCGGCCGAGGTGATCGGGCTGCAGGTGCTGCCGATCCTCGGCACGGTCGTCCCCCGGGACGAGGCCGGGCCGCGGGCCGCCGCGCTGGGCAAGGCGTTCCAGCTGACCAACTTCCTGCGCGATGTCGCCGAGGACTTCGAGCGCGGCCGGGTCTACCTGCCGGCCGACGAGCTGGCCGCGGCCGGCGTCGACCGCGACCGGATCGGCTGGTGCGTCCGGACGCGCCGGCTCGACGCGGCGGTCCGGCGGGCGCTGGCCGAGCAGGTCGCGGCCACCCGCCGCGTCTACACCTACGCGCGGCCGGGCATCGCCATGCTGCACCCGGCGTCACAGCCGTGCGTGCGGACCGCGTACATCCTTTACGGAGGGATCCTGGACCGCATCGAAGCCTTGGGCTACAACGTGTTCGCCGGGCGGGCCCGCGTGCCGCGGTACCGGCGGCTGGCCGCGGCCGGCGACGCGCTCGTCCGGGCGCAGTGGGCGCGGCGCCGCCACCCGGCGGTGACGTGACGTGGGCCGCTGGGAATACCTGGTCGTGCTCGGCGCGTGCGTGCTGGTGACGTTGCCGCTGGAGCTGGCCGGCGCCCGCGCGTGGCGCAGGCCGCGGCAGCTCGCGCGCGCGGTGCTGCCGGTGGCGGCGGTGTTCCTCGTGTGGGACGTGCTGGCCATCGCGGCCGGCGTCTGGGACTTCGACCCGGCGTTCGTCACCGGGCTGCGAGTGCCGTTCGGCGTTCCGCTGGAAGAGGTGCTGTTCTTCGTCGTGATCCCGGTTTGCGGAGTGCTGACCTACGAAGCCGTCGACCTCACCGGGCAGCTGCTGCGCCGGCTCGCCCGGCCGATCGCCGACCGGCGGCGGGTGCGGCGCTGATGCCCTGGGGTTACACGGTTCCCGCCCTCGCCGCCGTCCTCGCGGTCGTCGCGGCGGAGGTCTTCCTCCTGCGCACCGGGCTGTTCCGGCGGACCACGTACTGGGTCACGATGGTGATCGTCATCGCCTTCCAGATCCCAGTGGACGGGTGGCTGACCAAGCTGTCGGCGCCGATCGTCCGCTACTCCCCCGCGGGCATCACCGGCTGGCGGTTCCCGTGGGACATCCCGGTGGAGGACTTCCTGTTCGGCTACGCCCTCGTCACCGCGGTCCTGCTCCTGTGGGAACGCGGCAAGTCGCGAAAGGACAGTGCATGAAAGGCAACGGCCTGCCCCGCGCCGAAGTGCCGGCCGCGTTCGACGCGGGCGCGGCGGCCTACGACCGGCTCGTCGGGCTCAACCCGGGCTACCACCGCGACCTGCGGCTTTCGGCGCGGCGGCTCGTCCGGCCGGGGCACCAGGGGCTGCGGATCCTCGACGCGGGCTGCGGCACGGGCGCGTCGACGGCCGCGCTGCTGGCGATCGCCCCGGACGCGCGCGTCACCGCGATCGACGCGTCGGGCGCGATGCTGGCGCAGGCGCGCGCGAAGTCCTGGCCGACCACAGTGGAGTTCCGGCACACACCAGTCGAGAAGCTGACCGGGGTGGCGGGGCCGTTCGACGCGATCCTCGCCGCGTACCTGCTGCGCAACGTCGACGACCCCGACGCCACCCTGCGGGCGTTGCGCGGCCTGCTGCGCCCGGGCGGGCAGCTGGCGTTGCACGAGTACTCCGTGCGCGACTCCCGCCGCGCGCGCTGGGTGTGGAACGCGGTGTGCGGCACGATCGTCATCCCGCTGGGCCGGGTCACCACCGGCGACGCCACGCTCTACCGGCACCTGCGCCGCAGCGTCGTGGCCTTCGACGGCGTCACCGAGCTGTGCTCGCGCTTGTCGCGCGCGGGCTTCACCGACGTCCGCACCGGCACGATGCCGGGCTGGTCCCGCGGGATCGTCCACACGGTCCTGGGCACCGCGCCGTGATCGCGGGCCGCGACCGCCGGGCCGAGACCCACCCCGCACCCGGCGGGCTGCCCGACGCCGGGCGGCTCGGCCGCCGTCCGCGCGTGGCCGTGATCGGCGGCGGCATCGCCGGGCTCGCCGCGGCGACCGGGCTCGCCGAGCGCGGTGTCGAGGTGACGGTCTTCGAGCGCGAGAACCAACTGGGCGGGCGCGCGGGCGGCTGGCCCGAGCGGCTGCCGGACGGCACCGGAGTCACCATGAGCCGCGGGTTCCACGCGTTCTTCCGCCAGTACTACAACCTGCGGGCGCTGCTCACGCGCACCGACCCGGGCC
Source organism: Amycolatopsis sp. NPDC114478 (assembly GCF_055633805.1). Taxonomy (NCBI): domain Bacteria; kingdom Bacillati; phylum Actinomycetota; class Actinomycetes; order Pseudonocardiales; family Pseudonocardiaceae; genus Amycolatopsis; species Amycolatopsis sp. NPDC114478. The sequence goes on along the minus strand of NZ_JBVKDO010000031.1, from coordinate 74,178 downwards.
TGGAGCGGCTCGTCGCGGTACCCGACTACCCGCTGGTCGACCCGCACGGCCGCACCGACACGTTCGCCGGCCTGCCGCTGACGCCGCCGTTGAACGCGCTGGCGTTCGCCTTGCGCAGCCCGACGTTCCGGGCGCGCGACCTGGTGCGGCTGGACGGGCGGCGGGCGCTGCCGCTGGCGACCGTCCGTGTCCCTCGCGTCTACGAGCAGCTGGACCACCTCGACGCGGCGTCGTTCCTCAGCGCGATCAACTTCCCCGCGGCGGCGCGGCACCTGGCGTTCGAGGTGTTCTCGCGCAGCTTCTTCGCCGACCCGAGCGAGCTCTCCGCGGCCGAGCTCGCGACGATGTTCCACCTGTACTTCCTGGGCTCCTCGGAGGGCCTGCTCTTCGACGTGCCGGCCGAGCCGTTCCCGCAGGCGCTGTGGAACCCGCTCGGCGACTACCTTTCCGGGCGCGGCGTGGACATCCGCCTCGGGACGGCCGTGCGCGAAGTCGTGCGGGAGGACGACGGGTTCTTCGTCGACGGGACCCGGTTCGACGCGGCCGTGCTCGCCTGCGACGTAGCGGGGCTGCGCCGGATCGTCGCGGCGTCGCCCGGACTGGGCACGCCGTCGTGGCGGGCGGCGGTCGCGGGGCTGCGCACGGCGCCGCCGTTCGTGGTCCGCCGGCTGTGGCTCGACCGGCCGGTGCGCGCCGACCGGCCGGCGTTCCTGGGGACGGGCGGGCTGCCGCCGCTGGACAACATCAGCGTCCTGAACCGTTACGAGGGCGAAGCGCGCCGCTGGGCCGCGCGCACGGGTGGCTCGGTCGTCGAGGTGCACGCGTACGCGTCGCCGGACGGCGCGGGCCTGGACGGGCGCCTGCACGAGCTGTACCCCGAGACGGCGGCGGCGCGGGTGCTCGGCGAGATCACGGTGACGCGGCAGGACTGCCCGCTGTTCCCGGTCGGCGGGTTCGCCACCCGGCCGGCCGTGGTGACCCCGGAGCCCGGTCTGGTCCTGGCGGGCGACGCCATCCGGGTCGACCTGCCGGTGGCCCTCATGGAACGGGCGGCGACGACCGGCTGGGCGGCGGCGAACGAGCTGCTGACCGGCTGGGGCGTGGCGGGGCACCCGCTGCGGTCGGTGCCGAACCGCGGCCGGCTGCGCCTGCTCGACCGCCTGGTTTGACTCAGCGCGCGCCACCGGAACGAGGTGCGCGGGATCCACGCCGTACTCGGGACAAGGGGCGTCCGCGGTCAGCGACCACCGGCAGGTCCGGCGGCCTTCTCCCGGCGGCGGCGCGCCGCGAAGTCCTTGCTCTGCGCCCGCCGGCTGGTCACACTGCCGGCCTGGTGATCACTCACCGGCCGAGGTTGCCGAGCATCAAGCCGACGGTGAACTCGAACCGGTCGTGTCCGGCGCCCGAGGTCAGCTCGGCGGCGTAGCGGCGGGTCTGCGGAAACGTGTCGGCCGGCAGGGCGGCGAACCGGCTCAGCAGCTCGTCCCGGCCGACGACCCATTCGTCGTCCGGGTGCTTCCGCCGCTGCCGGACCAGCGACTGCTCCCAGGCGTAGGCGCTGACGTAGAGGGACAGGGCGTCGAGGGCCCAAGCGGCGGTCTGCGGCTCGATCCCGCCGGCGAGCATGATCGCGAAGAGGCCTTCGCGCACGCGCAGCGCGTCGAGGTTGGTGGGGACCGTGCCCAGCGCGGCCCGCGAGACCCCCGGGTACTTCAGGTACTGGTCGCGGATCTGCGCGTACGCGTCGAGGATCTGCGTCCGCCACCTGGCCGGGTCCGGCTCGGGCAGCACCACCTCGGAACAGAGCCGGCCGACGAGCAGGTCGTCGATGTCGTCCTTGTTGACGATGTGCGCGTACAGCGACGACGGCCCGGTGCCGAGCACCGCGGCGACCCGGCGGATGGTCAGCGCGTCGTAGCCCTCGGTGGCCACGACCTGCAGGGCCGCGTCGGTGATCCGGTCGACCGTGATGGGCTTCTTGGCCGACGACGCGGCGGAGTCCCCCGCGGGCTGGGCGTGGCGGGCGGCTCGGCGTTGCCGGGGGTCGGTGGGCATGCCGGTCACTCTAGCTTGCGACGAACTTAGTTCGGGTGGTAGAACTTAGTTCGTAATGGACGAACTAAGTTCGTGAGGTGCGAGATGCGAGTATCCATCGCCGGAGCCGGCCTGGGAGGCCTGTGCCTGGCGCAAGGCCTGCGCGGGGCCGGGATCGAAGCCGAGGTGTACGAGCGGGACCCGGCGATCACCGCACGGTTCCAGGGCTACCGGCTCGTGCTGAACCCGGCCGGGTTCGCGGCGCTGCAAGGCTGTCTTCCGCAACGCTGGCACCCGCTGCTGGACGCGATCGTCGGTGACGCCTACGGCGAGCGGCTGGTGTTGGACCCGCGGCTGAACAAGATCGGCGAACTCGGCCCTGGCCGGACCGGGACCGTGGTCGACCGGCACGTGCTCCGCCACCTGCTGCTGACCGGGCTCACCGTGCACACCGGAGCCGCCCTGACCGCCTACGAAGTGCTGGACGACGGCAGGGTCGAAGCCCGGTTCGCCGACCGCGACCCGGCCGTCGCCGACCTGCTCGTCGGCGCGGACGGGATCGGTTCCCGGGTCCGCGCGGTGCTCTCCCCGCGGACCACGCCGACCGACACCGGCGTCCGGTTCGTCATCGGCCGCACGCCGCTGACCGAGCAGTTCGCCGGCCTGAGCCGGGCGTTCGGCTCGAAGATCGCCGGCGACGGCGTGAGCCTGCTGCTCGGCGCGATGCGCTTCCGCACCCCGCCGAAGGAAGCGGCCGAACGACTGGCGCCCGAGGTGACCCTCCCCGACGTCCGCGACTACGTGCGGTGGGCCATGATCCTGCCGCCCGCCGGATCGGCCGGCTCGTCGCCGCAGGACGCCGTGCTGTCCGAAATGGACGGCTGGCACCCGGACCTGCGCGCGCTCGTCGAGCAGTCCGATCCGGACAACAGCACCCTGCTGTCCATCCGGGTGGTCGAACCCGGCGAACGCTGGGCACCCGGCCCGGTCACGCTCCTCGGCGACGCCATCCACGCCCCTCCCCGACCGGCGGCAACGGCGCGAACACCGCCCTGCGCGACGCCGACCTGCTTCGCCGCTGCCTGACCGACGGCCGCCAGGACCTTCTCGGCGCGGTCGGCGACTACGAGCGGCAGATGTTCGAGTACGGCGCCGAAGCCGTCCGCGACAGCCTCGACGCGCTTCCCGCCTACGTCCCGCAACGGGAATCGGTCTGACACGCGGCGAGCACGGCCGTGCTACGCGCGCTCGGCGCGGACCACCAGCGTCCGCGCCACCAGGTCGCCGATCCGCTGCCGGCGCTTGGTCGCCACGATGCTGACCACGGCCACGAGTCCCAGCAGCAGCCCGTCGACCGTGAGGAGCACCCATCGGATCAGGTAGGCGCGCGCTTTGGGCTGCCCGCCGCGCAGGGTCTGCACCCGCAGGCCCATCACCAGCATCCCGGGCGTGATCCCGCCCCGGCGCACCGGAACCCAGATCTGGATGACGATGTCGCAGGCGTAGGTGACGGCGAGGAACGCGATCGCCGGCGCCCACAGGATGAGCTTCGGTGGCACGAAACCCCACCGCACCAACGGAATGGCGACCAGGCCGGCGCCGAGCGCGGCGAAAACCCCGATGCCGACGGCAAGAGCCCAGTCCAGTACCGCTTGGACCACCCTGCGCCCGGCCATCCCCCACCGCTCCGCCGGCTCACCCGCGCGGTCGGCGACGGGCGGTTCCGGGGCCGATCCGGGTGAAGTGGTCACCGCGCTGACAGCACACTCGGCGAGTCTTCCACATCGGTCAAGCACCGCCGTCAGCCGAGCAAACCGCGTTGCCACGCCCAGATCGCGATCTCCGTGCGGTTGCGGAGCCCGAGCTTGCGCTGCACGCTCCCCAGGTGCGTCTTGACCGTCGACAGCGACACGCGCAGGTCGTCGGCGATCTCCGCGTTGGTGCGGCCCCGCGCGACCGCGAGCACGACGTCGGACTCCCGGTCGGTCAGGAGAGCCGGCGTCCCCTCCGCGCGCCGCCGGGCTTTTTCGGTGAACCGGGCCACCAGGCGCACCGTCACCGACGGCGAGACCATCGCCTCGCCGTTGGCCGCGGCGCGCACCGCGTCGACCAGCACCCGCGGCCCGGCGTCCTTGAGCAGGAACCCGCAGGCGCCGCCGAGCAACGCGGCGTAGACGTTCTCGTCGGCGTCGTAGGTCGTCACCACCACCACCTTCAGCGGGTCGGCCACCGCCGGCCCGGCCAGCAGCTCGGTCGCCCGCAGGCCGTTCACCTTAGGCATCCGGATGTCCATCAGCGTCACGTCGGGCCGCAACCGCCGTGCCAGCCGGACCGCGGTCTCGCCGTCGGCGGCCTCGGCGACCACCTCGATGTCCGGGGCGGCGTCGAGCACCAGCCGGAAACCGGTGCGCACCATCACCTGGTCGTCGGCCACCAGCACCCGGATGGTCATCAGATCCCCCGCGGCAACGCGTCGAAGGGCGCGTCTTCCCCGCCGAGCGGCAGGCGGGCCGCGACCCGCCACCGCGAGCCCGCCTCGGGCCCCGCGGTCAGGGTGCCGCCCAGCATGGCCAGCCGCTCGGTCATGCCGATGATCCCGAACCCGCCGGGCGAGGGCAGCGGAATCGCGGGCACGCCGTCGTTCCGGATCTCCAGCGCCAGCTCGTCGGCCTCGACGCGGGCGGAGACCGCCACTTCGGTCGCCGCCGGCGCGTGCCGCCGGACGTTGGTCAGCGCCTCGGTCACGACGCGGTGGATCGTCGTGGCGAGCTGGGCCGGCACCGGCAGCTGGTCCAGCTCCTCGGCGATGTCCGCCCGCGCGAAGGAGCCGGTGGCCGCGCGCACCGCGTCGCCGAGGACGGCGCCGGCGGGCGGCGGCACGCCCTCGGTGTCCCGCAGCATGCCGACGAGCCGGCGCGCGGCGGCCAGCGCCGCGCTCCCGGCTTCCTCGATCTCGCGGTAGACCGCGGCGTGGTTGTCCTCATCGGCCTTGGCCTCGGTGATCGCGCGGGCGGCCTGCACGCGCACGACGATGCCGCTGACGTGGTGGGACACCAGGTCGTGCAGCTCCCTGGCCAGCTGCAGCCGTTCGTGGCCGCGCACCCGCTCCAGCGCGTCCCGCTCCCGGCCGTCCGCCGCGCGCAGGATGAGCCCGACCCCGAGGCAGGCGCCCCAGTACGCCGCGGCCGCCACGGCCAGCAACGCCGCCGCCCCGTCCGATCCGTAGCGCAGCAACGGCGCCGCGATCATCACGACACCCAGCGCCGGTGCCAGCGCGGCCGCGCGCCTCGGCTCGAGCTTGCGGCCGGCCGACGCGGCGAGCACCCCGGTCGCGACGATTTCGGCGATCGGCGGCTGGCTCCGCGCGCCGGTCATGCTCGGCACGGCGGTGCCGAGCACCGACAGCGCGGCGACGGCGCTCCCCAGGAGGCCGATGTGGCGGGGGAAGCGCCGCCGCAGCACCACCAGTACCGGGACAGCCGTGCCCGTCGAGGCCAGCCCGCCCAGCGGGACGGCCCAGCCGGCGCCGCCTCCGTGCGTGCGCAGAACCAGCAGCACATCGGCGACCATCGCCGCGGCGAGCACCACGATCTCGGTGCCGAGCATGCCGCGCCGGGCTCGGGCCCCCGTTCCGCGCATGGCTGTCATGATCCACCGGCCGGGATCACCCCGCGCGCCGGGCTCCGGCGATGTAGCGGTTGGACGGTGGCAGGTAGCTGACCACGGTCGCGACGACCGCGATGCCGCAGCTCGCGTAGCCGGCCCACGACGGTTCCGTCGTCAGCAGTGAAGCGGCCTGGAGCAGGGTGATCACGGTGAGCGTGACGCGGGCCCAGTTGCGCCCGGCCTTCAGCTTGAACGACAGCCACAGGTAGACGAGCGCGATGACCACGGCGATGGCGACCGGGACGGCCTGCGCGACCAGCGTGAGCCGGTCGAGCTGGTCCTGCGTCATCGACGGGTTGGTGCGGCGGAGCGCCGCCGCGATTTCGTCGCGCGCGCTCAGGATGAGCAGCGCGCCGGCGATCGCGGAGACCGTGGACACGAGGAAGCCGAAGAAGGCGGCGATGATCGTGCCGGGCGGGTTCGCCCGGACCGTTTCGGTAGTCATACCGGGAAGTTAGGTCCCGCCGCGGCCCGGCACCCGCTGAGCCGCGGCCGTCTCGTACTTTCGGCCGAGGGAACGCGGCGAGCACTCCCCGTACGACTTGCCCGCTCAGCCGCGGGACCACTGCTGGTTCGCCGCGCCGGTGCAGGGCCAGATCACGAACGGCGTGCCGTCGGCCGTGCCGTGGCCCTGCACGTCGAGGCACTTGCCGGACCCGACGTTGACGACCGCGCCACCGGACTGGACCCGCCATTGCTGCGTGGCGGCGCCGGTGCAGCCGTGGATCTGCACCGCCGTGCCGTCGGCCGTCGCACCGCCGGCGGTCTCGAGGCACTTGGTGTCGAAGACCTTGAGCTGGTTCGTCGCCGTCGAGGTCCACGCCTGGTTGCTGCCGTTGTTGCACCCCCACAGCGCCGGTACCGTGCCATCGGCCTGGTTCGCCGCCGGGACGTCGGCGCACTTGCCCGACTCCGCGGACTTGAGGATGCCGTCGGTGTCGCCGCGGGCCCACTTCTGGTTGGCGGCCCCGGAGCAGTCCCAGAGCACCAGTGCGGTGCCGGGTGCCGTACCGTGCGCGCTCGCGTCGAGGCACCGGCCCGATCCGGCGTTGACGACCGAGCCGTCGGCGCCGACCGTCCACCGCTGCGGCGCGGAGTTGTCGCAGTCGTCGATCCGGACGGGTGCCCCGTTGGCCGCACCGCCGGCCAGGCACTTGGTGCCGTAGACGGTCAGCTGCCCGGCCGGGGTCGCGGTCCAGCTCTGGTTGGCGCCGCCGGTGCAGTCCCACAGGGCGACGGCGGTGCCGTTGGCCTGGCTCGCCGCCGGAACGTCGGCGCACAGCCCGGACTCCCGGCCTTTGAGGATGCCGCCGAAGTCGCCGTCGGCGTTCGGGGTGACGGAGACGTTGTCGAAGAGGTTCGTCTGGTAGCCGACGACACCCAGCCCGACGAGCCCGGTGGTGAACGCCGTGTCGGTGACCGCGCCGAGCACGACGCCGTCGACGCTCGCGGTGATCCGGTTGCCGCTGAACCCGAGCTTGACCGTGTGCCACGTGTTCAAGCCCAGCGCCGCACGGGAACCGGAGGCGAGGGTGGTGAGCACGCCACCGCTGCTGTTCTTGGCGATCGACCACGCGCCCGTGTCGGCGACGCGCAGCTGGTAGGCGGCTTGGTGGCTCTGCGGCCGGTTCTGCGGGCCGGCTCGCCCGAGCAGGGTCACCGTGCCGGCCTGCTGCATGTCGAGGTCGGCGCTGACGGTGTAGTTGCTCCAGTGCGGGTCGCCGGCGAGGGTGAAGGCGTCGCTGTCGTCCTGCCACTCGATCGGCCGGACCGGGGCGACCTGCTGCAGGCACTGCCCGCCGCGTCCGGCGGCGCAGGGGCGGACCTCGAACGAGCCCTGCATGTCGGAGAAGTACCTGGCGGCGCTGTGCGTGGGGTAGCCGTCGAAGGTCTCGGAGTAGGGCAGGCTCAGCGTTCCCGCCGCGGGACCGGTCGCGGTGCCCTTGCCCTGCCCGGTGGTCGTGGTGACCGTGTAGATCCGGTTCGGCTGCAGGGTCAGCGAGTACTTCCCCGCCGACGGGACGACGTCGGCCTGCTTCACGAAGTAGTCGGCGGCGTTCGAGGACCCGAGGTCGGTGGACCAGACGTGCACCGTGCCGCCGCTGAGGTTTCCGGAGACGGTGACGTCGACCGTCTGCGCGGCCGTCGCGCTGGTCGTTTCGTAGATGGTCGAGTAGTCGGTGCCGTTGACGGGTTTCAGGGAGATGTAGCTGCCTCCCGCGCGGTTCCCGCCGAGGTAGCCGCTCGCCGAACCGGTGAGGAACTTCCAGCCGGGCTGGGTGAACTGGGCCACCTGCGCGTTGGCCCACAGGTTCTTCCCGAGCTGGTAGGCGCCGGACCACGGCGTGTTCGCGGTGGCGAGACCGACCGTGCTGTAGGGCAGGTTCGTGTACAGGGCAGCGATGAGGGGCCAGTTCATAAAGCCGGTCATCTGGCCGTCGAGGTAGCCCCGGGTGATCGTGCGGATGTACGCGGCCGAGCCGGAATTGAAGTCCTGCGAGCCGAACTCGCTGGCCCACAGCGGTTTCCCGGTGGCGACGGCGTTCGCGGACGACGCGCAGGTGGTCGCCTCCGAGAGGTAGCCGCACGGGTAGTGGGAGCCGACGACGCCGACGGCCGCGTCGAACCGGCTGTCGGAGAGCATGTCGTCGGCGGTGTTCCAGCCGGTGTCGTCGCCGACGATCTGCACGGCGCTGTAGCCGCGGGCGTTGAGTGCCGAACGCAGGTTCTCGTACCAGGTCTTGTCGTGCCCGCGTTCGTTCCAGCCGCCGAGGTAGCCGATGGTCAGCCCGTGCTGCTTGGCGCAGTCCAGCCAGGAGATGTCGTAGTCGATCATGTCCTGGGACCAGAAGTTCCCGCCACCGACCCAGCCCGGCGCCGCCCACGGCAGCGCCACCAGCTTGATCGCCGGGTTGCGGGCGACCGCCTGTTCGCCGAGCCAGAACTCGTAGCCGGCGTCGCAGTTGATCTCACCGCGCACGTGCTGGTGGCTCGGCTCGGCACCGTCGGTGGAGTTCGCGTCCCCGCCGATCTCGAGCTTGAGCAGCTGCACCGCGGCGCCGTAACCCGGTTTGAACAGGTAGTCGAGGATCTGGGCCCGTTGCGCGGGCGGGTAGTCGATCAGCAACCGCGAATTCCCGCCCCCGCCGCTGATGGCGCCGACGCCGTCGAAGGTGCGCCCGGTGCTGCCGCCGTCGACGGCGATCGTGGTGGTGGCCGCGGACGCGGGCGTCGCGATCGCTCCGAGCGACGCGGCGGCGAGCAGAGCTGCCGGGAACAGGAGGAAAAGCCGGCGGGGTAGCGTGCCGCGGCGCATGGGAGGTCTCCTTCGGGCTCAGCAGGAAGGGCACTCGGAGTCGGACATCCGCGTTACCAGCACAGTGCCCGGCCCGACGTGGAGTCAAGGGCCGCCGGCGATCATGTCTCGTGATTGGTCCGGTCCAGTGGCTCGGGCTGAGCCTGCTTGACGCGGCAATTGCGGTTCCGTGCGGATCGCCGGCAAGGGAGGATGCCTGCCATGGGCTCGGACTGGCGGTGGACCTTGGCGTTACCCGAAGGAACGCTGACCCCCGTGACGGCCGAACGGTCGGAGCCGGCCCTCCGTCTTGATCGTCACTGCCGGGCCGAGTTTCTGCGCTGGTTGGCGGTGAAACGCGCTTTCTTCTGACGGTTCCCGCACGTGTTCATGTCACACCACCGGCGCGTGCGGCTTTGGCTGGTGTCGAAGAAGGCGGCCTGGCACGTCGGCGAGGCGCACAAGGCCAGTTTCCCGTCCCGTTCGCCGGCGATGATGCTGATCGCGTCGGCGGCGATCACGCCCAGGGCATCCTCCACAGAGGACGCCGAGCCGAGTCGCCAGCGCCGGTCGCCTTCGGGTGTCAGGATCGCCGCGGCGCGGCCTTGAGCGCTGCGCTCGTTGATGGTCCGGACAGCGGACTCGGGCAGCGCGTCCTTGGTGGCGGCCGCGGTGGCGGCGGCGTGGATCGCTTCCCGCAGTTCCCGGGCGAGTTCGAGCTGGGCGGCCGTGCAGGACTCCACGGCGAGGCCGTTCACGTTCAGCCAGTCGACGAGCCGCTCCGGCGTCGGAATGCGCTCCAGGGCGTTGCCCCGACGCTCGGTCAGCGTCCCCGTGAAGCTGGTCGCCAGCACGCTACCCAGCCGGAAGTCGGGGAACCCAGCACGCATGGAACCAGCTTAGCAGGTTGCTCCTCGGGACCGAGGCGTGTTAGAACCATCTAAGCCGGTTCACACGACGCCAGGAGGTCTCATGCCCGACGTGCACGCATTCGCAGCCCACGCGACCGACGCCGACCTCGACGACCTGCGCGCGCGACTGGCCGCGGCGCGGCTGCCGGAACCCGAGACGGTCGACCGCGCCGCGTCCGGTCCTCGCCGGTGGGACCAGGGCGTCCCGCTCGCCGATCTCGCCGAAGTCGTGGACTACTGGCGCACCGGGTACGACTGGCGTGCGTTCGAAGCGCGCCTCGACCGGATCGGCCAGTTCCGCACGGTCGTCGACGAACTGGGAATCCACTTCCTGCACCGCCGGTCCGCGCGCCCGGACGCCACTCCCCTGCTCTTGACGCACGGCTGGCCGGGCAGCGTCGCCGAGTTCGTCGACGTGATCGACGAGCTGGCCGATCCGGAAGACACCGGCGCACCGGCGTTCCACGTCGTGGCCCCGTCGTTGCCGGGCTTCGGCTACAGCGACAAGCCGGCCACCACCGGCTGGGGCACCGAAAAGATCGCGGCCGCCTGGGTCGAGCTCATGAAGAGGCTGGGCTACGACCGGTTCGCCGCCCACGGCGGCGACTGGGGTGGCGTGATCACGACGATCCTCGGCGGCCGGTTCCCGGAGAACGTCATCGGCATCCACACCACGACGGCGCAGGCACCGCCCGGCTTGCCCACGGACGGCCTGACGGCGCCGGAGCGCAAGTGGGCGCAGGAAACCCGCGATTTCTGGCGCGACCGCGCGGCGTACGCGAAACAGCAGGCGACGCGGCCGCAGACCATCGGCTACTCGCTCGTCGACTCACCGGTCGGGCTGCTCGCGTGGATCCTCGACAAGTTCGCCGAGTGGACGGACACGTCGGACACCCCGTTCGAGACGATTTCCGTCGACCGCGTCCTCGACGACGTCACGCTGTATTGGCTGACGCGCACCGGCGCGTCGGCCGCCCGCATCTACTACGAAAGCCACGACTCGCTCGACCCCGACCTGCGGGTCGACGTCCCGTCGGCGATCAGTGTGTATCCCCGCGACATCGAGAAGTGCCCGCGCCCGTGGGCGCAGGAGCGGTTCCGCCGGATCGTCCGATGGGGGTCACCCGAGTCCGGGGGCCATTTCCCGCCGCTGGAGGTTCCCGGCTTCTTCGTCGAGGATCTGCGAGAGGGGCTCGCGGCGGTACTGGCCGCCAGTCACTGAACCCGGCGGCCAGTGCGCCTCGACCTGGTGCACCTGGTCTCGGGCGCCGAGCTGCACCCGATCGCTGAGCGCGTGCTTGACAGATGCTCGGGTTTCCATCAGCTCAAGCTTGCGGCAGGATCGCCCTGGCCGCGTCGAGCAGGTCGATCTCGGCGGCGCGAACCTGCAGAGCCGAGGCCAGATCCACCATGTCCTGCCAGTAGTAGCCCAGATGCGCGAAGCGGTACTCATCCTCGGTCATCCAGTCTTCCCCGGGCACGATCTCGCGCGCGAGCCCGGCGACCGAGAGCCTGCCCTGGAGCAGCCCTTTGGCCAGTTCACCCAGCCACGACCCGGTTCCGCGATAGTCCACCGGCACCGAACCGGGCACTACGTCAGCCCTTCCGAACCCAGTTCTCGGCACCACACGACGGGCAGCGCAGCCGATACTCGCCACTGACGCCACCGTCATTCGGAAACCATTCGACTTCCAGAAGGTCGTCACCATTTTCCGGACAACGCACGTTTTCCCGAGCGCCCTCGGTGACGCGCTTGGCCGCCTCAATCCACGCTGAGCGGGTCATCAGTACCCTCCCCCGGCACCAGCTCGGTCTCGGGCCATGACTGTGGCGCGGGGCCGAACGCGCGTCGGGCGGCTCGGACTGCCAGAGCGGCCACGGTGGCGTTGGCACCACCGCCGATCACCGCGCCGATGCCGAACGGCGCCACTCGGCCGAGCACGATGATGCCCTGCTTGGTGCCGTACTTGGTGATGAAGTTCTTGCCCAGGACGCTGTTGATCTGGCGCAGCGTCGCCGTGGGCACCCTGTCGACGAGCTGGCGGGCCCAATGCCGACCGGTGCGCTCGGCGACCTTTCCGACAATGGTCGAGGAGCCCGACTGGCCGAGCAGGATCCCCATGACGAGCGTCCGCCGGCGTTCGATCTCGTCCAGCCGAACGCCGTGGACCTCGGCGACCGAGAGCACGAACAGGGTGCTCAGCTCGAGCGAAGAGAAGGCCTCGCCCGCCGACAGTGCCAGTGCGACCCCGGTGCCGACAGCGGGCGCGGCCGCGGTGGCCCCGACCGCGGCCCCGGTGCCCGCCAGGGCACTGACGTACATCCGCTCCAGGGTGCGAACCACCTCCGCCGGTGTCGCGTCCGGATTGCGCTGACGGGCCCGGGCGATGTTCTTGCGCACCAGCGGTGCCGGCAAGCCGATGGCCTTGTCCAGCAGCTCGAGGACCGGCCCGCTCGACGCCGGGACCGGTCGTTCAAGGGCATCAGAGGCCACAGCGAGCTCCTTCACGTCGTCAAGTCGTCGCCCAGTCTCGCACCGCGGCCAGCGCCCTTCGATCACCCGCGCCCGCCGCGTCACGCCGATCTTCACCGGAACACGAGGGTATGCAATGGCGTCCCGGGCGCGGCCGACGAGCGGATGCGCGGTCCTCGATGTCAGTTTGCCTCGGGATCTTCCAATGTGGGGATCACCGGTGACAAAAGGTGGTCGGCGTGCTCAGTGACCGTGCCCCGGGCCAGCCGGAAGACACGGAAGTCCGGCATGTGCTCGGGGTGCTCGTCGTCGTGGACGTAGAGCAACCCGTATGACCCGGGGGCGAGCCGACCGACCTTGGCGAACAAGTCGACCATCGCTGCTCCGTGCTGTCCGCTGCGATTCGGGTTCCCGCCCAGATGGATGTAGTAGGTGCCATTCATCGGCTGAAGATCCATCAACGCGTAACCGGCGAGCTCGTCGACCAGGCTTTGGATCTCGCCGAGCCGGAGTGGCGGTTCGTCGTCGAGTGCTTCGGCGGTCGGGCGAAGCGTTATCCACCCGTGGTACTCGAACATGGCGAGAGTCTATGAGATCAGGCTGCCGAGCCACTGCACGTCAACCGGTCACCCGTGGCTCCACGACCGGCTCTGTCCGGTCCCCGGTCGCGAGGCGGTTCGTGCTGAGGGGTGGCTCCTGCTCTAGGGTGCACACATGATTCTGCGGCGCACCCTGCTCGCGTTGGTGGCCCTGAGCGCGGCGATCGTCACCGGCTGCTCCTCGAGCGGCGACGCGTCGCTGCCCGAAGCCGGTGCCCTGCTCAAAGACAGCGCCACGGCCACGGGCGGCGTCACCAGCACGCACTTCACGATGAAGGTCAACGGCAGCGTGCCGGGCCTCAGCGTGCACAGCCTCGACGGTGACCTGACCAAGGCCAACGGCGGTGGCGCGAAGGGCACCGGCACGCTGGAGCTGCTGGGCCAGGTCGTCGACGCCCAGTTCGTCCTGGTGAACGGCTCGCTGTACATCAAGGGGCCCACCGGCGGGTTCCAGCAGATCCCCGCGGCGCTGAGCTCCTCGATCTACGACCCGTCCGCGATCCTCGACCCGCAGCGCGGCATCCCGAAGGTGCTGTCCTCGGTCCAGAACCCGAAGACGGACGGGAAGGAAGACGTCAACGGCACGCCGACGTACCGCGTGACCGGAACGGTGCCGAAGGACGCGCTGGCCGCCTTGGTGCCCGGGGTGTCCTCGGACGCGAACGCCACCTTCTGGCTCCGCCAGGACGGCGGCCACCTGCCGGTCAAGGCTTCGCTGGGGTACCCGGGCGGCGCCAGCGTGGACGTCACGCTGTCCGACGTGGACAAGCCGGTCACCATCACCGCGCCGGCGTGACCGGGCTGAACGGCGTGCGCGGCGGCCGCGCGCTCGCGGTCGGCGCCGGCGGTCTCGCCGTGCTGCTCGGCGCCCTGGACACCTACGTCGTGGTCGGCCTGCTGCGGCAGATCATCGACGACCTGAGCGTTCCGGTGAACCGGCTGGAGATCGTCACGCCGGTCATCACCGGCTACCTGCTCGGCTACGTGGCCGCGATGCCGCTGCTCGGCCAGTTCTCCGACCGGTTCGGCCGCAAGCTGCTGCTGCAGGCCTGCCTCGGCGGCTTCCTCGCCGGGTCGATCGTCACCGCCCTGGCCGGCACGGTCCCGGTCCTGGTCGCGGGCCGGGTGATCCAGGGAACCGCCGGGGGCGCGCTGCTCCCGGTCACCCTCGCGCTGGCCGCGGATCTGTGGCCGGGGAACCGCCGCTCCGCCGTGCTGGGGGCGGTCGGCGCCGCGCAGGAGCTCGGCAGTGTGCTCGGGCCGCTCTACGGCATCGGGCTGGCCGCCGTGACCGGCTGGCGTGGCGTGTTCTGGGTGAACGTCCCGCTGACCGTGCTGGCCGCCGTCGCGGTGCAGGTTTCCGTCCGGGGCGGCAAACCCGCCGAGCGGCCGCGCGTGGACCTCGTCGGTGTCCTGCTGCTGGCGCTCACGCTGGCGTTGCTCGTCATCGGCTTGGACAACCCGAACCCTCGCGAGCAGGTGCTGCCGTCGTGGGGAGTGCCGTTCCTGATCGGCGCCGGGCTCAGCCTGGCCGCGTTCCTCTGGTGGGAATCGCGCGCCAAGGTCCGGCTCATCGACACGGCGAACGTGTCACTGCGGCCGTTCCTCACCGCGCTCGGGACGAGCGTCGCCGCGGGGGCGGCGTTGATGATCACGCTGGTCGACGTCGACCTGTTCGCCCAGACACTGCTCGGGCGCGACGACGGCGGCAGCGTTGAACTCCTCCTGAGGTTCCTGGTCGCGCTGCCGGTCGGCGCGCTGCTCGGCGGCGTGCTCGCCACGCGGATCGGCGAACGCTGGATCGCCGGCGCCGGAATGCTGATCGCCGCCGGCGGCTACCTGCTGATGTCCCGCTGGCCCGCCGACGTTCTCGCGGCCAAGTCCGCGCTGGGGCTCCCGCGCCTAGACGTCGACCTGGCGCTGGCCGGACTGGGGCTCGGCCTGGTCATCGCCCCGCTATCGGCCGTCGCGCTGCGTGCCGTGCCGCGCGCCCAGCACGGCGTCGCGTCGGCTGCCGTCGTGGTCGCGCGGATGACCGGCATGCTGGTCGGCGTCGCTGCCGTGTCCGCCTTCGGCCTGCACTACTTCCACACGTTGACCGCATCGCTGAACCCACCGCTGCGGATCCTGTTCCCGTCCGCGCCGGCCTACGACCGAGCACTCGCCGACTACCTCGGCGCGGTCCGTGAGGCGCTGCTGACGGAGTACCGGGCGATCTTCCTGATCACATCCATCGTTTGCCTCGTCGGCGCGGCCGTCGCCGTGTCCATCGGCAGCCGGACGCCCAGGGCTGTCGTGAGCGGTGAGCCGGGCCGGTCATCCACGGCAGCTTGATCAGGCGTACGAGTCGGTCATCTCGACAAAAGCCTGCCGAGAAGCGTGCGTTCCGCTGCTACTGCCTCGCGAGTGCCCAGGGCATGAGTTTCTCGGCGAGCGCCCGGCTGAACGGACGCACCAGGTCTTGCAGCTCGGCGCAGGCGGACTCGCCGATGTGCGCGTAGGGAGTCACGCTGTTCTCGTCGGTCGCTTTCTCGATCTCCGCTCGGCGGGCCGCGCCGGCGGGGGTGAACATCAGGTCGGCGTCGCCGGTGAGCCAGTCCCGCTCACGGAGGCCGGTGATCGCTCCGCTCCAGTCCGCCTCGGACCACGCCCGGGACGTACGCAGGGTCTCGGCGGGGACGGCACCGGAGGCGGCGTGGGTGACGAGAGCTTCGACGCCGCTGAGGCCGGCCGTCAGCAGAGCGGCCACGTGGGCGTCGCCGCGGTACTCGCGCAACAGGGTCTGCGCGTGCCACAGGACCAGGTGGGGTTCGGTGGGCCACGGCAGGGCCGCGTGCGCGGCGAACAGGGGACGGCCGGTGACGTCGCCGGTGACCGTCTCGGCGGCCGTGCGCAGGAGGGCGGCGGCTCGGCTCATCTCGGGTGAGGTGATCGCGTCGCCCAGGGTGCCGCGCAGGGCCTGATCGGCCGCGGCGTAGCGGGCGGCGATGACCGCGGCCGGGTCGGTCACGGACCAGACGCCGGCGATCGACTCCTCGACGAGGACCGGGTTGAAGTTGTAGAAGGTGGCGACGACGACCGGCGCCGGGACCGCGCCGAGCGCCGCGGACCTCGACGCGAAGTAGCCGGCGCGGCCGCGGAGACCGAGTTCCCCGTACGCGGCAACGGCTTCCGGGGCGAAGTAGATCATTCCGTGGTAAGGCTCGAGCAATCGCCAGGTCCGCCGCGCCGTTTCGATCACCGGGTCAACATACCATCCGGTCGGTACGGCAGGGTACGACATCGTGCTCCACCGCTACACCGTTTTGCTCGAACTGTTCGACGGCCGGGAAGTCCGGATCATCACCGCCGACTGGTCGGACGCGGCCGAACCCCCACCGCTGTCGGCACAACACGCGTTCTGGAACCCGGGCGCCGGCCACTGGACGTCCCTGCTCACCGACGAAGACGAAACCGAGCCGGATTTCATCACCTACACCCACCTTTACGCCAGCCGTCGGCCTTGGCGACCCGGCCTCGTGGACAACCTGCTTCGCGCCGCCGCCGACTACGTCACCGCCGGTGTGATGATCACGAGCCTTGTCTTCGACCGCGTTCATCACCCCTACGACGGAGGCGCCGACGTCCTGCTGCCCGCAACCGGTGAACGCGACGACCTGAAACACCGTCACACCAACTGGCTCTCCGCCCACCCTTCGGGCTTCTGATCGGGTTGGGCGTCCACGATCGACCCCGGGCGCAGCGGCCACTCCGCGGAGGTCAGGCTGAGCCGGTCGTCGAACGGGTACCGATCACTTTCGTCCGCCGGCAGCGGCCCGCGGACGAAACAGCGGTGCAGCAACAGTTCTCGGCGCTCGTCCAGCGGCTCCGTCTCCTCCTCGGACCACCCCGCGCGAAGCGCCGGAGGATCGGCGCCGATGTCCACCTCGCCGTCCCAGTTGAAGTGCAGGCCGTCCTGGTCGGAGTAGAACCGGGGAAAACTGGTCCCCCACTGGGAGTTCGAACCCCAGCCGTGGGACAGGTCGGAGGTCGGGCGCTGCCCGCGGCGAAACGTGAAGTACAGCGTCGACGTCGTGGTCACGGTGGCGTCGACGAGGTGCTGCGGGGCCCGCACCCGGACACCGGCGCGGCTGAACAGCAGGTCGCCGAACCACAAGCCGGGCCACAGCACTTCCTCCACGGTCACGCCGGTCGCCGACGGGTCCTGCACCACGGCGGAGATCTCGTGGTGGAACGGGGAAAACGACTCGGCGTGCTCGAACGGCGTCAGTCCGATGGCCGAGAAGAACTCCGCGTGCTCGCCTTGACCGCCGAACCGCTCGATCAGGTAGTCGCTGACCCGGCTGAGCCCGTACAGCTTCATGATCCGCCACGGCTGCTCGTCGTCCCCGGCGGCAGGCACCCGTTCCCGCTTGCGGAGCGGTGCCAACGCGGCCAGGTGGTCGGCTGCCGCCGACCGCTGGTCACTCAGGTACGCCCGGCAGCCACCGGCGCCGTCGTCGTGCTCGAGCAAGCCTTCGTACAGCCGGCGGAAGTACCACCAGTCGAGTTCCACGGCGTGATCATGACCCAGGCCGCCGACACCCGCAACGACGTTCTGGCGAGCGGAATTGCGTTGGTCGAAGCACCATGATCGGGAACAATCGCCGGAATGGACATGCGCGCCCTTCTCGCCCGGATCGATCCGCTGGCCGCACCGGCACGGCGGCGGGTCTTCGCCGACACCGCCCGCGCGCTGGCCGGTTCCCCGCAGCTGTCCGCTCTGCTCGCGGAACTGGACGCCGTCCCCGGGCTTCCGCGCGCCTGGGCCGCGACGATGGCCGTCATCGCGGGCGACGACACGCACCTGCGTCACTGCCTCGTCGCGGCCGATGCCCGGGTCGCCGGCTTGGTGATGAATCACTGCGCCCGCCACGGCCGGCACCTCGACGTCCTCCTCGCGGCGCTGCCGACCGCCCCGCCCGCCTGGCGGCACACCCTCTACCGCGCGGTACGCGCCACCGGCGCCACCGAATGGGCCGAGGCCCTGCTGCCCCCGGTCCGCGCCCGCTTCGGCGACCACGAAGCCGCCGCCATCCTGGCTGCCTGCGATGCCGGCACCGTGACGGCCCTGTTGCCGGAACTGGACTTCGCCGTACCCAACCTCGCCGCGCTGGCCCGTCGGCACCCCGCCGTCGTGCTCGCGTACCTGCGCCGCCGGCTGACCGACGCCGCCGGCACCGGCCGCACCGCCGTGTGGGCGCGGTTCGCTCCCGCACTCGCGCACCTGGTCGAGCACGACGCCGGTGGGATCGTCGACCTGCTCGCGCACTCGGGGCCGCCGACCGGGCTGCCGGCCGGCGCGGACAGCTGGCTGGCCACGGCGGTCGCGGCCGATCCCGACCGGGTCGTCGCCATCCTCGCCGATTCCGCGCGGCGCATCCGGTTCCGGCCGGGCCGCGGTATCGAGCGCGCTCTGCGGCGGGCGTCGGACGAGTCCCTGACCGCGCTCGCGCGGACCTTCCTCGCCGACGTGCCCCGGTTGACGGCGCTGGTGCGCGGGCTCCCGCCCGCGCGGCGCACGACCGTCCTGAGTGGAGCGCTGGGCGAACGAACGCTCCGGCAGGCCGGGCTGCCGACCGCGTTGCTCGACGTCCTGCCGTGGCGGTCGCGGCACGAGGAAGCCCGCCGGCTGCTCGCCACCCGCCCCGTGGCCGACCACCCCGCGCTGCGGCTGGAGGCGACCGCCCGGTTGCCGTGGGCCGAAGCCGAGCCCCGCCTGCGCGCCGAGACGGCCCGGCCGGCCGCCGGGGAGCGCGCCACCGGCTACTCGCTGCTGATCGGCGCGGCGGCCGCGACCCGGGACCCCGGCGTCGTCGCCCGGGTGCTGACGTCGCTGACCCGGCTGCCCAACGAGCAGGACCCGGTCCGCCACGCCGCGCTCGCGGCCGTCGCCGCGGTTCCGGGCTGGCTGCTGCGCTCGGCCGATCCGTCCACAATGGTCAAGCTGGCCACCGACGCCGTCCAGGCCAGGGACGCGTCGTGGGGCACCCGGCAGGCGGTCGGCACCGTGGCCACCACCCTCGTCCGCCAGGGAACCCTCACAGCCCGGCCCGAGCTGCTTGAGTGCGGGCTGCGGATCCTGCAGCTGTCCGGTGGTCACGCGCGCACCCTCACCCAGTACCGGCTCGACCGGGACCTCCCCCGCGGCGCCGAGCACGCCGTGTGGTCCGCGCTGCGGCCGCGCATCGCCGCCGACGCCCGCGCCGGCCGCCACGACCTGGTCCTGGCCCTGGCCGCGGGTCTGCGACGGCGCGCGTGGGCGATGCCCGACCTGCAAGCCGCCGTGGGGGACGCGACCCGCGCGGCCGACGACAGCACGGTGCGGTGGGCGATCGAGCTGTGGCTGGCGCCGCCCGCGACCCGGGACGAACGCGTCGAGACGGTGCTGCGCCGCGACCCGTCCACGATCACCGTGACCGCCGTCGCGAACGCGATCAGCGGACGCCGGACCGACCTGCTCGACCGCGTGCTGGACCGGCCGCCGCACGGCCGGTTCGTCGCGCGGGGCGTCCGGCTGGTGCCGATGTTCGGCGGGGCGTTGCGGCACTGGCTGCCGCGTCAGGTCGCCCGGTACGCCGACCTGCTGGCCGACCTCGCCACCGTGCCCCGCAAGCCGGTCTGGGAGCGGGCGTCGGCCGTGCGGCGCCTGGCGGGCCTGCCCGGCGCCGCCGTCGACGACGTGCGGCCGTTCCTCCAGGACGACGAGGTCACCGTGGTCGAGGCGGCGCTGGCCGGGCTGGCCTGGACCGACCGGCCCGGTGACGCGCTGGGCACGTTGCTCGGCTACGCCGACACCGACCGCGCCCGGGTCGCGGTGTACGCGGCCGCGCGAGCCGCCCGGACAGTCCCGCCGGCCGAGCTGGGCGCCGCCCTCCGTCCCGTGCTCGCCGGCAAGAAGGTGACGGCGCGCAAGGAGGCGATCCGGCTGCTGGCCGAGCACCGCGTGCCGGACGCGGCCGGCGAGCTGGCGGCGCTGTGGGCGGCTCCGGACCTGCACCGGGACCTCCGCCGCGCGATCGTGTCGGCCGCGCGCCGGCTGCTCGAGGACGAACGCGCGTGGCAGTGGCTCACCGAAGCGACCTCGATGGCCGCGGTGGCCACGGCCTTGACCGAAGCCGCCCCGGCGACCATCGCCGAGCAGTACCGTGCGCGCTTCGGCGAGCTGGTCCGGAGCGTGGCGACCGACGCCGACCCGGACACCGCGCAGATCGGCTTGGCCGCCTGGCCGGCGTGGAGTGCCTGGGACCGCGAGGGGCCCGCCGCGCTGGTCGCCCGGATCGGCGACTTGACCAGCACGGCGACGTGGCAGTCGACGGTCGAGGCGGTGCTGGCGGCGGGCACGATCACCGGCGACCCGGCGCCGTTGCACGCGATGGTCACGACGCTCACCGGACTGGACGACGTCGTCATCGAGGGACGTGACCAGCCGGCGCGCCAACGATTGCGCTACATCGTCACCCGTTTCGCGCCCCGCGTGGACGGCAGCGGCGAGACGATGCGCGACGCGGCGGAGCGGCTGTCGACAACGCTGGCGGAACGGACGGAGTTCCGGACGGACGCGCTGACGCTGGCGATCGCCGCCCTCCCCCGCCGCGGCGACCCGCTGCCGGCCGTCCGCCGGCTCGCCGCCCTCGCCGACCGCCCGGCACTGGCTTGGCAGGCGGCGGACCGGCTGACGGCCTGGCTGGCCGGCCACGACCCGGACCGGCCGGAGCTGTTCGGCACCGCTCGGGCCCTCACCGCGGGCCCGGCGGAGGCGTCGCTGGCCGCGGGTATCGCGAGCCAGGCCGGCCCGCGCACCGGATGGTCAGGTCCGTGGCGCGAGCTGGTGCTGGAGTTGCGCGAGCATCCGGACGCCGACGTCCGCGAACGGGCGTCGCGTATCTGCCTTGCTCCGGAATGAGGTCCGCGTGAGACAGCTGGCCCATCGTCTTCGTGGAGGACACCGGCCAGCGTTCGGGAACCTGGGTCACCAGCGGCGCATACGGCCGGTGGTCTCAGGTCGTGTCCTGGCGCAAGGCGGCCGCCATCCATTCCTGGACCGCCGCCGTCTTGTCCGGGTCCGGCTTGGGGGTTCCGTTGATCGTCGCCACGAGCGTGGTGTACCTGGCCATCAGGTTCGTCCCGGTCAGCTGGGCGCGCCTCTGCGCCGATCTGGTCCGGTCGAAGCCGGCCATGGTGCGGCGGGCCTTTTCGATGTCGTGGTCACCCGTCATGGCCGCGACGAAACCGGCCGAGTCGGCCACCATCCGCTCGGCGATGTCCCGGGCCTGCGCGGAGTCCGCCGGGACGCCTGCCTGCTGCGCCGCCTGCGCTTCCAGGTAGAGGACCCGACGCCGCTCGGCGCGGGCCAGCATCTCCGGCGTGGCCATCAGCTTGCCCTGCTCGGTGCCGAAGGCGCGGTGGAAATAAGCCCGCAGCTCCGCGCGGAACCCGTCGTCCTGCACGATCTCGGCGAGTTCGATCCAGGCCTCGAGCTGCTCGGTGGACGGCTCTTCCGGCAGGTGCGGACGCCGGTTGTGCAGCCGTTCCAGGTAGCCGGGGTGGACGTCCAGACCGTCGGTCACGAAGTCCCAGAACCGGCTGATGAGCTCGTCGCGGTCGTCGTCGGACATCGACACGAGCTTGTGCATCAAGCTCACCTGTTCCGTGGTGGTGTGCTGCCGCACCATGGTCCGCAGCACCGCGCGGCGTGCGCGGAACTGCCGCAGCTGGTCCTCGACCAGCCGCAGGTGCCTGACGGCCAGGTCCTGCAGCGTGCTCTCCTCGGCCAGCACCCGGCGGATGTCGGCCAGACTCGCGCCGAGGTCACGCAGGGTGCGCACGAGTTCGAGCCGGGCGATGGCGTGCACGTCGTACTGCCGGAAGCCGCCTTCGGTGAGACTGGTGGGCGCGACGACGCCTTCGTCGGCGTAGAACCGGATCGCGCTCACACTCAAACCGGTGCGGCGGGCGACATCGCCGATGGGATACAGCTCGTTCATACCCGCCACTATGCGATCTCGACCTGCTTGAGAGTCAAGGCGGCCGGTTCCCGGAAGCCACCGATCCGCTGCTCGAGCAGTTCCGCCAGCCGCAGCGGGGTGCGGTCCTCGAACGCCGGGCCGATGAGCTGCACCCCGACCGGCAGGCCCTCGGGGGACCGGCCCGCGGGGATGGCAGTGGCGGGCAACCCGGGCATGGTGGCCAAGCCCGCCCAGACGAGCTGGTCGAAATACGGGTACTCCACGCCGTCGATGTCGATGCGCCGCTCCAGTGGATTGGGGTGGTGGTCGTGCGGGAACGCCGGCGTCGGCGTGATCGGGCAGACCACCGCGTCGAACTCGGCGAACAGCTGCCGCCAGCCGTGGCGGTGGGCCTCGCGGTCGTTGTTCGCCACCAACCATTCGCGGTGGGTGAAGTCCAGGGCGCGCACCCGCACCGCGTCGAGACTTACGTCGTCCGCGCTGAGGGTCGGCAGCTGCTCGATCGGGAATCGCGCGACCGAGCCCGAAATCAGCAGCTTCATGTACAGCGCTGCGGCTTCGGCGAGATCGGGCAGCAGCGGACTGCGCCGTTCGACGCGGGCGCCGCCGTCGGCGAGCGCGGCGGCCACCCGGTTGACGGCCGCCCGGACGGCGGCGCTGGTCGGGATGAGCGGGTGTTCGTCGAGGACCAGGACCCGGAAATCGGCGAGCCGCTCGTGGCGGGCCGGCGGCAGTGCCAAGCGGTGCGCCTTGCCGAACGTCAGCGGGTCCGGTCCGGCCATGACGTCGAGCAGGAGCGTGAGATCGCGGGCACTGCGCGCCATCGGGCCGACGACGGCGAGGTCGAGGTCGACCGGCAGGGCCGGCTCGGACGGCGCGACCATGCCGCGGCCGGCCGCCAGCCCGAGCGTCGGCTTGTGCGCGTAGACGCCGCAGAAGTGCGCGGGGGTGCGCAGCGAGCCGGCGAGGTCGGAGCCGATGGACAACGCGCCGAACCCGGACGCCAGGGCCGCCGCCGACCCGCCGGACGAACCGCCCGAGGTGCGGCCGGGATCCCACGGGTTGGTGGTGGTCCCGTAGATCTCGTTGAAGCTCTGGATGTCCTGCAGTCCCAGTGGGACATTGGTCTTGCCGAGCACCACCGCGCCCGCGGCCTTGAGCCGCGACACCTGCACCGCGTCCTCGGCCGGCACGTGGTCCCGATGCGGGGGCATGCCCCAGGTCGTGGGCAGCCCGGCGACGTCGTAGGACTCCTTGACCGTCACCGGAACGCCGAGCAGCGGCCGGTCCTCACCCCGCGCGCGTGCCTGGTCGGCCTGGCGCGCGGCGGCGCGTGCCCGGTCGAAGTCCGGTACGCAGATCGCGTTGACCACCTCGTCGTCGCGCTCGATGCGGGCGATCGCCTCGTCGGTCAGTTCCGCTGAAGTCACCGCACCGGCGCGCAACGCGGAAACGAGTTCTTCGGCCGTCTGATAGCTCCATTTCATGAATGCGAAGCTATCGAGAAGCCATTGCGGGCACGAAATTCGGATTCGCGCAACGAAGATCACCCGGGGCGCCGTAGGCCGGCTCCACCTCATAAGCCATGAAATGCCGCGTCGCGCAATAGGACGCAAGTCTCGCCGGCGCGAAGCGAGATGGACTTCTAATCCACCGACGCCGACGGCGGCAGCACCCTGCGGAAGAGCTGCGCGATCCGGTCGAGGTCGAGCTCGCGGGCCGTGGTCCCGAAGAGGACGTCGTAGAAGCCCGCCGCCAGGTCCGGCAGCCGGTCGGCCTCGGCGATGCCCAGCCGGAGCATCCGGGCGACCGACGACCACCGCGGCAGCTGTAGGAAGCGCCCGCAGTAGCGCACGACCGCTTCCGCCGCGTGGTCGGCGTACTCGGCGGGCGTGCGCATCCGCGCCCGAACAGGGTGCGGACGCGCTCGACGACCGCGAGGAACAGCTCGTCCTTGGTCGGGAAGTGCGCGTACAAGGAACGCTTCGACGTTTCCGCGCGCGCGGAAACTCGCGTCCATGGTGGTCCGCTCGAAGGTCGTCGTCGGGTCGCATCGCGATCGCGACGTCCTGGAGCACGCCCTCGACGGC
This sequence comes from Amycolatopsis sp. NPDC114478, assembly GCF_055633805.1. Classification (NCBI taxonomy): domain Bacteria; kingdom Bacillati; phylum Actinomycetota; class Actinomycetes; order Pseudonocardiales; family Pseudonocardiaceae; genus Amycolatopsis; species Amycolatopsis sp. NPDC114478. The sequence continues at coordinate 50,102 of NZ_JBVKDO010000031.1, read as the reverse complement.
GCCGACGCACTGTTCTGGCTCATGCCGGCGGCCCCCCGGCGAGCAGTCTTTAGGAGGCGTACGTCAGCGCCTCCATCCCGGGCGCCGACGCCGTCGTACGCCACGCGGTCCCGCGGGTCGTGGTCATCTCCGCGCTCGGGCGCGGGTCGCAGATCTACGCCGGCCACATCTCCGCGTCGCACGCGATGGAAGACCTCTTCCGCAGCACCGGCGCGCACGTGCGCGCCCTGGCCCTGCCCAGCTTCATGGACAACATCCTCCGGCAGGTGGCCTCGATCCGGAACGGCGTCGTCTCGGGCACGATCCCGGCCGGGTTCACCATGCCGCCGTCCGGTACGAGGCCGGGAACGCGCTGCCGTCGAACAGTTCCTCGTCGGCGAACGCGGCATCAACAACGCGATCCCGCGCACCGCCGAGAACACCACGCCGACCACCTTCCGCGCGTTCGCCGAGGAAGCCATCGCACCGGTTCTGGTTTAGCGAGCGGTGATCCGGCCTTTGCGGATCGCCGAGCGCAGCAGGAACGCCGCGGCGACGAGGCAGGACAGGATGCCGGCCACCCCCGCTTCCGGGCCGAAGGAGCCGCCGGTCAGCGCCGGCGGCCCGGACAACGCGGTGTGGACCAGGCCGCCGAACTCGCTCGACTTGCCCGACACCGCCGTGCCGAACCCCGCCTCGGCGACGTTCCAGGCGAAGTGGACGCCGATCGGCATCCAGAGCGCGCGGGTGGCGATGTAGGCGGCAGTGAGCAGGATGCCGCCTTGCAGGACGATGGCGGTGGCGCCCCACACCATCGCGCCCGTGCCGGTTTCGGAGGTTCCGGCCAGGTGCACCGCGCCGAAGAGCACCGCGGAAATCGCCAGGGCGGGCCAGGTCCCGAACCGCTCTTCGGCGATGCGGAAGAGCACGCCGCGGAACACGACTTCTTCCGTCACCGCGACGCAGGCCATGACGCCGAGCGTCGCCAGGAACTTCCAGGAGTCGCCTTCCGTGACCTGCCAGCCGCCGAAGACGAGGATGATCAGCATCGTCGCCAGGAAGGCACCGGCGCCGACGGCGATTCCGCCCAGCAGCCCGGGCAGCGCCCGGTCACGCGCGAGCTCCGGCACGGATCGCCGGTGTTCGACGAGCTTGCTCAGCCGTGCGTAGCAGAACAGCGTGGCACCGCCGACGGCCACGCCGACGACGAGGTCGACGACGCTGAAGCCGCTCAGGGCCACGGTGAGCTGTTGCGCGACGACCATCACGACCAGCATCGCGGCCAGCAGCAACGGAAAGCGCCACCGGCGCGACCAGGGTGCCGGGCGGCCGGTGGTCGCGCCGGTCGTGTCGTCGGCTGGGGAGGTCATGTCGGGTGATCCCTTCGGTTCCGGACAATGCGGGTTGCCGGAAAAGCTAGAAGGGGCGGCGGACCACGCGATTCCCCATTCCGAGGACATCGGCGGGTAGCTCGCACGGGGGATACTAGGCTCTGCGCCATGCCGACGACGTGGGTCAGCAAGCGGCTGGAGGCGGTCGGGAACCGGTGGCGGGCCTGCGACGCCGCGGTCGTGGACCGAGGGATCGCCGTGGTGTTCACCGTGCTGGCGTTCGTGCCGGCGCTGGCCACCATGGGCGCGGAGTTCGGCGACCTGCCGCGGCGGCCCGCCGACCTCTTTTCAGTGGTGCTCGTGCTGGCGCAGACGGTGCCGCTCGCCGTGCGCCGCACCCGGCCCGCCGCGTGCCTGGCGATCACGGGCCTCGCCTTCGCGGTCCACGAGTCGCTCGCCTACCAGCCGCAGTTCAGCACCGTGACCGTGTACCTGGCGCTGTATTCCGCCGGCGCGTACCTGGAGCGGTTCCGGCAGGCCACGGCCGGCCTGGCGACGGCCACGTACGTCGTGCTCTGCGTCGTCTTGACCGCCCTCGGCTCCCCCGACCGCCTGACCGAGTTTTCGGTCTTCTACTTGATCTTCGTCGTCTTGTGGGTGCTGGGCGCCTTCGTCCGGCACCGGCGGGCGGAAGAGTCCGAACGGCGCCGGTCGGCGGCGACCGCCGCGGCCGCCGCGGAACGGGCGCGCATCGCGCGGGAGCTGCACGACGTGATCACCCACCACGTCACCGCCATCGTCGTGCAGGCCGACGCCACGCAGTTCCTGGTCGGCTCACCGGACCGCGTCACCAAGGCGCTCACGGCGATGGGCGGGACCGGGCGGCAGGCGCTCGCCGAGCTGCGGCACCAGCTCGACGTCCTGGAAGCCACGGGCGAGTCCGCACCGCGGCCGTCGGTCCAGGGCACCGTGCGGGACCTGGTGGAGCGCACGCGCGCGAGCGGACAACCCGTCGAACTGGCCGAAACGGGCGATCCGCCGCCCCTCCCCCTCGACGTCTCCCTGGCCGTCTACCGGGTGGTGCAGGAGGGCCTGACGAACGCCGTCAAGTACGCCGCCGGGCAGCCGACCGAGGTGCGGACCGCCTATCTGGACGGCCGGGTCGAGGTCGAGGTCACCAACGCCGCCGCGCCGGTCCCGGTCTCGGTGGGGGTCCGGCGGGAGCTCGCCGGCGGGCGCGGTCTGACGGGGTTGCGGGCACGGGTCTCGGCCCTCGGCGGCGAGCTGACGGCGGGTGCACGGCCGGACGGCCGGTTCCGGCTGCGCGCGGTGGTCCCGATCGCCGGTGGTGCATGACCATCCGCGTGCTGATCTGCGAAGACCAGGAACTCGTCCGCACGGGCTATGCCACGGTTTTCGGGGCCCAGCCGGACATGGAGGTGGTCGGCGAAGCCGCCGACGGCGAGGCGGCGCTCGAAGCGAGCGAGCGCCTGAGCCCGGACGTCGTCGTCATGGACATCCACCTGCCGGGCCCGGACGGCATCGAGGTGACCCGGCGGATCGCGCGGCCCGGCGCCACCCGGCCGCCGAAGGTGCTCGTCGTGACGGCGTTCAACACCGACGAGTACGTCTACGAAGCGTTGCGCGCCGGGGCGAGCGGGTTCCTGCTCAAGGATTCCCCGGTGACCGAACTGGTGAACGGGATCCGCACGATCGCCCGGGGCGAGTCGCTGCTGGCGCCGGCGGTGACCCGGAGCCTCATCGGCCGTTTCGCCACCCGCGTCCGACCGGCGGCGCCGGACAGCCGGGCACCGGCGATCCTGTCCCCGCGCGAGCGCGAGGTGCTGCGGTTGATCGCGAAAGGCTTGTCCAACGCGGAGATCGCCGAGGAGCTGGGGCTCGGCTTCGAAACGGTGAAGACGTACGTTTCCAGCATTCTGACCAAATTGGACTTGCGGGACCGGGTGCAGGCGGTCGTGTTCGCTTACCGGACGGGGTTCGTCGGCAGTGAGTGAGGGTGCTAGAGGCTCGTCCAGCAGAACATGAGCTCCCCGGCTTCCCGAGCGCGTCGCGCGAGTCCGACGATCGACTCGACGAACTCCTGTGCGTGCGCGACGTCGACGTCGTGTTCTTCGATCCGTGCCCACTCCTGCGCCACGCGAGGCAGATCGTCGGCCTGGGCCAGCGCATCGCGGACCGAAGTGCCCAGCTCGGTCACCCAGGGGCCGTCGAAGTCGGCGTCTTCTTCGCCACCGGCCGGCCACACCAGGCGGTCGTCCACGAGGTCCGAACTCCACGGCACCTGCCGGATCGCGGCGATCATCCGGCCCAGCACGACCGTCGGATCGACGCCCTTCGCTTCGATCCCGTCGAACGCGGTGCCCACCGGCGTGGACCCGTCATCGGCATCCAGCACGCGTCGCACGGCGTCGGCATCGGGTGCGCGGAAGTAGTCGAACAACGGCATGCGACGGATTATGTCGGTACGGCGCCATCCGTGTCAGGCCGACCCGGGGTGGATGCCGTAGCCAGGACACGTCGCAGTCCGTCGAAGGTCGCGAGGACCCGTCGTGCCTCGTCTTGCATCGACCGCATGGCAGGATCAGCACCGGCGTCGGCGGCGAGGGCTTCCTGCCATAGCGTTCGTTCGGCCAGGCTGAGCGTGCTCGATCGCCACCGCCGCTGAGAAGTCGACTCCGACAACCCGGCGGCCGCTGCGCCGCGCGATCTCCAGCCCGTACGCGCCGCGACCGCACGCCAGATCCAGCAGAATTCGCCTAGCACGCAGGCCGAGCGCCGTCACGACCTCGTCGAGCCCGGGTCCGATAAGGCGGCGCCTCAGGGCCAGGCTCAGCAGGTGCCGTTCTGCACCGGGTAGTGGATGACGACCGCACCACCGGTGGCATAGTTGGCGACATCGGCAGTTACCTGCAGGCCCTGCGGAGACGACCTCGCCGCGGTCATTGCGGCGGCGTCAGCGAACTCGGCCTCGAAGACCGCGAAGTACGGCGTCTGTCCCTGTGTGGCCGCCACTTCGAAGCTGTAGCGCCACGCGAGCAGGCCGGGCATGCGCGTGACCAGCGGGAGATGGTTGTTGACGTAGTAGTCGCGGAAGTGGTCGGGATCGGCGGGCTCGGGATACAGGACCAACAGCTTGTGCATGACACCCTCCGTTCAGCGGCGCGCGACCACGACACCCCGGACGCAGGCCGTCGCCGTACCGCCGCCACCCTAAAGGCACACGAGCAGAAGTAACGAGCGAATATCCGCTGATGGCCTGGTATTCCGCGACCACTACGCAGCGGCGATCACCGTCCGGTCAGGCCGTGAGATGTAATGAACGTCTGCCTCCCGGCGACTTCGTGCTCGTGTCATATGGTGCGCTTCCCGGTGAGCCGGGTCCGATCCCGGTCGACGCGACGCGGTGGGCAGCCGGACTACCTCCGGACGCCTGGCCGGCGGGCTTCGCCACGAGCGGGAAGGTCTACCGCAACGAGGTCTTCGCCCTCGCCGAACGCTGGCGTGCGCGGGACGTCTCGAGCGTGCAACTCGCGGCGGGCGTATTGGCCTGGGGCACGGGATCCGCGGGTACGGACCGTATCGGACCGGCCGCATCCTCACCCTGGAACCGGCCGGCGAGCGGCTGGAAGCCGCGCTCGGCGGCCTGCGTCCGGACACCGTCACCCCGGCCGTGCTCGGAGACTGCTACGAGCGGTTCACGACCACCGCGAAGCTCCCCGGTCTCGGAGCTGCCTTCTTCACGAAGCTGCTCTACTTCACCGGCTATCGCCGCGGCAAAGGGGGGATCCAGCCGTTGATCCTGGACCGGGTCGTAGCGGGTCGGCTGCCCATGTCGGCAGGGCCGGCCGGGAAGTACCGCGCGGCCTGGTGGACCAGCACCTGGCTGACCTACCTGCACTGGGCAGCGGACCAAGCCGCCCGTCCCGAATTCGGCGACGAACCGGACCGCGTCGAGATGGCGCTCTTCACCGGCTCTTGGACGCCGTGACTTCCCCTTACCGGGTCGATGGCTCGTTTTGAACAGTAAGCCCAGTACGATTCCGATCATGACCGCGGACAAGTTCGTGCCGGACGGGTTCGATCCGCCGACCTCGCTTGTCACCGACCGGTTTCGCCTCGAACCGCTGGGGCCGCAGCACAATTCCGCCGATCATGCCGCGTGGATGTCGAGCATCGAGCACATCCGGGCCACTCCCGGCTACCAGCACCGCAACTGGCCACCCCTCGACGGCATGACTCCGGAGGCCAACCTTGCCGACCTTCGCCGTCACGCCGACGACTTCGCGCGGAACGCCGGTTTCACCTTCACGGTTCTCGACCCGCGTGACGACGACGTCATCGGTTGCGTCTACCTGTATCCCTCAGCCTCCGACGAATGGGACGTCACGGTGCGGTCCTGGGTGCGGACCGACAAATCAGACCTCGACGGACCGCTCGCCGAGGCCGTCGCACGCTGGCTTGCGACCGACTGGCCCTGGCCACGCGTAGACCGCTGCGGTCGCTGACCACGTCGAGGGCTCAACGTTTGCTCATGCGCAAGATCAACGCGACCGAGTCCTCCGAGTGGGCTGACGGAGTCAAAACCTCCTGCAAGAGCAGGCCACGCATCGCGGCAACAGTGACGGTGGCCAAAGTCAACGCTTCCCCAGGGTCGAGCCCTTCACGTTCCGCCAGCGACGCCAGCATCTTGGTCAGGTCGTCGAGCGAGTCGATGAACTCGCGGAAGTCCTCGGGGCTGTACGCGGCGAGTCCCACGACGTGGAAGAACCCTCGGACCCGCGACAGCTGCTCCGGGCGCGTGTAGGTCCGCCAGATCGCCACGACGAGGTCGTCGAACGTGCCCTGGCGGGCGGCCTCGACCAGGACCTCGTTGTCACGGGAGCGCTGCGCCCCGAGCATGGCCGCCAACACGCCCGGCAGTGACCCGAAGTGGTACCGCAAGAGCGCGTGGCTGGTATCGGCCCGGACGGCGATCTCGCGGAGCGACACCTCCGGCGCGGGCAGGTCCTCGCCGAAGGCGTCGAGAAGTCGAGCGAGGAGACGCTCCCGTGCGTCGCCCCGGCGTTCCGTGCTTGACAGGATCACTCCCACAGTTTATCCATTGGAAAAGAAGCGCCGCGTTGCCCCCACATGGTCGGAGCCGGCGCCGGCGGAGGGAACGACTCATGGGACCGTGTCAAGTGGTCGGTGCGACGGTCGTCGACGGATCGGGGCGCGACCCGGTCGACGCCGACGTCAGCATCGAAGACGGGCTCATCACCCAGGTGGGGGCCGCCGGCGAACGCGGCGAGCGCCTCGATGCCGGCGGCCTGACGATGACGCCCGGCCTGATCGACGCGCACGTCCACTTGGGATTGTCGAGCCCGATCCAGCCGCAGTTCTCGTTCCGGATCAGCGCCGCCGAGCTCGCGGCGGACATCTTCGCCACGGCCGGCGCGACGCTCGACGCCGGCTTCACCACCGTCCGGGACACCGGCGGGGTCGACGGCGGCCTCGTCACCACGATCGCGAAGGGCAAGGTCAGAGGTCCTCGCGTGCTCTCGTGCGGACCGGTCCAGTGCCAGATCGGCGGGCACGGCTACTACGGAGCCGAGTGGGAACCCACCGAGCTGTGGAGCGACCACCACCTCCCCGGCCTGTGCGCCCTGTCCATGATGTCCGGCAACGCGGACGAGCTGCGGCGCAACGTGCGCGAGGCCTTCCGTCGCGGGGCCTCCTTCCTGAAGCTCTGCGTGACCGGCGGAGTGGTCGGCGCGCACGACCGGCTGACCGACACCCAGTTCACCGTCGAGGAGATCGCCGTCGCCGTCGAGGAAGCCGCGGCGCGGGGCACCTACGTCACGGTGCACGCCCACAACAACGACGGCATCCGCAACGCGATCGAAGCCGGGGTGCGCTGCGTCGAGCACGGCACCGACCTCGACGAGTCCACGGCCACCCTGATGGCCACGCGCGGGGTCGCCCTCGTGCCCACGTTCGCCGTCGTCGAGCAGCTGCTGTACGACACCGCCGGCGCCGGCCTCGACGCGTCGACCCGCGATCGGGTGCTGGGTGTTCGTGAGCGGATGACCGACGCGCTCGCCGTCGCCAAGGAAGCCGGGGTGCGGATCGGGCTGGGTTCCGACCTCATCGGCCCGGCTCAGGACCGCCGCGGCGAAGAGCTCAGGCTGCGCGCGAAGCTCGAAACTCCCATGGACGCCCTCGTGGCGGCCACCAAGACCAACGCCGAGATCCTCGGCCTGTCCGGCCGGGTCGGGGTCATCGCTCCCGGCGCGCAGGCCGACCTCGTGTTGTGGAACGGCAACCCGGTCGAAGACCCGGAGCTGTTCGCTGATCCCGCCAATGCCGTCCTCGTCATGCAGGCCGGCCGAATCGTGAAGGACCTCCGGTGAGCACCATGTGGCAGGGCTGCCTCGCCGACACCGACTACTTCGAGCTGCGTTCCGGCGGAGGGCACGACTACGGCGTCTGGGTCACCACGCCACCGGGCTACGACCCCGCCGCGACGCGAGCGCCCGCCGTGTACGTGCTCGACGGCAACTGGGCCGTGGGCATGACGGCGCCGCTCATCGTCACCCAGAAAGACCCCATGCAGCAGATCCAGCCGTACATCCAGGTCAGCGTCGGCTACGCGGGCGAGGACGCGCAGCACTGGGCGCGGCTGCGCAACCGAGACCTCGTGCCGCCCGGCGAGCCCATCGCCCCGGAGTTCGTCGACGCCGTGGAGACGGGAATCCGGACGGGTGCGATGACCCGCGAGGAAGCCGACGCCTACCTCGCCGAATTGAAGGAAACCCACGCCGACGCGTTTCTGGGCTTCCTCACCGAGGAACTGCACCCGCGGATCGAACGCGACTACGGCACGGCTCCGAGCGGTCACGGCCTCTTCGGCTACTCCTACGGCGGGCTCTTCAGCCTCTACGCCTGGCTCACCGGCAACACGCTCTTCGAGAGCATCGGAGCGGGCAGCCCCGGTGTCGTCGGTGAAGACAGCCAGGTTTTCGCGATGCTCGAGAAACTGGGTGACAGCCTGCCCGCCGCCAAGCTCCACCTGACGGTCAACGACCAAGAGCTTCTCGGAGACCTCGCCGTCTACCAGAACCTCGCGAAGAACGCGGCCACCGTCCTGCACCGGCTGACCGCCGGCGGCGGAGCCGTCACCAGCGCGGTCCTGCGCGAAACGCACGTGACCGGCCTGCAGGCCTCGTTCCTCAGCTACCTCAGGACCTGCCGTGCCCGGTGAGCGCGCGAGTGCCGAGGTGGTCGTGATCGGGGCCGGGGTGATCGGTGCGTCGATCGCCCTCGAGCTGGCGCGGGCGGGGCACCGGGTGATCGTGCTCGACCGGGCCTCGGGGGCCGGCCAGGGATCGACCTCGGCATCGAGTGCGGTCGTCCGGTTCAACTTCTCCACCACCGCCGGGGTCGCGACGGCGTGGGAAGCGCACTTCGGCTGGCTCGACTGGGCCGGCCACCTCGGGCACGACGTCGGCGATCTGGCGGTGTTCCGCAAGAGCGGGCTGGTCATGCTGGACGTCGAGGCGGCTCCGCGTGCGTCCTGGCTTCCGTTGTTCGACGAGATCGGTGTCCCGTACGAAGAATGGGACAGCGCGACCTTGGCCGAGCGCGTCCCGGGGATCGACACCGGCCGCTATTGGCCGCCGAAGCGGCTCGACGACGAGGAATTCTGGGAGGACGCGAAAACCTCGCTCGGTGGCGTGTACACCCCGGACGCCGGTTACGTCTCGGACCCGGGCCTCGCCGCCGTGAACCTCGCCGCCGCGGCCTCGGCGTGCGGCGCGGAGTTCCGCTTCCGCAGCACGGTGACAGCGGTGGAGAAGGCCGGCGGCCGCGTGACGTCGGTGCGGCTGTCGGACGGCACGCGGATCCCTTGTGCCGTCGTGGTCAACGCGGCCGGTCCGTGGTCGGGCGCGGTGAACCGGTTGGCCGGCGTGGGTTCCGACTTCACGGTCGGTTTGCGCCCGATGAGACAGGAAGTGGCGCACGTGCCGGTCCGGGAGGGCTACGGCGGGCCGGTGGTGGCGGACATGGACCTGGGCACGTACTTCCGCGGTGAAGTCGGCGGGGACCTGCTCGTCGGCGGAACGGAACCGGAGTGCGATCCGCTGCAGTGGACCGACGACCCGGACACCGTCGACGTCCACCCGACGGCCGCGGTCTTCGAGGCCCAGGTGACGCGGGCCGCGCGGCGGGTGCCCGACCTGGCGGTGCCCAACCGGGCGCGCGGCGTGGTCGGCGTCTACGACGTCGCCGACGATTGGACGCCGATCTACGACCGCACCGAACTTGCGGGCTTCTACGTCGCGATCGGCACGAGCGGCAACCAGTTCAAGAACGCGCCGGTCGTGGGGCAGCTGATGACGGAGCTGATCGACCGGGTGGAGAACGGCGCCGACCACGACGCGGCGCCCGTCCGGTTCCGGGCCCCGCGCACCGGCCTGGAGATCGACCTGGGCGCGTTCTCCCGCAAGCGCACCCGGAACACCGCGAACTCGGGCACGGTGCTGGGCTGAGCCGGAACCCGGACCAACCGCTGCCGCGCCTCCAGGCTCTTCTGGCAGTGCGTGAGCCGGGCCGATCCGGTGTAGCGGATCCGCCGCCGCCCGCGACTTGTCGGAGCAGGACGCGGGCTTCTTTGTCGAGTGGGCTGGCCGAAGTGGTCGCGCGGTGTGGCTGATAGCGGGCGGAATCGTGACGTGGGCGGTGATCCACTTCGGGTTGCTGAACTGGCTCGGAGACGCGCATCATCCCTGGCGCCCCATCGTGGAGGGCGTGAGCTGGGTCGCCGGAATCGGCGCGTTGGCCGTCGCCGTATTGGCGCTGCCGGTTCCGTCGCTGCGGACGCAAGGCGAACCCGACTCCGCGCAGCCCGGCTCTTGGGCTCGATTCAAGGGAGCGAAGTCACCGCATGGACAACGGCATCAACTCCGGCGGCTGGAGACGACGGGCGAAAGAACGAGGTGCCTGGCGGAGGCCCGCTGAGTCCTCAGTGGCTCACCCCGGTTCCGGTGGACACAGCCGCCCACGGACACCGCTCCGCGGCCCGGGTTTGAGCCGGCCGCGCTCGTGGTACTGACCGGGATCATCGCTTTTCCCGGCTTCGGAGGGTGCTCGTGCAGATCCAGGTCAACACCGACCACAACATCCACGGTGGCGAAGGGCTGGCCACCTACGTGACCACCGAACTGGAGAACAGCCTCTCCCGGTTCGGCGGGTGGTTGACCCGGGTGGAGGTGCACCTCAGCGAGGACGGCGGCAGCAAGCCGGAAGACAAGAAGTGCGTGATCGAAGCCCGGCCCGGTGGCAAGCAACCCGTCGCCGTGACCCACCACGCCGCCACCGTCGATGACGCCTACGCCGGTGCGGCGCACAAATTGGGGCGGGTACTGGATTCCCGGTACTCCCGCGCCCACGACCACAAGGGCAGCGACAGCATCCGGCACATGCCTCCTCCGGAGGACGAGGACGTCGAGCAGGACGAGACGCGGGGCTGAGCGAGCGCCGCCCGCCGGTCGGGGCCGGCGGGCGGCGCGACCGCTCAGACCCGGCCCGGGTCGCTCGGGTGGGGCTTCAGCGGTGTCACCGTCACCGCCATCCACACGTGCAGCGGCATCGACTCCAGCACCGCCTGCAGCTCTCCCTCGTCCGCGGCCGCGAACAACCCGATCGTGTGCCACTCCCCCGGCGCCTCCGGCGGCTTCCACAACCGCAGGATGTGGCCCTGCGCCGCCAGTTCGCCGGTGTGCGCCGCCTCGCGACGGCGCGTGGCCGCCACCTCTTCGTCCGGGGTGCCCGGCGGGACCGTGGTCCTCATGTCGACGAGGAATTCCATCATCAGAGCCTCGAGACCTGGTAGTGGGCGATCAACCACGCGTCGCCCACCCGCCGGACGACCACGCTCAGGTGCACCGACAGCGTAGGCCGGTCCGTGAAGCCGAAGTCGACCTCCGCATACCCGAGGACCACGTCCTCCGCCAGCCGGCGGGACTCCACGATCCGGTAGTCCGCCGTCATGCCGAGCGGCTGCGACGCGTAGTACGCGGCCACGCCGTCGCGGCCCACGCTGTACGGGTGCAGGCCCTGGAAGATCGCGTCTTCGGTGAACGACTCCGCGACCCGGGCCGGCTCGTGCGCGTCGACCGCCGACTTCCACGCGTCCAGCACTCCGGTCAAGATGTCCATGACCTCAGTGTCCCGCGCTCTGGCCGCCGTCGACGTGCAGGATTTCGCCCGTCACGAACGGCGCGCCCTCCAGGTAGACGACCGCGTCGGCGATGTCGCCCGGGTCGCCGATCCGCCCGACCGGGTGCAGGCCCGCGAGCGCTTCGTGCGTCGACGCCGGGTGCATCGGGGTGCGGATGATGCCCGGTGACACGGCGTTCACGCGCACGCCGCGCGTGGCGTACTCGATCGCCAGGGACTTCGTGACCGCGTTCAGCCCGCCCTTGGTCAGCGACGCCAGCGCCGACGGCACCGCGCTGTTCGCGTGGTCGGTGAGGCTGGTCGTCACGTTGACGACGTGCCCGCCGCCGACCTCGAGCATCGCGGCGATCGCGCGCTGGGTGACCTCGAAGAAGCCGCGCAGGTTCACGCCGGTCACCAGGTCGAAGTCGGCGGCGGTGTACTCGGTGAAGGGCTTCGCGATGAAGACGCCGGCGTTGTTCACCAGCGTGTCGACGCGGCCGAACGTCGCCAGCGCCTGCTCGATCACGCGGGCGCCGACCGCCGGATCGGCGATGTCGCCCGCGACGGTCAGGATCCCGGCGTCACCCGACGGGGTGATGGATCGCGAGTTCGCGACCACGGCGTAGCCGAGCTTCCGGTACGCCTCGACCACGGCCGCGCCGATGCCCTGCGAGGCGCCGGTGACGACCGCGACCTTCTGGGTGCTCATGAAAACCTCCTGGTGGGTGGTGCTTCCAGAGCCGAGGATCTGCTCGCCGGACCCGGTCCGCCACGACCGGTTCGCTCTCAGCTGGAAGGCCGTACCTCCCACCGCATTAAGCTCGCGGTATGGAGCTACGCCAGCTTCGGTACTTCGTGGCCGTCGCCACAGAACTGAACTTCGGCCGGGCCGCGGAGCGGTTGCGCATCGCCGGGCCGTCGCTGTCCCAGCAGATCAAGGCGCTCGAACGCGACCTCGGCGTGCGGCTCTTCGACCGCGACCGCCGCTCGGTCACCCTCACCGAATGCGGCGAGTCGCTGCTGCCGCAGGTCCGCGCGCTGCTGGAGCAGGCCGACGAGCTGCGCCGCTCGGCAGCCGGGATCGCCGCCCGCGAGCCGGTGCGGCTGGGGTACGTCAACTGGCGGCCCGCCGACCTGCTCGACCGCGTCGCGGGCGTCGCGCACCTGCACGTCGACACGTGGGTGCTGCCCTCGCACGCGCAGCTGAACCGGGTCGCCGACCGGAGCATCGACCTGGCGATCTGCTGGGCGCGGGCCGCCGACCTGGCCGGACACGACCTCGAAGCCCACCTGCTCGGTGCGGACCGGCTCCACGCGATCGGCACCGGCACCGCGGACGTCGAAGCGAAGGACGTCCTCGTGCTGGTCGACGCCGACGCCGCCAGCTGGGCGTCGTGGAACGCTTACGCCGAGGAGTTCGCGGAGGCCACCGGCGCACGGGTCGTGCGCATCCAGGACGGCGGCATCACCGGCCCGGCGTACTTCGACCACGTCCGGCGACTGCGGCGCCCGGTGCTCAACTCGCCCAAGGGCCAGACGGCGCCGGTCCCGCCCGATCTCGCGCGCCGGCCGGTGACCGGCCCGGCGCCGTTCTGGACGTGGTCGCTGGTGTCCCGCCGGGACGAGCCCCGCGCGCCGGTCCGGGCCACCATCGAGGCGCTCACCCGGGACGTCGGCTCGCCGGACCTCGAGTGGCTGCCGGCGGACGACCCGCACGCGGCGCTCAGCCGAACGCCCGCACCGCCACGTCCTGCCAGTCGTTCCACGTCTTGAGCCGGGCCTGGTACTCGTCGGTGACCGCGGCCAGGGACTTGCCGAGGAACATCCGCAGGGGCGGGTCGGCGGCGTCGACGAGTTCGAGGATCGCCGCGCGGGTGGCGTGCGGGTCGCCGACCTCCCAGTGGCCCTCGCCGACGGCCGGGTAGTCGGGGTTCGGCGTGCTCCGGCGCGAGCCGACGTCCAGCCACTCGGTGGCGTAGGGACCGGGCTCGAGGTTGGTGACGTGGATGCCGACCTCCGCGACTTCCTGCGCCAGGGACTGGGAAAGCCCTTCCAGCGCCCACTTCGACGCGTGGTAGGCGCCGATGCCGGGGAACGCGATCACGCCGCCCTCGCTGGTGACCTGGACGATGTGGCCGTGACGCTGGGCGCGCAGGATCGGCAGGGCCGCCTGCGTGACCCAGAGGGCGCCGAAGAAGTTCGTCTCCAGCTGGGCGCGGACGTCGTCCTCGGTGAGCTCTTCGACGCGGCCGAAGTGCCCGTAGCCGGCGTTGTTGACGACGACGTCGAGCCCGCCGAAGTGGTCGGCGGCTTCCTGGACGGCGGCGAACGCGGCGGCGCGGTCGGTGACGTCGAGGCGGAGCGGGAGGACGGCGTCGCCGTGCTTTTCGACGAGGTCGTCGAGCTGCCGGGGGTTCCGCGCGGTCGCGGCGACGCGGTCGCCGCGGTCGAGGGCGGCTTCGGTCCAGTGGCGGCCGAAGCCCTTCGAGGATCCTGTGATGAACCAAATCATGCTTCCATGCTGGGCCTGCCGGCCCATGAGCACCAGCGATGTCTTTTCATGAGAGCCATGCGGTCCGGTCATGGCTAGGCTGACGGCATGAGCGAAGTGACGCTGGCCGGCCTGCGGGTCGTCCGGGAGGTCGCGGCGACCGGCTCGTTCACGGCGGCGGCCGCGTCGCTGGGCTACACGCAGTCGGCGATCTCGCGGCAGGTGGCGATGATGGAGGCCGCCGCCGGCACGGCGTTGTTCGAGCGGCACGCGCGCGGGGTGCGGCCGACCCCGGCCGGCGCGTCGCTGGCCCGGCACGCGGCGAGCGCGCTGGCGGTCGTCGACACCGCGGAGCAGGAGCTGGCCGGCCTGCGCGACCGGCTGGCGGGCCGGCTGTCGGTCGGCGCGTTCCCGGCCGCGGCGTCTGTCCTGGTCCCCCGGGCGCTGGCTGTCCTGCGCACGCGGCACCCCGGGCTGGCCGTCACGCTCGACGAAGGGGCAACGCCGGCGTTGCTCGCCCGCCTGCGCGGCGGCCGCACGGAGGTGGTGGTGATCGGCGTCGGCGAGGGGCTGCCGGGCTACGACCTCGCGGGCCTGCACCAGGACGTGCTGACCGAGGACGACCTGCGCGTCGCGGTCCCGGCCGGGCACCGGCTCGCCCGGCGGGGGCGGGCCGAGGTGGCGGACCTGCGGGAGGAGACGTGGATAGTCGGCCGCGGCGGCCGGGGCGAGCCCCAGTTCGGCGCGTGGCCGACGCTGTCCGAGCCGCGGGTCGGGTGGGCGGTCCGGAGCTGGACGACCCGCCTGGGCATGGTGGCGGCCGGGCTGGGGGTGGCGCTGTTGCCGGGTGTTGCGGCGGCGTCGGTGCCGGCCGGGGTGGTGGTGGTCCCGGTGGAGGACCCGGCGTGGCGCGGGCGGAGTGCGGTGGTGGTTACTCGGCCGGGGCGGTCGGCGGGTGCCTCTGCCGTGGTCGAGGCGCTGCGGGAGCAGGCCGCCGCGTTGCGCGGCTGACACCGGGCGGCCGGAGCGCGGCCCGGCCGCTCGGCGGCGCCACCGCGGTGGTCGAGGGGCTGCGGGAACAGGCCGCCGCGTTGCGCGGCTGGCACCGGGCGGCCGGAGCACGGTGCGGCCGCTCGGCGGGCGCCACCGCCACGGTCGAGGCGCTGCGGGAGCAAGCCACTGCGTTGCCCGGCTGACACCGGGCGGCCGGACCGCGGTGCGGTCACCAGCCCGGCCGGTCGGCGGGCGCCACCGCCGCGGTCGAGGCCCTGCGGGAACAGGCCACCGCGTTGCGCGGCTGGCACCGGGCGGCCGGAGTCCTCCGGCAACAGGCCTCCGCCCTGACATCGGGGGACGAAACCTGCCCACCCACGGCCGCCCGCGTCGGGGGACAATCAAACTCATGGAGCCCACCGGTCAGCCGAAGGAGCTCGGCGACTTCCTCAAGGCGCGCCGCGCGCAGCTGGACCCGCGCGATGTCGGCCTGCCGGAACCCTCCTCGCCGCGGCGCGTGGCCGGGCTTCGCCGCGAGGAGGTCGCGCAGCTCGCCGCGATCAGCGTCGACTACCTGACGCGGCTCGAACAGGGGCGGGTGCAGGCGTCGTCTTCGGTGCTCGCCACCCTCGCCCGCGCACTGCGGCTGGACGACGACCAGCAGTCCTATGTGTACGAACTCGCCGGCAAACCCTTCCGCCGGCCGCGGCGCCGGGCGGGCGAAAAGCTGCGTCCGGCCATGAAACGGCTCCTCGACCAGCTGGCGGAGACGCCCGCGATGGTGCTCGGCCGGCGGCTGGACATCGTCGCGTGGAACGACTCCGCTGCGGCCTTGTTCACCGACTTCGCGCGCTACCCGGCGAACCGCCGCAACTACGTCTACCTGCTCTTCGCCGACCCGCAGGTGCGCGCGCTCCACGTCGACTGGGACGAAGCGGCCCGCACGGCGGTGGCGGCCCTGCACCTGGAAGCCGCGCGCGACCCGGACGCGCCGGAGCTGGCGGAGCTCGTCGGCGAGCTGGCCGTGCACCACCCGGAGTTCCGCACGTGGTGGGCGGCCCACCACGTGACGAGCCAGGGCTACGGCGTCAAGCACTACCACCACCCGGTGGTCGGCGCCCTCACGCTGGACTGCGACATGTGGGAAAGCCCCGACGGCAGCGGCCAACGTCTGATGGTCCTGACGGCGGAACCGGGCTCGGCGGCGCACGAAGCGTTGCGGATCCTGGCTTCGTGGACCGCCGAGCCCGTCACCGGGTGATCACTCGCCGGCGGGACCGCGGCTACCGGCGCACCAGCACCGCGGTCGCGACGATGCCCGCCACCACGACCGCCGCCAGCGCCAGCATGCTGATCCCCATGCCGTGCGCGAAAGCCGCGCGGGCGGCCGGCGCCAGGTGCGCGTCCACCGCGAGCGCGCCCGCCAGTGAGCCCTCCGCGGCCTCGCGCGCTTGCGGTGGCAGCGAAGCCGTCGCCGAGCGGATCGAATCCGTGTACGCGGCGGAAAGGACGCTGCCGACGAGCGCGATCCCCAGTGCCGCACCGATTTCGCGCGTCGCGTCGTTGACCGCCGACGCCACGCCGTACTGCGACGGCGGCACGCTGTCGAGGATCGCGCTCGTCGCCGCCGGGGCCGTCACGCCGATCCCCGCGCCCAGCACGCACACCGCGATCGCCAAGGCGACATAACCACTTCCGGCGTCCAGCTGTCCGATGAGGACCATGCCGACGACGACCACCGCGAGCCCGGCGCACGTCACCGCCCGCAGCCCGAACCGGCGGACCAGCGGCGCCGAAGCCAGCGACAACGGGAAGAGCGACACCGCGACCGGCCACAGCGCCAGCCCCGACTTCAGCGCCGAATACCCCTGCACCAGCTGCAAGTACTGCGCCAGCGCGTAGAACATCCCGAACGCCGCGGTGAACTGGACGGCCACCGAGACCGAGCCGGCCGCGAAGGACGCGTTGCCGAACAGCCGGACGTCCAGCAGCGGTGACGCGCGGCGCAGCTCGTAGACGACGAAGAGCACGCCCAGCACGAGCCCGCCCGCGATCGACCCGAGCACGACGCCGTCGCCCCAGCCGAGATCCGCGACGCGCAGGATGCCGTACACCACCGCCCCGATCGCCAGCGCGCTGAGCACCGCGCCGGCGACGTCGAAGGCGTGCGGACGGCGGTCGCGCGACGTCGGCACGGTCAGGCTCGCGGCCACCAGGACGACCGACAGCACCGCCGGCCCGAGGAACACCGAGTGCCACGAGAAGTGCTGCAGCAGGACACCGGCGAGCACCAGGCCGCCGAGCCCGCCGACGCCGGCGACCGCCGCCCAGATCCCGATCGCCCGCCCGCGCCGTTGCGCCGGGAAGCTCGCGGTGATGATCGACAGGGTGGCCGGCATGATCATCGCGGCGCCGGACCCGGTGACGGCCCGGGCGACGATCAGCCACGTCGACGTGTCGAGGAAGACGGGCGCGGCGCAGCCCACGGCGAAGACGAGCAGGCCGGCGACGAGCACCCCGCGCCGCCCGTACCGGTCCCCCAGGGCGCCGGCGGGCAGCACGAGCGCGGCGAGCACGAGCGTGTAGACGTCGACGATCCACGTCTGTTCGGCCTGGCTCGCCCCGGTGTCGGCGGCGAGCGCGGGCAGGGCGGCGTTGACGATGGTCACCATGGCGATCACCAGGCCGACAGCGGTGCACATCAAGCCGACGGTCCACGCGCGGCGGCCGGTGGACAGGACGACGTCGCCGGTTGGTTCGAGCTCCGCCCGCATGCACCTCGCCCCTCGTCGGTGGCCCCGGTCTCCCCCGACGCTACGTGCGGGAACCGAGACCCGGAGGGGGGCTCGGTCTCAGTTTCCGCCTGATGGGGACTACGAGCTGGGAGGTTCGAACGCCACTGAACGGCCTCGCTTCACCCGCGGGCATTCGAGCCATCTCGACCGGGTCGAATACCCTCGCGCGGCTCAATTCGAGCGGGGCTTGAGCACGTCCTCGACGAGCGTGGCGATCATGCCGCGCGGGACGCTCGCGCCGGTCAAAGCCGCGTACACCAGCGGGCCCACCAAAGCGTCGAGCGCCGCGTCGGGTCCCAGCCGAGGAGCGATCTCGCCCGCCTCCATCGCGCGCGTCACCATTGCTCGCTCCTGCTCGCGGCGCGGGCCCAGGTAGCGCTCCTGGAAGCTCTGGGCCGTCACGGGGTCGTGCTGGGCCTGGGCCAGCAGCGTCAGCAGGACTTTGCCCGACGGGACCGGGATGCCCTTGGCGCTGTCCTCGACGAGCGTGTCGAGGAGGATCTCGACCTTCGACGGCCACCAGCGGTAGATCGTCTGCTTGGCGACGTCGGCGCGGCGCGCGATCGCCTCGATCGTCAGCGCGGCGAAGCCGTGTTCGGCGAGCAGGTCGTCCGCGGCGTGCAGCACGGCCAGGCGCGCGGCTTCGTCGCGCCGGTTTCTCGGGACTTCACCACCTGAAGGAGTTCCCTTGTCCCCCCAAGCAAGCCCTCGTCGCCGGCGAGCTGCTCCGCCCTGGACGGCGTCGAGATCGAGTCCCTGGAGATGACGAGCGGGCAGCGTCTCGCTGAACACGACCGGCACGGCAAGCCCGTGCCGTGGTAGGTCACCGCGCCACGGCGTACGCCTGCTGACCCCGGGGACTCGCGGCCGCCAGGACGAACCCGTCGTCGAAACCCGTCGCGCACACCTTTCCCAAGGACTTCTCCCCCGCCAACACGACGTCGTGGCCGCGCTCGCGCAGCTGCTCGACCACCTCGGACGGGCAGCCGGCCTCGACGACCAGGCTGTTCGGGCGGGCCGAGCGGGGTGCGAACGACGACGGGACCTGGTCGGTGTGGAACGCCCGCTGCTCGATCGCCGCCTGCGGGCTCAGGCCGCCGTCCACGTGGCTGACGAAGAAGTTCAGCGTCCACTGGTCCTGCTGGTCGCCGCCCGGAGTGCCGAACGCCAGGTGCGGGCGGCCGTCCTTGGTCACCAACGTCGGGCTGAGGGTGGTCCGCGGGCGCTTGCCCGGCGCGACCGTGTTCGGGTGCCCCTCGGTCAGCAGCGCCATCTGGCCGCGGGTGCCGAGCGGGAAGCCGAGCCCGGGGATGACCGGCGAGCTCTTCAGCCAGCCGCCGCTCGGCGTCGCGACGACCATGTTGCCCTCGCGGTCCGACGCGCTGATGCAGCACGTGTCCCCCTTGGCCGCGGTCAGCTTCACCACCGCCGGGATCCCGTCGGCGAGCTGGGCGCGCCAGTCCGGGTCGGCCGGGGCGGGCAGCGGCGGCTCCGGGAACCAGCCGTCCAGACCCGGGCGCAGCGCCCCGCACGCCCGCTCCCCCACCAGGGCACGACGAGCCGCCGCGTACGACGGGTCGAGCAAGCGACGAAGCGGCACATCGGAAAATTCCGGGTCGCCGTAGAAGGCCTCCCGGTCGGCGAAGGCGAGCTTCGCGCATTCGACGACCGTGTGCAGGTGCTCGGCGCCGCCGTGGTCCATCGCCGCCAGGTCGAACCCCTCCAGCAGGCCCAGCTGCTGCAGGAACACCGGGCCCTGCGACCACGGGCCCGCTTTGTGCACGGTGTGGCCGCGGTAGTCCGCGGTGAGCGCCGGCTCGATCGCCGGCCGCCAGGACGCCAGGTCGTGGCCGGTCAGCAGGCCGCCGTTGCGGCGGCCGGTGGAGTCCAGCGGCTCGGCCGTGGCCAGGTACTTGTCGATCGCCTCGGCGACGAACCCCCGGTAGAACACGGCGACAGCGGCGTCGATCCGGTTCTCGCGCCCGCCCGGGGCGGCCTCGGACTCGGCGAGGATGCGCCGGTAGGTTGCGGCCAGGGGCCGGTTGCGCAGCCGGGACCCCGGCCGCGGCGGCCGCCCGTCCGGCAGGTAGACCTCGCCGGATGCCGTCCACTCCTCGCGGAACAGCGGCGCGAGCACCTCGATCATGTCCGCCGCCTTGGGCAGCAGCGGAAACCCGTCCGAGGCGTAGGCGATCGCCGGGGCGAGCACCGTGCCGAGGTCGAGCCGCCCGCGGTCGCGCAGCAGCCGCAGCCACGCGCCGAACGCGCCGGGCACGACGGCCGGCAGCAGGCCCGACCCGGGGATCGCGTCGACGCCGCGGTCGCGGAACGCCTGGGGCGTCGCCGCTTCCGGCATCGGGCCCTGGCCGCAGATGACCTCGACGTCGCCGGTCGCGCCGTCGTGGACCAGGATCGGGACGTCGCCGCCCGGGCCGTTGAGGTGCGGTTCGACGACCTGGATGACCAGGGCCGTCGCGACGGCCGCGTCGAAGGCGTTGCCGCCGAGGTCGAACATCGCCGTGCCGGCGGCCGAAGCCAGCCAGTGCGTGGAGGACACGGCCCCGCGGGTGCCGAGCAGTTCGGGTCGGTCGAGCACGTCAGCTTCCCTTCTCGCGGTCCGGGTCGGCCAGTTCGCCGGACCCGGCCGGCAGCACGGCCCCGGACACCGAAGCCGACACCGGCCGGCCGTCGGCGACCCGGACCGAACAGTACAAAGTGGACGGACGCCCTTGCTCCCGGCCTTGGCGCAGCGTGAAGTCGTGCACGCCGTCGCCGGTGAGCCGGCCCGCCTCGACGAGCCAGACGCCGAGGCCGAGCGCGGCCGACGAGCACGCCGGGTCCTCCGGCATCCCGTAGCCGGGCGCGAACAGGCGGCCGTGCGCGGTGTTCGTCGCCGGGTCCCAGCTGAACACGAGCACGTCGGCGAGGCCGGCCGCGGCCATGGCCGCGAAGTCCGGTTCCGCGGCCGCGACGGCGTCCGCGCGCACCGGCAGGAAGTGGAACGCGGGACCGAAGCCGCACGCGGCGGGGCGGGCGCCGTCGGCTGCGGGGGCGGGCAGGCCGACGGCGCCGAGCAGGGTCCCCGGGTCGAGCGGTTCGCTCTCCAGGGGGTCGTTCGCGGTGATCTTGCCCGCTTCGGCCGTCACGTCCAGGGGCAGCCGCTTCGGCCCGCACTCCTGCACGACGCGCCCGGCGGGCACCAGGCCGAGCCGCGCGAGCGTCACCGCCGTGCCGACGCTGGAGTGGCCGCCGAACGGCGACTCCGCCTCGGGGGTGAAGACGCGGACGCGGTAGTGGGCGCCGGTGCCGGTGGGCGGCAGGACGAACGCCGTCTCGGTGTGGTTGATCTCGCGGGCCAGCGCCTGCATGCCCGCGGTGTCGAGGTCGCCGGCCTTCGGGACTACGCCGAGCGCGCTGCCGGCGTAGACGTGGTCGGCGAACATGTTGACGATCTCGTACGCGGGCATGCTGCTCCCTTCAGGAGAGGTCCAGCTCGTCGAGGACGCGCTCATCCCCTTGGTAGGGCTCGGATTCGCGGGGCCAATGCACGACCAGATCGGTGAAGCCGAGGTCGGCGAACGTGCCCGAGGCGTCCCGGAAGGACTGCGCGGAGTCCAGCACGCCCCCGACGGTCGCGCCGGTCACCAGCAGCTTCCCCGCCGACGCCGGATCCCGGCCCGCCGCGACGCAGGCGTCCTCGAACGCCCGGAGCTGGTCCTTCAGCTCCGGGACGACCAGGTCCCAGCGGCGGGCGTCGAACCGGCCCGGCGCGCCCGCGGTCAGCCACGTCTCGCCGTATCGCGCGGCCAGGCCCATCGCCTTCGGGCCGGTCGCCGCGACCGCGAACGGCACCCGCGGCCGCTGCACGCACCCCGGCTCCATCCACGCGTCTTCGCAGCGGTAGTACTGGCCTTCGTACGACGTGAGCGGCTGCCGCAGGAGCAGCTCCGTCAGCTCGAGGAACTCCGCGAACCGCGCGGAGCGGCTACCCGATGGCGCGACACCGAAGACGCTCTCGTCGTAGCCCCCGGCCCCCGACCCGACGCCGCAGATCAGCCGGCCACCGGAAATGTCGTCGAGCGTCATCAGCTCCTTGGCGAACGGCACCGGGTGGCGGAACGTCGGTGTCGCGACGAGCGAGCCGAGCCGCATCCTCGACGTCACCCCGGCCGCGGCGGTGAGCGTCGGCAGGCAGCCGAACCAGGTCTCGTCGCGCAGCCAGCGCCACATCAGGTGGTCGTAGGTCCAGGCGTGGTCGAACCCGAGCTCTTCGGCGCGGCGCCAGCGGTCCCGCGCGGCGGACCAGCGCTGCTCGGGCAGCAGGACGATGCCGTGGCGCACGGCTCAGTCCGCCGGCGAGCCGGCGGCGCACGCGGCGACGTCGGCGAGCAGGCCGACGAACCCGGCCTCGCAGGAGCGGACCTCGGGACTGGTCAGCTCCGCCGGCGGGTCCGTGGCGTCGGACACGGAGTCGACACCGTTGACGGACACGTCCAGCGCCACGGCGTTGAGCCGCCGCAGCAGCTGCGCGACGACGTCGGGCAGCGACGTGGGCGCCCGCAGCGTCATGAAGTAGTTGTCGTAGACGGCGCTCAGCACGTCCGGGTGGGTCGGCTCGGCGGCGCCGGACGCGTCCTGCAGCAGCGACCGGCCACTGGGCACCAGCTTCGCCGCGATGCCGCCGTGGACCCGTTGGTAGAAGCCGACTTCGTCGCGCAGCGCCCGGACGCCGGGCGAGTCGTCGTCCGGCAGGCCCTTGCCGCGGTAGAGGTCGCGGACCGGGGCGAAGTCCGGTGCCCAGGTGCCGCTGAACCCGCGGTGCTGCAGGAACATGCTCGGCCGGATGACCTCGTGGTAGACGTCGATCGGTGTCGAGCTGGTGTAGAGCAGCATCGCGCTGAAGCCGCGGGTGAACAGGGCCGCCGAGGCCAGTGCGGCCTCGCGGTCGCGCTCGCCGCGTTCGGCCAGCGCCAGTTCGCGGGCGACCAGCTGCCACAGCACGAACGTCACCTGGTGGCCGGTGATCCAGCGGAACCAGTAGAGCCGGTCGGACGACTCGACGGGCTCGACCGCGCCCGGCGCACCGCTGCGGGAGAGGTCTTCGAGGTGCGTGCACAGGCCCGCGAAACGGGAGCACGGGCCGTCGCCGTCGGGTTCGGTGCCCGCGTCGGGGATGGTCAGCGGTTCGAGACCGTAGGGGAAGTCGCCGAAGTCCCACCCCTCGCGCACGGGGACCTCGGTGAGCACGGGGACGGTCATCACGCGGCCTCCGGAATCCAGGTGAATTCGTATTCCAGGCCGTTGACGTCGAACGCGTAGAAACTTTGCACGCCGTCGGCGTCGGTGACGATCTCCGTCGCCGGTTCGTCGCGGACGAAATGGTAGCGGCCGGATTCGTACAGTTTCATCCAGTGGCGCTGCCACGCGCGCATTTCGGCGGCCGAGCCGACCTCCATGCAGACGTGCTGGAACTGCGCTTCGCCGGGATCGGGTGCCTGAACCCCCTCGCCGGCGCGTTCGAAGAGGTGGAACCGGGTGCCGCCGGCCCGCAGCTCGACGAGCTTGACGATGCCGGGCAGCCGGCTCGTGGTCAGCTCGGAGAACTCCTCCAGGGACCAGTTTTCCGTGCAACCGAAGAATTCCTGGTACCAGGAGACGCAGTTGCCGAGGTCGGCGGTCTGGATCCCCAGGTGATGGAAGGTGGCCGCGCGCAGCGGGGCGAGGCGCGGCGACTCGAGGGTCGCCACGGCGTTCTCGGTCATGGTCGCCATCCTTTCTTCCGGCGCCGGTTCACATTCCCAGACGGCGCCTCGAGAGTGGCCTTGATGGATCATGGGGGGCGGCGGTGAATACAACCGCCCGATCTCCTTCGAGCCTACATTGGTTGCCGCCGGGAAATCAAGTTGGCGGCAAAAGAATTTCGATTCTCCCTTAAGCCGCGCGCGATCCTCCAGTACGATCGGGAGACATGAGCGAAGACCAGTGGACGAAAATCGACACCTACACCTCGGCCTTGATGGTGGAGCACGACGCCGCCCTGGACCTCGCGGCCAAGGCGAGCGCCGAGGCCGGGCTGCCGGAGATCGCGGTGGCACCCAACCAGGGCAAGTTCCTCCACCTGCTCGCCCGCACGCACGGCGCGCGCCGGATCCTCGAGGTCGGCGCGTTCGGCGGCTACAGCGCGATCTGGCTGGCCCGCGCGCTGCCCGAGGGCGGCACGCTGACCACGCTGGAGGCCGAGCCCTCGTTCGCCGAGGTCGCGCGGCGGAACATCGACAACGCCGGCCTGTCCGACGTGGTCGACCTGCGCGTCGGCAAGGCCCTCGACACGCTGCCGGCGCTGGCCGGCGGCGAGCCGTTCGACTTCGTGTTCATCGACGCCGACAAGGCGAACATCCCGGAGTACTTCGGCTGGGCCTTGAAGCTGACCCGCCCGGGCAGCGTGATCGTCGTGGACAACGTGGTGCTCGACGGGCTCGTCGTCGAGGCCGACAGCCCCAACCCGGCGGTTCAGGGCGTGCGCAAGTTCAACCAGCTGGTGGCCGACGAGCCGCGCGTCACCGCGACGACCGTGCAGACCGTCGGCAGCCGCGGCCACGACGGGTTCTGCCTGATGCTCGTCGAGAGCTGAGGAACCCCCGATCGGAGGGCCTTCCCGCACCGCGGGGAGGCCCTCCGTCCATTCGGGACCCACGTCAGAGCCGATCGGGGTTGATCAGGTCCGGGGCGGTCCAGCCGTCGAGGTCGTACTCGGCCAGGCACTGCTCGGCGAACCCCTTGTAGCCGTCCACCTGCCCGGACATCTGCTGCGCCGTCAGCATCTCGATCCGGACGTTCTCGTGGTTGCCCGAGAAGTTCCGCTCGTAGAGCTCGTTGCGGCCGGCGAACTCGGTGCCGACGGAGTCCCAGATCAGCTTCATCAGCTTGACCCGCTCGACGGCGTCGTAGCCGGACGAACCCCGGACGTACTTGTCCAGGTAGGGCCGCAGCTCCGGGTTCTGGAAGTCACTGGCGTGCGAGTTGAGGTAGATCAGCGCGCTGCCCAGGTCCTGGTGGATGATCTCGCGCACCCGTGGGTAGCCGATCGTCATGAACCAGCGGTAGGCCATGCCGTAGTCGAGCTTCGGCAGCAGCGCGCCGTCCTTCCACGGGTCCGGGTTCAGCGCCATGGCGTCGCTCAGGCCCCAGAACATGTTGCGCCACGCCAGAACTTCGCCGATCCGGGTCTGGATGCCACGGAAGTCCTTGGTGCCGGTGACGTCGACACCCTTGAGCAACAGCCCCGCCAGGAAGTCCAGTTTGACGGCCAGCCGCGTCACGCCGTGGAACGTCGAGCGGTTCAGGAACCCCGACGCCGACAGGAAAGTCGCCGCCTTGGCCTGGTCGCCGTAGACGAAGACGTTCTCCCACGGGATCTTCACCTTGTCGAGCACGAAGATCGTGTCGTTCTCGTCGAGGCGGCTGGACAGCGGGTAGTCGAACGGGCTGCCCATCGTGTCGGCCTGCAGCGCGTACGACGGCCGGCAGATCAGCTTGAGCCCCGGCGAGTCCATCGGCAGCGTCGCCACCAGCGCGAACTCGCGCTTCTTCACCGGCAGCCCGTAGTGGGCGATGAAGTTGCCGTGCGTCAGCGCGGACCCGGTCGCGACGACCTTGGCGCCGCTGACGACCAGGCCGTCGTCGCGCTCCTCCTCGACGTGCACGAACACGTCCCCGACGTCGTCGGCCGCCTTGTGCCGGTCGACCGGCGGGTTGATGATCGCGTGGTTCCAGAACAGGACCTTCTCCTGCGCCTCGGCGTACCAGCGGCGCGCGTTGCCCTCGAACTCGCCGTAGTAGCCCGGGTCGACGCCCAGGGTGGCGAGGAAGCTCGCCTTGTAGTCCGGGCTGCGGCCGAGCCAGCCGTAGCTCATCCTGGCCCACTCGGCGATCGCGTCCCGGTCACCCAGGAGGTCCTTTGTGGACCTCGGGGCGCGGAAGAACTTGTGCGTGAACCCGCCGCTGCCGGTGTCGGTCGGCGTGGTCAGCACGTCCTTCTTCGCCGGGTCGTGCAGCGCGTCGTAGAGCCGGGCCGTCATCCGCGCGGTGTTGCGGAACGCGGGGTGCTTTGTCACGTCGTCGACGCGCTCGCCGTAGGCCCAGATCTCGCGGTCGTCGCGGATGCTTTCCAGGTACTCGTCCCCGGTCATCGGCCGGGTCGTCGTCTCGTTCACCTGATTGCCTCCCATCGTTGCGGGGCCGGGCCGTCCAGGGACCACGACCAGTGCGGTGCTTCGGGTTCTTCGGCCAGGCGCGGGAACTCGCCGCCGAAGAACAGCAGCGGCCGCCCGCCGGCCAGGTCGAGGCCGGTCACCTCGCCGACGTGCAGCACGTGGTCGCCGCCGTCGTAGGCGCGCCACGGCGTGCACTCGACGTGCCCGACCGTGCCCGCGAGCCGCGGCACCGGCGAGTCGAGGTCGGCCCAGGGCACGGCGTCGTCGGCCATGGGCTTGCCGGCGAAGTGCAGGGCGACGTCGCGCTGGTCCTCGGCCAGGATGTTGACGACGAACGGACCGTCGCCGAGGTGCTGGACCGAGCGGCTACGCCGGTCCAGCGAGACCAGCACGAGCGGCGGGTCCAGCGACACGGACGTGAACGCGTTGACGGTCGCGCCGCGCACCAGCTCGCCGCGGCGGTAGGTCACGACGGTGACGCCGGTGGTGAAGTGGCCGAGGAAGGCCCTCAGCCTCGCCCGGTCGAACGCCGGGGCGGATGTGGTCATGGGGTTCCTCCTTCGGTGGCGTGGTCGACGACATCACGCAGGATGGCCGGCCCGTCCTCGGTGAGGAACGACTCGGCGTGGAACTGGATGGTCGCCAGCCGCGGCCCGCGCAGGCCGATGACCTGGTCGTCGAGGCCGCGCACGACGTCGGCGGCCGCGCGGCCGGGCACTTCGACGCGGTCGTCGGGGGTGCGCGCGGCGAAGCTGTTGTAGAACCCCACCGCCCGGCGCTCGCCGTCGATCGTCACGTGCGCCTGACGCCCCTGGTTGGGCCGCGCGAGCCGCTGGACGGGCAGGCCCAGCTCCGCGCAGAGCACCTGGTGGCCCAGGCAGACCCCGGCGAGGGGACGGCCCGAGCGCAGCAGGTCCGCGGCCAGCGCGCGCAGCCGGCCGACCTTCGCGCCCTCGACGTCGTTGGGATCGCCCGGCCCGGGGCCGAGCAGCACGAGGTCGTGCTCCGGCAGCTCACCGGTGTCCCACGGCACGGTCGTCACCGCGCAGTTCACCGACTTCAGCTGGTAGGCCAGCATCGCGGTGAACGCGTCTTCGGCGTCGACGACGGTGATGCGCACCCGCGAGCCGCGGCCGGGGCGGGTGCCGTCGAGCCAGAACCGCGACTTGCCCCGGTTGCGGGCCTTCAGCGCGGAGCGCACCTCATCGGACGACGTCGGCGGCGGGGGCGTCGCGGACTGGCGGGCCTCGCCGGACAGCGACTTCAGGACGGCCGACACCTTCGCCGTCGTCTCGGCGGCTTCCGACAGCGGCGCGGACTCGCGCACGATCGTCGACCCGGCCGCCAGCCGGACGTCGCCGCCCGGCGAGATGTCCGCGGTGCGGATGAGGATCGCCGAGTCCAGCGAGCGCCGGCCGTCGTCGTCGCTGCCGACGAGCCCGATGACGCCGCTGTAGTAGCCGCGCCCCTTCGGCTCGTACCGGCGGATCACCCGGCAGGCGTTGACCAGCGGGCTGCCGGTGACGGTCGGCGCGAGCAGCGTGTGCCGCAGCACCTCGGTCAGCGGCTTGCCGGTCTCGCCTTCGAGGGAGTACTCCGTGTGCGCGAGCCGCGACATGCGCCGCAGCCGCGGCCCGGACACCCGGATGCCGCGGTCGCACAGCTCGGCCATCATCTTGAGCTCCTCGTCGACGACCATGCAAAGCTCGTCGGCCTCCTTCTCGTCGTGGAGGAACTCGAGCAGGCCATCGGCGTCGGCGCCGCCCTCCGGGTAGCGGTAGGTGCCGCTGATCGGGTTCATCGTGACCGTGCGGTCGAACAGCCGGACGTGCTGCTCCGGCGTGCTGCCCAGCAGGTAGCGCTCGCCGGTGAAGACCAGGAACGTCCAGTACGCGCCGGCTTCCGCGCCGAGCAGGCGCTTGAACACCGCCCGCGCGACGTCGTCGTCGAAGCCCGGGAACCGGCCGCGCAGGCTGCGGGAGAGCACGAAGTTCGCGCCCTCGCCGGCGCCGATCTCGTCGTCGAGGATCCGCTCGACCGTGCGGGCGTACTCGTCGTCGCCGAGGTCGAACGCGCGGTTCTCCAGCGGCGGGGCGTGGTCGGGCAGCGCGGCCAGGGTCTCGGCGACGGTCAGCGTCGCCTGCGACTCGATGTCCATCACCTGCAGCGGGACCTGGTCGTCCGGGCAGTCGTAGCCGCGCTCGGCGAGCTGCCGGTACGGGAGCAGGACCAGCTTGGTGTGCCGGCCGCGGCCCTCCCACGACCCCTCGTCGAGCGTGAGGTCGGCCAGCCGTTCGGCCGTGCGGACCGGCCCGGAGACGACCTCGACCTGGTCGCCGCGGCCGCTGCCGGGCCGGTGCAGGATCGCGTACGGCGACCCCGCGCGGATCGGCAGCCGGCTCACGCGACCACCGCGCCTTCCAGCTGCCCGGCCAGCGCCGCCGTCGTCGTGGCGACCGCGCAGTTGCGGGCCGCGTAGTCGACGGCCAGCCGGTGCTCGTCCGGGCCGAAGTCGGCGACCGCGTCCGCGACGAAGAACGTCTCGATGTCGTGCGTGAACGCCTCGACGGCGGTGACCAGGCAGCCGACGTGGGCGTAGATCCCGCAGACGATCAGCTGGTCGCGCCCGGCCGCCCGGAGCCGGTCGAGCAGGTCGGTGCGGTGGAACGCGCTGTAGCGCCACTTGGTCAGCACGAGGTCGGCCGGTGTCGGCGTGAGCTCGTCGATCACCTGCCGGTCGGCCGGGGTGGCCTTCATGCCCGGGCCCCAGATGTCCTGCAGCAGCCCGCGGTCCTCGGGCGTCATCGAGCCGGGCTGGGCGGTGTAGTACACCGGGATCCCCAGCCGGTCCGCGGTTTCCCGCAGCCGGACGATGTTGCCGACCAGCGTGCGCCGCAGCTCGCCGTCTTGGGCGTAGAAGCCGACGAAGTAGCGCTGCATGTCGTGGATCAGCAGGGCCGCGCGGCCCGGGTGGGCCCGCCAGCCCGCGGTGCTGACCGGGACGGTCGTGGGCAGGTCGTACGGTTCGATCGTGATGCCGCTCATCAGGCCTCCTTTCAGACCGCGCCGAGGGCCGCGCCGCCGTCGACGAGCAGGGTCGCGAGGGTGACGTGCCGGGCGTCGTCGGACAGCAGGAACGCCACGCTGCGGGCGACGTCCTCGGGCGAGCCGATGCGCCCGAGCGGGATGCCCAGCCGGAACTGACCGGGATCGCCGTCCAAAGTGGACTGCGAGCCGGTCTCGTCCGTCCACATGGACCGGAGCATCGGGGTGTCGGTCGAGCCAGGCGCGACGACGTTGCAGCGGATGCCGAGCGGCGCGAGGTCCAGGCCGAGGCTGTGGGTCAGGCTGGTCGCGGCGGCCTTCGACGCGGCGTAGGCGGCCATGTGGCTGCGCGGCACGCCGGCGGCGTTCGACGCCACGGTGACGATCGAGCCGTTCTTCCGCGTGGCCATCCGGCGGGAGACCGCCCGGCAGACGTGGAAGACGCCGGTCGCGTTGACCGCGAAGGTCGCGTTCCAGTCCTCGTCGGACAGCTCGGCGACCCGGCCCATCCGCAGCACGCCGGCGACGTTCGCCAGGCCGGAAATGGGGCCGAAGCCGTTCTCGACGCGTTCGACGGCGGCGTCGACCTCCGCGCTGGAGGTGACGTCCACGGTGTAGGTGTAGACGCTGTGGCCTTCGTCCAGCAGCGGCTTCGCGACCAGGGCCAGGGCGGCTTCGTCGCGGTCGAACAGCGCGAGGGTGTGCCCGCGCCCGGCCAGCAGGGTCGCCGTCGCGGCGCCGATCCCGCTCGCCGCGCCGGTCACCAAGGTCACACGCGCAGTGTTCGATGATTCGCTCGCAAGCTCGCTCATGACGCCAGCTCCGTCCTCAGTTCGTGGGTGGCCTCCGGCTGCCAGTGCGCGGTCAGCGCGACGGCCTGGGTCAGGTTCAGCCGCGGGTCGCACAGCGTCGTGTAGCCGGGGCCGCGCGACGCCGTGATGCCGGCGCCGTGGCACTCCGAGATCTCGCTCGGCGACGCTTCCATGTGCAGCCCGGCGCACGCGCCGCCTTCGACGGTGACGATCCGGACGAACTGGCGCAGCTCGTTCATGATGTCCTCGAGCCAGCGGACCTTGAGGCCGTCGTCGGCGACGACGGTGTTGCCGTGCATCGGGTCGCACAGCCACAGCACCGGGTGCCCGGCGTCGCGCACCGCGCGCACCAGCGGCGCGAGCTGCCCGATCCGGGCGGCGCCGAACCGCGGGATCAGCGTGAGGCGCCCGGGGGTGCGGAAGGGGTCGATCCGCCCGCACAGCTCGAGGACGTCCTCGATCGACGCCTTCGCGCTCACCTTCGCCGCCACCGGGTTGACCACAGTGGACAGCAGGTGCACGTGGGCGCCGTCCGGGCGCCGGGTCCGCTCGCCGATCCACGGCCAGTGCGTCGACGCCAGGTAGGCGCGTCCGCCCGGCATCCGGCGCACCAGCGGGACCTCGTAGTCCAGCAGCAGCGCCTCGTGGCTGGTCCAGATCCGCTCGGCCGGGTCGGCGCCCGCACCGCGGCCGAGGCGCCCGATCGACGCGCGGACGTCGAGCGCGGCCTGGTGCGCGGCCAGGATCCGGGTGGGGTCGGGGGTGCGGGCTTCGGCCGTCGGCTCGGGGCTGTTGACGATCGGGCCGCGGTAGACCGGCAGCTCCCGGCCGTCGACCTCCTCGACGTTCGCCGAACGCGGCTTGGCGTACTGGCCCGCGATCCGGCCGACCTCCAGGACCGGGCGGCCGGAGCCGACGCGCATCACTTCGGCGAGCGTGTCGAGCATGCCGACCTTTCGGGCGACCGCGTGGACGCCGGTGTCGGCCGGGTCCTCGGCGCAGTCGCCGGCCTGCAGGACGCAGAACTCGCCTTCGGCCGCGCGGGCCAGCAGGGACCGCAGCTGGAGCACTTCGGCGGGGCCGACGACGTCCTCACGCTCGGCCAGGGTGTCGCGGACCTCGGCGAGTTCCGCCGGGTCGGGCCATTCGGGTTGCTGGGCGGCCGGGTAGCCGGTCAGGGTCTCGGCGCTCGGCTCGGGGGTGCGGTGCAGCACCGGCCGGGCTCGTGCGGGCAGAGTCTTCCTCATCGCGCATTCCTTGCTGGAGAGGGAAAATCGGGAAAGAACGGGGGCGATACGGCCTCAGCCGGCGAATTCGCCCGTTTCACGGAAATAGCCGATCATTCTCGTGAACACGGCCGGGGTGATCTCCGGCCAGCGCAGGCCCAGCCGGGCCAGCTCGCGTCCGGTGCGCTCGTTGGCGTAGGTGTTGTCGCCGATGTCGAGCGCGCCTTCCTGGTAGAGCGGAGCCATCGCGGACAGCGGGTTGTCGCGGTCGGCGAGCGCCGCCCGCCACTCCCCCACCGGGATCTCCCGCAGCGGGTACCCCAGGTCGCGGATGGCCCGGTAAACGACGTCGAAGGTCTTGATGTCCGGGTTGAACAGGTGCCACGTCCGGTTTTCCGCGGGCCGCGCCCGCGCCAGCCGGACCAGCGCGCGGCCGACGAAGTCGACCGGCAGCAGGTCGGTGTCGTGCTCCTCGGGCGGCGGGACGACGCCCAGCTCGAGGAAGCTCTTGACCTGGCGCCAGAGGAAGTCTTCGGTCTGCAGGGCGCCGGTCTCGCTGTCGCCGGCGATCCGGCCGATGCGGTAGATCGTCACCGGCACCCCGCGGTCGCGGGCCAGCCGCGCGACCTCTTCGGCGACCCACTTGCTCTGCGTGTAGCCGATCGTGAGGTCGTCGGCGTCGTCCGGGACGTCGTCCTCGGTGATCGCCCCGGCCCGCGGCTTCGGCGAGAACACCGCCACGGTCGAGGTGTAGTGCACCGGCTTGACCGGCCCGGCCGCGGCGAACTCGACGACCCGGACCAGACCGTCCACATTGGCCTGCTTCACCGACGCGTAGGGCGCGACGAAGTTGATGTGCGCGGCCGTGTGGTGGATCGTGCCGACGCGGTGGGCGAGGTCGTCGTAGTCCTTTTCGGACAGTCCCAGCCGCTCGGCGGCGAGGTCGCCCGGCACGGCGGTGACGCGGTCTCGATCGAGGAACTCGCCGATGCCGTAGCGGCCGGCCGTCTCGGCGATCCGCTCCCACGCGCTTTCGGCGTCCGAAGCGCGGACCAGGCAGTGCACCCGGCCGGTCGTCTCGGCCAGCAGCTCGCGCAGCAGGTGGATGCCGAGGAACCCGGTCGCGCCGGTGAGCAGGACGTCCTCGGCGGTCGCCGGACCTTCGGTGGCCCGGATGTGCTCCGGCAGCTTCACGTCGGCGCGCAGGTCGACGCGGCCGCCGTCGTCGGTGCCGGCCACCAGGGCGTCGATGCGCGCGGCCATCCCGCCGACGGTCGGGTCGTCGAACAGCGTCCGCAGCGGGACGTCGACGTCGAAGCGCTTGCGCAGCCGGTACATCAGCTCGGTCGCCAGGATCGAGTGCCCGCCGGCGGCGAAGAAGTCCTCGTCGAGGCCGACCTCGCCGGTGCCCAGCAGGTCCGTCCACGCTTCGGCGACGGCCAGCTCGGTCGGCGTTTCCGGCGGCCGGGACGAGCCCGCCGTGCCGGGGTCGAACAGGTCCGGCAGCGCCTTGCGGTCGATCTTGCCGCTGGGCGCGATCGGCAGCGCGGCGAGCCGCACGAAGTGCGACGGCACCAGGTAGTCCGGCAGCGACCCGGCCAGCGCGGCGCGCACCGCGACCGGGTCGATCTCGTCGTCGGTGACAAGGTAGCCGGCCAGCCGCCGGTCGCCCGCGCCGAACGCCACCGCGGCGACGGCGGACGCGCGGACGCCGGGCAGCTCGTTGAGCGCCGCTTCGACTTCGGCGGGTTCGACGCGGTAGCCGCGGATCTTGATCTGGGTGTCGGCGCGCCCGAGGTAGTCGAACTCACCGTCGCGGTCGTAGCGGACCAGGTCGCCGGTCCGGTAGAGGCGCCCGAACGGCGTCTCGACGAACCGTTCGCGGGTCTGCTCGGGCAGGCCGTGGTAGCCGGGCGAAAGCAGGTCGCCGCCGAGGTACAGCTCCCCCGGCACGCCGGGCGGAACGAGCCGGCCGCCCTCGTCGAGGGCCAGCATCGACAGGCCCCCGATCGGGCCGCCGATCGACGGCGCCTCCGGCCACCCGGCCGGGTCCCCGGTCAGCTCGTGCGCGGACGCGAGGTGCGTCTCGGACGGGCCGTACATGTTGAGGAACCGGATTTCCGGCCGGCGGGCGAAGAACTCGCGGATCTGCGGGGTGATCACCAGCTGTTCGCCGACGGAGGCGACCTCCACCAGGTCCGGGAACGGCTTGTCCTCGGCCACTGCGGCCAGCTGCTGCACGGCGACGTACGGCAGGTAGGTCCGCGAAATCCGGTGGTCGCGCAGGAAGCCGCTGAGCCGGTGCAGGTCCTTCTGCAGGTCTTCGTCGATCAGGACGAGCGTGCCGCCCGCGCAGAGCGTCCCCAGGATCTCCATCACCGAGACGTCGAACGACAGCGTCATGTACTGCAGCGTCCGGCCGGTCGCGCCGATGGGCGAGGTCCGGCGCATGTACTCGACGAGGTTGGTGACTGTGGCTTCGGTGAGCACGACGCCCTTGGGCCGCCCGGTGGAGCCGGACGTGTAGATCACGTAGATCTCGTCGTCGCCGCTCTTCAGCCGCCCCAGATCGGTTTCGTCGCCCGCCTCCGGCTCCACGGACTCCAGCACCAGCGCGACGCCGGAGTCGGCCAGCATGTACTCGATCCGCTCGGCGGGGTAGGACGGGTCGACCGGCACGTACGCGGCCCCCGCCTTCAGGACCCCCAGCAGCGCGACGACCATCTCCGGCGACCGCGGCACGTGGATGCCGACGCGGTCGCCGCGTCCGACGCCCTTCGCCCGCAGGTCCCGGGCGAGGCGGTTGGCGCGGCCGTTGAGCTCGCGGTAGGTCAGCACGCGGTCGCCGTGCTCCAGCGCGGGTGCGTCCGGCGTGACCGCGGCCTGCGTCTCGAACAGCTCCGCGACCGGGCGGCGGGTGGTGTCCTCCGCCGGCGGCGCGCACCAGTCCAGGACCTCCCGCTCCTGCTCTTCCGACAGGAGTCCCAGGTCGCCGACCGTGCCGGCGGGGTGCTCGACGAGGGCGTCGAGCAGCCGGACGTACCGGTCGCCGAACGCCTCGACGGTCTCGCGCTCGAACAACGCCGTGTCGTACTCGAAGACCCCGCGCAGCGCGGTGCCGTCCTGCTCGACGATCAGCGACAGGTCGTACTTCGAGCTGCGGCTGACGTAGAGGTCGAGGTCGGCGTCCAGGCCGAGCCGGTCCAGGGCGGCCCAGTCGGAGTCCGGGAGCACGAACATGGTCTGGAAGACCGGCGAGTGGCTCGGGCTGCGCGGCGGGTTGACCCGCTCGATGACCTTCTCGAACGGCGCGTCCTTGTGCCGCAGCGCCTCGGTGACCTCGGTGCTCGCCTGCGCGTACAGCTCCCGCAGCGGCAGGTCCGCGCGCACGGTGTGGCGGAAGACGACCATGTTGACGAAGTAGCCGAGCATGTCGGCCGTCTCGGGCAGGTCCCGCAGCGAGACCGGGCTGCCGACGAGGAGGTCGTCCTGGCGCGTGTGCAGGTGCAGGAACGCCGCGTAGGCGGCCTCCAGCAGCATGAACAACGTGACACGCTCGTCGGCGGCGAGCCGGCGCAGCCGGTCGGCCAGCTCCGGCGGGAGGTCGAAGCGGACGATGTCGCCGCGGTGGGACTGCTCCTGCGGCCGCGGCCGGTCCGTCGGCAGGTCCAGCAGCGGCAACGGCCCGGCGAGCCGCGTCTCCCAGTGCGCGAGCAGCTCTTCCAACCGCTCCCCGCGGACGGTTTCCCGTTGCCGGCGGGCGAAGTCGCGGTACTGCGGCCGGGGTTCGCCTTCGTCGTAGGCGTCCCCGGCGAGCGCGGCGTGGTAGCGGGTGAACCACTCGGTGAGGAACACCCCGGCCGAAGCCGCGTCGAAGACGATGTGGTGGATGCTGCACACGACGTGCGTCGGCCCGTCGGGCTCGACCGCGCAGACCACCTTGACCAGCGGCCCGGCGGCCAGGTCGAACTCGGTGTCGACGACTTCGGCGACGACGTCGTCCAGTGGCCGGCCGGCGCTCGGCTCGACGACCGAGAAGTCGCAGGCCGGTTCCGCGCCGACGTGCTGGCGGACGTCGCCGTCCTCGGCGGTGAACGTGGTCCGCAGGATTTCGTGGCGGGCCAGCAGCGCACGCAGGCTGTCGTGGAGCACGCCGGTGTCGAGCGGCGTCTTGACGGTGAAGACGAACGGCGCGTTGTAAGCCGCCGGGTGCGGCGAGTACTGGTCAATGAACCAGATGCCGCGCTGGCCGTAGGAGGCTGGCGCGGGACCGTCCGCCGGGGTCGCGGTCAGCCCGGGCGGGCCGCCGCGCAGTTCGTCGATGTGGCGTGCCAGGTCGGCGGGATCTTCGTGCCGCCGGACGTCGTCGGCCCCCAGGGTGACCCCCAGCAGCGCACTGAGCAGCCCGGCGAACTGCTCGTGGCCGGCCGCACCGTCGACGGTGACGCCGGAGCGGGTCCGGCGGATCACCGACTCGAGTGGGTTTTCCATGGTGTCAGTACCTCTCCGATCATCGCGGCCCCCCGTGCGTCGGTTCGGTCTGCCGGCTCAGCGGGCGGAGGCGCCCGCTCGCAGCGACTCGATGTGCTCGGCCAGCCCGCGGACGGTGCCGTGCCGGAACACGTCTTCGGGGCGCACTTCGACCGCGAAGACCGACTGCAGCCCGGAAGCGAACTTCACGAAGTGCAGGGAATTGCCGCCGTGCCCGACGAACGGGTCGGTGGCGGAGTAGTCGTCGGTGCCGATGATGTCGCGCCACATCTGCAGGATGACCGTTTCGAGGGGGTTCGTCATGGGCTGCTCCTTTTCTTCCCGGGACCGGGCGCGCGGGTCGTGCAGGGCGGCCCGGTCGATCTTTCCGTTGAGGTTCGCCGGCATCGCGTCGAGCCGGCGGAAGTCCGAGGGGATCATGTACTCCGGCAGGGAGTCGGCGAGCTGGGCGATGAGTTCGCCGGTGCCGATCTCCTGGCCGCTCCAGGTGGTGTAGAACGCGACGAGGCTCTTTTCGTTGGCCTCGTTGCCGAACGCCTTGACGACGGCGTGCTCGACGTCGTCGAACGACTTCAGGGCGAGCTCGACGGCGCTGGTCTCGACGCGGAACCCGCGGATCTTCACCAGGCTGTCGGACCGGCCGACGAGCACGACGTCGCCGTCGGGCGTCAGCCGGGCCAGGTCACCGGTGCGGTAGCGCGTGCCGCCGTCGATGAACTTCTCGGCCTGGACGTCCGGCAGGTCCAGGTACCCGTTGGCGACGCCGAGGCCGCCGATGACCAGCTCGCCGGCGTCGCCGGGCGGGCACGGCTTGAGGTCCTGGTCGAGCACCTCCATGGTGACGCCGGCGAGGGGTTTGCCGACCGGCACCCGGTCGAGGTCGCGGACCGCCGGCGTGACCGGGTACAGCGACGAGATGGCCGAGTTTTCGGTGCAGCCGTAGCCGTTGAAGATCGCGGCGGTGGTGTGCTCCGCGGCGGTCGCCAGGTGCGCCGGGGACGGGAAGTCGCCGCTGACCATGATCACGCGCAGCTCGCGCAGGACGTCGAGCTCGTTGTCGACCAAGAGGTTGAACAGCCCGCAAGGCAGGCTCAGCACACTGACCCCGCGCTTCTTGACGACGTCCCGCAGATCGGACAGCGACGGCAGGCCCGGCGGCAGGAGGACGAGCTCGGCGCCGTTGAGCAGGCTCAGCCAGAACTCGTTGCCGGACGCGGCGAAGGAGAACGCGGCCAGCTGCACCAGGCAGTCGTCCGGGGTCACCGTCAGCTTCGGGTCGGCGACGGCCAGCCGGGCGAGGCCGCGGTGGGCCAGCCGGACGCCCTTGGGCCGCCCGGTGGACCCGGAGGTGAAGAGGACGAACGCGTCGTCCCCGGCGGCCGGCGCCGTGGGCAGGTTGCCGTCCTCGTGTGAAGCGCTTTCCCCGACGAGGTCGGCGACGTGCGCCTGCCGGACCGGCAGATCCGCCTCGGCCAGCGACGGCTGTCCCTGGTGGACGACCGTCCGCAGGCCGGTCGCCTCGACGATGTGGCGGATCATCCGGGCCGGGTAGGCCGGGTTGAGCGGGACGACGCAGCCGCCGGCCTTGAGGACCGCGAGCAGCGTGACCACGAGGTCCGTCGAGCGGTCGAGGAAGAGACCGGCCGGGGCGCCGTCGCGGACCTGCATCACGCGCAGGGTCCGGGCGAGCCGGTTGGCGCGGGCGTTCAAGTCCGCATAGGACACTTCGGGGCCGTCGCCGCTCAGGGCCGTCCGATGTGGATGGTCGGCGGCGGCGCGCTCGAACAGCCGCGGCAGCACGAGTTCTTCGCGCCCGGCCGGATTTCCGTCGACGGGCATGGATTCCCCCTGTCCGATGCCGCCGCGCACGGCGGCAGCAATGATCAATCGGGATGAGATGATTTCTTTTCAGCAACCAGTATGCAAAGGGCCCGGAGGACTGTCAACCCGCCGGAAATCGTCGAATACTCAAATAACCGAGGGTCGCGCTTATCGCCTGAAA
Organism: Amycolatopsis sp. NPDC114478; assembly: GCF_055633805.1. Taxonomy (NCBI): domain Bacteria; kingdom Bacillati; phylum Actinomycetota; class Actinomycetes; order Pseudonocardiales; family Pseudonocardiaceae; genus Amycolatopsis; species Amycolatopsis sp. NPDC114478. The sequence goes on along the minus strand of NZ_JBVKDO010000031.1, from coordinate 12,500 downwards.
ACGATTACCTGAGAAAATGGTGAATAGCGGTGAATTCGCGCGCGAACGGTACCGGCCGGCGCGGGTGCCGCAACTCGGGCGCGGGGATCCGGGGTGGATTGACGACCATCAGCGGTGCGCGCTGCTCCGATCGGCGCAATGGGAGGCGCGGGGGCCCGGCGTGCACGCGGCGTGACATCGCCGCGGCCGCGTTTGGGCACCCCGGAGCCGGGGAATCCGCCACACGGTGTGCACGTCTGGGGGCCGGGCGTGACCGGCGCGGCTCAGACGTCGCGGAGCGGGAAAGGCTGGGGTGTGGAGTGCAGCGAGTCGGCGACCTTCCGGCAGAGCTCGGCGAACAGGCTCGCCTCGCCCGCGGTCAGCGCGGCGCCGGCGACCTTCGCGGTCTCCCGGCGGCCCTGAGCTGCGCGCATGAGGAACTCTTCGCCCTCTTCGGTCAGCGACGTCGTCTGCTCGCGCCGGTCGGTGCCGCGCGAGGTCTGCTCGATGAGGAACTGGTCCTTGAGCACGCGCAGCAGCTTGGACGTGCTCTGGCGCGAGATGCCCAGGGACTCCCCGATCGCCGAGGGCGTCAGCGGGCCGTGGATCCGCAGCGTCTCCAGCACGTCGTACTGCGACCAGGTGATCTTCTCCGGGGTCGCGCGCGTGCGCCGCGCCACCAGCACGCATTGGAGGTAGGAGAGCGCGTTCTCCAGCTCGCCGGGACGGCCCGGCGGGGCGGTCGGGGAACCGTGGAACTTCGTCATTGCCCACCTCAGCTTTCGAGGGAAAGCGCACCGCAGTCGGAAGATCAGAGGATATCACTTCCCGTTCGCCCGCAGGTCACCCTCGCGGCACGGTACTCCTCGCGCGGCCGCGAAGGACTCGAGCTGGTAAAGTGATTGCCGTACGGAAACCAATCGTCCGATCGACCCCGGTGCCGCGCACGCGCCGTCCCGGGACGAGGAGGCGCAGGTCATGGCGAACGGGCAGACCCGGCGCACCGGCGGCCACATCGTGCTCGAGGGTGCGTGCGAGAACAACCTGAAGAACGTCTCGCTCTGCATCCCCAAGGGCGAGATCACCGTGTTCACCGGCGTGTCGGGCTCGGGCAAGTCGTCGATCGTGTTCGACACGATCGCGGTCGAGTCGCAGCGGCAGCTCAGCGAGACGTTCAGCTGGTTCATCCGCAACCGGCTGCCCAAGCACGAGCGGCCGCGCGCGGAGCGGATGAGCAACCTGTCCACGGCGATCGTCGTGGACCAGAAGCCGATCGGCGGCAACGCCCGCTCGACGGTCGGCACGATGAGCGAGATCCACGCGATGCTGCGCGTGCTGTTCTCCCGGTACGGCAAGCCGAGCGCGGGGTCGTCGAACCTGTACTCGTTCAACGACCCGCAGGGCATGTGCGAGGAGTGCCAGGGCCTCGGCAAGACCACGAAACTCGACCTCGACCTGCTGATCGACTACGACAAGTCGCTCAACGAGGGCGCGCTGGACTCGCCGCTGTTCGCCATCGGCACCTACATGTGGCAGCTCTACGCGCAGTCCGGGCTGTTCGACCCGGACAAGCCGCTCAAGAAGTTCACCAAGAAGGAATGGGACCTCCTGCTGCACGGCGGCGGGTTCCGGGTGGACCGCTCGGGCAAGCGGCAGAACTACTCGAACGAATACGAAGGCGTCGTCGTCAAGCTCACCCGCCGCTACCTCAAGAACGGCCTGGACACGCTCAAGGAGCGCGACCGCCGCGAGGTCGAGAAGATCGTGGTCGAAGGGCCGTGCGCGGTGTGCAAGGGCGGCCGGCTGAACCAGGCGGCGCTCGCGTCGAAGATCCACGGCAAGTCCATCGCCGACCACTGCGCGATGGAGGTCAGCGAGCTGATCGCCGAGCTGAAGTCCCTCGACCTCCCGGCGGCGAAGTCGGTGCTGGCCGGCGCGCTCGCGGCGCTCGAGCGCGTCGAAGCGATCGGGCTGGGGTACTTGAGTCTCGACCGCGAGACCTCGACGCTGTCCGGCGGTGAGGGCCAGCGCCTCAAGACCGTCAAGCACCTCGGCAGCAGCCTCACCGACCTGACCTACGTCTTCGACGAGCCGAGCGTCGGGCTGCACCCCCGGGACGTGCACCGGCTCAACGAGCTGCTGTGCGAGCTGCGGGACAAGGGCAACACGGTCCTGGTCGTCGAGCACGACCGCGACGTCATCGCCATCGCCGACCACGTCGTCGACATGGGCCCCGGCGCGGGCACGCACGGCGGCGAAGTCGTCTTCGAAGGCACGGTCAAGCAGCTGCGGCGAGCGTCGACGCTCACCGGCAAGTGCCTGACGCACATCCCCGGGCTCAAGGAGGAGTTCCGCGAGGCGACCGGGCAGCTGCCCATCAAGAAAGCCGATCTGCACAACCTGCACGACGTGACGGTCGACATCCCGACCGGCGTGCTCACCGTGGTGACCGGGGTGGCGGGGTCGGGCAAGAGCACCCTCGTGTCGGGGGCGCTCCGGCAGCAGCACCCGGACGCGGTGATGATCGACCAGTCGGCCATCGGGGTGTCGACGCGCTCGACGCCGGCGACCTACCTGGACGTCATGGACGTCATCCGGAAGCTGTTCGCCGAGGCCAACAACGCGCAACCGGGCCTGTTCAGCTTCAACTCCGAAGGCGGCTGCCCGGAGTGCAAGGGCCGCGGCGTCATCGAGACGGACCTGGCGTACATGGACCCGGTGACGACGATCTGCGAAGCGTGCGACGGGCAGCGCTACCGGCCCGAGGTGCTGGACAAGACGTTGCGGGGCAAGAACATCGTCGACGTCCTCGCGCTGACCGTCGAAGAGGCGCTCGGCTTCTTCGACGAAGAGGCGATCACGCGCAAGCTGGAACTGCTGGCCGAAGTCGGGCTTTCGTATCTGACGCTCGGGCAGCCGCTGTCGACGTTGTCCGGCGGCGAGCGGCAGCGCGTCAAGCTCGCGCACCGGCTGCGCGAGACCGGCAACGTCTACCTGTTCGACGAACCGACCACCGGCCTGCACATGGCCGACATCGGGCACCTGCTGGACCTGCTGGACCGCTTGGTGGACGGCGGCAACACGGTCGTGGTGATCGAGCACGACCTCGACGTCGTGAAGCACGCGGACTGGGTGATCGACCTGGGCCCGGAAGCCGGGCGCCACGGCGGTCGCGTGCTGTTCGAAGGCACGCCGGAGAAGCTGCTGAAGGACCGCAAGTCCTATACGGCCGAATACCTGCGGGCGGACCTCGAGAACGTCAAGTGATTTCCCGGCGTATTCGTTAACTGTCCACTAAGGACTCGATAACTCGCGGATTTTAGTTGATCCACAAGGGAAATAGTTGACACTTCACCCCATCGCGTGATTACCATGGTTGCCTGAAAGCAACCATCGGATAGGAGATGCGCATGTCCCGTGGCACGACCAAGGACCGCCTCCCCGACGGGCAGCTGCGATTCGGCTTCATGTGGCTCAGCTCGCCGACGCCCACCGCGACGTCCAAGGCGGTCGCCGACCGCAACCCGGACTCGCTCGACCCGGCCACGCAGATGGACCTCGCCCGCCGCGTCGAAGACATCGGCATGGACTACGTCTTCTTCGCCGACGGCTACATCACCCACGGCGAGAACAGCGCCCGCATCGGGCACGCCCAGCCGCACATCTCGGCGCCGATCTACGCGCCGGTCGTGATGGCCGCGACGCAGCACATCGGCGTCGTCACCACCATGCACACCCGGTACCTCTCCCCCGGCGTCATCGCCCGTCTCGGCGCCAACCTGGACGCCCTCAGCGGCGGCCGCTGGGGCTGGAACATCGTGCCGGGCTGGAAAACGCCGGAAGCCGAGCTGCTCGGCGCGCCCACCGACACCGACCACGACCTGCGCTACAAGATCACCACCGAGGCCGTGGAAGCCGTCAAGACGCTGTGGGCTTCGCGCGGCGAGCACGTCGAGTTCCACGGCGAGTACCACGACCTGCGCGGCAGCCTGATCGGCCCGCACATCGAGCAGCAGCCGTGGCCGTGCCTGTTCAACGCGGGCGTCTCGGCCGCGGGCCAGCAGCTGATCGCCGAGACCTGCGACTTCGCGTTCACGCCGTTGCCCGACGACTACTCGAAGGTCCGCAAGACCGTCGACTCCCTGGCCGAGCGCACCGAAGCCGCCGGCCGGGACCCCCTCGACGTCAACATGGCGGGCGCGGTCGGCGTGCTGCTCGGCAAGACCGACACGGAGGCCCAGGAGAAGTTCTCGTGGGTGCGCGACTCGCTCGACATGGGCGCCGCCCGCGACATCGCGACCGAGCTGATGGGCGGCAGCGAGACCTACCAGGAGAACTACGAGGGCGAGTTCGACGACATCGCCCGCACGCTCGGCCTGGCGTGCGGCAGCAAGGTGCTGGTCGGGTCGCCGGAGACGGTCGCCGGGCAGCTGCTGGACCTGCACCGCGAGACCGGCGTGCGCGGGTTCATGTTCCTGCCGGTGATGTACGAAGCCGAGCAGATCGAGCTGATGGGCGAGGTCTTCCCGTACCTGGAGAAGGCGAACGTCTGGACCCCGCCCGCGGAGCGCGGCTGGAGCTGGTGACGGTGCCCGCACCCACCCCCGCCGACCTGCGCCGGCACCTCGGCGAGGACCTGCGCGGCCTGCGCCCGCCCCGGACGGCGATCGTCGTCGGGGCGGGGCTGGCGGGCCTCGCCGCCGCGTACGAGCTGCACCGGGCCGGCTGCGAAGTCACCGTCCTCGAAGCCACCGAACGCGCCGGCGGCCGGGCCCGCACCCTGCGGCAGCCGTTCGCCGACGGCCTGCAAGTCGAGGCCGGGGCGATGACCGTGACGCCGGAATGCCACTACGTCACCCACTACCGGCAGCGGCTCGGCGTCGGGCTGGACCGGTCGGACCTGCTCGACCAGGACTTCTCCTACTTCGTCGACGGCAAGTTCGTCCGGCCGGACGCGGATTCCCTGGCGGCGGCGGGGCTTCCGCTCGCCGAGCACGAGCGCGGCCTCGGCGTGCCGGAGCTGATCGCCCGGTACGTCACGGCGGCGGCCGACGAGCTCGGCGCCGAACTGACCGCGCCGCACTGGGCGCCCTCGGCCGACCTCGAGGAGCTCGATCAATCCTCTGTCGACGAAGTGCTGCGCGCCCGGGGCGCCTCGCAGACGGCGATCGACCTCATGGAACCGATGTTCCTCGAGATGCGCGGTGGCGACCTGCTTTCGGCCTCGGCGTTGTCGTGGCTGCGTCATGAAAGCGGTTACCGCTCGCTGCTGACCTCGACCGAAGGGTGGGGCAAGATCGCCGGCGGCACCGACGAGCTGCCCCGCGCCTTCGCCCACGAGCTGCGCGACCGCATCCGCTACCGCGCCCCGGTCGTGCGGCTCGACCAGGACGACGACTCGGCCACGGTGACCTACCTCGACCACGGACGGCCGGCCCGGGCCGCCGCCGACCGGGTCGTGGTCACGGTGCCGTTCAGCGCGATCCGCCACGTCGACGTCAGCCACGCGCGGCTGACCGAGGCCAAGATCGAGGCGACGCGCAAGCTGCGGTACGCGTCCATCGTCCGGGTGTACCTGCAGGTGCGCGAGCAGTTCTGGAAGGGGCACAACGTCTCGGTGTCGACGGACCTGCCGATCCGCTGGGTCCGCGACGCGACGGCGAACCAGCCCGGCCCCAGGCGGATCCTGGAGGTCCTGATGACGGGCTGGCGCGCCCGCGCGATCGCGGCGATGACCGGCGAGGAGCGCGTGCGGTTCGCGCTGGACCACGTCGACACGATGTTCCCGGGGGCGCACGAGCAGTTCGAGCTGGGGGTTTCGGTGGCGTGGGACCACGAGCCGTGGATCGAAGGGTCGTACGTCCTGCCCGAGCGCGGCCACAGCAAGCTGATGCCGGCCATTCGCGCTCCGGAGCACCGCATCCACTTCGCGGGTGAGCACACGAGCTTCGAACCCAACGGCGGGTCGATGAACTACGCGCTCGAGTCGGGGGTCCGGGCGTTCGTCGAACTGAGCACCGCGGCCTGAGCCGCCGGTGTATTTTTCCGCGGCCCCGCGCCCTCTCCTCACCAGGAAGTCCAGGTGAGGGGGCGAACTCCGATGAAGGTGTGCTGGAGCGCGGCGGTCGCGGCCGTGGTTCTCGTGGCGGGGTGCGGCGGGACGTCCGCGCCCGGAAACCCGACGGCGGCACCCGGTGAACCGGCTCCGGTGACGCCCGGGGCCCCGGCGGAGCCGACCGGGCAACCGGAGCCGGATCCGCCCCGGGGTTCGGATTCGCCTCCGCCCGGGGCGCTGGGCAGCCCGATCGAGTACGACAGCACCCAGGTCGGGTCGGGCGACCGCCTGGCCAAGGACGTCCGGGATTCCATCCAAGGGCAACTGGACGAAGACACCAGGGGCCTGGGCTGCCCGCGCCCGCGGTGCGGCATCACCGTCGTGATCGACGGCCGGGCAAGCGCTTGCGCCAAGCGGCTCACGCCCGCCAAGGAGGTCCGGCGCGGCGGGGTCATCACCGTCCACACCGGACCGTGCCCGGACACCCGGGATCCGGTGCCGCCGGCGGAAAGCACCCCTGACACGCCTTCGGAAGCACCGTAGGTTCCCGTGCCCGCGGTCTCCGGCACCGTCCGCCGCACCGGCCTGCGGCGGCCAGCACCCGTGGACGGCGCTGCCCGCACGAAGGCCGGGGCCTCGCAAGCCGGCAAGGTCATCGCGTCGGTGGCGGCGAACCTCGCGCTGTCCAGTGCGTTGCTGTACTTCTTCGGGCTCGTCTACACGCAGAAGTTCTTCGGCTACTTCCGGGTGCACTACGCCGTGCTCGACCAGACCTCGGACGAGATCCTCGCGCGCGGCGCTTTCGGGCTGCACCTGCCGATCGGCGCCGCGGCGGGGATCGGGCTCGGCTCGTTCGCCGTCGTCCGGCTCGCGCGGTTCCTGCTGCCGGACCGGACCGGGCCAGGCTGGCCCGCTTCGGTCCGCCGTTCGCGACGATCGCGGGCGTGGCCCTGGTCGGGGTCACCGTGCCCGAGGTGCTCGGCGTCGATCCGTTCGGCTTCCACGCCGGGTTGCCGGGGCTCGCGTTCGCGGTCGGCGTGGTCCTCGCGGTGGTCGGCTGACGCCCGGCGAACACGCCCCGGCGTTCCTCGTCGCCGAATGGATCACCACGTACCTGCTCGTCGCGTTCGGGCTGTTCTGGGCGGTCTCCGACTACTCCGCCCAGGTCGGGGTCCGGGAGGCGTTCGCCACGGCGGTCCGGATCTCCGCGATGCCGGCCGTGACCGTCTACAGCGAGCGCGGCCTCAGCCTCGAAGCGGACGGTGTCCGGCAAGTCGTGTGCGGCCAGCCGGAAGCCGCGTACCGGTACCGGTACACGGGGTTGAAGCTGCTGCTCCAGTCCGGCGGGCAATACGTGTTCGTGACCGCGCGCTGGCGGACATCGGACGGCGTGTTGTTCGTCGTCCCCCGCTCGGCCGCGCTGCGCCTGGAGTTCGCCCCGCCCGGCACGAGGCCGAGCGGGACGTGCTGACCCTCAGAAGCCCGGGAAAACCCGGCGCAGGTCGTCGAGCGTGACGCTCCCCTCGACCGTGACGCCCTGGTCGTACGGCGCCTTGAGCCGGCCGCTGAGCAGCCGGACGAACGCCTCCGCCGGCCCGGTGAACGTCGCCGACGGCGCCTCCAGGTGGTCCACCACGGTCACCGAGTCGTCGATCACCAGGCCGCCACCGGGCACCGCGACCGACACCGGGTTCGCCAGCTCGGCCGGCTTCGCGAAGAAGCCCACCAAGAAGCCCACCGGCCCGGCCAGGAGGTCGACGATCACCTCCGCCGACTCGGCGGACACCCCGGCCGCCGGGTCGAACGCCACCCGCACGTCCCACGAGTGGTTGGCGACCTCGTTGAGCCGCATGCCCAGCGCCGTCACCAGCGGGACCGGCTCCGGCAGGAAGCCGAGGTCGACGGTCAGCGACGAACGCTGCTCGGCCGTGAGCGCCTCGACCGCCTCGAGCCAGCGGGCGTTGTGCTCCAGGAACCCTTCGGCCTGCGCGCGCGGCGTGGACGAGTCCCAGCGGGCCCAGATCGTCGGGTTGTCTTCGGCCTCGACGGTCTCCCCCGCGGCCCGGGCGATGGGCGCGCGGCCGATCTCCGCGCCGCTGCCGAGGTGGGAGACGGCCTGGGCGACGGTCCACTCCTCGGCGCCGCTGGGCGCGGCCAGCTGCTCGTCGGTGAGGGTGCGGACGAGGCCGGCGAGCACGTCGTGCTCGGCGCGCAGGGCGGCGATCGTGCGGTCCACGAGTTGGTTCATGCCCACCCTCAACTCGCGGGTGGACGCGGATGTTCCGTGGATCACCCCCCGATTCGGCGCGTACCGGTATTCGTGCGGCCGAACAGCTGCTGGGCGACGGTCTCGCACACCTCGGCCCCGTACCGGTGCCCGTTCCCCTGCTCCGGGTAGTGCACCATGACCGCGAGTACCCAGCGGTCCCAGATCGCCAGGCAGTCCACCGTCCACCAGGTCCCGTGCCGGGTCCAGCCGTTCCCGACCGCCGGGCGCAGACCGGCGAAGGCCGGCGCGTCCGGGATGCCGAACGCGTCGCCCGCGTCGACCGACCGCATGACGTCGAGCAGCTTGTCCCGCCACCGCTGGCTCAGGCCCGGACCGCGGGCCACGCACCGGCCGAGCAGGCTCGCGTCGGCCGCGGACATCGTGGTCTTGGACCACCAGCCCGGGTGGAGCACCGTCTCGCGCAGCCCGCAGGTCCGGATCATCCGCGCGATCGAAGTGTCGCCGCCGAGCCGGAGGTACAGCGTCCGGGCGGCGCGGTCGTCGCCGCCGCGGATCATCCGGGTCACCCGGCCCTCGTCCTCGGCCGAGATCCGCGAGTCCCGCGTAGCGAGGTAGTCGACGGCGATCCAGATCTCGACCAGGGATTCGGCCGTGGTGCGCAGGGTCCCGTCGCCGACCACGGCGCCGGTGTCGATCTCCCGCAACGCCCACGACCACTCGCCGCGGACGTCGACGGTCACCCCGGCCCGCTCCGGGATCTTGGCCGGCGACGGTGGTAGGTAGGAAACCGGCAGTTCGACCGCCGCGGGCGTTCTCGCGGGGCGAACCCAGACCGCCGCGGTGAGCGCGCCGAAGACGAGGCCGGCCAGGACGACGAGCACGGAAACACGCATCGGGACCCCCTCGGCCGGGCGAGGCCCGGGCTCATCGGGTGAGCCGGACCGAATCCAGCAACGCCCGCGCCGCCGCCTTGTTGGGGTACGAGCTGTTCATCTCGAGGGTGTACCCGCCGAGTTTCCGGCTCTGGTGCGCGGGCAGCGGATCTTTCGGGTCGGCGCCACCCGTCGATTCGCCGGTACCGGTCAGGAACACGAACAGGGAGAAGCACCGGGGGTCGAGCGGTGCCAGGTTGGCCTCGAGGTCGGGGCAGAGCACCAGGGTGTTGGTCTCGGGCTCGCTGGTGAACCCCGCGACCTTCTGCCCGCCGGGGACCTGCAGCGACTTCAGCGGGGACGCGAGCACCGGCGGCGTGGTGCCGATCTTCGCCAGCAGGGCGAGCATCTGCTCGGCCGTCACCGGCTTCGTGGTCCGCACCCGGACCCACCGCTGCGGGCCGTCCTGCCACATGACCGTCTTCGGGTGCGCGATCTGGGCGGCGGCCGTGGGTTTCGCGGGCAGCGCGCTTGCGGGGGCGCGGCCGTCCTCGACGTCGATGTCGAACCCGTACCGGTGGTCCTGCCCGTAGTGGAGGCTGGCGGAGTGCGGGTGGACGGCCCAGAACAGCAGCTCCCAGGACTTGTCCTCGAGACTGATCGCCGGCGCGGCCGGGGGCACCTCGGCGGCGTCCGGTGCCTCGCTCGCCACGGGGCTCGCGAGGGTGGCCGGCGGCGTCGCCGGAGTAGCCCGGTTCAGCAGTCCGACCGCCCCGGCGCCGAGGGCGGCCACGGTGAGCGTCACCGCGGCGACGCTGGTCGCCCGGCGCCGCCGGATCCGCCGGGTGGCGCCGGCGAGCACGGCACCCGGATCGGGGGCCAGGTACTCCCGGTCGCGCAGCACGCGGCGCAGCTCGTCGAGGTCGGTCATCACACGCTCTCCTTGCCTTCTTCGATCCCGACGCGCAGCGAGCTGAGGCCACGCGAGATGTGACTGCGCACGGTCCCGGGCGCGCACCCGAGGACGGCGGCGATCTCGGCGTCGTCGCGGTCCTCGTAGAACCGCAGCACGATCGACGCCCGCTGGGCCCGGCTCAGCCGCGCGAGCAGCCCGCTGAGCTGGTCGGCATCGGCGATCCGCCGCGCCGGATCGGGCGCGGTCGGCTCCCGGATCAGGGCGACGTCCGCCGTGGGGTGCACGGACCGCTGGTACCACCGGCGCCGCCAGCCGAGATAGCCGTTGACGACCATCTTCCGCAGGTAGAGCTCGGGCCGATCGGCCGCCGCCACCTGCCGCCACCCGCGGTGCGCCCGCACGAGCGCGTCCTGGACGACGTCCTGGGCCAGCTCCCGGTCCCCGGTGAGAACGGCGGCGAACCGCACCAGGCCCGGCAGCTGCTCGCGCGAGAACTCTTCGAACTGCACACCCTTAAGATGCCGCTGCCCCGGTGGGCTGTTGCAGTTGCGGCCGAGATTGTTCGGACCACCGAGAACGGCGCCGGTCCCCGGCGACTCAGACGCTAAAGCGGTCCGGGTGGGCCTCGGCCCAGTCGCGTGCCCACTGCTCGGGCGGTTCCGACAGCAGCTGCTCGGGAGCGAGCCAGTCGTAGAGCTCGGCGTAGGACAGCACCCGGTGCGGGTCGACGCGGCGGCGCAGCATGTGCGGGCGCAGCTCGGCGGGGAACCGGACGCCCATCGACGCCATGATCCGCTGGGCGCCGGTCACGGTGGCGCGCTGGAAGCGCTCGACGCGCAGGGACTTGTCCGCGACGTCCAGGGCGCGGGCGCGCCGGGCGTCCTGGGTGGTGACGCCGACCGGGCAGGTGTTCGTGTGGCAGCGCTGCGCCTGGATGCACCCGACGGCGAACATCATCGCCCGCGCCGCGTTGGTGTAGTCCGCGCCCTGCACCAGCCGCTTGACGATGTCGGCGCCGGTGGCGACCTTGCCGCTGGCGCCGATCTTGATCCGGTCGCGCAAGCCGGTGCCGACGAGTGCATTGTGGACGGTGATCAGCCCTTCGGTCAGCGGCGTTCCGATGTGGTCGGCGAACTCCAGCGGCGCGGCGCCGGTGCCGCCCTCGGCGCCGTCGACGATGATGAAGTCCGGCGTGACGCCCTCGGCGAGCATGGCCTTGCAGACGGCGAGGAACTGCCGACGCGAGCCGACGCAGAGCTTGAACCCGGTCGGCTTGCCGCCGGCCAGCCGCCGCAGCTCGGCGAGGAACAGCACCAGCTCGCGCGGAGTCGAGAAGACCCGGTGGTACGGCGGGGAGATGACGGTCTTGCCCTGGGGTACATCGCGGACGCGGGCGATCTCCGCGTTCACCTTGCCACCGGGCAGCACCCCGCCGATGCCGGGTTTCGCGCCCTGGGAAAGCTTCAGCGACACGCATTTGACGGCGTCGTGGGCGGCTTTGCCGGCGAATTCCGCTTTGTCGAAGTCACCGTCGCCGGTGCGGCAGCCGAAGTAGCCGGTGCCGATTTCCCAGACGAGGTCACCGCCGTGCCGGAGGTGGTATTCGGACAGGCCGCCTTCGCCGGTGTCGTGGGCGAAACCGCCGAGCGCGGCGCCTTTGTTGAGGGCGAGAATGGCGTTGGCCGAAAGGGAACCGAAACTCATCGCCGACACGTTCAGCAGCGCCATGTCGTACGGCCGCGTGCAGTCCGGCCCGCCGATCCGGATCCGGGGCGGGTCGTCCGGGGGCGCGACCGGGGTCATCGAGTGGACGAGGGATTCGTAGCCGTCGGCGTAGACGTCGCGCTCGGTCCCGAACGGCTCTTCGGCGTCGGTGCCCTTGGCCCGCTGGTAGACGATGCTGCGGACGTCCCGGTCGTAGGGGCGGCCGTCGAAGTTGCGTTCGACGAAGTACTGCTGCAGCTCGGGCCGCACGGCTTCGAGGAGGAACCGCAGGTGCCCGAGCACCGGGTAGTTCCGCAGGACCGAGTGCTTGCGCTGAACCAGATCCCGGCAGCCGACGGCGGCGAGCACGAGCAGCGGAACGGCGAGCAGCCACCACCACGGGCCGGCGGCCACGGCGAGCGCGCCGGCGCCGAGCGCCAGCAGGACGAGCACGGCGACCGCACCGAATCTGACCACGAACCGAAAGTTATCCGCGCCGCCGCCCGGGTGCAGCTCGAGCGCACCGTTCGGGGTGTTCACGACACCGATGAGGCATTCGTCCCACGACGGGCGTCGCCGCAACGGCCGAGTCCGCTGGCCCCTCCGGCCGCTCGGCCACGTCGCAGCCAGCGCGTGCGGTCCGGCGGAGTTAGAGCGTGTCTCATTTGGCGAGTTTCCTGTAGCAAGTGATGGCGGCGCCGAGGGTGAGGAAGGCGAGGTAGTGGCTGGGTTTGCGTTCGTAGC
>NZ_JBVKDO010000030.1:0-101274 GCF_055633805.1 Amycolatopsis sp. NPDC114478 | reverse complement strand
CAACTCGTCGGGCACCAGCCGCCGCGACAACTCGTCCATCACGAATCATGATCTTGCCCGCACCGCAGCCAAGATCCAAGTGAGACACGCTCTTAGCGTCGAACGGCACCTGAACGAGCGCGGGACAAGGAGGTCACCGTGGCCGGGAAGTTCGAGGTCTACCGGGACAAGGCGGGCAAGTACCGCTTTCGCCTCAAGGCCGGCAACGGCGAAGTCGTCGCTGTCGGCGAGGCCTACGAGAGCAAGTCGAGTGCGCGAGCCGGCTGTGAGGCCGTCCAGCGAGCCGCCGCCGGAGCGTCGATCGTCGAAACCGACTCCTGATTCGCGGCAGCCGGGCTGGAGCGCGAGACCCGCGCTCCAGCCTGGATTCAGCTGAAGTCCCCGGCGTGGTCCGCGGCCCACTCGGCGAAGCCGCGCGCCGGGCGGCCGGTGACCTCCCGGACGGTCTGCGTCGTCGGCTGCGGACGGTCCACCAGCGCGGCCAGCCGCCGGATCCGGGCCTCGATCACCTCGGCCGACCCGACACTGCCGAGCCCGCGTGCCTCGAACGCCGCGGTGAGCTCGCGGCGGTAGTCGTCGAGGTCCTGGGTTTCGACGCGGACCGGCCGTCCGGCCACCCGGCCGAGCACCGACGCCTGCTGCCGCACGGTGAGGGACTCGGGACCCGTCAGCGCGTACGCCGCACCGCGGTGCCCGGAGGTCGTCAGAGCGCACGCGGCGACGGCGGCGATGTCGGCTTCGTGGATCAACGCCGAATGCGAATCCGGGAACGGGTCGCGCACGACGCCGTCGCGGACGGACCTGGCCCACAGCAAGCGGTTGGCCGCGAACCCGCCGGGACGCAGGAAGGTCCACGGGATCCTCGAGTCGCGCACCGCCTGCTCGGCTTCGCCGTGGGCGCGGGTGATGGCGTCTTCGGACGCCGGATCCGCGCCCAAGGCCGACAGCAGCACCACCTGCGTCAAGCCGCGCGCCCGGGACAGGAACCCGCCCAGACCCGCGGTACCCGCATACAGGAACGCCTTCGTGACGCCGTCGAGGGCCGCGTCCCAGCTCTCGGGCCGGGCCAGATCGGCCGCGACCACCTCCACCCCGCCGGGCAGCCGAGCTCCGCCCGGGTCGCGGCCGGCCGCCCGGACCTCGTGTCCGCCGTCGAGCAGTTGTCCCACCAGCGCGCGGGCGACGTTCCCGCGGGCGCCGGTCACCAAGATCGTCATGCGCTCACACTCGCCGCCGCGGCACGGACCGGGGTAGGCACTGGCGGTACCACCCCGGCGCGGGGTGATGATGGGAGCGTGGACAGGACGGAGCTGAGCGGGTTCCTGCGCAGCCGGCGGGACCGGCTGCGGCCCGAGGACGTCGGCCTGGCGCCCGGCCCGCGGCGGCAGGCACCGGGGTTGCGGCGCACCGAGGTCGCGCTGCTGGCCGGGATCTCCGTCGACTACTACGTCCGGCTCGAACAGGGACGCGGGCCCCGCCCGTCGGAGCAGGTCCTGACCGCCCTCGGCCGCGCGCTCCGGCTGACCGGCGACGAACACGCGTACCTGCTGAGGCTGGCGCGCCCGGCTCCCGCGTCCGCGCCGCGGCCGGTGCCCGGGAACGTCTTGCGGCTGCTCGACCGCCTCGGCGACGTACCGGCGATGGTCATCGACGCGAGCTACGACCTGGTGGCGTGGAACCGGATGCTGGTCGCGCTGATCGGCGACCCGGCCACTTGGCCGCCCCAACGGCGCAACCGGCTGCGGCGGCTGTTCGACACCGGCGACGCGATCACCGGCAACCGCCTGGACCTGGCCCGGCTGTGCGTCGCGGACCTGCGCGCGAGCGGGCGGTACCCGGCCGATCCCGCGGTGCGCGCACTCGTCGGCGAGCTGCTCGACGAGAGCCCGGAGTTCGCCCGGCTGTGGGCCGAGCGGGAGGTCGTCGTGCAGCGGACGCTGACCAAGCGGACCGTCCACCCGGTCGTGGGCCCGCTGGAGCTGGACTGCGAGATCCTCGCCGTCCCCGGGTCCGAGCACCGGCTCCTCGTCTACACGGCGGCGCCCGGCACCCCGTCGGAGGACGGCCTGAAGCGGCTGCTCGCCGGGTGAAAGCGCCTCCGGCGGCCCGGCTTGCGGCCTCGCCGGCGGTACCCGTGGCATCGTGGCCTCTCGGTGTTCCGGTCGACACGGGGGTGTGATCGCGGTGCCAGAGCTGTCCGGGCGAGGCCTGCGCTGGGTGACCGACGCGGTGGGCGGCGGCGTCCGGGTCGCCGCGGTCACCGGCTTGCGCGAGGACGCCAATCCGTGGTTGCTGCGGTTCGAACCGGCCGACCGAGCCGAGGCGGCCGTCCTGCGGCTCGGGGACCCCGCGGATCCCGAGCACTGCCTCCGGTTCGCGACCGAGGTGGCGGCACTGCGAGTCGCCGGTGAGCACCGGCTGCCCGCCGCCTGGCTGATCGCCACCGATCTCGACGGTGCCGCCACGGGTGCTTTGGCGGTGCTGACCACCGTCCTGCCCGGGCACAGCCGGATCCCGGCGGTCGCCTCCGCCGGGCGGCTGCGGGGCTTGGGAGCCGTGGCGGCCGCCCTGCAGTCCGTCCCGCTGGCGCCGCGGCCCGCTCTGCCGCTGCGGACCCGCTCGATCGCGGACGTGGACTTCGCCGCCCAACGCCGGGAAAAGGGCACCACCGCGTTGCTGGCGGCGGCGGAAGAACGCCTGGACCAGCTGCCCGTGCCCGAAAGCCCGACGGTCTTCGTGCACGGCGACCTGTGGTTCGGGAACACCCTGTGGTCCGGCGACCGCTGCACCGGACTGGTCGACTGGGACTGCGCCGGCGCCGGATCGCCGGGGATCGACCTCGGCGGGGCGCGCTTCGACGCGGCCCTCATGTACGGGCTGCCCGCCGCCGAACAGGTGCTGGAGGGCTGGCAGCGGGCCGCCGGCCGCCGGGCGGACCAGGTCGCCTACTGGGACGTCGTCGCCGCGTCGGGCACCTTGGCCGACATGGCGTTCTGCGTTCCGGCGCTCCACGACCAGGGCAGAACCGACCTCGACGCCGGCGTTCTCGGGCAACGCCGGGACGCGTTCCTCAGCGCGGCACTGAGCCGGCTCGCAGGCAGTGCCTGATGTCTTCGACGTGGTGCGTGACCTCGTGGGCGGCCTGGCGGACCAGCCACCGGGCCGTGCGGTGTTCGCCCGGCAAGCGGGTCACGACGCGTTCGCAGTCCGCCGGGGTCAGCCGGTCGATTTCGTCGCCGAGTCCGGCGGCGCAGGCCGCGAGCTCGTCACGCACGCATTCGAAGGCCCGGTCGTTGTAGCGGAAACGTCGTGCGCGCAGGTCGTTGAGCATCGGCTCGAGCACGGGCCGGTCCTCGGTGCGGGCGCGGTGCACCCGGATCGTGTACGTCACGCAGACATCGCGCAGGTGGAGGAGGTACTCCAGCGCCGACCAGCGTTCTGGCGCGGGCCGGCGCCGGAGGTCCTCCCCGGCCACGGCATCCACCGCATCGGGCAGCGACGCGATGATCGCGCGGGCGGCGTCGAGCGTGAGCGTCGGATAGGAGACTCCGCATTCGGCGCAGGTGTGGTCTTCCGCGGCCAAGGGCGGGATACCGGCGGGCGGCTCATCGGGCATGGCCACCATCATGGCCGCGATCGCCCGCAGGGTTGCGCTGAACGGTCAGGAACCGGACAGTGGCTGACTGAACCGGATGCTGTTGCCGAAGGGGTCGCGAAGGCCGCAGTCGATTCCGTACGGGCGTTCGGTCGGCTCGTCGGTGAACTCGACGCCCTTGGCCAGCAGCGTCTCGTAGGTCTTGCGGCAGTCGTCGCTGCCGAAGAACAGCGAGCCGCCCATCGCGCCCTTGGTCAGCAGGTCACGGACCTGGTTCGCCGTCGCCTCGTCCATCCGGGGCGGGCCGGGCTTCTCCAGGAGGATCTCGCGGTCCGGCTGACCGGGCACGTTGATCGTCAGCCACCGCATGAAGCCCAGGTCGGCGTCGGTGTGGACCTCCAAGCCGAGCTTGCCGACGTAGAAGTCGAGCGCCTCGTCCTGGTCGAGCACGAAGATCTGAGAGATCGTGATTGCGTTGAGCATGGGGGCGACGGTAGTTCAGGTGCGCGCCGGAGCGCTTATCCGAAACGATCAGTTTCGCGGCCGCATCCACGCCATGGCGAAGCAGGTCGGCACGCCGGCCAGCGGCCCGCGCCGCCGATAGGCGGTCGGCGACTCGCCGACGATGTCCCGGAAGGTCCGGCTGAACGTCCCGAGGCTGGTGAAGCCGACCTCCAGGCAGATGTCGGTGACGCTCCGATCGCCCGAGCGCAGCAGGAACATGGCCCGCTCCACCCGCCGGCGTTGCAGGTAGCGGTGCGGCGTTTCGCCGAAGGTGGCCCGGAAGGTCCGGCCGAAGTGCGGCACCGAGACGTGCGCGACCCGGGCCAGCGCGGGCACGTCCAGAGGCTTCGCGTAGTCCCGGTCCATGGTGTCGCGGGCCCGCAGCATCCTGCGGTTGACGTCCTCCACGGCGCGGCTCACCCCCGGATCACACCACATCGGGACGCCTCAAGGAGCACGGCGGGCGCCGCCCGTCAGCAGCTGCCGGCGGAACTCCGCGGGCGTCAATCCGTTCTCCCGCTTGAACACCTGCCCGAAGTGCGACGCGCCGGGAAAACCCCACCGCGCGCCGATGGCGGACGCCGGAACGTGCGCCAGTGCCGGGTCGGCCAGGTCGAGCCGGCAACGCTCGAGCCTGCGCTCGCGGATGCGGCGGGACACCGTGGTGCCGGTCCGCTCGAACAGGCTGTGCAACGCCCGTGACGAGAGGAAGTGCGCCGCCGCGATCCGGGCGGGGTCGAGGTGCGCGTCGGCCAGGTGGCCGTCGATGTAGGCGAGGATCCGCTCGAGCAGGTCCTCCTGCGGGGCCCGCGCGGGGACGCGGTGCCCGAGCTCGCCGCGCAGCATCGTACCGACGAGGGTCATCAGGGACCGGATGGCGGTGGGTCCGTGCGGGCCGAGCGCCTCGAGGTTGCGGTTGACGCTGAGCACCGTGCTCCACACGGTGTCGGTGAGTCCCGGTCCGCAGGCGAACGGCGTCGCGGTGATCTCGGCCAGCGGATCGTCCTGGCGGGGGGTGATCGCGGTCTTGGGGAACCGGATGCAGGTGGAGCGGTAGCCGTCACCGACGGTCAGGACGGCCGGTTTGCCCGAGTCGTACAACGCGAACAGGCCCGGCTCGAGCCGGGCGACGCGGCCGTCCTGGGCGATCCGGATGTCGCCGGCGAGCTGCAGGGTGAGCACGTAGAACCCGGCGTCGGCGGCGCGGATCGTGCGCTGGTCGCGGTAGGCGGCGTGCCGGCCGGAGGCCATGTCGACGAAGCTGACCCCGTGCAGGTGGCGGTCCCGGACCCGGCCGGTGAACTTCTCGGGCCGGTCGCAGTCGAACTCGAAGGTCAGCACGCTGCGCCGGACGGCGTCCGCCCAGGACGTGAGCGTGATCGGGCGCGGCGCGACGCCGGTGAACTGCTCCGCAAGCGATGTGAATGACGTCATCGTCAGCTCCACGGTCGGTCAGCACACGGTACCCAGCCGCCCCGGCGCGGACCAGTGCGCTGGTTCGACATCGCCGTGCGCTCTCGCGCCACCCACCGGCCCGCCGCGTTCCTAGAGTTCGCCTCGGCGGACATCTCAGTGTGGAGGAGCCACCCATGACCTACGTGCACGGTTCGCACCACGTGACGCTCTCCGTGGCGGACGCCCAGGAAGACGTCGACTTCCACGTCAAGATCCTCGGCATGCGCTTCATCAAGCGCACCGTCCTGTTCGACGGCTCCCTGCCGATCTACCACCTGTACTACTCCAACGCCGCGGGCGACCCGTCGAGCGTGGTCACGACCTTTCCGTGGGCCCAGGCCGGGTTCTTCGGCAAGCGCGGCACCAACCAGGCCCGCGAGGTCCTGCTGTCGGTCCCGGACCACTCGCTGGACTTCTGGCACGGCCGGCTGACCGAGCACGGCGTCGAGGTCACCGACGTCGAACGGTTCGGCAAGCGCCGGCTCGCGTTCCGGCACCCGTCGGGCATCGAGTACCTCTTCGTCGGCAACAGCGGCGACGAGCGCGTGGGCCACCCCGGTCACGGGGTACCGCCGGAGCACGCGATCCACGGCATCCACGGCATCGGGGTGCACATGGCGACCCCCGACCGCATGGTCGAGTTCGCCGGCGAGTCGTTCTTCGCCCGGGACGACCTCGCCGAGGAGGGCGACGTGATCGGGCTGCAGATCGGCGACGCCAAGCACGGCAACCACCTCGAGATCACCGTCAACCGCACCGACGACCAGGGCACGTGGGGCTACGGTGCCGGCACCTACCACCACTTCGCGTGGAACGCCGCCACCCTGGAGAACCAGGACGCGCTGAAGTTCGAGATCGAAGGGCGCGGCTACACCGACATCTCGGAGCTGAAGGACCGCAAGTACTTCAAGAGCGTCTACGTGCGCACGCCGAGCGGCGCGTTGTTCGAGCTCGCCGTCACGCACGCCGACGGCGGCTGGACCTGCGACGAGTCCCCGCACGAGCTCGGCACCCGCTTCCAGCTGCCGGAACAGTTCGAACACCGCCGCGACGAGATCCTGGGCCGGCTGGAACCGATCGACATCTGAGGGCGGGAACCGTGACCGCACCGCACGTGACCGGCGGGCACCGGGTCACCGTCCGGCGTGGACAGTTCTGGGTACCCGGCGAACGGGTGCGTACGGAGCACGGGACCGTGCAACGGGCGCCGCTGTTCGTGCAGTGGGAAGCACCACCGGGAGACGCCCATCCCGTCCCGCTCGTGCTCGTGCACGGGGGCGGCGGTCAGGGCACCGACTGGACCGGCACCCCCGACGGCAGGCCGGGCTGGGCGACCCGGTTCGTCGAGGCGGGCTTCGCGGTCTACGTCGTCGATCGCTGTGGGCACGGACGCTCGCCGTACCACCCCGACGTGGTCGCCCCGATGGGCGCGCCGTTCCCGTACGAGGCGGCGCGGGCGCTCTTCCTCCCCGAGGAAGCTCGCGACGCGCAGACGCAGTGGACGTACGGGCCCGAGCACGTCGACCAGCTCCTCTGCCCGATGGGACCGCTGCCCGCGGACCTGGCCGAGTCGCAGCGCCTCGACGCCGACCGCTTGGGCAGGCTGCTCGACATCGTGGGCGAGGCCGTGCTGGTGACCCATTCGGCGGGCGGCCCGGTCGGCTGGCTGACCGCCGACGCGCGCCCGGACCGGGTCGCGGCCATCGCCGCCGTCGAGCCGATGGGTCCCCCGTTCGCGGAGTTCCCCGGGCTCGGCACGCTGACCTGGGGCCTCACCAGCGCCGAGATCACCTGCGCCCCGCCGGCCGCCGACCCGGCCGACGCCGACGGCCGGCGCATCCCGGCGCTGGCGGGCAAACCGGTCGCGGTCGTGACCGGCGGCGCGTCGGCGTTCGCCGGGTTCGCCCCGCAGGTCGTCGCATTCCTGAACGCCGCCGGGGCCCACGCCCGGCCTCTGCACCTGCCGGACTTCGGCATCACCGGCAACGGGCACGGCCTGATCTTCGAGGCGAACTCGGACGAGACCGTGAAACCCGTCATCGACTGGATCCTGGCCACGCTGCGCACCCGAGGACGGACATCGTGAACCACCTGCACGTCAGCGACGAATTCGACGCGGTCATGACCCGGCTCGAAGCGATCGCACCGGTCATCGAGGAGAACGCCGACCAGGGCGAGGTACTCGGTCGCGTACCCGACGAGCCCGCCAAGGCCCTGCAGGGAACCGGCGCGTTCAAGATCGGCATCCCCCGGGAACTAGGCGGGTACGAGTTCTCGCCACGCCAGGTGATCGACACGATCGCCAAACTGTCCTATGCGGACGCTTCGGTGGGCTGGGCCTTCATGGCCGTGCAGATGGTCACCGGCACGACGGCCGCCTACCTCGGCCCGGAGGCCGCCGCGGACCTGTACCCGGACGCCGGCCACGGCGGCCACGCGCTCATCGCCGGCCAGGGCACCAAACTCGGCACGGCCGTGCGGACCGACGGCGGCTACCGCGTCAGCGGGCACTGGCACTTCGCGTCCGGGATCTCGATGGCGACCCACATCCACACCGCCGCGCTCTGCGCGGAGACCGGCGAGGCACTGGTCTTCACGCTGCCCAAGGAGCAGGCCACCGTCATCGACAACTGGGACGTCATGGGCCTGCGGGCGACCAGCAGCCACGACTACGTGTGCGAGGACGTGTTCGTGCCGGAGAGCCACGTCTACGGCATCGCGACCACCGACGTCCGGCACGGCGGCGCGATCTACCGCATGGGACTGGCGAACATGGCCGGCGTCTGCCACACCGGGTGGGCGCTCGGGGTCGGCCGCCGGATGCTCGACGAGCTGAAAGCCTTGGCGGCCAAGAAGACCGGCAGCCCGGGCGCGTCGGTGGACACCCAGCAGTTCTACGCCGAATACGCCCAAGCCGAGGCGAAGCTGCGCGCGGCGCGGGCGTGGGCGACGGAGGTCTGGGCGGACAACGAAGCCACCCTGGACCGCGGCGAGCCGCTGGACACCGGGCAGGAGACGTCGACGCGGCTGATGCTCAACAACACCACGTGGTCGGTGCACGCCGTGGGCCAGACCGTCTACAAGTGGGCGGCGACGGCGGCCCTGCGCCACGGCGTCCTGCAGCGGTTCTTCCGCGACCTGCACGCGGGCACCCAGCACATCACCTCCAGCCCGGTCGTGCTGCAGAACTGCGGCAAGCTGCTCAGCGGCCTGGCACCCGGCGCGCGGTGGGTGTTCCTCGACCTCCAGGAAGCACCGTGACCCCGTCGCTCACCGAGTGGGGAGTCCCGGCGGACCGGGCCGCCCTGGCCGTGCTCGCCGTGCACGGCCGCGACCAGAACCCGGATTTCATGCGGGCGACGGCTCAGCGGCTCGGCACGGCGTCAGCGCGGTTCTTCGCGCCGGAGGCCGAGGGCAACACGTGGTACCCGTTGTCGTTCCTGGAGCCGGTCGAGCGCAACCAGCCGGCGCTGGACCGGTCGGTGCGGGTGCTGGAAGCGTGCCTCGACCGGCTCGCCGAGACCGGTTTCGGCGGTGACCGCGTGGTGCTGTGGGGCTTTTCCCAAGGCGCCTGCCTGCTGTCGCACCTGGTGCTGAGCGCCCCGCGGCCGGTGGCCGGACTCGTCCTGTTCACCGGCGGCTACGTCGGCACGACGCCGCCGGTGCCGGACGAGAAGGCCCTGCGCGGAGTTCCGGTGGTACTGCGGAGCATCGAGGACGACCCGTGGGTCCCCCGGCACCGGGTCGAGGAGACGGCCGCGTTGTTGCGGCAGGCCGGAGCGGAGGTGGACGTGCGCATCGACCCGGGCACCGAACACATCATCACCTACGAGGCCTGCGCGACGGCCACCGAGCTGCTCAACGCGATCGCCGTGCGCGCGGCCGGCTGAGCGCCCACGCAGCTCACCTCCGCCGAATGAGCTACGGCCGGTGAACGGCTTTCTGAGGCCATCCGCACAACGCGCGACCGGCTGCGACGGCCGGGGTTCGGATTCGTGCTGTGCGCCGTTCCCCTTCGAGTCAGTGGTCGAGCGCCCTGGGCGATGTCGGCGAGATCCAGGTGGGTCTTCCGCTGCGCGCGGCCGGGCCGGGTACCGCGGCGGCGCAGCCGGCGCCGCGATCCCGCCCGAGGTGCGCGACGTCGAGACAGCGATCACGCGCCCGGCCGCTCCCGCGGTAGCTCCCCGGCAACAAGCGACAACACCTCCGGCAACCTCAAGCCAGAAAACGTAGTGCGGGCCACAGTCTGTTACGAATATCCAACCTTCATCGAAGGAGATAACGGATTGCTGCAGATATTGATTATCTGTGACTAAATGCGCCCCCATGCCTCAGACACGCACTACGCCACCCGACAACGCAGCGTGGGTCCGATATGTAGCCTTTGGCAAGGTCTTCACCTGATCAGACCATTGCATGTTGCCACCTGGCCTCAGCAAGATGGAAAAAGATGCCGGATATCGCTCATGAACCGGACCACGGCCGGTGAAGCATCCGGCGCCGAACCCGCGGAGAGGGCGGCGTTAAGGGGGGATAATGATTGTCGATACTCAATGATGAGTCGTGCCCATTTTCGGGGATGCCGCCGCCTCGATCGTCACAGTCGAGAAGCCGGCCGAACCTCGTCATCGCAGGTAGTACCACTCGCGGAGCTCGCAACACTCTGAGGGTCAGAGCACCGACCGCGTTGGCGGCCAATACCGACCACAGCCGACTACCGGCTCGTCAAGACCCGGGCTTGCCGCTGCGAGTAGTCGACATAGTCGGTTTGCTTGTAGACCGACACGCTCACATTGTCGCACTCGCGGTAATACCGCCAAACTACACTACAGCGGCGCCGGCGCCTCCGCTTCCGATGAATCCCGGCTTATCCGGCCTTCTTGAACAAGTGAATGCCACAGGCACTTCATCTCCTTCGGCCGACGCCTCCGACGCGGCAGTCGAATCCACGAATGGGTTCCTGCGCGCGCTCGACCAGGCGACACCCCGCGACGCGGAGATTTACCTGGTCAAGCACCACAAGGGCACCACGGGGAATGTCGATGCGATGCGCTCGTCATCACCCGAGGACGTCCGTCATCTCGAGACGATCGCCGAATCGAAGGAAGCATGGGCTGACGAGGTCAGCCGCTGCTTGGGGCATCGTCACGCCCGGTTTTGCCACGGACGGGCCGGTGCGCTGGCAGTGGCACTTCGCGATTGGCGCCAGACCGTGGGCCACGACGACCGCGCTTTCGTCTGGATCGGCGACCGGAAGTCTGTCGAAGAAGCGGCCGGACGTCGCCTCGCAAACTCCTGACCACGGAAAGTACGACCCGTCTCACCGAAGGCGGCCGATCAAACGCGAATGAGCAGCACCAAGAGGGGGACGCAGTGATACTCGACAACGCCATCGCGCACTACTACCCGCAGATCGAGACCGCGGTCGATCAGCTCGCCGGCGGCGAGGATCCCGCAGCGGACACCCGGTTCTCGCCCGGTGTGAAGCTGCCGACCATGTCGCAGGCGGTGCGCGAGTACTTGTCGGTCTCGTCGCTCGCACACACGACGGTCGGCGAATACCGCGGTCACCACATCTCGTTGCTCGATCTGACCAGGAACCCGGCGACCAAGACCACCAAGACCTTCGCATCACTCGTGATCGTGGGCCGGGCTGTGCGGTTCATCCACGATACCGGTCAGCGCGTGACGATCGTGACGCCTTCCTCCGCCAACAAAGCCGTGGCCCTGCGCGACGCGGTCTTCCGGGCGATTCGGTGCGGCCTGGTCGACGCGGACCAGCTCAACATCGTCACCATCGTGCCTCGCGGCTCCGCCCACAAGTTGCGCACCTCCGAACTGGCGACCGACCCCGACCTCCGTCGGCGCAATCCGATCGCGGTCTACGATGGCGCATCTCCCGGCACCGTGAAATCCATCGCCGGCGACGCAGTCGCCACCTACGGTGACGCGCTGGAAGACACCGCGAAGACGAACATCTGGTACACGCTCAAGCTCGAAAACTACCTTGCCGCCGACGTCATCCGAGCGTTCGCCGAGCAAGACTTCTTCCCACCGCAAGCCGGCCACCACCGGTGGCACGCCCACGCCGTCTCGAGTGCCTACGGTCTTCTCGGGCACGCATACGGCCGCCAGATGCTGCAGCCTACAACGGACGCGGCAGTGGATCCGGGCTACTTCCTCATTCAGCACCTCGGCGCTCCCGACATGGTCCTCGGCTTCTACGGCAGCCGCGACGACGGGTTCACCAGCGCGCCCCACTACGCCTACGACCGGTCGGAAGGCCTGTACCGCCAGGACGAAAACCGGCACTTCCCCCAGGTCACGTTCGATCCCGACGAGGTCCTGGACACCACCTTCTACACCCGCACGCCGCCCACGATCCCGCGGATGAACGCGCTCATCCACGCCCACGGGGGCGGCGGGATAGTCGTGTCCCTCGCGGAGTGCCTCAACCGCTTCGGGCAGGTCCGAACCATGCTGCGTGAAGCTCAGGTGGAGATCCCGGCAAATCCCAGCCACATCCACGAGTGGTCCCTCGTCATGGCGCTGACCGGGGTGCTCAATGCCATCGATCGCGACATCATCGACGTCGACGACGTCGTCATACACGGCTCGGGTGCCTATTTCCGCGCCGACGTCGACCCGCTCGGCTCACGCGACCTGCACCCCGTCGGCACCGCAGCAGAGCTGCGCGACCTGATCCTCGGGTCCAGCGCGCTCTGACTCCTCACCAGGCCGGCACCGAAACGACAGGCAGGACCACCATGACCACCGCAACCGCACCAACGACGCGCGGAGCGCTCCTCGCCGACCAATTGCACCGCTGGGGATTCGGTCCCTTCCTCGGAACTCCGTGCGGCATCCTCGCACCCCTGTACTCCACGCTGGAGACGCACTACGGCCTGACGACCATTGCCCGGGAGGACAACGCGATCGGCATCGCGGCCGGTGCTGCCTTGAGCGGCCAGTTCCCCGCCGTACTGATGCAGAACTCGGGTCTCGGACAATCCGTGAACGCGATCGCGTCCCTGGTCAGCCCCTACCGCCTTCCGATGCTGTTGATCGTCAGCATGCGCGGCACCGATGCCGACACGACCGAAGAGAACAAAGTCATGGGCCGGGCCACCGAGGCCTTGCTCGAGCACGCTGGGATACCCACGACGTCGCTGACCGGCGCGCGATCAGCGACGCAGCTGTCGTGGGCCCACGACCAGGTCATCGGGCAACGCAAGGCCGCAGCGGTGCTGATTCCACCCTCACTGTTCGGCTGGCGCCCATGACCGGCCTGTCCTCCGCGAAGCGGTCACCGGTGGTCGGCATCCTCGGCGGCATGGGGCCTTCGAGCACCGTCGACTTCTACGCCAAGCTCGTCCGGGCGACCCCGGCGCAACGCGACCAGGACCACCTCCGCGTCACGATCTGGGCGGATCCGAGCACACCGGACCGAACCCAGGCGTTGCTCGGCGATGGCGCCGACCCGACACCGTGGCTCGTCCGCGGCGTCCGCACGTTGATCACGGCGGGAGCGGACGTAATCACCATTCCGTGCAATACCGCGCACGCCTTCATCACCGCGATCACCGACGAAGCCGGGCGCGTTCCGGTCCTCAACCTCATCCACCACGCTTGCCGCCGCACGCGGCAAATCGACCCGCACATGCGTTCCGTCGGCCTGCTGGCGACGACCGGAACGCTGAAGGCCGGCTTGTACCACGAGCCGTTGCGGCGTGCCGGAATGACGGTCCTCACCCCGGACGCGCGCTCGCAAGCCACCGACGTAATGCCCGCCATCGCCGGGGTCAAGGCCAGTCACACGAACAACGGCGTCCTGCGCCGGCTGATCGACGAGCTGGCCGAGCGAGGAGCCCAAGCCATCATCGCCGGCTGCACCGAAGTCGCCCTCGCCTTGCAAGGCGTCCGCCCCGCGGTGCCCATCATCGACCCGGCGCAAGTCCTCGCCGACGCCACCGTCGCCTGGGTGCAAGCACAGGGCAAGGAACACCGACGCGACACCTCACCGGAGAGCCATGTCAGTCCTCACATCTCGGCATCTGCATGAACCACGCTTACCGTCGCGGCTACCTGCCTACTCGCGTGTGCAGACGCGGATCGGCTACGCCTGGCGCAACAGCGGGCACCCGCTCGTGCGGAAAGGCCGCCGCCACTGGGACAGCCGGCGGTGGGCTCGCCAGCCGGTCGTGCGCTCCGAGCTCGCCGGCCTGGTGATCACGTACGCAGGCCTGCGCGACGGTCAGGCTTACACTCTCGAGTTCACCGAGCAACGCAGGGAAACCACGAACTCGGACACCGCTGTCCGCACCGCGAGCAGCCTGCCACCACGCGACATACTCCACGGCCACCGACTTCCCGACAGCGACATCGTCATCATCGGAGCCACCGCGGCGGACGCCGACCTGCTGCCCGCCGACTCGGCGTTCATCCTGTCCATGCGTGTCCACTTCGTCGTCGACTACGACGACAGCGTCGACAACGTCATGGCCCGCATCGCCAAAGGCGAGCGACGCAACTTCCGGCAGCGGCTGCGCCAGCACACCTGGCACCTCACGATCGATCGCGACCCCGAATGGTTCGACTACTTCTACGAACACATCTACCGCGCCACGATGGCAGCTCGTCATGGCGCGCGGGAGCGAGTCGAAACACCCACCTCGGCCCACGAATGTCTCTTCCGGGAGGGGATTCTGTTCGTCCTGAGCATGGACGGGCAGCGAGTCGGAGGCCACCTGTGCCACTGGGACCGAGAACGTGGCGTGCTGACCTCACGCCTGCTCGGTGTCCGTGACGGTGACGAGAACCTCTACGCGGCAGGCGCCTTGAAGGTCATGCACTCCCTGCTGATCCAGTGGGCCGGCGAGCACGGCGTACGGCAGCTCGACTTCCAGGGCACGGAACCGTTCCTGAGCAAAGGCACCTACCAGCTCAAACGCCTTTTCGGAACGCGGGTCACCCTGCCGCCCAACCACTTCGGAGACAAGCGACTGTGGTTGCAGGTTCGCCGGGACACCCCTCAGGTACGTGACTTCCTGGTCGCCAACCCGTTCCTGTCGTTGAACCGCGCCGGCGGGTTCGAGGCGGTCTACTTCCACGACGACCAGCGCGCCTCCCGCACTGACTACAAGAGCAACTCCCCCGGCGTGACCCGGGTACGCGACATCCACCTCGACGAGTTCTTCGCGACGGCGAACGTCACCTCGCCCGGAGTCACCGCAGCACCGAAGGGAACCTGATGCGCGCAGAGGCAGAAATCACCGCCGCGCCCGCGTTTCCGCGACATGCCGTCTCCTCGGCGTCATGGAACGCAAACCAGCTCACCGCGCTGTTCAGCCGAGCGGAATGGATGAGCAGGCAATCGAGGAAGCAGCTGTCGGAACTGGCGCCACACCTGGTCGTCGGCCTGCTGTTCTACCAGAACAGCACCCGCACGATGATCAGTTTCCAGGCCGCGAGCGGGCTGCTGGGCGCCCGCTACGTCGGTTTCGCCGACGCCAAGACCACCCGGGCGGGAGACTTCTTCCAGGAGACCCTCGAAGACACCGTCAAGGTCCTGAGCTGCTACGCGGATTTACTGGTGCTGCGGCACGTCGACGACGACGCCGCGGACCGCGCCGCCGATCTCGCCGCGGTGCCCGTGGTCAGCGCCGGCACCGGCGAGTACGACCACCCCACGCAAGGCATGCTGGACGCGTGGATGATGACCAAGGTCGCCGGCGACATCGCCGACCTGCGCATCGGCCTCGTCGGTGATCCACGATGCCGGGCCCTGCGCGGCATCATCACGACCGTCGCCAAATTCAAGCCCGCGGAGATCAGGCTCCTCGCCCCGGAGGCCGCGACACTCCCGGCCGCCCAGAGGGACGAACTCGACCGCGCTGGCACGCGCGTCACGTTCACCGACAGCGCCGCCGAACTGCTTCGCCACGTCGACGTCATCAGCATGATTCCGGTGGAGCTACCCGACTTCCACCTCGCGACCGCCCCGGCACGCCGGCGCGGAGCACTCCACGACCGGTTCAAGTTCACCCGCAGCCTGATCGAGCGGTACGGCAGGGAGGTCGTCATCCTGCACACCGGACCTCGAGGTGACGAGTTGCCCGACGAGGTCGACAGCCTCTCCAACGTCCGCTATTTCGACGGCGTCCGATCCGGCGTGTTCCTGCGCGCCGCGCTGATCAGCTCACTCTGGGAGGGATGGGGACATGAACTCGGCCCAGACCATGGATAAGGCCCTGGCCATCGCGGTGATCATCGAAGCCACCCCGGCGGTGCCGGTGGTGTTCAGCACCGGCTACGCCTGCCGCATCGCCAACGCCATCGCCGATCGCCCGAACCACTTCTACATGACCGGCAGCATGGGACTGGCGGCCAACATCGGAACCGGCATAGCCCTGGCGCTCCACCGGACCGTGGTGGTCGTCGACGGCGACGGCAGCCTCGCGATGAACCCCGGTTGCCTGCTCGCGGCCGGTTCGCTCGACGAGCTCCGGTTGCTGCACGTCGTTCTCGACGACGGGAACTACGCCTCGACCGGTGGGCAAAGATCACCGACCCGGCACCTCGACTTCGCCGCGCTCGCCCTGTCATCGGGCTACGCACAAGCACACCGCGTCGACACCGGCCACGACCTCGCCGAACACCTGGCAGCGGCCGTACCGGCCTGCGCAAAACCGACGCTGCTGCACTGCGCGATCACGCCGTCCGCAGCGAAGCCACCACCTCGCATCGACATGGCTTTGGCCGAGCACGCCCGGCGCTTCACCGACTACCTGCGGCCCTTCCCGATCACCAGCTGACACCGAGAGGCAGGCAACCAGTGAACGGCAAAGTCTGGATCCTCGACAAGGCCTACGAGGACGGAGAGATGATCGCGCTACGGCGCGCGCTCGCCGCCCTCGGCGCCGCCGTCGAACGCATCGAGTGGGACACCATCCACCCCTTGGTCGTGAACGCACGCGAAGACGACAGCGACCTACTCCACGAACTGCCCGACGTCGCTCTGGTCAACGCCCGGATCTTCACCAAACACGACCAGGGTGACATGGCCCTGCTCTACGACTGGCTCGAGTTCTTCGAACGCCGCGGAGTCCGGTTGGTCAACTCGGTCGAGAGCCTGCGGCGGACGCACAACAAGGTCCTGCAGGCCGACATCCTGCGCGATGCCGACGTGCCGGTACCGCCGACGAGGATGGTCGAGTCCCAGGACGACGTGCAGCGCTGCATCGAAGAATGGGGAGAGGTCATCATCAAGCCGGTGATGGGGCACTCCTCGGTCGACGTGGTGAAGCTGCTCCCCAAGGACTACGAAGCCAGCGGCCCGCCCGGCACCCCGTTCGGCATCCGCGAGGACATCGTGCTGTGGCACTGGTTCCGCAAGCACCACGTCCTCTGCGCCCAGAAGTTCATCGACAACCCCGGTCGCGACATCCGCGCGATCGTCGTCGACGGCGTCGTCGCATCCTGCACCTACAACATCGCCACCGCACCCGACGGCAGCGTCCGCAGCCTGCTGCACCCCGCGCGCAGAGAGCCCGCCGAGCTCACCCCCGAACTCGAGAAGATATTCCTCGGCGCGGTCAAAGCACTCGACTTGGAAATATCGTGCGTTGACCTGGTCGAAGGACCCCAGGGACCGGTCGTGATCGAGGTCAACCCGGCGCTGAGCCGCTGGCAGCCCATCGAAGGGACCGACGCGGACCTCACGCCGCACGGGATCACGGCGATCCAAGCCGAACTGCTCGCTTCGCTGGCGCGCTCCACACGCGGCTAGCCGACTGCCACGCGACAGCAACAGGGAGGAAGTCCACGGTGCCGGCACCCGGAATCGACCACTACGCCGCACGGATCCCGGCGACATATCTCGGCGAGATGATGGCCGGGCAGCTGCCGTCGATATCGGTCGGCGGCTTCCCCGTCGCCGGCCAGCCGCTGGTCATGCCTCGCCGTGATTACGATGCCCTCCTGAATGCGACAGCGCGGCTGCTCCAGCTGCAACGGGAGGCCGTCGCCCAGCTCGCTCCGAACTCCCGGGGGCGGTTGGCTGCTCTGAAGGGTGACCCAGGCGCATTTCCCCGCTTCGTCGCCGACGAAGCGTTCGAATTGCGCCACGCCATCGACATGGCGAGGGCCGACGTGGTTCTCAGCCCTGCCGGACCGAAGTTCATCGAGTTCAACGTCGGCGGTGGATTCGCGGGCATGGTGCAGTTCGAAGTGCTGCGCCGAATCTGGCGGACGGCCGCTGCCGATCACCAGGACCGCCCCCTCGTCGGGAAGGACCCCTACCACCCATTCGCAAACCTCATTGCACGCACGTGTGCCGAGTACGACGCTCCGCCGGCCGCCGTGTTCCTCAGCTCCTTCGACGACTCGGGGCGAACTGCCGAGGAGCTCGACAGCCAGCTCGGGTTCCTCCGCGGACACGGGGTGCCGGCCGAGTACGCCGACGTGCGGTCGGTCGACCCCGCCGATCTTCTCTCCCGATCTCCCCGTCCGGTCGGCGTCGTGCAGCTGTCCGAACGGGAGGCGCTCGACAACGGCTGGAATCTGACAGCGCTTCTGGAGCTCGTTTCCGCGGGCATGATCGCGATACCGTCACAGTCGGCTCGGCTCATCGACTCGAAGAAGGTCATGGCGCTGCTCTCGGAGGGCCAGCCTTGGATGTCAGAGCCCGATCGCGACCTGGTCCGGCGCTACCTGCCGTGGACGCGGGTGGTCCGCGAGCAACGTGTGGACTGGTCCGGACGCACTTGGGACCTGCCTCACCTGCTCACGGCCGAGCAGCACCGATTCGTGCTCAAGGGTTCGGCCGGCCTGTCAGGCAAGGAAGTGTTCTTCGGCGCCGGCTGCTCGTCCGCCGAATGGCACCGGTTGATCGCCACGGCCGTGGACACCGAGTACTACATCGTGCAGGAAGTCGTCGACTCGCTGCGGCTTCCGGTCCGGGTACTGCACGATGCCTCCGGCACGCACGACTACCGGACGGTCAAGATGGTCGTCAGCCCGTTCTGCCTCGGCGGTGTTCCCGCCGGTTGCCACGCCCGCATGGATCCGGCCGAGGGCATCGGCTTGGTCACCCGCGGAACCGGAGCGTTTCCCGGATGTCTCCTCGGTGCTCCTTCCTGAGGCAACTGGCTGTTGTCCTCTTCGATGACGATCACCCGTTCCGGCTGTCTTCCGGCGTGTGCGCGTCCAGTGCCGCCGGACGCATCGCGGCGAGCAGTATCGGCAGTACGGCAAGCAATGCGACCGTCCGGACCGCGCCGGCCAGTTCGTACGGCGCCCGCACGCCGAACGAGTGCGCGACCACGCCGCCGGTGAGCGTGCCCAGCGGGATCAGACCCCATCCGAGCAGTTTGTAGACGCTCGTTACGCGCCCCAGCATGCCCGCCGGAACCAGCTGCTGCCGCAACGTGGTCGTGACGATGTTCCACATCGTCGTCGCGAACCCGTTCACGGCGAGGAAACCGCCCAGGACGAACGGATCGGGGCTGAATCCGATGCCCACGAACGCCGCTATGTTGATCAGCAGGCCGGTGACGAGCGCGGGCAGTGATCCGATCCTGCGCACGATACGCGCGTTGACGAGCCCTCCGAAGACGCTGCCGATCGCCGCGGCGGCCAACAACAGACCATATCCCTCCACCGACACCCGCAGTTCCTGCGTTGCGAGCAACACGAGAATCGCGTTGGCCATCTGCCCGCAGAAGGTGTTCACCCCGAGCAGCATCGCGAGCGTCCGCATCAACCGATGCCGGCGCAGCCAAGCCAGCCCGCTACGCATCGCCGCTCGCATCGATTGACGCTCGTGCTCCGCAGGCCTTTTGGGCAGCGAACGCACCAGGGAGGCGGAGAGGAAGAACGACAGCGCGTCGACACCGAACGGCAACGCTGCCGCCACCGAGAACAGGCTGCTGCCCACCGGCGGCCCCACGAACTGCTGACCAGCCGTGATCATCGCCTGCTGGTTACCGTTCGCCCGGTGCAAGAGCGAGCCGGGAACGATCTCCGGGAGAACCGCCTGAGCGGCGTTGCTGAACACGACGTCGCACGTGCCCAAGCCGAACGCCAGCACCGCCAAGATCCCGATGTCGATCCACCCGAGGGCGACCAACGCGGCCGTGACGGACACGAGGACACCGGCCGTCAACTGCGCACGCCACATCATGCCGGCCCGATCGTGCCGGTCGACCAGCGCACCGGCCAGCAAGGACACCAGCAACCACGGCAGAAAGGCCGCGGTGGTGATGGCCGTTACCAGCCGGGGGTCATGGGTGAGACTGACCGCGAGCAACGGAACAGCCGCGACGTAGGCACCATTACCGATGTTGTCGATGCCGGTCGCCACGAACAGCCGCCAGTAAGCTGCCGGCAGCTTTGTCCGAGGGACTTTCACACGCATGTTCGCAAGCGTGCCGCCGTCGCCCCCGATTCGACACCATTTAGCGTGTCACTACATACTGAGGGCATGGCGCTGACTGTCGAGATGGGTGTGGCCGAGCTCGCCGCCACGCGGTTCGCGATTTCTCCCCTGTCCGAAACCGTCGCTTGCCTGCAGCAGCTGAGCGGGCGCGACCGCAACGCCGCCAATCTGCGCTGGCTGAGCTGGGCCGAGAAGGAACTCGCCGGCTCCCCGCTCGACCTTTCACGCACGTGGCCGCTGCTGGTGAGCACACGACCCAACTGGCCCGAGTTCCTCGTCCCGGCCCCACAGGGTGCGACAGCAACCATCGACGACGATCTGGACGCCCTGCGGAGCACGTCGGCTCGCCAGGTTCGAGCAAGCCTCGCCCGCGTCTTCGGCGACGACCTGCCTCCCGCGGCGGCCGAGCTCGCGGCTCGCCCCGCTGCCGGACTGCGCGCGGTGGCCGAGGAGCTCAGAGCCGCTTACGAGCGGTTGGTCGCCCCTCACTGGGCTCGGATCCGCGGCGTACTCGAGGCCGACATCACCTACCGCGCCCGTCGCCTCGCGGTAGGAGGGGCGCAGGAGCTGTTCGCGGACCTCCACCCTGACCTGCGCTTGCAGGACGGCCGGCTGGTGTTGTCCGGGGAACGCTGGCGCGCCGACCGAGTGGTGGTACGAGGACCGGGCGGGCTCGTCCTGATGCCGGTCGTACTCGGATCTTCGTACGTCCTGATCAAGAAACGCACCTCGACGCAGACCACCGTGCGCTACCCCGCGCGCGGCGCTGCCACGCTGTGGGCAGCAGGCACGAACCCGCCGGCCGGAAGCACCGTTCGCCTGCTCGGACGTGCGCGCGCCGAGATTCTGGAAGCCCTGCGATCACCGACGTCCACATCCGACCTCGCCCGTGCCCTGGGCGTCACGCCCAGCGCCGTCTCCCAGCACCTTTCGGTGCTGCGGGCCAGCCGGCTGGTCGCACGTGAGCGGTCCGGACGCACGGTGCTCTACCTGACCACCGAGCTGGGAACCCGATTGCTCGACTAGGCCGAACATCAATGGCCGATTCGGTGTCACGCGCGGCAGGCGGCTGACCTGTTCGGTCCCCGCGTTCTGCTGCCTGATCATCGTCTTCGACGGCTATGACGTCTCGGGCTCGGTACCACGATCCCCCGTGCTGCTGAAGTGCCGGCCGTGGCACCTCGACGCCGTCGGCGCCGGGCTCATCGCGAGCCTCGCCCTCTTCGGCCTACCGCTCGGCGCCCTGCTGTGCGGCTTCGCGACCGATCTGCTGGGCGCGAACTGGTTCTCGTTGTGCAGGCCCGCCTGCGCCGCCGTACCGACCAGCCAGCCGTACCGCGCCGAGCGCGGACGCCACGTTGCCCGTCACGTCCTCGACTTCACGATCCAGCTCACAGCGCCCAGGACTCATTGACCGCCACGCTCCGCACTCCGTAGGTTCGATGCCGAACGCGGATCAGGTCACCGAACGAGGAGACTCAGGTTGAGCCATCTGGTGCGATTCCCCGACGGCACCGGCACCGTCCGGGTCGGCCTGCTCACCGACGACCGGTTGGCACCGCTCGCCGTGACGTCGATGAGCGACCTGCTGCGCCGCCCCCTGGCCGAGATCCGCGAACTGGCCGAGGCCGCCGGGGAGCCCGTGTCCGCGTCCGACGCGCGGCTGCTGCCGCCCTTGGACGGGCGGATGGAGGTGTGGGCCGCCGGCGGTGACCTACCTGCGGTCCGAGGAAGCCCGCCGCGAGGAGAGCGCCGACGAGGACGTCTACGCGCGGGTGTACCGCGCGGAGCGGCCGGAACTGTTCTTCAAGTCGGCCGCTTGGCGTGTGGTCACCGATGACGAGCCGATCGCCATTCGCACGGATTCGGGCAACAACGTGCCGGAGCCGGAACTCGGCCTGCTGCTGACCCGGGCCGGGGAGATCGCCGGGTACGTCGTGGTCGACGACGTCAGCTCCCGCAGCATCGAAGGCGAGAACCCGCTTTACCTCCCGCAGGCCAAGATCTACACCGGTTCGTGCGCGGTGTCGGCGCGGGTGCGGCCGGCGTGGGAGGTGCTGGACCCGCTGTCACTCGCCCTGCGCATGCGCATCCTGCGCGACGGTCACGAGGTGTTCGCCGGTGAGTCCAGCACCGCGCAGCTGAACCGCGAACCGGCCGGGCTGGTCGAGTACCTGTGGCGGGACAACGACTTCCCCGACGGCGCCGTGCTCTCGACGGGCACCTCCGTCGTGCCGGGGCTCGATCAAGGGCTGCAGCCGGGAGACGTGGTCGAGATCGAGATCGGCGAGGTCGGGTCGCTGCGCTCCCCCGTGGTGCCGGGCGCGGACGAGGTGCGCCGAGCGCTCGCGGCTCGACCGTCCACTTCGGACCGCTGACCGCCACGGCCGTTCGGAAGCGCCACCACGCACCGGCAGGACCCGGCCACGTGGCTGATCCGGATCCGGTCGGCCGAAGCGAACACCGCTCGGCCCGCCGCGCCGAAGTCCACGCCGATGCTGTCGTGGGCGACCTCGGTCACCGTGCCGCGGTGGACACGGGACCAGCCGGTCGCCGGATCCGGCGCGCCGAACACGAGCACCCGGTCACCCGGGGCGAAGTGGCTCCAGCGGCCACCGTCGACGTCGTTGCGGACCGTCGGGAGCTCGGCAGGCGCTGCGACACGGGTTGAAGGGAACATTCTTCTTCCTCTGGTCTGTCCGGCGAAGCCGCACCCTCTGGTTCGGGGGCTACGCGACCAGCTTTACATACTTGTTGGTCGTCTGACAAGTATGTAAAGTAGCAGCATGGACCGGCCTCCACGACTGACGGAGGCCGGTCCGCGGTCAGAGCTGTTCGGCCGCCTCGGTTTCGGTGAACACGTCCTCGTTCCGCCGCCGGCCCAGCATCGTCAACGCGATGAGGGCGGCCGCCGCGGCGGCGATGCCGCACACCAGGTAGCCGATGGCGTACGCGTGGGAGAGGGCGTGGAACGCGACGTCTTTGAGGGGGTTGAACGGGATCGGCGTGCCGTCGGGCCCCGGGACCTGCGCCGGGACGCCGTTCTGCCCGAGCGGGCCGGACTTCACCGCGTGGACGGCGGCTTCCACCGTCGGGCGCTGCGCGGCGGGGACGTGCTCCGGTGCGGCGTAGAAACTGTCCAATGCGGACTTGAGGGACGGGGACGACGCGATCTGCGCGTTGATCGCGTTCGCGGCGTTCGTCAGCGCGATCGCGCCCACGATGGCCGGCCCGAGCGTCAGGCCGCCGTCGCGCAACATGCTCGTCGCCCCGCTGGCCATGCCGGCTTTGGACGTGGGGACGCTGTTCACGGCGACGACCGTGATCGAGGTGACGGCCAGCTTGAACCCGGCGCCGACGACCAGCAGCGGAACCGCGACCGCCCCGATCGACAAGTTGGTGGCCGGGATGGCGGCGAGCACGAAGTCGCCGATCGCGATCAGCGCCATCCCGCTCCCGAGCACGACGCCGGGGCTGAAGCGCTCGACGACCCGCGTGCTGACCGGGAACAGCACCACGCCCATCACGTTCAGGCAGAAGAAGCCGAGGGACGTCGCGAGCGGCGTGTACTCCTGGATGGCCGACAGCCGGATGCTCGTCGCGTACGCGGTGCCCAGGTAGGCGAACATGCCGACGACGGTCACCACCGCGGAGACCGCGAACATCCGGTTGCCGAACAGGTCCAGGCGGATCAACGGCCGGTCCACCCGGCGCTCGATCGCCACGAACAGCACCATGAACACGACGGCCACGACGAACCCGCCGATCACCGGGAGGCTGCCCCAGCCGTCTTCGGCTCCCTGGATCACCGCGTACAGCAAAGCAAACAGGGACACCGCGATGGTGATCTGGCCGGGCCAGTCGAGGGACCGGCCCACCGGCGCGGAAGAGTTCTGCGCGCCCACCAACGTGATCACGCAGCTGACGACAGCCAGGACCGCCATGGCGAGGAAGGCGTAGCGCCAGCTCGCGTACTCGCCGCCCGAGTGCTGGATGCGGGCCAGCAGGCCGGCCAGCACCGGGGAGATGAACCCGGCGCCGGTGAGGGCGGCGGCCCAGATCGAGATGGACTGCGCGCGCTGCCGGACGCTCTGCGTGCCCGCGGCGAGCATCGCGATCGACGTCGGGAAGATCGCCGCCGCCCCGATGCCGGACACCACCTGGCCGGTGAGGAGCACACCGGTGCCGCCGCTGGGCGTGAAGAAACCGAGCAGCCCGCCGACGGCCATCAGCGCGGCGCCGGCGGCCAGCAGCCGCTTGCGCCCGAAGAGGTCGCCGACCACGCCGAAGGACAGCTCGAGTAGCGTCACCGGCACCAGGAAGGCGTCGGAGATCCACGTCAGCGTCGTCGACGAGGTGTGCAGGTCCTGGTTGATGAAGCCGTTGATGACGGCCGGGATGGACAGGCCGATCTGGGCGACGGCGACCGCTGCCGCCGCGGCCACCAAGGTGCCGCGGCGGAGCTGCGCTGGTGCGGTCGAACCGGAGGGGGCGACGGTCTCACTCACGATTGTGAAGCAAACCACACCGAAAACCAGATGTACAGGTTTCCTGACTATCGCGAGGAAGTCGGTTTCTTCCGGGGTTTGCCGTCCACCGGGCCGGGTGGTGGGTCACTTTCGACCCGGCGCTCGAGCAAGGCGCGCCGGCACAGTTCCAGCGAGCGTTGCAGTTCGCCGGCCTGGCCGTCGGAAAGCAGCGAGAGCATGTGGTCCTGCAGCGCGGCCACCTCCGGGCGCAGCCGGTCGAGCAGCCGCTGGCCCGCGGACGTCAGGGCGATGACGAGGCGGCGGCGGTCGGCGGGGTCGCGGTGGCGCTCGATCAGCCCGCGGTTCAGCAGCGTCGTCACCATGTCGGCCATGCTCTGGTCGGTGACGAAGGAGTGCCGCGCCAGGCGCGCGGCGGTGAGGTCGGGGTGGCGTTCGAGGACGGTCAGGGCGGTGTACTGCAGCGTCGTGATGTCCGCCGGCCGGACGAGGGCGTCGAGCCCGGCGCGCACGGACAGCTCGACCTGCTTCACCAGGTACAGCAGAGTCGACGGCGGCGTCGCCGGATCACCCGAACCGGCCCGGTGCGCCGGCGTGTCACCAGTCGTCATGATCAGCCAGGACCTCCCTGGACAACCATCGTAGGCGTCTCCGCCGGTCAGATCCGCCGGCGTCGCACCGCCGTGAAGGCGAACACCCCGGCGAGCAGCCACAGGAACCCCGCCCCGGCCCAGCCCGACGCGTCGGGCGGGTCCATCGCCATACCGGCCGTGGCCAGCAGCGCGATCGCGCCGAGCACCGCCGCCACGATGAACAGGATCCGCGCCGCGCGTTTCGCCGATGACGTCGGCGGCCGGGACGCCGGAGCCGGGACCGACCGCGCGGGCTGCGGCAGTGTCCGATGTGGACCGACCGCCGCGTCGATCGTCGCGGTCACCGC
This sequence comes from Amycolatopsis sp. NPDC114478, assembly GCF_055633805.1. Taxonomy (NCBI): domain Bacteria; kingdom Bacillati; phylum Actinomycetota; class Actinomycetes; order Pseudonocardiales; family Pseudonocardiaceae; genus Amycolatopsis; species Amycolatopsis sp. NPDC114478. The sequence goes on along the minus strand of NZ_JBVKDO010000030.1, from coordinate 75,856 downwards.
CGGGGTCACGCCGGCGAAGAGCGTCGGCTCGACCTGGACCGTCCGGCCGTCGAGGCCGATGAGGCGGCGGCCGCCGTCGGGCCAGGCGAGCATCGCCGCGCAGTCGGCGAAACGCACCGTCGACACGCCTTCGGAAGTCTGCACGCTGCAGCCGTCGGCGCCGACGGCCAAGTGGGCGTCCGGCTGGTTGTGCGCGGGAAAACGGGTTCCCGCGACCGCCGCCGAGGAGAAGCGCGGCACCTCGGTGTAGCCGGCCCAGTCCGCGGACCGGCCGTGCGGTGCCCGCAGCAGCATCGAGCCGCACGCTTCGACGGCGACCGCGTGGACGCTCGCGACGTCGACCGCGCGCAGGCCGGCGATCCGCTCCTCGGCGCTCGGCAGCGGCACCCCGGAAAGCAGCGCGACCGCGTGCTCGGGCAGCCGCGCCGCGTCCGCGTCCTCGCCGTAAAGCGCGGATTCGGCCTGTGTGCGAACCGTTTCGACATCGCGGGGATCGATCCGGCCGGCCTTGAACTGGGCCAGGACGTCGATGACGCCGCCGAGCACGGCGGCCTGCTTGTCCGGCAGCGCGTCGGCGAGCCCGACGACCTCCGCGAGGCCGTCGCCGCGGACCTGGTAAGACGTCGCCGCCTGGTAGGAGTAGCCGCCCTCTTGGCGCAGCGCGCGGAACAACTCCCGTTCGAGGACCTTCGCGAAGACCTGCGCCTCGGCTCCTCGGCGCACCACCGCGCTGAAGGCGACACCGCCTTCGCCGTAGGAGAAGTAGGCCGGCCCCGCGGCCAGGATGGCGGGCCGCGGCGGCACCGGACGCCGGACGCCCGGCGGAAGCCTCAGCCGCAGCCCCGCGGGCACCTGCTCCCCCGCCACCCAGAGCGCCGCGTTTTCGCGGGTGAACCACGTGCGGGCCCAGTGCGCGACCTCCGCGGGGCCCAAGCGGGGGACGCCGAGCTCGAGGAAGTCGGTCAGGCCGTACCCCTGCGCCCCGTAGCGGTGGCGGGCCAGCTGTCCCCCACCGCCGCGCCTTGACTCCTCCGTGCGCAGGACCGACTTCTCGGTCTCCAGCCGCTCCATCGGAAGATCGCTCAGCGACGCGCAGACACCGCTGAGGAACGCGACCACTTCGGCTTCCGAGCCCGCCATCTCGAAGTACGTGTGGTCGGCACCGGTCGCGCCGCCGAAGTGGTGTTCGCCGACCCCGAAGCGGTGCAGCGCGAGGTGCTCGACCAGGTGCGTGATGCCGGCCGTCGCCAGCGTCTCGTCGGCCCGGCCGACGCGGAAGACGAGGCCGGCGGTCAGTGGGCCGGATCTCTTGGCCGCCACGGCGGGAACGCCGTCGACCTCGAACGTGGACAGCACGGTTCAGCCTTTCGCGAGGGCGCGGTCGCGGTGGCGCGCGTGCGCGGCGACCGGGTCGGGCAGGTAGTGCCAGGGGGCTTCGCTCGCGCGCCCGCCGAGCGCGCGGAAGTGCACGGCCGCGCGCGGGAGGTCGCCGATCAGGCTGAACACCATGGCGAACGTGCTGTGCGCGGTGACCCAGCCGAACCGCGACCGGTAGGCGGGGTGCAGCACCGACGCCGACGCGGCGGCGGTGATCTCTTCCCGGACTCCCGGCTGACGCAGGTAATCGTTGCCCGCCTCGGATTTGAGCTCGAGCCAGCGCTCCAGGTGCAGCTCGGGGACCAGGATCCCCTGCGGACCGCCGGGCCGCGCGGCCGTCGTGCATTCGCGGACGAACGCGTGCGCGGCGTCCCAGGAGCCGCCCCACTTCGGGCAGAGCTGCTGGAGCAGGTTGCGTTGCGCGGCCAGGAAACCGGGGTGGTGGGCGGTCAGCCGGTCGTAGCGGCGGCGCGCCTCGCTCTGACCGAGCTCGAGCCCGCGTGCGGTGGTGAGCCGCAGCCACCAGGCCGGCGCGTTCGCCGGGTCGCGGGCGGTGACGTCGATCAGCAGCTGCTCGGCCCGCCGCAGGTGTTCGTGCATCCCAGCGAACTGCTCGCGGCTGACCCCGGTGGCCCGGCCACCGCCCCGGATGCTCCACCCCCGCTGGACGAACTGGGCGGCGAGCAGCACCCGGGCCAGCTCCGAGCGGGGTTCCCGCTCGACCACGGCGCGCAGCATCGGCTCGGCCGCCGGCACGGACATCGTCGTGCCGACGCCGAAAGTGTGCTCGTCCGGAGCGGTGAACCGGGCGAAAAAGCCCGAAACGGTCGGCCAATCACCCGCTTCCGCGGCGGATCGCAGCACACCCGCCTCCGGGTAGGCGGCAGCCGGGTCGAAAACCGGCGCCGGCGCGATGCCGGTGGAAGTCATGGGAGTTCCTTTACCAAAAGGGAAGGAGCGAACGCCGGACTCTACTTCGCCCGCTCGGGCCGGCCGCGCGGAGGCCGGGAAGCCGCGCCCATGTCCGATTTTCCCGTTCGCAGCCGACGTTTTCCCACCACCGCGGGTGATCCGCACCGCCATCGGTAACGCCGGCGGGTCCCCGTCGATAGCGAGGTGGACGAATACCGGGTGGAGGTTTGTGGTGGGTGGGTTTCGTGGTGCGGTGACCGCGGGTGCGGTCGCCGTTTTGGTCGCGGGTGTGCTGGCCGGAACGCCGGCGATCGCCTCGGCTTCGGGCGGTGGCGCGAGCGCGCCGGCCCATCCGGACTCGGACTTCATGGGGTCCACGATCGGTGCGCACGCGACGGCGACGCGGAAGGCCGCCGCGAGCGCGACCGCGGCCTCGGGCGTAACGACGCCGGGCATGGACGTCTCCCACTTCCAGGGCACGGTGGACTGGGGTGCCGCGGCCGGCCAGGGCGCCAAGTTCGCCTACATGAAGGCCACCGAGAGCACGACCTACACCGACCCGCAGTTCGCCACGAACTTCGCCGGTGCGGCGAACGCCGGGCTGCTGCGCGGGGCGTACCACTTCGGACTGCCCGACACCTCGTCGGGCGCGGCGCAGGCGCTGTTCTTCCTGAGCCACGGCGGCGGCTGGGTCGCCGACGGCAAGACGCTGCCGCCGGTGCTGGACATCGAGTACGACCCCTACAGCACGCAGGACTGGGCCGGCTGGTGCTACAACATGACCCCGGCGCAGGTCTCGGCGTGGATCTCCGACTTCGTCACGACGGTCCACGACCGCACGAACCGGTGGCCGGTCATCTACACCACCAACGGCTGGTGGTCGAACTGCACCGCGAACAGCCCGAACTTCGTCAACGATCCACTGTGGATCGCCTCGACGGTCACCATGCCGGCGAGCTGGACGGACTACACGTTCGACCAGACCGCGTCGTCCGGCACGTTCCCGGGTGACCAGGACGTGTTCAACGGCGGCGTGACCGATCTGCAGTCCTTCGCCACCGGCACCGAGGCCGACAAGATCGCGCAGCACTACACCGAGCTCGGCGGCGCGTCGTCCTACCTGGGCAACCCGTCCGGTGGCGAGTACGCGGCCGCCGGTGGCTGGGCGCAGAACTACGACTACGGCGTCATCGGCTACTTCCCGGCGACGGGCGCGTACGCCGTGCACGGCGCGATCTGGCAGCGCTACCAGCAGCTCGGTGGCCCCGGCGGCCTGCTGGGCCTGCCGACGACGGACGAGTCCGGCACCGCGGACGGCGTGGGGCGGTTCAACCACTTCAACGGCGCCCAAGGCGCCTCCATCTACTGGACCTCCGCCACCGGAGCCCACTCCGTCCACGGCCAGATCCGCCAGAAATGGGCGGCGCTCGGCTGGGAAACCGGACTCGGGTACCCCACCAACGACGAGGACGGCACCCCCGACGGCGTCGGCCGCTTCAACCACTTCAACGGCGCCCAAGGCGCCTCGATCTACTGGACGCCCTCGACGGGCGCCCAGTCCATCCACGGGCAGATCCGGCAGAAGTGGGCGGCACTGGGCTGGGAGGCCGGTCTCGGTTACCCGACCACGGACGAAGACGGCACCCCCGACGGCGTCGGCCGCTTCAACCACTTCAACGGCGCGCAGGGCGCTTCCATCTACTGGACTTCCGCCACCGGCGCCCAGTCCCTCCACGGGGCGATCCGGCAGCGGTGGGCGTCGCTGGGCTGGGAGCGCAGCGGCCTGGGTTACCCGTCGAGCGACGAGTACGGCGTGACCGGCGGCCGCCGCAACAACTTCCAGCACGGGACGATCACCTGGCTCAGCGCCAGTTCGACGACCCAGGTCGCCTACAGCTGATCCCGAACCGACGGGCCGCAGGGCGCTCGGGGGAGGAAATCGCCGTCTATGCTCGGCCGGTGGCGATCGATTCCCCCGCCCTGAAGGCGCGCCGGGTGGCACCCCGCGAGTGGATTCCCCAGTGGTCGACGGCCGCTGCCCTGCGTGCTGTCCGGGCCACGCTGGTGGTGCCCACGCTGTTCGCCTTCAGCGTCACCGTGATCGGTGACCTGCAGGTGGCGACCTTCGCGGCCTTCGGTGGGTTCGCCACGCTGGTCCTGGCCTCGTTCGGCGGCGACCGGCGGGACAAGCTGCGCGCCCACTTCGGGCTCGCCGTCGTGGGCAGTGTGCTGCTGGTCGTCGGCACCGCGGCCAGCGTGTCCCTGCCACTGGCCGCCGTCGTCACGCTGGTCGTGACCTTCCTGGTGTTGTTCGGCGGCGTCGCGGGACCGAACGCGGCGGCCGGGGGCACCGCCGCCCTGCTCGCCTACGTGCTCCCGGCCGCCTCCCCCGGCACCATGAGCATGGTGCCCGCCCGCCTCGGCGGCTGGTGGCTGGCGTCGGCGGTCGGCACCGCGGCCGTCCTGCTGCTGTCGCCCCGCTCCCCCGCCACCGCCCTGCGTGACGCGGCGTCCCGCGCGGCCGGCGCGATGGCCGACTACCTGGACGGGGCCCTGGGCGGCGGCCCCACCGTCGGCGCCGCCCACGACGCGGCGGTCGAGGCCAAGCACCACCTGATCGACGAGTTCACCGCGACGCCGTACCGCCAGACCGGCCTGGCCGCCGAAGACCAGGCCCTCGACAACCTGGTCGGCCTGCTCGAATGGTGCGGTTCGGTCATCGCCGACACCCTCGGCGAATACCCGGACCTCAGCGGAGCACCCGACGTCGAACGGCGGCTGCTCGCGCACGGTCGAGCGGCTGATGGCCGGCCGGGCCGCCTCCTTCGACGCGGACGAACTGGACCGCAAGATCCAGGCGAGTGTGGAGTGGCTGCGCGGCCTGGGTTCCGGCGACCCGGGTTACGCCGACGCGGTCCACCTGTCCTTCCACGCCCGCACCGCGGCTTTCGCCGTCCGCGCCGCGGCTGTCGAAGCGAGTGCCGCGACACCGGGCAGCAGGCGGAACCGCCTCCCGAGGGGGATCTCACTGGCGTCGCTGACGCGGGTCGCCTCGCCCCACACGAGCCTGCGGTCGGTGTGGTTCGTCAACAGCCTCCGCGGCGCGGTCGCCCTGACCGCCGCGGTCGTGGTCGCCGGCCTGAGCGGGGTCGAGCACGGCTTCTGGGTCGTGCTGGGCACGTTGTCCGTCCTGCGCGGCAACGCGGCGGCGACCGGGTCGACCGCGCTTCGGGCGTTGCTCGGCACCGCCCTGGGAGTCGTCGTCGGCGCGTTGTTGCTGCTGGTCATCGGCACCAGCGCGCCCGCGTTGTGGATCGCCCTGCCGATCGCGGTGCTGGTCGCCGCCTACGCACCCGGTGCCCTGCCCTTCACCGCCGGGCAGGCCGCCTTCACCGTGACGGTGTCCGTGCTGTTCAACCTGCTCGCGCCGGCCGGCTGGCAGATCGGTGTCGTGCGGATCGAAGACGTCGCCATCGGCTGCGCGGTGTGCCTGGTGGTGGGCGCGTTGTTCTGGCCGCGCGGCGCCCGGGCCGTCGTCGCCGACGACCTCGCCGACGCGTTCCGCACCGGCGGCGCGTTCCTGGCCGCGGCCGCGAACTGGGCACTCGGTCTCCGCCACGACGCGCCCACGCCGGCCGCGGCGACCGCGGCCGGAACCCGGCTCGACGACGCGCTCCGCGGCTTCCTCAGCGAACAGGGCACCAAGCACGTCCCCAAGCACGATCTGTGGCGGCTGGTCATGGGCACCGTCCGCTCGCGACTGACCGCGCAGTCCCTGGCCGGGCTGCCGAACCCGCACGTCGAACCGGACCCGTTCCGCCGGCTCCTCGGCGACCAGGCAGGACAGCTCGCCGCCTGGTACGACCACCTCGCGTCCCGGCTGGACCGCACCGACCACGGCGACGTGCCCATCCTCGCCCCGCCCGCGGTCCCCGACCTCCTCGAGCAGCCGGGCGCTTCGGTGCGCGACCTCGCCTGCGCGCTGTGGGTGCACGAACACATCAAGCACGTCTCGGCCCGGCTCGCCGAGCTCGTCGAGCCGGCCGCGGTGGTGGCGGCCCAGCGCCACCGTCCGTGGTGGCGCTAGTGCCTGTCCTCAAAGCTGGTTCGGGTGATCTGCTTTGATCTTCGGTCGTGGTGCGAGGCATGAGCTGACCGATGAGCAGTGGCTGGGACCGGGACCCCGTCCGCGCTGGTGGCGAAGGTGCAGGTGCCGGCCGAGGCGATCGACGAACTCGACCGGGAAGTGTCGGTGGATTCCAGCATCGTGCGGGCGCATCAGCACGCCGCCGGTGCTCGCCGTGGCCCGGTGTCTCACTCAAGGGGGCGAGCGAATCCTGCGGCGGGCAGAGCGAGCCAGGTGATCATGCCATCGGCCGGTCCCGCGGCTGACTCACCACCAAGATCCACCTCGCCTGCAACGGCCACGGGCGGCCCTTGTCGGTGGTGCTGACCGGCGGCAACGTCAACGACTGCACCCAGTTCACCACGGTCATGGCCGGTGTCGAGTTCCGCCGCCGGGGTCCGGAGCGACCGGCGAGCCGGCCCAGCAGGACAAGGGCTACTCCAGCCGCGCCATCCGCACTTACCTGCGCCGGCGCCGCATCCCGGCGACCATTCCCGAACGCCGAGACCAACGAGCCAACCGGCTACGCCGCGGCCGGGCCGGTGGTCGCCCACCAACCTTCGACCGTGCCGCCTACCGCCGCCGCAACATCGTCGAACGCTGCTTCAGCCGCCCCAAGCAATTCCGCGCCATCGCCACCCGCTTCGACAAGACCGCCATCTCCTACCGGAGCATGATCGACCTGGCCACACTGCTCCTCCGGCTTTGCGACAGGGCGCCAGTGCTCCGTCCGGATAGGTTCGCCGGTCGTGCGGTGAGCACGTCGAGGTAGCGGGCGTCGGCGATGTCGCCAACGGAGTAGCTTCGTCGGGCCGGCGCGAGCACCACCATCGCCCGGTGCGGCCGCACCGCGGAGCCTGGTCCTTCGTGGACAGAGCGCCGGCGGGCCGGCGGCGGCATCGGCTTCGATAGCCCGCCCGCCGGCCCCGAGAATCGCGAAACGTCGTGGCCGGGCCGGCGAGATCAGTCGCCGGCGCGGAGTTCGGTGTTGAGGCGCTGAGCCTCGTGGAGCTGATCCTCGAGACTGACGATGCGGCAGGCGGCGTCGATCGCGGTGCCCTGATCGACCAGCTCCCGCACCCGGGCGGCCAGTCGCAGCTGGTACCGCGAGTACCGGCGATGCCCACCGGCGGAACGCTGCGGCGTGATCAACCCCGCCTCGTCGAGACTGCGCAGAAAGCCTTGCGTCGCGCCGAGCATGTCCGCGGCCCGGCCCATCGTGTACGCCGGATAATGCTCGTCGTCGAACTTGTCGGCCCGGCTCGGCGTGCCCGGCCCTTCCTGATCAGGAATCAAATCCACCTCCGCATCACAAAGGACCCCGGGTGCCGTCCACGGCACCCGGGGTCCTCAAAGGGTTGGGTTTCACCATTGTCAACCGGCGCGACCGCCGGCTTCCTGCACCCGCGTCCGGCCGAAAACCGGGTATCGCGGGGATCGCTTACTCGTGACCGAGCACCACCTCCGAACTCGATGGGACTGCGGCACCCGCGCGGCGCTACTACCCAGCCGCTGCGGGCGATCCAATGATGGCTCCGTTCCCTTCTTTCCTGGGTTTTCCACTTACTCGGTACTGCCACTTCACTTGCTGCTGGCGTCACCGCTGGGACCCTTCCACTGATCGGTCCCAGCACGCTGACGCCGCTGGTCACTGCCCGGAGCCCCGTTCACTGATCGGCTCCGGCCACCTGACCGGTCCTGCCACTGCACTTGCACACAACTCGCGGGTAGTTACGTCCTCTCCCGCGCTTGCTTGACGTTGTCTTCCTCGTTACGAGAAGAACACTACACACACCCGCAACCCAATGTCTACTTCAACCGGCATAGATTTTCTGACGCGTGTCGGAGGCCTACGTACGGGTCGCCGCGCACGGGACCGCGTCGACGCCGTCGCAGGACACCTCGGCCCACACCGTCTTGCTGCCCGCCGGGTGGTCGAGCACACCCCAGGCGCAGGCGAGCTTGTCCACGATGTACATGCCGCGGCCACCCAGGCGCTCGGGTGACGGTGGGGCCGGCACCGGGTGGTCCGGGCAGTTGTCGTCGACTTCGATCCAGACCCGGCACGGGCTCGGGGTGTGTCTCATCCGGACGCCCAGCGGCCCGTTGCCGTGGTCGTAGGCGTTGGTCACCAGTTCCGTGGCCACCAGCAGCACGTCGCCCAGGTGGGCGTCATCGACCCGGGCCAGCGTCCGCGACGCCCAGCGGCGGATCTCGACCAGCGCCGGCGCGCTGGTACCGCGCAGATCCATCGACCACGACGTCGGGTCCTCGCTCGGCTCGGGCATGAGGAACCAACCCTTCCGGGGTCTCCGTCCTCGCTGCTGAAGACGTCCGCTACTCGGCGGTACCCCGGGAGAAGCCGAGTCAACCGTCGCCCGTGCCGGCCGGGAGCCACACGCGCATCGCCGCCGGCCCGCGTTCGGCCCACTGCCAGTACGGGGTCATCGGCAGGTCGAACGCCGGCCCGCGGCCGGGCCGGGCACGCGGGCCGTACGGCCAGGCCGGATCTTCAGGGGAGAACGCGTTCGCTCGCACCACGGTCCGCCCGTCGCGCTCGACCACGCCGGCCGCGACATCGATGCCGACGGCGTCGAGGCCGACGCCGTCGGGCAGGTCGACGGACTCGGCGCAGAGCACGAGCGGGCCGCGTTCCACCGCGACGCAGCCCCGCAGCGCGTCCACCCGGGGATCGGGCCACGTGAGCCGGGGTCGCACGGGCAGCCGCAGCCGCAGCGTCTCCCCTGCCGTGAACCGGCGGGTCGTCGCCACCAAGCCCGGCGCCACCTCGCGCCGGCGCCCGTCCTCTTCGAGGGACGCGCCGTCCGCCCACGGCGGGACTCGCAGGCGCAGCGTGACCGGATCCGGCGGCGCTGCCTCCACCCGGATCGTGACGTCACCGTCGTGCGGGTACCGGGTTTCGACGTCGAGGCGGAACCGGCCGCCGCCGAGCTCGGTGTCGATGCGGGCGGACGCGTACTGCAGCACGGTCAGTTCGCGGTCGCCGGCGGTGGCGACGTAGGCGGGCCAGGACGCGAGCGTCCGGGCCACGTTGGTGGGACAGCAGGAAACGTCGAACCAGGCGGCGCGGCTGCCGCCCTCGGCACGCGGGTTGACCTCGTCCTCGTCGCCCGGGGCGCCGGGAACGCGCTGGTGCAACGGGTTCGCGTAGAAGAACGCGCGGCCGTCGGCGCGGGGCGAGGTCGCGATGACGTTGTAGAAGGTCCGTTCCATGAGGTCGGCGTACCGGACGTCGCCGGTCGCGAGGTGCAGCCGCCAGGCCACCATTAACGACGCCACCCCGGCGCAGGTCTCGCAGTAGGCGCGGTCCGGAGGCAGCTCCCAGTCTTCGCCGAACCCTTCGTCCTGGTGCCGGGACCCCATGCCGCCGGTGAGGTGCGTGCGCCGGGCGACGGTGTGCCGCCACTGCCGTTCGATCGCCGCCAGCAGTTCGCGGTCGTCGAACTCGACGGCGACATCGACGGCGGCCGCCGCCAGGTAGAGGGCCCTCACGGCGTGCCCGCGGAAGGCGCCGGCCTCGCGGATCGGCCGGTCGTCCTGGAAGTACGCCCGGCCGAGCGGGATGTCGCGCAGGCTGCCGTGCCCGCGCCGGTCGAGGAACCGCCGGGCCTGCTCGAGGTAGCGGGGCTCGCCGAGGGCCCGGCCGAACTCGGCCAGGCCCACCTCGATCTCCGGGTGGCCGCACAGGCCGGCGTCCGCGAACCGCTCGCACACGTGGTCGGCGGCTCGGCGCGCGATGTCCACGAGGTCGTCGGGTCCGGACGTGCGCAGCCGCGCGACGGCCGCCTGCAGGAGGTGGCCGGCGTTGTAGAGCTCGTGGCCCGCTTCAAGGTCGCTGTAGCGCGGCGGCTGCCCGGGGTGCCCGAAGGCGGTGCTCAGGTAGCCGTCGGGGTCCTGGGCGCGGCCGATCCGGGCGGTGAGCCGGCGGATGCGCTCGTCCAGCGCGGGGTCGCCGGTGCGGCCGTGTTCCCACGCCAGCGCTTCGAGCAGCTTGTACGCCTCCGAGTCGGCGAAGACCCAGCCGGTGCGGCCGAGGCCGATCGTCCCGTCGGCGACGCGGTCGAAGTTGGCCAGCCAGCCCAGCCGTTCCATCCAGGCTTCGCAGTGGTCGAGCGTCGCGACGGCGTTGACCTCCTGGCGGTCGGCCCAGAACCCGCCGGTCAGCGTCGTTTCCCGCAGCCCGAGCGGCCGCAGCGGGCCGCGGGAGGGCACGACGGGACGGCCGCCGGCGGTGGTCGTCGTCTCGGTCACCGCGGCCCCCACGGGACGCCGGCGCCTTCGCGGGTGAACACCGGGATCCGGTCGAGGGGCGCGGCGGCCTCGACCGTGGTGCCGCCGCCGAACACCGCACCGCTCGCGTCGACCCAGCGGGTCCCGGCGGGCAGGTACACCGGCCGGGAACGCCAGCCGGCTTCGGTGACCGGGGCGACGAGGACGTCCGGGCCGAGCAGGAACTGGTCTTCGACCTGCCACGCCCGCGGGTCGTCCGGGTGGTCGACGAACAGCGGCCGCATGGGCGGCACGCCGTCGCGGGCGGCGGCGCGCAGCTGTTCGTGCAGGTAGGGCCGGAGCCGTTCCCGCAGGTCGAGCAGCCCCACGATGATCTCGTAGGCCTCGTCGCCGTAGGACCAGACTTCGTTGGGGCCGCCGGTCATGGCGTACCCAGTGGGCGTGCGCGGCTCGCGGTCGCCGTGCAGGCGGAACAGCGGGCAGAACACCCCGTAGGCGAACCAGCGGACGAACAGTTCGCGGTAGGCGGGGTCGGCCGGGTCGCCGCCGTGGAACCCGCCGATATCGGTGGTCCACCAAGGGATCCCCGAAATCGCGATGTTCAGCCCCGCCCGGATCTGCTGCCGCAGCGACTGCCAGGTGGCGGGGATGTCCCCGGACCAGACGGCGGCGCCGTGCTTCTGCGAGCCCGCCCAGGCCGACCGGCACAGCAGCACCGTGGGCTCGCGCCCGGCCGCCGCCATGCCCTCGGCGAACAGGCGGGCGTTGTCGCGCGGGTAGATCGAGGCGACCTCGGCCCCGGGGCCGGCGTGGAAGGCCAGGTTCCCCGGGTGCGCCGGGTTCAGCTCGGGTTCGCACGCGTCGAGCCAGAACACCGAGATGCCCTGGTCGAGGTAGTTGCGCCGGACCAGGTCCCAGACGAACGCGCGGGTCTCGGGGTTCGTCGGGTCGTAGAAGGCGACGGGCATCGGCACGTCCATGCCCTTGTCCTGGATGGTCTGGTGGAACTCGGCCCCTTGGTCGGTGCCCACGAGCAGACCGTGGTCGCGGTAGGTGTCGAAGTGCTCCGAAAGCGGCGACACCGTCGGCCAGATCGACACCATGAGCTTGATGCCCAGCCCGTCCAGCTCCGCGACCATGCCCGGCACGTCGGGCCACTCGGTCTCGTCGAACCGGTAGTCCCCCATCGCGCTCCAGTGGAAGAAGTCCGCGACGATGACCGACATCGGCAGCCCCCGGCGGTGGTGCTCCCGGGCGACGTCCAGCAGCTCCTCCTGGGAGCGATAGCGCAGCCGGGACTGCCAGAAGCCGCTCGCCCACTCCGGCAGGTCCGGGCTGTGGCCGGTGGCGTCGGCGTAGCGGGCGAGGATCGCGGCGGGCGTCGGCGCGGCGGTCAGCCAGTAGTCGATCTCGCGGGCCTGGCCGGCCGTCCAGCGCGTGGCGTTGTCGGAGAACTCCACCCGGCCGACGGCCGGGACGTTCCACAGCAGACCGTAGCCGCGGCTGGAAAGCACGAACGGGATGCTGACCTCACCATTGCGCTGCACCAAGTCCAGCGACAGTCCTTTGAGGTCCAGCCGGCCGTGGGTGCGCTGCCCGAGCCCGTACAGCTTTTCGTCGTCGTAGGCGGCGAACTGCTGGTGGATCTCGTGGGCGCCGGACCGGTTGCCCTGGAAGAACCGGGCGCCGGGCAGCCAGAAGTGCTCCCGGCGTTCGGCGAGCAGCTCCTGGCCGGTGCTGGTGCGGCTGAAGGTCAGCAGCGGCTCGGGGTAGGCGGCGCCAGCGTCGAACACGACGTCGACGGTCAGCTCGCCGTGCACGAAGACGGCGTGCCGGTCGGCGGTCTTGATGACCGGCGGCTCGGACGGCGGCGGCCGGTCGAGCGCGCCGTGGCTCTCGGCCGGGAGCCGGAACTGCGCGGCGCGCACGCGGACGCTGTCGGGGCCCCAGGCTTCGATGGTGAGCACCTCGTGCCGGTGGCGGACCTCGAGCGCGGTCTCCGCCGGGAAGAACCTGACCAAGTTCGGTCTCCTTGCTTCGGAAGGGAGGTGGCTAGTCCTTCACCGCGCCCGCCGTCACGCCACCGGCGACGTACCGCTGGGCGACGACGAGCAGGACCGCGGCCGGCACCGACGCGACCGCGGCGGTGGCCATGATCGAGTTCCATTCGGTGGTGTTGTTGCCGATGTACCGGTAGATGCCCAGCGTCACCGGGATCATTGAGCCGTTGCGGTCCAAAGTGGACGCGAAGATGAAGTCCGACCACGCCCACAGGAAGGCGAACAGCGACACCGTGATCACGGCGTTGCGGCTGACCGGCAGCACGATCGAGGTGAACGTCCGGACGGTGCCGGCGCCGTCGATCTTCGCCGCCTGCATCAGCTCCCCCGGGATTCCGGACATGAACGCTGTGAACACCAGCACGCCGAACGGCACCGCGATCGTGGAGTCCGCGACGACCAGGCCCCACAGCGTGTTGAGCCAGCCGAGGCGCACGTAGATGGCGTAGAACCCGATCGCCATCACCACGCTCGGGATCATCTGCGCCACCAGCAGCACGAAGTTGACCGTGCCGGCCCCGCGCACCCGCAGCTTGGCCAGCGCGTAGCCGGCGGGCGCGGAGATCAGCACGGTCAGGACCACGCACCCCAGCCCCACGAGCAGGCTGGTGCCGAGCGCGGGCAGCTGGTCGCCCAGCGCGTTCGCGTACCCGTCCAGCGTGGGGTTCCACGGGAACCAGTGCGGCGGATCGGTCCGCATGTCCTCGGTCCGGGTGAGCGAGACGTTGACCATCCAGTAGACCGGGAAGAGCATCAGCCCGGCCAGCACGACGCCGAGCGCCGTCTTCCACCCCCCGCGCCGCCGGGTCATGACCGCTCCTGACGTCGTTGTAGGTGCACGTAGAGGAAGCCGAACACCAGCGCGATGACGATCAGCAGGTTGCCGATCGCCGCGGCGGGCGAGAAGTCCGGCTGCCCGGTGCCGAAGGCCTCGTGGTAGGACCAGACCGCCAGCGTCGTCGACACCGTGCCGGGCCCGCCGGTGGTCATGATCCAGATGATGTCCACCACCTTGAGCGTGTAGACGAGCCCGAGCAGCAGGGTGATCGCCGAGACCGGCCGGAGCATCGGCATGGTGATCCGGCGGAACTTCTGCCACGCGGTCGCGCCGTCGAGCTCGGCGGCTTCGTACAGCTCGGCGGGGATGTTCTGCAGCCCGGAGTACAGGATCACCAGGTTGAACGGGATGCCGAGCCAGATGTTGGCGATCACCACCGAGGTCAGCGACCAGTGCGGTGAGGTCAGCCAGTCGATGCCGGCCAGGCCGAACGCCCGCAGGACCGCGTTGACGATCCCGTTGTCGCTGCCCAGCATCCAGGCCCAGGTGGAGCCGGACACGATCAGCGGCAGCAGCCACGGCACCAGGAACAGGCCCCGCAGCAGCCCGGACAGCCGGAAGTTGCCGCGGAAGAACACCGCCAAGGCCAGGCCGATGGCGTACTGGAAGGCGATCGACACGAGGGTGAACACGGCCGTGTTCCCCAGCGCGAGGCCGAAGTCGGGCGAGGAGAAGATCGCCGTGTAGTTGTCCGCGCCGACGAACTTCGCGTTGCCCTGCACGAACGCCCGCGCGTTGTAGTGGTGCAGGCTGAGGTCGATGTTCCGGTAGAGCGGGTAGACGTAGAAGATCAGCAGGTACGCGGTGAGCGGCGCGAGGAAGCCGGCGGTCGCCCACCGCGCCGGGCGGCGCACCCGGCGCGGCGGCGGGCTCGCCGAGCGGGCGCTCGACCGCTCGGCGAGCAACGTCGTACTGGTGGTGGGCATGGCGTCAGCCGACCGCCTTGGCCGCGGCCTTCTGGGCCTCGCCGAGCGCGTCCTGCGGGGACTTGGCGCCGCTGAGCGCGTTCTGCACCGCGGTCCAAAGGGGCTCGGAGATCTTCGGGTACTTGGTGCCGAGGTTGTCGGCGGTGCGGCCCTTCGCGGTGCGCACGGCATCGACCCACGGCTTGAGCTCGGGGTGCTGGGCCAGCAGCGCGTCCTGGCCGGCCCGGGTCGGCGGGACGTAGTAGGCGAAGGTGTTCGCCGTCTCGACCATGCCCTGCGGCGTCGTCATGCAGTCGACGATCTTCTTGGTCACCTCGTAGCGCTTGGTGTCCTTCTGCACGGGCGCGGTGAGGAACTCGCCACCGGTCGGGGTCGGCGCCACGCCACCGGAGCGGCCCGGGAGCTGGACGACACCGGTCGGGAACTTGGCCTTCGACGCGCTGGTGACCTGCCAGGTGCCGTTGACGGCGAAGCCGAACTCGCCGGTCAGGAACTCCTCCCAGCTGGTGTTCTGCGAGTCGTGGATGACCGAGTTGGGCGCGTACCCGGACTTCAGCCAGCCGGTCCACAGGTCGAGCGCCGCCACCGCCTCGGGCGAGTCGAGCTGACGCAGGTTCCCGCCGGCGCCCCAGAAGAACGGCAGGAACTGGAACGTGCCCTCTTCGGTGCCGATGCCGGCGAACGTGATGCCCTTGTGGTGGGCCGCGGTGACCTTCTGCAGCGCCGCGGTCAGGCTCGCCCAGTCCTTGATCGACGCCGGGTCCACGCCGGCCGACTCCAGGACGGTCTTGTTGTAGTACAGCGCGAGCGTGTTGGCCCCGATCGGGACGCCGAAGGTCTTGCCGTCGACGACGCCGGCGCCGAGCAGGTTCTGGTCGATCCCCTTGGTGTCGACGCCGAGATCGTCCATTGTGGACAACATGCCGGTGTCGGCCAGCGTCGAGACGGCCGGGTTGTCCAGCAGGATGACGTCCGGCGAGGTCCCCTCCTGGGCGGCGAGCAGGGACTGGTTCGTCAGCGCGGTCGTGTCGTAGGCGGTGCGCTTGATGCTCACCCCGGCCTGCGTTCCGCACGCCTCGACCCGCTTCGCCCAGCCGGAGGACGCGTCGTGCTGCGGGTACGGGTCCCACCACGTGTAGGTGGTGGGCGTGGCGCCGGCCGCCCCGCCGTCGCCGGACGACGAGGAGCAGGCGGCGAGGCCGGTGACCAGCGCCAGGGTGCCGGCGGCGGCCGCCAGCCGGATGGGTGAAGGCTTCACGGTATTCCTCCTTGAACTGCGTGAAGGGGGTCAGCTTCGGTGCGGGGTGCCGGTGCTGCCGCGGTCGACGAGCTCGGGCGCGAGCAGGTGCAGCACGTCGGGTTCCTCGCCCGCTTCCAGGGTCTCGATCCGGTGGACGAGCTGGCGCACGGCCAGCTCGCCCAGCCGGTCCGGGGCGCTGTCGATCGACGAGAACGGCAGGGAAAAGGTGCGGGCGAACTCGTCGGAGTACCGGCCGATCACCGACAGGTCCTCCGGCGCGCGCAGCCCGCGGTCGTGCAGCACGGACGGCAGCGCGGCGGCCGCCGCCTCGTTGTTGAGCAGCAGCCCGGTCACGCCGGGGTGGGCGTCGAGCAGGGCGTGCAGCTCCCGGCCCACCTCCGGCTGGCGGGAGGCGCCGAACACGGCGTGCAGCACCATCCCGCGCCGCTCGGCCTCGTCCTGGCCCCCGTTGCGCAGCCGCCAGACGTACGAACCGCCTCGCTCGACGACGTGCTCCGGCTGGGAAACCAGGATCAGCTCGCGGTGCCCGGCGGCGTGCAGGTGCCCGACCATCAGCCGGCCGGCGGCTTCGAAGTCCAGGTCGAACACGTCGACGCCGCTGGGGTCGCGGGTGAGGCCGACGAGCGCGCCGGGCTGGGGCGCCGCCCGCAGCAGCGGGACCCGGTCGTCCTCGTGGGCCACGTTGAGCAGCACGATCCCGTCGACCATGCGGGAGCTGGTGATCCGGTCGAGCGCGTGCGCCCCGTCGGACTCCGTCACCAGCAGCGTGTCGTAGCCGAGTTCGCGCGCGGTGTCCGAGACGCCCAGCATGTACTGCAGCATCGCGGGCTTGAACTCGTCCTCCAGGAACTGCGCGAGCAGGCCGATGACCATGGTCTGGGCCGTGGCCAGCGCCCTGGCGCCGGCGTTCGGCGTGTAGCCGAGCTGCCGGGCCAGGTCCTGCACCCGCACGCGGACCTCCGCGGAGATCGGGCGCTTGCCGGAGAAGGCGTAGGACGCCGTGCTGCGGGAGACCCCCGCCGCCTTGGCGACGTCGCCGATGGTGACCACTGTTTCCTCCGAAGGTGGCTCAGCGCACCGGGGCGCTGAACGGGGCGATCGCGATCCGGTCGAGCACCGGGGCGTACGGCGACCGCAGCAGGACGCCGGGGTAGGTGTCCGACGCGTAGGTCGTGCCGTCGAAGTCCGGCAGCTCCTCGGACCGGAACGAGAGGGTGTTGTCCCCCGGCTTCAGCTGGACGGGCACGGTCAGCTCCCAGAAGTTGTTCTGGTGGAAGCTGTGCGGGAAGAGCACCCGCCGCGCCGCACCGCCGTCGACCGAGATGTCCGCGTGGCGGGCCAGCGGATCCGGGTTGTAGTGCGTGGCTTCCGACTGCTCCGGGTTGGCGTAGCGGATCCGCAGCGCGTAGGTGCCCGGCCGGTCGGCGGTGACGTGGAACGTCACGGTGTTGCCGTTGCCGGGCGCACCACCCACGCCGGTGACCGCCTGGCCACCGTCCGCATGGGACAGTGCGGTCACCTGCGCCGTCCCGGCAAGCTGGGCGTTCTCCGCCTGGTAGGTCTTCACGGGCAGCGCGCCGTCGGTCCGGCGCACGTCGAGCCGGTCGACCCAGGACGCCGCCGCGACCCCGGTGAGGGTGACCTTGTTGATGCCGCCGGACAGCGACACCGCGGCCGAGCCGGTGCCGGCGACCTTCCGGACGTCCTGGCCGTTGACCACCAGGTTCGTCAGCCCGAGGCCGCGCACGGTCAGCGTCGACTCGGCGTCCTGCGGCGAGTACACCCAGAACGTCGCCGTGTCCCCGCGGCCGAGCCGGAGCGTGCCGGCGCCGGAGCCGGGGCCGTAGACCGGTTTCCCGCCGGACGTCGTGGCCAGTTCCGCCTCGTACACCGAAGTGGCCGCGGCGGGGTTCGGCAGCGACAGCTGGAGGCTGTCGACGATCGCGTCACCCTGCGTCGCGCGGGTGCCGTCGAGGCTGCGGGCGGCGAGGGAGAGCGTGTGCTTGCCCTTGCTCAGCCGCACCTTCGTGTCGGCGTGGTCCCAGACCACCCACTTGTAGCCCAGCGGCAGCAGCAGTTCCTGTTCGGCCGCCCCGTCGACGCGCAGGAACACGTTCGTGGGCCCGTTCGCCTTGACCAGGTCGTAGGTGTTGAGGGAGTTGGCGAACACGCTCAGGTCGTAGGTGCCGTCGCCCGGCACGTCGACGCCGAAGCTCAGCACGCCGTCGGAGCCGGTCCGGAGGCCGCCCACGTCGTAACCGCCCGAGGTGTAGAACTTCGAGACGTCGTTCGGGGAGCCTTCCGGGCCGTTCTTGCTGTAGCCCGAGCCGGTGTAGGTGGCGGCCTCGGCTTCGTAGCGCTGCTCCCACAGCTTCGGGCTCGCCGCCGCCGGAGCGCCGGTGCCGCCCGGGCTGAGCACGATCTCGTACGCCGACGACTCCTTCAGCTTCGGCAGCGAACCGCCGAAGTCGAACGCCGCCACGCCGTTCCGCACCTTGACGTCACGTTCGGAGATCAGCTCCGGCTGGGCCGAGTCCCCGATCTGCCCGGTCCACGGGATCTCCCGGATCCAGGCGTGCACGGTGCCGCCGAGTGCCTTCGGCACGTTCGCGAACTCGACCCAGGCGTTGCCGTCCTTGCCGCCGAAGATCGCCCGCGCCTGGGCCTTCGCCGGGTCGAGGGTCGCGACGCCCTGCAGCGAGTAGTTCTGCCCGGGAAAGGGCGGGGTCACCTCGACGGTGTGCCCGCTCATCTCGCCGTAGGCGTTGAAGAGCCACCACTGGCCGTTGCCGCGGTTGGCCTGCACGGCCGAGTCGGACAGGTTGCCGTCGATGTTCCAGTACGCGATGTCGGCGTCCACTTTGGACTCTTCGATCGCGGAGACCCACTGGATCATCTGGCCCGGGACCGAGGTGTGGTAGTTGAACGCGTACTCGTCGATGTTGATCGGCAGCTGCTTGCCCGCATGGGGCGTTCCCGCGAAGACCTGGGCCTCCCAGCCGCGGTACTTCGCGACGCTGGTGCGGATCTGCTCGGGGTGGCTCAGCTCGTGCCACGTCATCACGTCCGGCACGGTGCCGGCGGCGACGGCGTGCTGCAGGAAGCCCTTGACCTGGTCGTAGAGGACGCTGGTGTTCGGCCCGGCGATCCGCGCCGCGGGCAGCTTGCCCTTGATCAGCCGGTAGGTCTGGTCCCACGCGGCGAAGTAGTCGGCCGGGTTCGTCAGCCAGCTGACCCCGTTGTAGCTCCACTCCCCGGTGCCGAACATGTTGCCTTCGGGTTCGTTGAACGGCACGAACACGACGTTGTCCCGGTACTTCGGGTCCAGCTTGAGGACCTGGTCGACCTGCTTGGCGATCTTCTCCGAGTAGAGCCGCAGCTTCTCTTCGGGGGTGCTTCCCGGCCACTGGTAGGGGAAGCCGCGGTGGATGTCGGTCATGTAGACGTAGACGTCGCCGTTCGTGCTGTCCGCCAGCGGCTTGACGATTTCCAGGGCGTCGGCGCCCGGGTGCTGGGGGCCGTCCTGCGCCTTGGTGGCGATCGTCCGGACGTGCATGCCTTCGATGAGGTTGTCGGTGGGGACGCCGTCGCCGTACAGGCCGTAGAGGCTGCCGGCGGCGCCGCCGTGGAACGGCCCGGTGTCGCTGCCGAGGTCGATGGTCAGCTGGCCGTCGCGGACCACCGTGACCGACGCCGTCACCGCCCGGCCCGCGGCCGTCCCCGGCACGGTGAACGCGCCCGGGCGGCTGTAGGCCGCCGGGTCCACGGTGGACCACTGGATCGGCACGTCCCGGTCGTAGCCGTCACCGAACGTGCCGCGGACCGCGGCCGGGAGCGCGGGCGGCGTACCGACGGTGGCGCGGAGGTCGAACTTCGTCCGGGTCAGGCCGGTGACGGCGGGTGCCGGTCCGGCCAGCTCGGCGACCTGCGCGGCGGACAACGCCCTGTCGTACATCTGGAAGTCGTCGATCGCGCCCTTGAACAAGGGGTCGGCGTAGAAGCTCTTGCCGAGGTAGCCGGCGAACGAGGTGCCCGCGTCGGCGAGCTGCGCGGCGGTGACGTCGGTGCTCGCCGACGAGACGGCGGCGCCGTCGAGGTAGGCGGTGAGCCGGTGCGCGGCCGAGTCGAGCGTCACCGTGACGGTCTGCCACGTCGTCGGGAGCGCGGCGTAGCCGGTCACCTGGGCCTCGGCGCCGCCGCCGGCGGTGGTGACCGCGCCGCGAAGGCGTCCGTCGGAGTTCGACGGCGTCGCGAACAGGTACTTCGTGGTGTCCTTGCCCAGCGCGAAGAGCCACTGCCACGGCGCGGCGTTCGCGTTGTCCCATTTCACGCGCACGGAGACGGTGACATCGGGTGCGCTGCCGAGGGCGGCGCGCGGGAGCTTGACGTAGGCGCCGTTCGAGGTCGGCGCGCCGCCGGGCAGGGCCAGCGCGCCGCCACCGCCGGCCCCGGCGACGACCTGGGCGGTGGCGCCGTTGACCAGCGTGCCGTCGAGCCCGTGCCCGGAGGAGTCGGACACGACCCCGGTGCCCAGGTCGGTGGTGTCGAAGTCGTAGTGCACCAGCGGCCCCGGCGCCTCGGCCGCCACCGCTGGTAGCGCTAACAGCTGGCCGGCGCCGAGCAGGGCGGCGGCCAGCACCAGCGTCACCGTGCGGACCGGCGTCCGCGTTCCTCTCGATAGCACCATCGTCGCTGCTCCTGAGTAGGTCCGAACGGCTGAGCGTGTCGACCGAGGCGGTGATCATCGAACCGGTTCGACGGCCAGCCTCAAGCGCACATTGTGAGCGTTAACACGATCCGGTGGCAAGACCCTTCACGGATCGAGTGCCGACGACGCCGGATTGTGACGGCGGCTCGACCGCGGGAGCGCCACCAGCCGGCGCCGCTAGCCTGATGCGGTGACGATCGAGCTGGTCCTGCTGCCGCGGGTGGCCCACCGCGGCCGGGAGATCACCAGCCCCCGCCTGGGCGGGCTGCTCGCCCTGCTCGCCGACGACCTCCGCACCGGGGCGAGCACCGCCCGCCTGATCGACGGGCTCTGGCCGGACGAGCGGCCGGAACACCCCGCCAAGGCGCTGCAGGTGCTCGTGTCCCGCGCCCGGGCCCAGCTCGGCCACGACGTCATCGAGGCCACGCCGGCCGGCTACCGGCTCACCCTGGCCGAAAGCGAGGTGGACACCGGCGCGCTGCTCCTCAGCGCGACCGCCTGCGCCCGGCTCGCCCGCGACGGCGACCACGAAGCCGCGCTCGCCCAAGCGGAAGCAGGCCTGGCGCTCTGGACGCCGCGCGACGACCCCGGCAGTGCCGATCCGCTCGGCGCGCTGAGGACGGCCCGGGCGTCGACCGCCCGGTGGCTGGTCCGGGCCCGGGCGCTGTGCCGCTCGCGGCTGGGCCGCGCCGCCGAGGTGGTCGACGAGCTGACCGAGCTGGCGGCCGAACGACCGCGCGACGAGGAACTGCTCGTCGAACTGCTGCGCAGCGAAGCCGCGACGGCCGGGCCCGCCGCCGCGCTGGCCCGGTACGAGGACTACCGGCGCCGGGTGCGCGACGAGCTCGGCACCGACCCCGGACCCGCGTTGCGCGAGGTGCACCAGCAGCTCCTGCAGGGCGAAGCCCCCGTGGTGCGCCACGGCATCGCGCACGAGCCGAACCCGCTGCTCGGCCGGGACACCGACCTGGCCGCCGTCGCCGGGCTGCTGCGGACGTCCCGGGTCACGTCGATCGTCGGCGCCGGCGGGCTGGGCAAGACCCGGCTGGCGCACGCGGTGAGCCGCCGGGCCGAACAGCGGACCGTCCACTTCGTACCGCTCGCCGGAGTCACCCACGACGACGACGTCGCCGCCGAAGTCGCTTCGGCGGTCGGCGGTGCCGACACGGGAGGCCCGCCGGGCAGCCACCCGCCCGCACCGCGCGACACCGTGACCGGCATCCTCGACGCGCTGGGCCCCGGCCCGGCACTGCTGGTGCTCGACAACTGCGAACACGTCGTGCGTGGCGTCGCCGACCTCGTCCGGACGCTGGTCGCGCTCAGCGCGGACCTGCGGGTGCTCACGACCGGCCGGACACCCCTGGGCCTCTCTTCGGAGTCAGTCCACCCGCTGCCGGAACTGGATCCGGCGACCGCCGCCGAACTCTTCCGCCAGCGGGCCCGCGCCCTCCGCCCGGACCTCGACCTGCCGGACGCGGCCGTCCGGCAGCTGTGCACCCACCTCGACGGCCTGCCGCTCGCCATCGAGCTGGCCGCGGCGCGGACGCGTGTCATGTCCGTCGCCGAGATCGCCCACCACCTCGGCGACCGGTTCTCGCTGCTGCGCGGCGGCGCCCGCGACGCCCCGCCGCGGCACCGCACGCTGGCGGCGGTGATCGGCTGGAGCTGGGCTCTCCTCGACCCGCGCGCGCAGGCCGCCATGCGGGCCCTGTCGGTCTTCCCCGACGGCTTCACCGCGGGCGCCGCCCGGTATCTGCTCGGCGCCGACGCGGTCGACCTGCTCGACCGGCTCGCCGGCCACTCGCTGCTCAAGGTGCTGGACACCCCGGCGGGCACGCGGTTCCGGATGCTGGAGACCCTCCGCGAGTTCAGCGCCGCCCGCCGGGAGGAAGCCGGCGAGACCGACCGGAGCACGACCGCGTTCCTCACCTGGGCCGTCGACTTCTCCCTGGCCCACCACGAATCCCTCTTCGCAGCCGACCTCGTCCCGGCCATGCGGCGGGTCGGCGCCGAACAGGACAACCTGGTGCACGCGCTGCGGCACGGGCTCGACCAGGAGGACGGCGCGACCGTCGCGGCCACCGCCGCCGTCCTGGGCGGCCTGTGGACCTTCGAGTCGAACTTCGGCCGGATGGCCGCGCTGGTCGAGGACACCGCCTGGCTCCTCTCCCACTTCCGGCCCGGGCCCGGCCTCGTGGCCGCGACCCGCGCGGCCCTGGTGCTGAGCGCGGTGAACAGCTTCCTGCTGCAGGGCCCCCGGCCCACCCGCGCGCTGGTCGCCCTCCGCCGCCTCCCGCCCGCCGCACCCGGCACCCTGGTCCACGCCGCCGAGACGGTGCTCCGCACCGTGGCCGCACCGGACTTCGCCCCGCTGTTCGCGTTGTGCGGCAACGAGAATCCGCTCGTCGCCGGGCTGGCCGAGGGCGTCGCCAGCTACGCGTGGTCGGCACTCGACGCCCCCGAGCGCGCCTTGGCCGCGGCCGAGCGCATGGTCGCCGTGTTCGACGACCGGGAGTCGCCGTGGCTGCGCGCCGTCGCCCACGCGCGGGTCGGGGAACTGTGCCTGGAGCTGGAACGCGGGAAGGAAGCCCGGCGGTCGATCGGCACCGTGCTCGCGGTGCTCGACGAGACCGGCGCCTGGCCCGGCGCCGCCCGCGTCCGGGGTGCGCTGGTGCTGGCCAACCTCCAGCTCGGCGCGATCGACGAAGCGGAGCACTGGCTCGAACAGGCCATGCTGACCGGCGGCCGCGAGGTGGCCGGAGCGTCCATGGTGGACGTCGGCGCCCGCGCGGAGATCGCCTTGGCCCGTGGCGACGCCGACACGGGCCTGCGCCTGTGGCGGCAGGCCGCCGACCGGCTGCGGTCCACAAAGGACACCGGGCCCGGCGCCGACGGCTGGGCGTGGGAAACCCAAGCCGTCACCGTGGTCGCCCACGCCCACCACGGCCGCCTCGACCTCGTCACCGAGATCACCGGCGAGCTCCCCCGCGCGCTGCCCGGCCTGCTCGAAGACCCCGCGACGTCGCTCCCGGTCTCCGGCGCCCTCCTGCTGGCCCTGGCCCTGACCGACCTCGACCGCGCGGAAACGGCCGGCGAGCGGGCCGCGGCGGTGCGCATGATCGCCCTCGCCGAGCGCTTCCGGTACGTGCGCGGCTTCCACCCGACGATGTCCTCCGCCCGCATCCGGGCCGTGGCCGAACGGGCCGACGAGCCGGCGTACACCGGCGCGGTGCCGGAATACGCCGGCCTCGGCCGCGAAGAGCTGCGCGCAGCCGCCCTCGCCGCGTTGACGCTCAGGCCGCGGGATCGCGCCTGAACAACGCCCGCGCCCAGACGTACCCCGCGACGGCGAACCCCGCGCACCAGGCGACGGCGACCCAGGCGCTGCCGCCGACCGGGGTGCCCAGCACCAGCCCGCGCAGGGTGTCGATGACCGGGGTGAACGGTTCGTTGCGGGCGAACCAGCGCACGGCTCCCGACATCGTGTCCGTGGGCACGAACGCGCTGCTGACGAACGGCAGCACCTGCACGACCAGGATGAACAGGTTCGCGCCCTCGGCGTTCTTCGCCAGCAACCCGACCGCGACCGCGAGCCAGGTCAACGCGAGCGCCAGCAGCAGCACCACGCCGAGCGCCGCGAACCAGCCACCCGGCCCGGCGGCGGGCCGGAACCCGAACAGCAGCGCCACCGCGACGACCAGCACCGCGCTGACCACCGTCCGGAGCACCGCACCCAGGACGTGCCCGGTCAGCACCGACACCCGCGC
The DNA here is from genome assembly GCF_055633805.1 of Amycolatopsis sp. NPDC114478. Classification (NCBI taxonomy): domain Bacteria; kingdom Bacillati; phylum Actinomycetota; class Actinomycetes; order Pseudonocardiales; family Pseudonocardiaceae; genus Amycolatopsis; species Amycolatopsis sp. NPDC114478. The sequence continues at coordinate 51,630 of NZ_JBVKDO010000030.1, read as the reverse complement.
GATCGCCATCGTCCGGAACCGCGCGATGATCCCCTCGGTCATGTCCCGGTTCACCGCCAGCGCCGTCATCGACGCGCCGTACCCGACGGTCATCAGCAGGATCCCCGGCACCAGGTAGTCGACGTACGCCCCACCGCGGACGCCCGCCTGCATCGCGCCGCCGAACACCCCGGCGAACAGCAGCAGGAGCAGCACCGGCATGCCCAGGGACATGATCATCATCCCGGGGTACCGGCGCAGGTGCCGCAGGTTGCGGCGCAGCATGGTCGCCGAATCACGCACCGCGTAGCTCATCGCACGGCCTCCTTCTCGGTCGTGAGGGCGAAGAAGACGTCGTCGAGATCCGGCGTGTGCACCGACAGGCTGCCGACGTCCACCCCCGCGCCGTCCAGCCGGTCGAGCAGCCCGCGCAGCGAGCGGACCCCGCCGTCGCCGGGCACCGACAGCGTGAACGCGGCTTCGTCCCGCGTGCCCTCCCCGAGCGCCCGCTCGGCGGCATCGAGGCTTTCGGCGTCGGCGAACTGCAGCCGGACGTGGCCGCCGGGGACCCGCCGCTTGAGCTCGTCCGGGGTGCCTTCGGCCACCACCCGCCCGTGGTCGAGCACCGCGACCCGCCCGGCCAGCTCGTCGGCCTCGTCGAGGTACTGCGTCGTCAGGAAGACGGTCACGCCGCCGGCGACGAGGTCGCGGATGATCCGCCACATCGTGTGCCGGCTGCGGGGGTCGAGCCCGGTGGTCGGCTCGTCGAGGAACAGCACGCGCGGGGCGCCGACGAGCGTCATCGCCAGGTCGAGCCGCCGGCGCATCCCGCCCGAGTAGGCCGAGACGAGCTTGCCCGCGGACTCGGCGAGGTCGAACCGCTCGAGCAGGCCCGCCGCCTTCCGCCGCCCGTCGGCGCGGCCGAGGTGGTGCAGGTCCGCCATCAGCAGCAGGTTCTCCTCGCCGGTCAGCAGGTTGTCGACCGCCGAGAACTGCCCGGTGACGCCGATCGCGGCGCGGACGCCGTCCGGCTCGGCGGCCACGTCGTGCCCCGCGACCGACGCCTGCCCGCCGTCGGAGTGGATCAACGTCGACAGGATCCGGACGGCGGTCGTCTTGCCCGCGCCGTTGGGCCCGAGCAGGGCGAAGATGGTGCCCTCGGTGACGTGCAGGTCGATGCCGTCGAGCACGACCTGGTCGCCGAAGGACTTGCGCAGCCCGCTGGCCGCTATCGCCGGGGTGGTCACGGTTCTCCTCTCGTCCGCCCGTGACCTCGGCGGCCACGGCTGCGACGAGGGTGCGCAACCCCGGTTTCAGCCCGGTTTCACACCGCTTTCCGGCTACTTCCCACCGTTGCCCTTGAGCGACTCCTGGTAGCGATCGGCGTAGGTCGGCGAATCCTTGATCAGCTCGTCGCAGAAGGCGGCGACGTCCTCGCCGGTCACTTCGAGGACGCCCCGGCCGGTCGCGGCGTTCTCCTCGAAGAAGTCGACGATTCCCGAGAGCAGGTTTCCCTCGAGCAGGTCGACCGGCCCGACCTTGAACAGGTACTTCTGCATCTCCTTGTAAACGATCTGGTAGTCCGGCGGCAGGGCTTTGACCCGAGCCATGTGCGCCCGCCACTGCTTCTTGCCTTCGATGACGTCCTGGATGCCCATCTCAGCCTCCCAGCCGGCCCAGTTTTTTCGCGACATTCCGGTTCAGCTGTTTCCGCCACCGGTCGCGGAAGTTCTTGGCGCCTTCACCGCCGGCGAGCGCCGCGCAGAAGCCCCCGACGTCATCTCCCAGCACGTCCTGGACGCTCTGCCCCTCCGCCGCGGTTTCTTCGAGCAGCCCCAGCGCGCCGTCGAGGATCGGCATCAGATTGCGGCCGGAGAAATCCCCGTACGGGAAGAGGTTCGCCTTGATCTGCTCCCACGCCGACCGGTAGTCCTCCGGCAACGCCCCGGCCCTGGCTTCGAATGCCTGGTATTCCCGGGTCATGTCGCTGCCGGTGATGGTCTCCCAGAAGTTCATTCCCCACCTTCCTTCAGTTTGTCGATACGCGAGGAGACGTACTCCCACTTCGCCCAGAACCGCCCGAGCTCTTCGCGACCGGCGTCGTTCAGCCGGTAGAACTTGCGCGGCGGCCCCTTCTCGGACGCCCGTTTCGTCACCTGGACCAGCTTGTTCTTCTCCAGCCGCAACAAGATCGTGTACACGGTCCCCTCGACGACGTCGCCGAAACCGAGGTCGTTCAGCCGGCGCGTGATCGCGTAGCCGTAGGTCTCCTCCTTGCCGATGATCTCGAGCACACAGCCTTCGAGAGTGCCCTTCAACATCTCCGTCAGGTCGTCCATCACTCCTCCGGGCTCACCCTGGCACTACTACCTAGTACTACTGTATACCAGTACTCAGCAGTACTGACTAGCTGGACGAGAGGATGACCGATGACAGCGATAAGAGTTCGCGGCCTCGAGAAGTCGTACAAACAGCTGCACGTCCTGCGCGGCGTGGACTTCGACGTCGCCCGCGGCAGCATCTTCGCCCTGCTCGGCTCGAACGGCGCGGGCAAGACCACCGTCGTCCGGATCCTGTGCACGCTGCTCGAGCCGGACGCCGGGACGGCCACCGTCAACGGCTTCGACGTCGGCACGCAAGCCGGCGACGTGCGCGCGGCGATCAGCCTCACCGGCCAGTTCGCCGCCGTCGACGAGATCCTCAGCGGCCGGGAAAACCTCGTGCTCGTCGCCCGGCTGCGGCGCCTGAAGCAGCCCGGCAAGATCGCCGACGACCTGTTGGAGCGCTTCTCGCTGACCGACGCGGCCACGCGGAAGGTGTCGACGTACTCCGGGGGCATGCGCCGCCGCCTGGACATCGCCATGAGCCTCATCGGCGATCCCCCGGTGATCTTCCTGGACGAGCCGACCACCGGGCTCGACCCCGAAGCCCGCCTGGAAGTCTGGGGCGCGGTGAAAGGTCTCGCCGCCCGCGGCACGACCGTGCTGCTCACCACCCAGTACCTCGACGAGGCCGAGCAGCTCGCCGACCGGATCGCGATCCTGCACGAGGGCCGGATCATCGTGAACGGCACCCTCGCCGAACTCAAGCGGCTGCTCCCGCCCGCCAAGGTCGAGTACGTCGAGAAACAGCCGACCCTCGAAGACGTCTTCTTCACTGTCGTCGGCGCCCGCACGGAAAGTGAGAACCGATGACCACGCACGCCCTCGGCGACACCACCGTCCTCTTGGGACGGTCACTGCGCCACATCACTCGCAGCTTGGACACCATCATCACGACGGTCATCACGCCGGTCGCGATGATGCTGATGTTCGTCTACGTGTTCGGCGGCGCGATCGACACCGGATCGGGCTCCTACATCGATTACATGCTGCCCGGCATCCTGCTGATCACGATCGCTTCGGGCATCGCCTACACCGCGTTGCGGTTGTTCACCGACCTCAAGAGCGGGATCTTCGAACGCTTTCACTCCATGCCGATCACCCGCTCGGCCGTGCTGTGGGCGCACGTGCTGACCTCGCTGGTCGCCAACCTGATCTCGCTCGTGATCGTCGTGGGCGTTGCGCTGTTGATGGGCTTCCGCTCGGGAGCCGGACCACTGGCCTGGCTCGCGGTCACCGGCATCCTGATCCTGTTCACCACGGCCCTGACCTGGATCGCGGTGCTCGCCGGCCTCACCGCGAAGACGGCCGAAGGCGGCGGCGCGTTCTCCTACCCGCTGATCTTCCTGCCGTTCCTCAGCTCGGCGTTCGTCCCCACCGCGACGATGCCCGGCCCGGTGCGCTGGTTCGCCGAGCACCAGCCGGTGACGTCGATCGTCAACACCATCCGCGCACTGTTCACCGAGCAGCCGATCGGCGGCGACATCCTGGTCGCCCTCGCCTGGTGCGCGGGAATCCTCGTCGCGGCCTACGTCTTCGCCACTGCCGCGTACCGCCGCAAGATCTCCTAGCCCGGCAACACGGCCGACACGACGCTCGCGTTCGGCGACCCGGGGCCGGCGCCGGCTTCGGCTACGTCACGAACCTCCGGAACTATCGCCCGGACGGCGAACCTCGCCACAGCGGTCCGGGCCTGCCGCGGCCACGCGTGCCCATCCCCGCGGTGGGCACGCGTCGGCGTCGCAAACCCGCGCTATTCGTCCTCGAGCTCGGCCAGCACCTCGGCCGCGGTCCGGCTGCCCTCGTCGGCGAGCCGGCGGAGCTCGTCGAGGTCCTCTCGTTCAGTGGCGGCCTCGATGAGCAGATCGACGGCGTCGGACTGCCCCGCGGCCGCCCACCTACGAAGTTCGGCGGTGTCGCCGCGCTCGGCCGCCAGCTCGATGGCTTCATCGGGATCGGTCACGGCTCGAGCTTACGGCGCGGCCTGGCCGGGCAGGCCGGCGAAGACCAGCGCCGTTGACGAGAACCTGACGATCACCCCGGAGACACTTACGATTTCCCTACGCCGACGCCCGGATCTTGACGTTTTCTCTACGCCGGCTCTCCTCCGGCCGAGGCACGCTGCGGTGGTGCCGGCACCCACCTCATGGCTCAAACGGCTGGTACTCGGCCGGCCGTTCCGGAGCGACACGCTCGGGGAGACGCTTCTGCCGAAGTGGCTCGCCCTGCCGATCTTCGCCAGTGACCCGCTCTCCTCGGTGGCGTACGCGACCCAGGAGATCCTGCTGATCCTGTCGATCGGAGGGCTGGCCTACCTCACGATGGCGCCGTGGGTCGGCTTGGGCGTGGCCGTGCTGCTCACCGTCGTCGTGATCTCCTACCGGCAGGTGGTGCGCGCCTACCCCAGCGGCGGCGGCTCGTACGAAGTCGCTTCCCGCAACCTCGGCAGCCGCGCCGGGCTGGTCGTCGCCGGGGCCCTGATGGTCGACTACATCATGACGGTCGCGGTCTCGGTCGCGTCCGGGGTGGACAACATCATCTCCGCCGTCCCGGAGCTCAACGACTACCGGATCGCGCTGAACGTCGGCTTCATCGTCGTGCTGATGGCGATGAACCTGCGGGGCATCCGCGAGTCCGGCCGGGCGTTCGCCGCGCCGACGTACCTGTTCATCGCCTCGGTCATGCTGCTGATCGTCGTCGGACTGGGCCGCGCCCTCACCGGGCACGCTCCGGTGGCCGAAAGCGCCGGTTACGACGTCCGTCCCGAACAGGTCGGCTTGACCGGTTTCGCCCTGGTCTTCCTGCTGCTGCGGTCGTTCGCGTCCGGCTGCACCGCGCTGACCGGGGTCGAGGCGATCTCGAACGGCGTGCCCGCGTTCCGCAAGCCCAAAGCCCTGAACGCGGCCCGCACGATGACCGCCATGGGCACCATCGCCGTCGTCATGTTCGGCGGCATCACGGCGCTGGCCCTGATCACCAAGGTGCACATCGCCGAGAACACCTGCGACCTGACGGGTTTCGCCGGCGATTGCCGGAGCGACCCGCAGCGCACGGTGATCAGCCAGATCGGCGCCGCGGTGTTCGGCGGCGACCACAGCGTGCTGTTCTTCGTCCTGCAGGCCGCCACCGCGTTGATCCTCATCCTGGCCGCGAACACCGCGTTCAACGGCTTCCCGCTGCTGACCTCGATCCTCGCGCAGGACCGCTACCTGCCGCGCCAGCTGCACACCCGCGGCGACCGGCTCGCCTTCTCCAACGGCATCATCGCCCTGTCGCTGGTGGCCGGCATCCTGATCTTCGCCTTCGACGGCTCCACCACGCGGCTCATCCAGCTCTACATCCTCGGCGTCTTCACCTCGTTCACGCTCTGCCAGGTCGGCATGGTCAAGCACTGGAACCGGGTCCTCGCCGACACGACCGGCGCCCGCGACCGGCGGGCCGCCCACCGCTCACGGCTGATCAACGCGGTCGGGGCCGCCCTCACCGCCATCGTCCTCGTCGTCGTCCTGGTCACCAAGTTCACCCACGGCGCCTACCTCGTCGTGATCGCGATCCCGTTGCTGTACGGGCTCATGCGCGCCGTCCACCGTCACTACACGCACGTCCGCGAAGAACTGCAGCCCGACGACGAGTTCGAGCTGCTGCCCAGCCGCGTCCACGCGATCGTGCTGGTGTCCACATTGCACAAACCGAGCCAGCGCGCGGTCGCGTTCGCCCGCGCCACCCGGCCCGACACCCTCACCGCGATCACGGTCAACGTCGACGACTCCGACACCCGCGAACTGCAGCGGCAGTGGGAGCGGCGCGGAGTGAAGGTCCCGCTCAAGGTCCTCGAGTCGCCGTACCGGGAGATCACCCGGCCGGTCGTGCAGTACGTGAAGAGCCTCCGCCGGTCCAGCCCCCGCGACGTCGTCAGCGTCTACATCCCCGAGTACGTCGTCGGCCGCTGGTGGGAGAACATCCTCCACAACCAGAGTTCACTGCGGCTGAAGGGGCGGCTGCTGTTCGAGCCGGGCGTCATGGTCACCAGCGTCCCGTGGCAGCTGAGCTCCACCCACCGCCGCGACCTCCAGCGCGTCCGCCCCCTGCCCGGCGACATCCGCCGGGGCGTCACCACCCAGCGGGTGACCGCGCCTGCTGAAAGTCGCGTCTACAGCAGCGCGCAGCGGCAAGTCAAGACTCCCGAGAAGCGGACTACCTGAAGCGGTTCCCCCAAGCGGAGCAACCGGCTTCCCGCCCTCCGCCGTGGCTATGATCCTGCGCATGGTGTCACCACTTCGGGGGTCGATCCCGCGTATCGTCAGGTGACCGACTGCTTAGTAGGCTCGCGGGCACGAGCCCGTTTCTCAACGACGAGGAGGTCCCCGTGACCGATTCCCCTTCCCGTGTCGCCGTGGTCACCGGTGCCGGCCGCGGCATCGGTGCCGCCGTGGCCGGACGGCTGGCCGAAGACGGTTTTGCCGTCGGGCTGCTCGACCTGGACGAGGCCGGCGTCAAGCAGGGCGCCGAGGCCATCGTCGCCAAGGGGGGCAAGGCCGTCGGCGTTGCCCTCGACGTCAGTGACGCCGAGCAGGTCGAGGCCGCCGTCACCCGGGTCGCCGACGAGCTGGGACCGCCGGTCGTGCTGATCAACAACGCCGGCATCACCCGCGACAACCTGATCTTCAAGATGACCGAGCAGGACTGGGACTCCGTCCTCGGCGTGCACCTCAAGGGCTCGTTCCTGATGACCCGCGCGGTGCAGAAGTACATGACGCAGGAGAAGTACGGCCGGATCGTCAACCTCTCCAGCACCTCGGCGCTGGGCAACCGCGGCCAGGTCAACTACTCCGCCGCGAAGGCCGGCATGCAGGGCTTCACCAAGACCCTCGCCATCGAGCTGGGCAAGTTCAACGTCACCGCGAACGCGATCGCGCCGGGGTTCATCGCCACCGACATGACCGCCGCGACGGCCGAGCGGATCGGCATGGGCTTCGAGGAGTTCAAGGCCGCCGCCGCGTCGCAGATCCCGGTGCAGCGCGTCGGCACCCCCGACGACATCGCCCACCTGGCCTCCTTCCTGGTCAGCGAGGGCGCCGGGTTCATCTCCGGCCAGGTCATCTACGCCGCCGGCGGACCGAAGGACTGAGGCCGATGCGCGAGTTCGAGAACCTGGACGCCTTCGCCGCCGCGGTCGGCGAGCACCTCGGGTACAGCGAGTGGCTGAAGGTCACCCAGGACCGGGTGAACCTGTTCGCCGACGCCACCGACGACCACCAGTGGATCCACGTCGACGAGCCGATGGCGACCGCGGGCCCGTTCGGCGGCACCATCGCCCACGGCTTCCTGACGCTGTCGCTGCTCTCGGCGTTCGGCCCCAAGATCTACAAGGTCAACGGCATCAAGATGGGCATCAACTACGGCCTCAACAAGGTCCGCTTCCCGCAGCCGGTGAAGGTCGGCTCGAAGGTGCGCGCCGGGGCCGAGCTGGTGGAGATCACCGACATCCCCGGCGGCAAGCAGGCGGTGTCGAAGTGGACCGTCGAGATCGACGGCGAGGCGAAGCCCGCTTGCGTCGCCGAGTGGGTGACGCGTTTCCTGGCGTGATGCCATCCGGGAAGCGTCACTTTCGTGGGGAAAGTGACGCTTCCCGGTGCACTCTGTACGTCATACCGACTAGTCGGTATGCTCGCCGGGACGATGCTTGAGGAGGCTGGATGAACCCGCCAGGACTCGACCTGGACCGCCTGCGCGCCCACCTGGACGCGCACCGGCCCGGCCTGGTCGCCGGGGCGCTGACCGCGGACGTCGTGGAGGGCGGCCGGTCGAACCTCACCTACGTGGTGGGCGACGGCCGCTCGCGCTGGGTGGTGCGCCGCCCGCCGCTCGGGCACGTGCTGCCCACCGCGCACGACATGACCCGCGAGTTCCGGGTGATCTCCGGCCTGCGCGACACCGCCGTCCCGGTGCCCGAAGCGCTGCTGCTCTGCGAGGACGCCGACGTCGTCGGCGCGCGGTTCTACGTCATGAGCTTCGTCGAGGGCACGCCCTACCGGACCGCCGACGAGCTCGCGGAGCTCGGGGAAGAACGCACCCGGGCCATCGCCGACGCCCTGGTCGACACGCTCGTCGACCTGCACGCCGTCGACCCGGCGGCGGTCGGGCTCGGCGACTTCGGCCGGCCGGAGGGCTTCCTGGAGCGGCAGCTGCGGCGGTGGAAGAAGCAGCTCGACGCGTCCCGCAGCCGCGACCTCGACGGCATCGAGGAGCTGCACGACCGGCTCGCCGCGGCGGTGCCGGTGTCCGGCAAGCCGTCGATCATCCACGGCGACTACCGCCTCGACAACGTCCTGGTCGACGGCGACGACAAGATCTCCGCGGTGCTCGACTGGGAGATGTCGACGCTCGGCGACCCGCTGACCGACCTCGCACTGCTGGTGGCCTACGCCGAGCGCGACAAGGTGTCGCTGCAGTTCGTCTCCAACGCCAGCTCCGCGCCCGGCTACCCGACCACCGACGAGGTCGTGCGGCGCTACGCCGAACGTTCGGGGCGGGACGTCTCGCAGCTGAACTGGTACGTCAGCTTCGCGTTCTTCAAGCTGGCCGTGATCCTGGAAGGTATCCACTACCGCTACACGCAGGGCAAGACGGTCGGCGCGGGCTTCGAAGGCGTCGGAGCCGGTGTCCCGCTGCTCATCTCGCACGGCAACGAGATTCTCAAAGAGGAGAAGTAAATGGACTTCGCGTTCGACGAGAAGACCGAGGAGCTGCGCGGGAAGCTCCTCGAGTTCATGGACTCGCACATCCACCCCGCCGAGCCGGTGTTCGAGCAGCAGCTCGCCGAACGCGACGACCCGTGGGCCATCCCGCCGGTCATGGAGGAGCTGAAGGCCGAAGCGCGCAAGCGCGGCCTGTGGAACTTCTTCCTCCCCGGCGAGCACGGCGCGGGCCTGACGAACCTGCAGTACGCGCCGCTGGCCGAGATCACCGGCCGCAGCATCCGGCTCGCCCCGACCGCGCTCAACTGCGCCGCGCCGGACACCGGGAACATGGAAGTGCTGGCCATGTTCGGCAACGAGCAGCAGCAGAAGCAGTGGCTGGAACCGTTGCTGAACGGCGAAATCCGCTCCGCGTTCGCGATGACCGAGCCGGACGTCGCCTCCTCCGACGCCCGCAACATCGAGACGGCGATCCGGCGCGACGGCGACGAGTACGTCATCAACGGCCGCAAGTGGTACATCTCCGGCGCGATGAACCCCGCGTGCCAGATCTTCATCGTGATGGGCAAGACCGACCCGGAAGCCGCGCCGCACAAGCAGCAGAGCATGATCCTGGTCCCCCGCGACACCCCGGGCCTGACGGTCAAGCGCGGCATGCACGTCTTCGGCTACGACGACAGCGACCACGGCGGCCACGCCGAGGTGCTGTTCGAGGACGTCCGCGTGCCGGCGGAGAACCTCATCGCCGGTGAAGGCGACGGGTTCGCCATCGCGCAGGCCCGCCTCGGGCCGGGCCGCATCCACCACTGCATGCGGGCCATCGGCATGGCCGAGCGCGCGCTGGAGCTGATGTGCAAGCGCGCGATCTCCCGCGAGGCGTTCGGGAAGCCGATCGCGCAGCAGGGCGTCGTGCAGGACTGGATCGCCGAGTCGCGCGTCAAGATCGAGCAGCAGCGGCTGCTGGTGCTCAAGACCGCGTGGCTGATGGACACCGTCGGCAACCAGGGCGCGCACACCGAGATCCAGGCGATCAAGATCTCGACCCCCGCCGCGGTCGAGTGGATCCTCGACAAGGCCGTGCAGGTGCACGGCGCGGGCGGCGTCAGCCAGGACTTCCCGCTGGCCGCGATGTGGGCCGGGAACCGGACGCTGCGGCTGGCCGACGGGCCGGACGAGGTCCACAAGCGCTCACTCGCCCGGCGTGAGCTGAAGAAGTACCTCTCGGAGGGCGCCAAGTGACTGTCACCGCCGAAGACCTGACCCGCCAGGCGACGGAGTTCCTGGCCGCGCACGACCCCGCGTCGACGGACCGGATGGACTTCCTGCGGGCCCGGTTCGACGCCGGCCTCGCCTGGATCCACTTCCCCGCCGGCCTCGGCGGCCAGAACGCGCCGCGCGCGCTGCAGTCCGCCGTGGACAGTGTGTTCACCGAGGCTGGCGCGCCGGACAACAACCCGCGCCGGATCGGCATCGGCCTCGGCATGGCCGCGCCGACCATCCTCGCCTTCGGCACGCCGGAGCAGCGCGAGCGCTACCTGCGTCCACTGTGGACCGGCGAGGAGGTGTGGTGCCAGCTTTTCAGCGAGCCGGGCGCCGGCTCCGACCTCGCCGCGCTGGGCACGCGCGCCGTCCGCGACGGCGACGACTGGATCGTCACCGGCCAGAAGGTCTGGACGTCGGGGGCGCACGAGTCGCAGTGGGCGATCCTGGTGACGCGCACCGACCCGGACGTCCCGAAGCACCAGGGCATGACGTACTTCCTGTGCGACATGACCGCGCCCGGCGTCGAGGTCCGGCCGCTGCGCCAGATCACCGGCGAGGCCGAGTTCAACGAGGTCTTCCTGACCGACGTCCGGATCCCCGACAGCCAGCGCCTCGGCGCGGTCGGCGAGGGCTGGAAGGTCGCGCAGACGACGTTGATGAACGAGCGCGTCGCGATCGGCGGGCACGTCCAGCCGCGCGAGGGCGGCCTGATCGGGATCGTCGCGAAGACCTGGCGCGAGCGGCCCGAGCTGCGCACGCCGGAGCTGCGCGATCGCCTGGTCCAGCGCTGGGTCGAGGCGGAGACGCTGCGGCTGGCCGGCACCCGGCTGCGCCAGCAGCTGACGGCGGGCGCGCCCGGGCCGGAGGGCTCGGCCATGAAGGTCGCGTTCTCCGAGCTGAACCAGGCGCTGACCGGCCTGGAGGTCGAGCTGCTCGGCGAGGAGGGGCTGGCCTACGACGACTGGACGTTCCGGCGCCCGGCGATCGTCGACTTCACCGGCCGCGAAGCCGGCTACCGCTACCTGCGCGCGAAGGGGAACTCCATCGAGGGCGGCACCTCGGAGGTCCTGCGCAACATCATCGCCGAGCGCGTGCTGGGGCTGCCCTCGGAACCGCGCGTCGACAAGGACGTCGCCTGGAAGGACCTCCCCCGATGACTGATCTGCTGTATTCGGACGTCGAAGAGGATCTGCGGGCCTCGGTCCGGGACCTGCTGAAGGACAAGGCTTCGGCGGAGGCGCTGCTGGCGCGCGTGGAGACGGCCGAGGGGTACGACCTGAAGCTGTGGCGCACGCTGGCCGAAGAGGTCGGGGTGGCCGGGCTGGCGGTGCCCGAGGAGCTGGGCGGGCACGGCGCGTCGGCGCGTGAGGTGGCCGTGGTGGCCGAGGAGCTGGGCCGCAGCGTCGCGCCGGTGCCGTTCCTGGGCAGCGTGGTGCTGGCGACGACGGCGCTGGTCCGCGCTTCGGCCGGCGACTACGTCCGGCAGCTGGCTTCGGGTTCGGCGATCGGCGCGCTGGCCGTGCCGCTGTCGACGGCGCCGGGCGCGGGTTTCCCGTCGTCGGTGACGGTGTCGGCCGATGGCTCTCTTTCTGGCCGGGTCGGCACGGTCGCGGACGCGTCGGTGGCGGACCTGCTGGTCGTCCCGGCGGCGGGCCCGGACGGTCCCGCGCTGTACGTGGTCTCGGCGGCCGATGCGACGGTCACGGAGCTGGTGTCGTTCGACCTGACCCGGCGCGTAGCCGACGTGGAGCTTTCGAACGCGCCGGCGACGCTGGTGGCGTCGGGCCCGGAGGCGGCTTCGGCGCTGGAGGAGGCGTTGCTGTTCGGGGCCGGGATCCTGGCGTCGGAGCAGACGGGCGTCGCCGAGTGGGCCCTGACGGAGACGGTGTCGTACCTGAAGGGGCGCTACCAGTTCGGCCGGCCGGTGGGCGGGTTCCAGTCGCTGAAGCACCGGCTCGCGAACTTGTACACGGACTTGGTGCTGGCCCGGGCGGCGGCGCGCTACGCGGCGGACTCCCTGGCGACAGGGACCGACGTACCGATCGCGGTGGCGGTCGCCCAGGCACGGGTGTCCCCGATCGCGGTGAAGGCGGCGGAGGAGGCGATCCAGCTCCACGGCGGCATCGGGATGACGTGGGAGCACCCGGCGCATCTGTACTTGAAGCGGGCGAAAGCGGACGAGCTGGCGTTGGGGACGCCGGGGAGGCATCGGGCTCGGTTGGCCGAGTTGGTTGATTTGCCTGCTTGAGGGTGTTGGCGGCCGGGCGGGGATAGCTTTGCTCTAGTGGTCCTTCCGGCACCCCGAAGCTGTCATTGTGACTACGGCCGGCAACACCGCGTCAAGGCGGGAAAGATGCCTTGACCCGGCGCTGCCGGCCGTGTTCTGGCTTCGGATCGGGGTGCGGGGGAGTCTGGGTGCTCGTCAGTGCCTGTTCTCGTGTCGGCTTGCCTGTGAAGCGGCGGGGCGGGGCGAGCAGGGGTGCGGCCGGGCCGCCCGCCGCCGCCTTCACGGGCCCGCCTCGCCTCGCGCACTCCTCATCCACCAGTGCGGGCACCCGGGCCCGTGGCCCCGCACGGTGGCGGCGACTCCCTTTCGTGAATCCCGTTCATTTTTCTTCCGAATTTTCGCTCATCTGAGCGAAAATTCTGTGAGCCGCACCACTTACGGGGCAAAAGGGTGGCAAAACTGCCCCCGTTCCCATGGTTCTCCCCACCCGTCGGGATCTAGCCTGGGCGCCATGGAATTCGCCGTCGCACCGACGGAAGCACTGGAGGAATCGACCGTCGTCGTCGGCGGGCATCGGCACAGCGCGCTCGCCGCCGGGCCCGCGTCCGGTGAACTCGTGCTGCTGCTGCACGGCTGGCCCGAATTCGCCGAGTCCTGGACCGAGCAGCTGCACGCCCTCGGCGAGGCCGGGTACCGCGCCCTCGCCGTCGACCAGCGCGGGTACGCCCGGGACGCCCGGCCCGACGGTGTCGAGCACTACTCGATCGAGCACCTGGTCGGCGACGCCCTCGCCTTCGCCGACAGCCAGGGCGCCGACCGGTTCCACCTGGTCGCGCGCGACTGGGGCGGCATGGTCGCCTGGGCCCTCGCCACCGCGCACCCCGGCCGGCTGCGGTCGCTGACCGTCCTCTCCACGCCGCACCCGTCGGCCCTGCAGCGCGCCGCCGCCACCGATGACGGGCAGTTCCACGACCTCGGCTACATCCGCTTCTTCCGCCGCGGTGTCGGCAAAGCCGAGAAATTCCTCTTACGCGACGAAGCCGCGCAATTACGCGCTGTCTACAATCGGCGGATTCCGGTCGAAATCGTCGAACGCACGGTCGCGCGCCTTTCCGAACCGGGCGCGCTGACCGCGACGCTGAATTGGTACCGCGGCGCCACGAACGACGTTTTCGACGTCCCGGCGGGCCGCATCACCGTGCCGACGCTCTACCTCTGGGGCAGCGAGGACCCGTACCTCGGCCAGAGCGCCGCGGAGCTGACGGTCCACCACATCGACGCGGAGTACCGCTTCCAGATCATCGAGGGCGCGAGCCAGTGGATGGCGATGGAGGCTCCCGACGAGGTCATCGCCCTCCTGCTGGACCACCTCCGGCGCCACTAGCCCGTCTTGCGGACCAAGCCCGTGTAGCCGACGAGCGCCAGCGTGGCCAGCGCCCAGATCACGGCCTGGACCAGCCAGATCGCCACCGTGAACCACTGCCCGGCGGCGATCCCGGTGTTGAGGTCGCACCGCCCGCGCACCCCCGGCGACAGCGGCAGCCCACGGTCGAGGCCGACGCCGACCAGCTCCACCGTCGTGCACGGCGTGCCGGTCGCGGCGGTGAGGTCCGCCGTCCGCTCGGCCGCGCGGTGACCGCCGTCGCCGACGTGCCCGGCCCAGAGCCCCAGTCCCCCGGCGGCGACCACGGCCAGCAGCAACGCCGCCGCGGTCCGGCGCGCGCGGTAGCCGTACCCGGCCAGCGCGCCCCACAGCCAGTGAAACCGGCGGGCCGGCCAGCCGCCGATGGCCTTCGGCGCCCGCCGTTGCAGGTCCCGCTGCTGGGCGATGAGGATCCGCCGCGCGTTCCCGTCGTGCCCGGCAGCGCGTTCGGACGCGGCCAGCTGCTGGTACGGCCCGGGCCGGTAGGCGGCGGTGTGCGACCGGATCAGCGTCAGCCACTCGCGCCAGGTGACGTCGCCGAGCGAGCCGAACCGGAACCCGTCGAGGTCGACGAGACCGTCGAACCCGGCGGGCGGGAAGACCGTCCCGTCGACGACGGCGTCTTCGAGGCTGACGAGCGTCCCCTTTTCGTCGCGCGTGTCCAGCTTCGCGCCGGAGAACGCCAGCTGACCGCCGATGTGGGCGCCGAGCAGGTGGATCGCCGGGTCCTCGCCCGCGCCGGTCCCCCGCAAGCCGGTCAGCGACAGGCTGTCGCGGATCTCGCACCGGTCGGCGACCAGCACCGGTCCCGCGTCGTTGACGACCTCGGCGTCGGCGAGGACGGCCGAGCCGCCGATCCGGGCCGACCGCAGGCTCAGCGCGCCGAACTCGGACGAACAGGTCACCTTCACGCCGGCGAGGTCCAGGTACGGCCCGACGCGGAGGTCATCGGCACCCAGGGCGGGCCCGGACGCGTTGGCCAGCTCCGCGCCCGGCAGCCGCAGCTGGCCGGCGATCCCGGCGTCCCGCAGCCGGAGCGCCCCCTCTTCGCCGGCGCCGGTGATGTGCGCCCCGGCCAGGTCGAAGCTGCCGCCGATCTCCAGCCGGTCGGCGTGCAACGCGGGTCCGGCGTCGTTGGCCAGCCTGGCTCCTTCGAGGTAGAGGTCGCCGTCGATCCGGGCGGTGAGCAGGCGGATCGTGCCCAGCTCGCCGGCTCCGGTCGCGGTCAGCCCGGAGAAGTGGACGTTGCCGCCGACCCGCAGCCGGTCGCCGCTCAACGCCGCCCCGGAGTCGTTGGCCAGCTCCATGCCTTCGAAGTAGCAGTTCCCGCCCACGTGCGCGCCGAGCAGGCAGAGCGCCCCGTACTCGCCCGAGGCCCGGGCTTTCAGGCCTTCGGCGGAGAAACTGTCCTCGACCCGCATGCCGTCGGCGCTCAGCCCCCGGCCCTCGGTGGTGGTGAGCACCGCGCCGCCGAAGTCGACCTGGCCGCCGATCCGCGCCCCGAGCAGGGAGACCGCGGCGTCTCCCCCGGCGGCGGTCACGGTGACGCCGGTGCAGCGGAGGTCGCCCGCCCGGAGGCGGTCGGCCTCCAGGCCGGGTCCGCTGTCGTTGGTGAGCACAGCTTCGTCCAGCGCCACCTCGCCGCCGATCCGGGCACCGTGCAGGAGGGCCACGCCGTCGGCGCCGGCCCCGGTCAGCTTCGTCTCCGCCAGGCGCAGTTCGTCGTCGACGACGAGGCCGCCGGCCACCAGCGCGGGCCCGGACCCGTTGGTCAGCTCGGCGCCGTCGAAATCGGCGTCCCGGGCAATGTGCGCGCCGATCGCGCGGACGGCGCCCAGCGGTCCCGCGCCGGTCGCCCGCAGGTCGACGCCCCGGAGTGAGCCGCTTTCGAGGCCGTCGAGGTAGACGGCGGGGCCGTCCTCGTTGGTGACCTCCGCGTCGGAGAGGAGCGTCCGCCCGGTGATCCGGGCGTCGCGCAGGCAGATCGCGCCGTACTCGCCGGAACCGGTCGCGCGGACCCAGGTGAAGTCGAGGTCGTGGCCGATCCGGAGGCCGGTGCCGTCGAACCCGGCGATCCGGCCGCCGGACAGGTCGAGCCACGGCAGCGTCGCGGCCCGCGCGGAGATCGGGTTCACGACGACGCAGCCGGCCAGCGCCAGTCCCACCGGCGCGTCGACGTGGTCCAGGTTCAGCGTCCCGGCGATCCGGGCGCCCTCGACGCGCACCCCGCGCGGGTCCACCGGACCGCGCAGGCCCAGCAGCAGCTCGCGCAGCACCGCGGCCCGCAGCGGAGCGTCGGTCACATACGCGAGGCCGCTGCGGGCCGCGTCGAGCAGCTCTCGTTCCGCTCCGGTCAGCTTGTCGAGGACGGGCAACGTCACCCGGGTGGCCGCAGGGCGTCCAGCAGCAGGTCCGCGTAGTGGTCCCCGACCTGACGCGCCGACAGCGTGCCGCCGCGGCGGTACCACGAGCCCAGGTGGTGGACCGAGCCGAAGAAGAAGTCGACGACCACGTCGGCCGGCTTGTCCGTGCGGAACTCGCCCGACGCCTGGCCTTCCTCGATCAGGCCGCGGAAGCGCTCGTGGTACTTGCGGCGCTCGGCGCGGACCGCCTTCTGCTTGTCCGGGGACAGCTGGTGCATCGACTGCAGGAAGATCGTGTTGTCGTCGAGGTTGTCGATGCTGGACACCACGACGTCGGACGCGGCGGCGACGAGCCGCTCGCGCAGCGGGGCGCCCGACGAGGCGACGCTCTCCAGCTGCCGGGTCTGCTCGCGCAGGACACGCGCGTAGATCTCGTAGAGCAGGTCGTCCTTCGAGCCGAAGTAGTGGTACATCGCGCCCTTGGTGACGCCCGCGGCTTCGACGATCTCCTGGACGGACGTGCGGTCGAAGCCCTTCTTGGCGAACAGCTTCGTGGCGTGCTCCAGCAGCCGCCGCGGCACGGCGGCCTGGTCGTCGCCGGAGGCCTCGCCCGGCTTGCGGGTGCTTGCTCGGGTCACGGCAAGACCCCCTTCTCAAGTCGAACGCACAGAATAACGGCTCAGCCCTGCCAGGACAGGAACCGCCGCGGGTTGTCCACGAGCATGGTCGTGATGTCCGTTTCGGACACCCCGCGCTCCCGCAGCGCGGGCAGCACGTCCCGTGTGATGTGCAGGTAGTGCCAGTTCGGCGTGAGCACGGGGAGCTGCTCGGCCGGCAGCCAGTCGATGTAGCAGGACGCGTCGTGCGAAAGCACCATGCTGCCCGCGTAGCCGCGTTCGCACAGCGCCGCGACCGTGTTCACGCGCTCCTCGAACGGCAGCAGCAGGTCGAGGCCGAAGCGGTCCATGCCGAGCAGCGAGCCGCGGTCGGCCAGCTCGGTCAGGTACCCGAGGTCGGTCGAGTCGCCGGAGTGCCCGACCAGCACCTTGCCCAGGTCGACGCCCTCGTCGTCGAAGATCGCCTGCTGCTCCAGGCCCCGCCGGGTGCCCGCGTGCGTGTGGGTCATGATCGGCGCGCCCGTCTCGACGTGCGCCTTCGCGACCGCCCGCAGCACGCGCTCGACGCCGAGCGTCACGCCGGGTTCGTCGGTCGCGCACTTGAGCAGCCCCGCCTTGACGCCGGTGCCCGCGATGCCCTCGCGGATGTCCCCGACGAACATCCCGACGAGCGGGTCCTCGCCCTGGAGCATCGTGCCGGGCCCGCGGTAGTGCAGGTAGTGCGGCACGTCGTTGTAGGTGTACAGCCCGGTCGCGACGACGATGTTGACCTCGACCTCGGCGGCGACCCGCTGCACGCGCGGGATGTAGCGGCCCAGGCCGATGACGGTCGGGTCGACGATCGTGTCGATCCCCGCGTCCTTCAGCTCCTTGAGCCGCCGGATCGCCTCGGGGACGTGCTCGTCTTCGCGAAACCCTTCGTGCTCCGGGTAGTTGGCGACGAACTCGGGGCTCAGCACGAAGAGGTGCTCGTGCATGAGGACCCGGCCCAGCGCTTCCGGCGCGATCGCGCCGCGAACGGTCTCGACCACCTCGTCACCCCCGGGCCCGGAGCTCGCGGCGCAGGATCTTGCCGCTGGTGGTCTTGGGCAGCTCGTCGAGCACCACGATGGTGCGCGGGTACTTGTAGGCGGCGAGCCGTTCCTTGCACCAGGCGACCAGTTCCGCGGGGTCGGCGGTCGCGCCCGGCGCCGGGCTGACGTACGCCTTGACCGTCTCGCCGCGGTACTCGTCGGCGATCCCGACGACCGCGGCTTCGCGGACCGCCGGGTGCGTGTACAGGACGTCTTCGACCTCGCGCGGCCACACCTTGAAGCCGGACGCGTTGATCATGTCCTTCTTGCGGTCGACGACGTAGACCCAGCCGCGTTCGTCCATGAAGCCGATGTCGCCGGTGAGCAGCCGCCCGCCGGGCAGCGCTTCGGCGGTGGCGTCGGGGCGGTTCCAGTAGCCGGAGACGACCATCGGGCCTTCGACCGCGATCTCGCCCGCCTGCCCGAACGGCAGCTCTTCGCCGTTCTCGCCGAGGATGCGGACGATCGTGTCCGGCACCGGCAGGCCGATCGAGATCGTGCCGGACTCGGGGTCGATCGGCGCTTCGAGCGTGCCGGGGACGACGACGCAGCCCGCCGTGGTCTCGGTGAGGCCGTAGCCGTTGTGGATGTAGTGCCCGGTCTTGGCGCGGAACGCCTCGACGACGGCGGGCGGCAGCGCGGCACCGCCGGAGTAGAGCAGGGCGAACGAATCGAAGTGCTCGCGGCTGAACGACGGGTGCGCCATCAGGGCCATGTAGGCCGTCGACGGCCCGACCGTGTACGACGGCCGGTGCTCGAGGAAGGCGTCGAGCACCACACCCGGTTCGAAGCGGTACGCGAGGGCGAGCGTGCCGCCGATGTCGATCGCGGAGCCGACTTCGCAGACCATGCCGGTGATGTGGAACAGCGGCGCGAGCCCGAACAGCGTCGAGCCCGCGGGCAGGCCGCTGAAGGACCCGAGGCCGGCGGCGTTGATGCCGATGTTGCCGTGGGTGTTGGTGGCGCCCTTCGGCATGCCGCTGGTTCCGGAGGTGTAGCTGATCAGCGCGGTGTCGTCGAGCGCGAACGCGGGTTCCGGCGGCTTCGGGCCCGGCGTCGCCGCGGCTTCGAGGAGCTCGGTCGCGCCCGGGGTCTCCTCTTTCTCGATCTTGGCGAGGACGCGCTCGTCGTCGCGGGTCTGGAACTCCAGTTCGCTGGTGGTGAGGGCGATGCCGACGCCGTTGTCCGCGGCCGTCTTGCCGATGTAGGCGTTCCAGCCGCGCTGCGAGCAGACGACCGCCTTGACGCCGGCGTCGGTGAAGACGTGGGTGAGCTCGCGCTCGCGGTACATCGGGTTGACCGGCACGACGATGCCGCCGGCCTTCCACGCGCCGAGCAGCGCGATCACGAACTGCGGGATGTTCTGCAGCACCAGCGCGAGCCGGTCGCCGCGCTCGAAGCCGTTCTGCGTGAGGTAGCGCGCGAAGCCGTCGGAGAGCTCGTCGACCTCGCGGTAGCTCAGCCGCGCGTCGAAGTAGGCGATCGCCGCCCGCTCCGGACCGGCGTCCACGGCGCGGCGGAACGACTCCGGCAGCGTCGTCGGCCGGGCCGGTTCGGCGTCCCGCACCCGTTCGTCGTAGCTCGCGAGCCAGGGCTTCGCGTCGTACCAGCTCATCCAGTGACCTCCCTTGGACACCGACCGGTCGGTATGCCGACGCTAGGAGGCCGGGGCGGTCCGCGTCAAGACCCGGCTTCGCGGGAATCGCAGAAGCCGCCTTTCACCGCTTAATACGGACGCCGGTTCGGAATGGTTCAGCATCTCTCCGATTACCGTTTTTCCCTGGACAAATCCCGGTCGGAGCAGCCACGATGACGGCCGCGGCCCGCTCGGCCGCGCCATTCGGAACAACCGCGCGCTGCCCGTGTGGACCCTCTCTGTTCACGCTAACTTGGAGTGATTCATGCCTGCTACCGGTGGACGGCACCGCCTCTCGCGGCGGACGAAGATCGCGACGGCGGCCCTCGGCCTCGCGCTCGCGGCCGGCGCTCTCGTGATCGCGACGACCGTCGGCGACCCCGGCGCGGCCAACGCGGCCGGCGTGGCTTCGGGCGGTCGGATCACCTGCCCCGACGTCGCTTCCCGGCTCCCCGTCCTCCCGGCGTCGGCCCAGGCCGAAGTCCAGCGCAACCTCGATCTGCTGAACACGCAGCTCACCGAAGCCAACAACCGGCTGGTCAGCACCGTCGGCCAGGGCGGCCCGAACTTCGTGCAGAACGCGATCCTCGGGCCGCTGAAGGACAAACGCGTGTCGACGATCGACCGGATCGCCATCGCGATCGGCCGCCAGGGCCAGAAACCGCAGGGCCTCGACAGCCTCGCCGCGTGCTCGCAGGGCGGGCAGGCGAACACCGGCGCGGGCACCGTTTCGGCTGCTCCGGCGCCGGCCCAGGGCACCGGAAACACGGGGAACACCGGGAACGCCGCCGGGCAGATCACGTGCCCCGACGTCGCGTCGCAGCTGCCCGCCATCCCGGCGTCGGCCCAGGCCGAGGTCCAGCGCAACCTCAACCTGCTGAACACGCAGATCGCCGAGGCCAACAACCGCCTCGTCAGCACCGCCGGCCAGGGCGGCCCGAACTTCGTCCAGAACGCCATCCTCGGCCCGCTCGAGGACAAGCGCGTCGCGACGATCAACCGCATCGCGACCGCCATCGGGCGCACCGCGGCCAAACCGCAGGGGCTCGACGCGCTAGCCCCGTGCAGCCGCTGACAGGGCGCTGATCCGCAGGAAACCCTGCGCGGCCATGGTGAACCGCACTTCGGTCGTCGTGACGGGATCGAACTCGAGCGTCGTCGGGTCGTTCGAGCCGCTCCCCCACGTCACCTTCGGGTTCCGCACCGGCTCCCAGCCGCGCGCGGTGCGGTGAGCGACTTCGATCGCCGATGGCAATGCGTGCTTCCCGTCCACGACGAAGTTCGCCGTCACCGCGCCGATCCGCCGGGCCGCGGGGAAGGCGAGCGACACCCAGTCCCGCGCACGCGGCCTGCTCACCGCGGGCAGTGTCGCGGTTGCTTGCTTGACGTAGAAGTTCGACCAGCCGGTCGCGGGGTCGCCGTCGAGCATCGCCGTCGGCAGCGTGTCCGGCGCGCCTGAATAACTCGCGTCCGCCGCGACGAAAGCCGGAACCACCGGCCGGTCCGCAGCCCGGGCGCCGGGACCGTTGCGCTGGCCGAGGTTGGTCCCCGGCAGCGTGGTCTTCCCGGGGGCCAGGCCGGGCGCGCTCGCCGTCACGGTGATCGGGCCCCGACCGCCGGTCGCGGCGATGACGGCGACCGCCTGGCCGCGGAACGCCGGGATCGTCGGCTGCTGGTAGCTCTGGGCGAGCTCCTGGCGCCCGTTGTCGACGCCGGCGACCCGCCCCGGCCCGCGGACGGCGAACCGCAGCACCGGTTCCGCGCCGGGCACCACGACCCCGCGGGAGTCCACGACGGACGCGGTCACGAACGCCATCGCGCCGTCGCCGCGCGGCTCGGCGGTCAGCGTGACCGCGTGCGGCGGCCCGGCCGTGACGAGCCGGTCGCGCGCCACCTCGCGGCCGCCGGACGTGGCGATCGCGGTGAGCGTGCCGGGTTCGAACGGCACGGTCCAGGTCAGGTGCAGCTTGCCGGTACCACCGTTCGGGCTGGTGTAGCTGCCGGACGGGTCGTTCTTGTCGTCACCGGCGGGTTCCGACGTCTCCAGGTACGGACGTCCGTCCACAGTGGTCTTGCGGTCGAACCGCTTGACGCCGAGCGACCGTCCGTTGAGGACCAGCTCGACGGTGTCCACAGTGGAGTAGACCCACACCGCGACCGGTTCGCCCGGCCGGTGGGTCGTCCAGTCCATCGGCGTCAGGTGCACCATCGGCGCGGTCGTCCACTGGCTGCGGAAGAGGTGGAAGGCGTCCTTGGGCAGGCCCGCGCTGTCGATCGCGCCGAAGAACGACGTCTTGACCGGGAAGACGTCGTACGGCGTCGGCTCGCCCAGGTAGTCCTGCCCGGCCCAGAGGAACTGGCCCTGGCAGAACCGGCGGTCGCGGTCCTTCTTGTGGGAGTACTCGCCGCTGAACGTCCACGAGGCCAGGTTGTTGTCGTACGACGACGTCGCCCGCTTGCCCGGTGTGTGGTTTTCGCCGGTGTTGAGCAGGTCCGGGTCCTGGTAGACCCCGCGCGTCGAGGTTTCCGACGACGACTCGGACTCGAAGAAGAACTTGTCCGGGTACTTCGCGTGCAGCCCGTCGATCGACTGGGCGGTGTTGTAGTTGACGCCGAGGCCGTCGAGCTGCCGCAGGATCAGGTCCTGCGGCGAGCCGGGCGCGGGCACGCTGCGGTAGCGGTCGGAGCCCATGACGGCGGGCCGGGTGGGGTCGATCCCGCGAACTGTCTTGATGAGCTCCGCCGCGATCGCCGGGCCGCCCGCCATGGACGCGTCCGGCACCTCGTTGCCGATCGACCACAGCACGACGGCGGGCGAGTTCTTGGCCGCGTGCACCATTTCCGCGATGTCGCGCCCGCTCCACGCGTCGAAGTCGCGGTGGTAGTCGAACTCGACCTTGCCGGTCCGCCAGCAGTCGAACGCCTCGACCATCATGAGGATGCCGAGCCGTTCGCAGACGGTCACCAGCTCGGGCGCGGGCGGGTTGTGGGCGGTCCGCAGCGCGTTGGCGCCCATCGCGAGCATCAGCCGCATCTGGCGTTCGAGCGCGGCGGGGTCGATCACCGCGCCGAGCGGCCCCTGCGTCGCGTGCAGGTTGACGCCACGCAGCTTCATCGGCTCGCCGTTGAGCGAGAACCCGCGGTCCGGGTGGAACTCGGTGTACCGGAAGCCGAAGTCCGCGGTGGTCGTGTCGAGCACGTGCCCGGCGACGACGACGTCCGTGCGCACGCGGTACAGCCGCGGCTCGCCGACCGACCAGAGCCGCGGGGCGGCGACGGTCTGGGTGGTGACCACCGTGGCGGTCTTGCCGGCGGCCACCGGCACGGTCGCCGCGCCCGTCGCCACGACCCGGCCCGCGAGGTCGGTGACGGTGGTGCGCACCTGGGCGGCCAGTGCCCCGGCGGAGTCGTTGACGACGTCGGTGGCCACTTTGACGGTGCCCCGCCCGGCGGCGATGTCCGGCGTCGTGACGAAGGTGCCGTGCCGGCCGATGTGCACCGGTTCGGTGACCACCAGCCGGACGCGGCGGTGGATGCCGCTGCCGGAGTACCAGCGGCTGCTGGGCAGCGGGTTCACCGCGCGGACGGCCAGGACGTTCGGCGTCCGGCCGTCGGTGTGCAGGCGGCCGGTGAGGTCGAACGCGAAGCCGGTGTAGGCGTAGGGGTGGTTGCCGAGCAGTTCGCCGTTGAGGAAGACGTGGGCGTCGGAGTAGACGCCGTCGAACTCGACGGACACGCGCTTGCCGGCGAGCGACGGCGGCAGCGTGAAGGTCCGGCGGTACCAGCCGAGGCCGCCGCGGAAGAACCCGGAGCCGCTGTCGGTGCCCTGAGCGGTGGGCGGGAGTTCGATGCTCCAGTCGTGCGGGACGTCGACGACCTGCCACGTCGAGTCGTCGTAGGCGGGGTTCGCGGCGTCGGCGAAGCGGCCGTCGGGGTCGGTGACGCCGTCGGGGTTGGCGAGGGCGAACCGCCAGCCGGTGCCCAGGTCGGTGGCCCGGCCGGTGAGGTCGAGGTCCGGCCGGGAAAGGGCTTCCGCGGCGCGGGCGGCGGGCGCGAGGGCCGAGGTGACGACGGCGGCGCCGAGGCCGCCGAGGACGAGGCGTCTGCTGGGGGTGGTCGGCATCGACGAAGTCCCTTCCGGCGGCGGACGCGGCGGAAAGCACTATTGCACAAGGGTTTCCGAGCGGACAAAGGGTTCGACATTTTCGAACCGCAACGCCGTCAGCGGCCGTTCTGGCTCCGGGACCAAGCACCCGCGTCGGCGCTGTAGCGGACGAGCAGCCGGGCGAACTGGGTGCGGTCCTCCGGCGACCAGCCGGCCGTGATGGCTTCGAACACCCGGCGCTGCTCGGCCGCGAACCGGTTTCGCTCCGCTTCGCCGCGTTCGGTGAGCTCCAGCACGGTCCGGCGGCCGTCGGCCTGGGACGCCGCCCGCCGGACCAGGCCGACGGCGATGCAGGCCGCGACCGTGCGGCTGGCCACCGGCTGCGCGACGCCCATCTCGGCGGCGAGCCCGCCGACGGTCAGCTCGCCCGGCGCGTCGGCGATCACGTTCAGCACCAGGTTGCGGGACAGGTCCCGGCCCGACGCCGGGGTGCGCCGGCGCAGCCGCGACAGCGCCGGGCCGATCCGGTCGAGCAAGGAGTCCTCAGCGCTGTCCACTCCTGGATCGTAGTACCCCCCGCATTTGCATGCCAGTCGTTAACTGCATAGCATTGGGTATGTAACTGCGAACGAGAAAGCGAGGCCACCATGGCCACCACCGCCATCACCGGAGCCCGGGTCTTCGACGGGGAGAAGGCCCTCGGGGTGCGGACCGTCGTCCTCGACGGCCCGAAGATCCGCCGGATCGGCGGCGACGTGCCCGCCGGGGCCGAGGTCGTCGACGGCCGGGGCGCCACCCTGCTGCCCGGGCTGATCGACGCGCACGTCCACTCCGCGCCCGGCTCCCGGGCGCTGGCCCTGCGGTTCGGCGTCACCACCGAGCTGGAGATGCAGGGCATGAACACCCGGGAGAACCGGGAGCGCGTCGCCGAGGACGACACGGTGGCCGACATCCGGTCGTCCGGCTTCGCCATCACGCCGCCGGGCGGGCACCCCAGCGAGCTGATGCCGGAAGGGTTCCGGCCGGGCGGCGACCTGCCGCCGGTGATGCCGCTGATGCCGTTCTCCACCACGCCGGAAGAGGCCGCCGCGTTCGTCCCGCGACTGCTCGCGCGGGGCTCCGACTACATCAAGTTCATGATCGACGACGGCAGCGTCGAGGGGCATCCCGGGCTGCCGATGCTCGACCAGGCCACGCTCGACGCCGGTGTCGCCGAGGCCAAGAAGTACGGCGCCCTCACCGTGGCCCACACGCTGACCCTCGACGCGACCCGGATGGCCGCCGAAGCCGGCATCGACGGGGTCGTCCACGTGTTCATGGACCGGCCGCACACCGAGGAGATCGTGGACCTCGTCGCCGCGGCGGGGATGTTCGTCGTGCCGTGCGTCTGCCTCGACGCGTCGATGATGGGCATCACCGGCAGCGACCTCGCCGACGACCCGCGCGTCGCCCGCCACCTCGACGGCAAGTGGGAGGAGACCCTGCGGGCCAGCTACGACCGCTACCCGCAGGGCAAGCTCGAGGACGTGCTGGAGACCGTCCGGGCGCTGGACGCCGCGGGCGTCGACATCCTGGCGGGCACGGACGCCTCCATGGCGGAGACGTTCTTCGGCGGCCTGGCGCACGGAGCCAGCCTGCACCGGGAGCTGCGGTACCTCGTGGCCGCCGGGCTGACGCCCGAGAAGGCGCTGCGCGCCGCGACGGCGACGACGGCGCGCCGCTTCGGCCTCGGCGACCGGGGCCGGATCGCCGAAGGGCTCCGCGCGGACCTCCTGCTCGTCCACGGCGACCCGACGGCGGACATCGACGACACGCTGAACATCCGCGCGGTCTGGCGGCGGGGCACCCGGCTCGGCGAATCGTGACACACCTGGCCAGGAGCCAAGCGACCGCTTAGTATGGTCTCCGACCCCGAGGAGGCCGCCTTGTCCACTGTGGATGGTGTCCGGTACGCGGCGGACAGCGCCGTCGCGACGCTGACGTTCGACAAACCCGACCGCAGCAACGCGATGGACGTCCCCATGCAGGCCCGCTACGGCGCCCTCCTCAGGCAGGCCGACGCGGACCCGGACGTGCGCGCGGTGGTCGTCACCGGGGCCGGCAAGGCGTTCTGCCCCGGCGCCGACCTGGGCCTGCTGGACGACATCGCAGCGGCACCCCCGGCGTCCGGCGGCGGCCACGAAAACTTCCGTGACGTCCTGGCGGCGTCCTCGGTGGGCGTCCCGGTGGTGGCGGCGATCAACGGCGGCTGCGCGGGGCTGGGCTTCGTGATCGCCTGCTCGGCGGACGTCCGCTTCGCCGCGGCGGATGCGAAGTTCACGACGGCGTTCGCCCGGCGCGGGCTGATCGCGGAGTACGGGATCGCGAAGCTGCTGCCGTCACTGGTCGGCGAAGGCCGGGCGCGGGACCTGCTGTTGTCCGGACGCACGTTCACCGCGGAGCAGGCCATGGACTACGGCTTGGTCCAGGAGGTGGTCCCGGCGGAGGAGCTGCCGCTGCGCGCCCACGCGTACGCGACGGAGCTGGCGACGTACAGCGCGCCGCGGTCGATGGCGGTGATGAAGGCGCAGTTCACGCGGGAGGCTTTGCTGCCCCTGGAGGAGGCGGCGCGGGAGGCTACGGCGTTGATGATCGAGTCGTTCGGGCGGCCGGAGCTGGCCGAGGGGCTGGCCAGCTGGAACGAGCGGCGGGAACCGAAGTTCCCACCGCACCCGGCGGAGTGACCCGGTCGTGAGTGGGAAACAGTGTTCCGACCCTGTTTCCCACTCACGACAGCGTCAGCCTCGGGTCCAGCTCTGGGCCGCGCTCTGGTTGCAGTCGTAGATCTGCAGCTGGGTCCCGTCCGTCGTCGTGCTGCCCGGGTCGTCCAGGCACTTGCCCGACTGGGGGTTGACCAGCGCTCCCGCGGTTCCTGCCTGCCACTTCTGGGCTCCGGAGCTGTTGCACTGCCACAGCTGGACCTTCGTGCCGTTCGCGGTGCCGCTGTTGCTCACGTCCAGGCAGCCGCCCTGGGCCTGCAGTGAGCCGTCCGCCGCCGAGAACCACTTCTGGGCTCCCGTCGAATTGCACGTGTACAGCTGGACGTGCGTGCCGTTCCCCGTGCCGCTCTGCGCCACGTCCGCGCACTTCCCCGCGATCCCCGACGTCAGCGGGCCCAGGTGCGGCAACGTCCCGTCGTACGACGGCGGCGGGTTCGACGCCGCCCACGACGTGTTCGCCGTGGTCCCCAAGGTGAACGCCAACGTCCCGCCGGACCCCAGCGCCGACGTCGGCGCGTACGCGTTGTTCCACGCCGAGCCGTTCCAGGTCGCGCTCTGGACGTACGGGGCGTTGTCCGCCGCCGCCGGGGCGTTCACCGTCAGGGTGGCGCCGCTCGGCAACGTCACCACCGCCTGGGTGAACAGCGGGCTGCCCAGCGCCAGGTCCGCCGTCCCCGGCGTCATCGGGTAGAAGCCCAGCGCCGAGAACACGTACCACGCGCTCATCGCGCCCAGGTCGTCGTTGCCGGCCAGGCCGCCCGGCGCGTCCGTCCAGATCTGGTCCTGGACCTGCCGCACGACCTTCTGCGTCTTGTACGGCTGCCCGACGTAGTCGTACTCCCACGGCAGCTCGAGGCTCGGCTCGTTGCCGAGGTCGGCCTGCGAGCCGCCGCTGCCGTGGAACCCGGCCAGCACGCTGTCGAGGTAGCTCACGAGCGAAGCGTTGCCGCCGCGCGCCGCGGCGAGACCGGCCACGTTGAACGGCACCATGCCGGTGTACTGCCACGAGGTGCCCTCGACGAAGTTCGACCCGCTCGCCGGGTCGAAGCCGCCGGTCCAGGCGCCGCTCGCGTCCTTGGGCTGCATGAACCCGCTGGACGGGTTGAAGGTGTTCTTCCAGTTCTGCGCGCGGCCCGCGTAGAACGCCTGGTTCGCGGTGTCGCCCAGCGCCCCGGCGAACGCGGAGAGCGCGAAGTCCGCCGTGTCGTACTCCAGCTGCGTCGAGACCGGGCCGTAGAAGTTGCAGCACTGGTAGGTGCCGTTGGCCGGCAGGTAGCCCGGCGCGTTCGTCGCGTTCAGGCCCGGCCGGACGTTGTTGAGCACGCTCGCTTCCTTCAGCATCGCCTGCAACGCCGCCGAAGTGTCGAAGTTGCGCGCCCCGAAGGCGTAGTAGCTCGCGAGGATCGCCGTGCCGGGGTCGCCGACCATCACGTACGTCTCGCCGTTGTTCTGCGCCCACTTGGGCAGCCCGCCGCCTTGGGCGTAGTCGGCGATCATCGACTGCGCGATGTCACCGGTCTGGGACGGCGCGACCAGCGCGGAAAGCTGCGCCTGCGTGCGGTAGATGTCCCAGCCGGAGAAGTTGGCGTAGTGCGCCGAGTGTCCACTCGCGACGGTGTGGACCTGGTTGTCGAAGCCGATGTACTGGCCGTTGCGGTCGGAGAACACGTTGGGGTGCAACAGCGAGTGGTAGAGCGCGGTGTAGAAGACGCGCTGCTGCGCCGCGGTGCCGCCGGCGACCTGGATCCGGCCGAGCAGGGAGTTCCAGCTGTCGTGCGCGGCCTGCTTGGTCGCGGCGAAGTCGAACGCCGGGATGTCGGCCGCGCGGTTGTCGACCGCGTTCGCCACCGAGACGTAGGAAATGCCGACCTTCGCCTGCACGGTCGGGTTGCTCGTCGTGTCGAACCGGACGTACGCGCTGCCCGGACCGGCGTCCGGCGCGGCCTTGGCCGTCGCGGTGCCGTGCAGCTTCCCGGGCGATGCCTTGGGCGTCACCGCGGTCGCGGCGGCCGTCCCGCTGGTGCTGAACGCCCGGTCGAAGACGACGTCGAAGTACAGCGTGTAGGTGAAGCCCGCGCCGCAGAAGTGCCCGGACGTCACCGACCCGGACACCTCGGTCGGGCTGACCACCGTCCACGTCTGGTTCGACGTGCCGTTCTGGCTGCCGTTGAGCTTGAACTGCAGGTTCGCCTGCGACGTCGCCGGGAACGTGAACTTGCCGATCCCGGACCGCAGCGCGGTGGTCAGCTCGGTCTTGACGCCATTGCCGAGCCCGGCCGAGTAGTACCCCGGGCTCGCAGACTCGTTGCCGTGGCTGAAGGACACGGTCGCGCCGGTGTTCACCGCGCCGACCGTCGGCAGGATCGGGACGTCGCCGTCGGCGCCGCAGCCCGGGCCGGACAGGTGCGTCAGGCTGAAGCCGGTGACGGACGAGTCGTTGTACTCGTACCCGCCGCCGTCGGGCCGGCTGGGTGTGTCGGGACTCCACTGGACCATGCCGAACGGGACGTCCGCGCCGGGGAAGTCGTCGGCGGCGTTGGACGTGCCGATGAACGGGTTGACCAGCGACGCCGGGTCGGTGACCAGCTGCGCCGCGGACGCGGGTACGGGGATCAGCCCGGCCAGAGCCAGGACGGTGGCGGCGCCGAGCCGCGTGAGGGTACGCAAGACCATGAGACTTGTCCTTCGCCATTGAGCACAAGTTCAGCCGATGCGAGTCGGAACGGTCCTCGCGCGCTGACACCGTTGTCAACGGTCCGTGGTGATCCTGTCGCGTTCCGGACACGGCCGGGTGAAAGCGATGACTTTTCCCGGCCGCCGCCGTCAGTACTGAAGTCCGCGAACCCGTTCAAAGGAGACATCGATGGCGAAACTGCTCTACGGCTTCAGCTGCTCGGTCGACGGCTTCGTCGCCGGCCCCGGCGGCGACATGTCCTGGCTGACCCCCTACCTCGGCCCGGATCCGCTGGTCGACGAGCTGATCCCGGAGATCGGCGCGCTGCTCGTGGGCCGCCGGACGTACGGCGGCGACGATCCGCACCGCGGTACCGAGGGCGAGGGCAAGGCGTTCGGCGGCGGCTGGGAGGGACCGCAGTTCGTCGTGACCCACCGGCCCGCCGCTCCCGCGCCCGGCGTCACGTTCGTCGACAACCTTGTCGACGCGGTCGCCGCGGCGAAGGAAGCGGCGGGCGGGAAGTACGTCAACGTCCTGGGGGCCGACATCGCCCGGCAGTGCCTCGAAGCCGGGGTGCTCGACGAGATCCTGGCGATGCCCGTCCCGGTGCTGCTCGGGGACGGCGTGCGGATGTTCGACCGGCCCGGCGGCAAGCCCGTGGGCCTCGAAGAGTTGCGGCCGCACTGGTACCGGGTGGTCTAGGGCCGCATCCCGAACGATGGGCGGCCGAGCAGCTTCGGCAGCACCGCGTAGGCGTCCGGCACCCAGTCGCACAGCCGCGCGCGGGTCTCGCGCGGGTCGATGACGTCCTCCACCGAGAACCGCTCCGCCGTGCGGAACGGCGAGCGCACCGCGTCCAGGCGGGCGCGGATCTCCTCGATCCGCGCCGCCCGGTCGTCGGCCGCGTCGAGCTCGGCGCGGTAGGCCGCCTCGATGCCGCCCTCGACCGGGAGGGAGCCCCAGTCGCCCGAGGGCCACGCCCAGCGGCGGACCAGGCGGTGGCGGTTGACCTGGCCCGCGCCGCCGACGCCGAACACCCGCCGGACGATCACCTCGGCCATCGGCACCCGCGCCTGGTAGACCGCCGTCACCGCGCGGGCGCCGTGCCGGATCGCGCCCGCGCGCTCGGCGGCCGCGCCGATCACCATGCCCGCCTGGTCGGTCAGCGACACCAGCGGCAGGTGGAACGTCTCGCACAGGTCGACCAGCCGCGTCATGACGTCGGCGCCCTCCGGCGTCAGCGTCGCGCCGCGGTACGGGTCGGTGGCCAGGACGCCGACCGGGTGCCCGTTCAGCCGCGCCAGTCCCGCGTACGCCGAGCCTCCCGACACGGCGTAGTCGAAGACCGACCCCTCGTCGAAGACGCCGTCGAGCAGCGGCCGCAGCCGGTACGGGTGGCGGCGGTTGCGCGGCACCAGCGACAGCAGCGCTTCGTCGCGCCGGTCCACCGGGTCCGAAGTGGACCCGACCGGCGGCAGCGCGTCCACAGAGGACGGCAAGTACGACAGGAACCGTTTCGCCACCGAGAAAGCCTCGGCCTCCGACGCGACGATCCGGTCGACCGCGCCGCTGCGCCGGTGGACGTCGGCGCCGCCCAGCTCCTCCTTGGTGAGGTCCTCCCCCGTCGCGTGCTTGACGACCGGCGGCCCGGCGACGAACAGCTGCCCGGCGCCCTCGACCAGCACGTTCAGGTGCGACATGACCGCCCGCGCGGCGCCGAGCCCGGCGACCGGGCCCAGGCAGAGCGCGACCACCGGCACCGTCGAGAGGTTGTCCACCACGAGGTCCCAGCCCGGGTTGACCGGGACGTAGGTGAACCCGTGCTGCTCCAGCATCTTGACGCTGCCGCCGCCCCCGGTGCCTTCGATCAGCCGCACCAGGGGCAGGCCCAGCTCGTTCGCCAGCCGCTCGGCGTGGACCTGCTTCTCCATGATCGCCGCGTCGGCGGCGCCACCGCGGACGGTGAAGTCGTCGCCGCCGATCGCGACGCGGCGGCCGTCGAGCCGGGCGGTGCCGATGACGAAGTTGGCCGGGGTGAAGGCTTCCAGCGTGCCGTCCACATAGGACGCGGTGCCGGCGAGCGCGCCGATTTCGTCGAAGCTGCCGGGGTCGGCCAGGGCCGCGATCCGCTCCCGGACCGTCGACCGCCCGGCGGCGTGCTGGCGGGCCACCTTCTCCGGCCCGCCCATGCGCTCGGCCAGCTCGCGCCGCCGCGCGATCTCGTCGACCTCCGGCTGCCAGCTCATCCGGCTTCGACGGCCGCTTCGACCTTGCGCTGCAGCTTGTTCATCCCGCCGAGCCACCGGTCGGTCTGGGTGGCGCGCGCCGCGTAGTAGTCCGCGACCTCCGGGTGCGGCAGCACGAGGAACCGCTTCGACTCCATCGCCGCGAACAGCGCGTCCGCGACCTGCTCCGGCTCGATCGCCGACGCGCCCATCAGCAGCTGCCCGGCGGTGCCGGTGCTCTCCAGCATCGCGGTGCGCACGCCCTGCGGGCAGATCGCCTGGACGGTGATACCGCGGTGCCGGTAGGTCGCCGACAGCCACTCGGCGAACGCGAGCGCGCCGTGCTTGGTCACCGAGTACGGCGCCGAGCCGAGGCTGGTCAGCAGGCCCGCGGCGGAGACCGTCGCGATGAAGTGGCCCCGGCCGCGCTCGAGCCAAGCGGGCAGCAGCAGGTTGGCCGCGCGGACGTGCGCCATGACGTTGACGTCCCAGGTGCGCGCCCAGACCTCCTCGGGGCTTTCCGCGCCGCCGAAGGGCGCGATGCCCGCGTTGGCGCAGAAGACGTCGATCTCGCCGAGCGTCTCGCGGGCGCTGTCGATCAGCTTCGCGACACCTTCGGGGCTCGCGACGTCGCCGGCGAAGGCCGTTCCCTTGACCTCGGCGGCGACTTCGGCGGCCTTGTCGCCGTCGAGGTCGGCCACGACGACCTGGGCACCATCCGCGGCGAAGCGGCGGGCCAGCGCGGCACCGATGCCGCCGCCACCCCCGGTGACGACTACGCCGGTCACAGGCCACCGCCCAGGGTGACGCCGCCGTCGAGGACCATCGTCTGGCCGGTGATCCAGCCCGCGTCGTCGGACAGCAGGAACGCGACGGCGCCGGCGATGTCGGCCGGCACGCCGAGGCGCTTCATCGGGTAGGCGGCGGAAACCTCTTCCTCGCGGCCCTCGTAGAGCGCGGTGGCGAACTTCGTCTTGACGACGGCGGGCGCGACGGCGTTGACCCGGATCTTCGGGCCGAGCTCGGCGCCGAGCTCGACGGTCAGCCGGATCAGCGCGGCCTTGCTGACGCCGTACATGCCGATGCCCGGCGAGGCGCCGAGGCCGGCGACGGAAGCGACGTTGACGACCGCGCCGCCGTGCTCGCCCATCCACGCGTCGCGGGCGCGCTTGGTCCAGCCGAGCGGCGCGAGGACGTTGACGCCGAGGATCTTCGCCGCGGCGGCGGGGTCGATGTCGAGGGTGGGCCCGTAGACGGGGTTGATGCCGGTGTTGTTGACCAGGTAGTCGAGCCGGCCGAAGGTCTCGATCGTTTTCGCGACGGCCTCGTC
This sequence comes from Amycolatopsis sp. NPDC114478, assembly GCF_055633805.1. Classification (NCBI taxonomy): domain Bacteria; kingdom Bacillati; phylum Actinomycetota; class Actinomycetes; order Pseudonocardiales; family Pseudonocardiaceae; genus Amycolatopsis; species Amycolatopsis sp. NPDC114478. Next base: position 18,877 of record NZ_JBVKDO010000030.1, on the reverse strand, counting down.
CTGGTGGTCGGTGTCGTCGGCCTTGCCGGGCACGAACATGGCGACGTCCGGCCCGCCGAGCTCGTTGACGGCCTCTTCGAGCGCCTCGGGCTTGCGCGCGGTGATGCACACCTTGGCCCCGCGTTCGACGAGCGTCTTCGCGATCCCGAGGCCGATGCCCCGGCTGGCCCCGGTGACGATCGCGACGCGATCCTTGAACGAGTTCACGGCAGTGTGTCTCCTTCGCGGTGTGGTACCCGGCACATGCTAAGCGGTCGGTCAGGTGCCCATTATGCGCGCCCGCGCCATCCTCTCAAGCCGACGCGCGTCACACCGGCGAAGCGCAGGGGACAGGGTCGCCGTCGATTCCGCCCTTGCCCCTGACATCAATGTCAGGTTTTAGCGTACGAGCATGACCGAAGTGCACGGAAGCCACGATCCTCGCTTCGCCCCCGTCCGCGACGCGCTGCGGCGGAACCTCGCCGCCGGCGAGGAGCTCGGCGCGTCCCTCGTCGTCGACCTCGACGGCGAACTCGTCGTCGACCTCTGGGGCGGCTTCCGCGACGAAGCACGCACCGCGCCGTGGGAGCGGGACACCATCACCAACGTCTGGTCGACCACCAAGACCGTCGTCAGCCTGGCGGCGCTGGTGCTCGCCGACCGCGGCGAGCTCGACCCCTTCGCGCCGGTCGCGCGGTACTGGCCCGAGTTCGCCGAAAACGGCAAGGAGAACGTCGAGGTCCGGCACCTGCTGTCGCACACGTCCGGGGTGTCCGGGCTGGAGCAGCCGGCCGTGGTCGAGGACCTCTACGACTGGGACAAGACGACCGCCCGGCTCGCGGCGCAGGCGCCGTGGTGGGCACCGGGCACCGCCTCCGGCTACCACGCCACGAACTTCGGCCACCTGGCCGGCGAGGTGATCCGGCGGGTCAGCGGCAAGACCGTCAAGGACTTCGTCGCCGAGGAGCTCGCCGGACCGCTGGACGCCGACTTCCGGATCGGGGCCGCGGAAGCGGACTGGCCGCGGATCGCGCCGGTCGTGCCGCCCCCGCCGGGGCAGTACGACCTCGAGCCCGGCAGCGTCATGGCCAGGACCCTGACCGGCCCGGCCGTCGACGCGGCCGTCGCCAACACGCCGGCGTGGCGCCGCGCGGACCTCGGCGCGGTGAACGGCCACGGCAACGCCCGCTCGGTCGCCCGGCTGCTCTCGGCCCTCGCCCTCGGCGGCACGGCCGGCGGCGTCCGCCTGCTCGGCCAGGACACGATCGACCTCGTCTTCGCCGAACAGGCGAACGGGACCGACCTCGGCCTGGGCATCCCGCTGCGCTGGGGCATCGGCTACGCCCTCCCCCGGCCCGACGCGGTGCCGTGGATCCCGCCGGGCCGGGTCTGCTTCTGGGGCGGCTGGGGTGGTTCGGTGATCATCATGGACCTGGACCGGCGCCTGACGATCTCGTACGTGATGAACAAGATGGCGCCCGGCACCATCGGCTCCGACCGCAGCACGACCTACGTCGACGCGATCTACGCCGCACTCGGGTGACGTGGGTCCGGGTCGCCGGCCGGTCGGGGCACGGCCGGCGACCCGGGTCTCCTCAGACGCCGCTGACCTGGCGGATCCAGCCCCGGCCGGCGGCGACGCTGCCGTAGGTGGTGGTGCTGGACCGGTCGCTGGTCGAGCAGACGCCCACCTGCACGCCGTCGTCGAGCATCGGGCCGCCGGAGTCACCGCCGGCCACCGCGCCGTCCGGGGTGTCCGCCGAGATCGCCGGCCCGCCGGAGTAGTCGCTCGCGCCGGTGTCGGAGATCCGCACCGACGCCTTCTTCAGCACGCTCGACTGGTGGCTGCCCTCGTCGGTGGACTGGGTCGCGCCCCAGCCGTAGACGGTCGCGCCGTCGCCTTCCTGCGCGTCCGAGGAGCTCGACGCGAGCCGCGCGTACGTGCTGCCGCCGTTGGTGTTCAGCTTGATCAGGGCGAGGTCGCCGCCGGAGTACACGTAGGTCGCCGACGCCTTCGCGTGCACGCCGCCGGAAGCGCTGTTCGAGCCGACATAGAGGTCGATGTCGGACAGCCGCTGCCCGTTGTCGTCGTACATGCAGTGCTTGGCGGTCAGCACCCAGCGCGCGCCGATCAGCGTGCTGGTGCAGAAGAACGTGTAACCGTTCGCGTGCCCGTTGAAGCGGGTGATGTAGCCGGGGTTCTGGGCGGTGCTGCCGCCGATGATCGACGGCTGGGCGGCGGGCGGAAGCGGCGTGACGGGCGCACTGGCCGACGCCGGAGCGGCGAGCGCGGCGAGGGCCGCGGCCGAACCGGCGAGCAGGGCGGCGGCGCGGGCGAACGGGCGGGATGACTCACGCATGGGGACTCCTCGGGGGGACCGGTGGGGATTCACCGAACGTAAGCGCGTGGTCCGCCGCCGGTAACCGTCCGAAGATCCGAGCCGATCAACGGAACAAGACAGTTCCTTCGACGGGTTGCCCCGCCCGCGGCCGACGTTCGTCGGGTGACAGCGGTGATCGACGGCTGCTAAACCGAAGGCGTCCGGCACCACCGGACGCCCGTGCCGGCCGCGCGTGATCCGCCTGTCCCGGAATCCCTTGCCCCGCACCGACAGCGAGGATCACCGATGCCGTTGTTCACGGTGCCGCACCCGGACTTCGCCGAGCGGGAACTGGCGCGCGCCCTCGCCGCCGGCCCGTTCAGCCGGGCGCTTTCGCTGGCCATCGACCGCAGCGGGCTGGGGCTGGCCCGCCTCCGGGACCGGCTGGCGGGCGCGGGCGTCCCGGTCAGCACCACGACGCTCAGCTACTGGCGCACCGGGCGGACCCGGCCCGAGCGGCCGGACTCGCTGCGGGCGGTGGCGGTGCTGGAGGACGTCCTCGGCGTGCCCGCGCGAGCGCTGACCGAACTGCTGGCCCGCCCCGGCCTCCCGGGCGCGCCGGACCCGGTCCGGTGGGAGCGGTTGTGGGGTCCCCGCAACGGGGTTCTCCCGGCGCTGCGGTCGTTCGACGCGGCGGAGGAGACGTCCTTGGTGGCGGTCAGCCTGCACGAGGAGCTGCACGTCGGCGCCGACCGGTCGCTGACCCGGCTGCGGGTGCGCGAAGTCGTCCGCGCGGTCGAAGAACCGGTGCAGGCCAAGGTGGTGGTGCTGCGTGGCTGCGTGCCCGGCCACCCGCCCCGGCTGGTGTCGACGCGCTACTGCCGTCCGGTCCGCACCGAGGTGCTGCCGGAGCCGGGGTTCGTGCTCAGCGAACTGGTGCCGAGCCGGTCGCTGGCGGTCGGCGAGACGGCGATCCTCGAGTACGAATTCGCTTACACGGACGGCGTTCCGGACACCAGCTACGACCGCCGGTTCCGCCACCCGGTGGCCGAGCACCTGCTGGAGGTCCACTTCGCCGGCTTGCCGGCGACCTGCCACGGCTACCGGCTCGATTCCCCGGGTGGCCCGGAGCGGGACGTCACGGAGGTCCCGCTGGTCCCGGCCGCGCCGGCGCACCTGTTCACCAGCGGCGGCGGCCCGGGCATCCGGGGCATGCGGTGGAGCTGGCCGTGACCCCGCTCAGGCTCCCTTCGCGAACTCCGTGATGAGGTCCTGCAGCTTCCCGGGCGTCTCCAGCTGCGGCAGGTGCCCGGCGTCCTCGATCACGACGAGCTTCGCGTCCGGAAGCGCGTCGCTGTAAGCCTTTCCGTGCTCGGGCGGGACGATCCGGTCCGCCGCACCCCAGACCACCAGCGCCGGCGCGGCCGCGGCCGGCAGGCGGCCCAGCAGCGTCGGGTCGGTCATCGCCGTGCCGCCGTAGGTCTGCAGCGCCCCGCGGTTGCCGGCCATCGCCGCCTGGCGCTCCGGCGGCAGCTTCGCCGGGTCGATGCGGAACGCGTCCGGGTTCGCGTAGCTCAGGTCGGCGACCTCGTCCATCGTGAGGCTGAAGAAGTCCGCGACCGGCGCTTCCGAGAGGTCCAGGCCGACGGCGTCGACCAGCACCACCCCGGCGACCCGCGGGGAGCTCAGCAGGGCCAGCTCCGCGGTGATCCACCCGCCGATGGAGTTGCCGACCACCGTGACGCCGGTCAGGTCGAGCTCGGTCAAAAGCGCGGAATAGACCCGCGCCAGCCCGCTGATCGTCGTCAGCGGCTCGGGGCGCGGGGTGCCCTCGAACCCGGGGTGGATCGGCACGAGCACCCGGAAGCCGTCCGCGGCGAGGCGCTCGGCGAACCCGGTGACCGACTGGGGACCCGCGCCGCCGTGCAGCAGGAGCAGCGGGCGGCCGGAGCCGTACGCGGTGTAGGTGAGGTCGACCGGACCGAACTCTTCGAGGTCGACGCGCTGGATGTTCGTCATGGGGATTCTCCTGGGGGTTGTCAGTCGGTGACGGGCTCGGTGGCGTAGGCCCGCATGACCTCGGTCACCGCTTCCGGCGTCGGCGGGCGGCCGGCGGCGATCATGTCGCGCAGGTCGCGGAAGTAGTTGACGTAGAGGTCCGGGGTGAAGGTGTTGAGCATGACCGCGGGCTCGTCGCCGTGGTTCGCGAAGGTGTGCGGGGCACCCGGCGGGACCATCACGAGCGTGCCCGCCGGCGCGTCGTGGTCCTGCGTGCCGACGGTGAAGGTCACCCGGCCCGACACGACGTAGAAGCCTTCGTCGTGCTGGGCGTGGCGGTGCTGCGGCGGCCCGTCGGTGTGCGGGGCGACGACGATCTCCGCCATACCGATCCGGTGCTCGGTGGTGCTGCCGTCTTCCAGGATCCGCACCACGGTCGTGCCGATGCTGATCGACTCGCCGCCATCCGGTCCGACGACCGATACGTCCGCCATGCCGTGCTCCTTGATCGGGGTTCTGGCACCAACCTACTTACGAGAGTCAACTCGCGCAAGTACACTCTCACGAGTACGACTGGCGGCCTGGGAGAGAATCGGACGCGGAGATCGGACGAACAGGAGCGGGATGCCCACGACGAGCAAGCGCGAACGGGTCAGCCGGACGGAGCAGAAGGCGCGGACCCGCGCCGCGATCGTCGACGCGTGCCGCTCCCTGATCGCCTCCGGCCGCATGCTGACCATGCCCGAGGTCGCCGAGCTGGCCGGTGTCTCGGAAGCGACCGCGTACCGCCACTTCTCGGAGATCGTGGAGCTGATCAACGCCGCGCTGGTGGGCATGTGGCCGACACCGGCCGAGGCGCTCGAACCGGTCGCCGGCAGCACCGACCCGGCGGACCGGCTGGAGTTCGCCACGAACGTCCTGCTGCGGCACGTAGTCGCCTACCAGGGATCCGTCCGCGCGGTCATCGCCGCGACCGTGGTCAACCCGCCGCGCGCGCAGGCCCGGCCCGGCTTCCGGTTCGGGCTGATCGACGAAGCCCTCGACCCGGTCATCCCGGCGGACACACCGGCCACTGCCCGCCGGCTGGCCCAGCTGAAGCAGGACCTCGCGGCCGTCGTCAGCGCCGACGCGTTCTTTTCGCTCACCGACCTCTGCGGCCTCGACACCGAAGCCGCCATCGCGAGCCTTCAGCGCACGGCACGCACCCTGGTGACGGCCGCGCTGCCCGAACTCACGGCCGGCTGACCTTCCGGCGGGGCGCGGCCGACCGGGGCGGCGTCGAGCGCATGTGGTCGCGCACCGGCGCCAGCAACGCCGCCAGGTTCACGACGTCCTCGCGCGACAACGGCTCGAACAGCAGGCCGCTGACCACCTCGACGTGCCCGGGCAGGACGGCGGCGAGCCGCTCGCGGCCCGCGTCGGTGATGGTCACCGTGATGCCGCGCTCGTCGTCCGGCGAAGGGGCGCGCACCACCAGCCCCGCCTTCTCGAGCAGGCCCGCCTGGTACGTCAGGCCGCTGCGGCTGTAGACGACGCCGTCGGCCAGGTCGGTCATGCGGTGGCTGCCCGAGGGCGAGTCGCCGAGCCGGGCCAGCAGCTGGAACTGCACGTAGCTGAGCTCGCCGGCCTCGCGCAGCTGCTGCTCGACCGCGTGCCGCAGCAGGCTGGTCACCTCGATGAGGTCGAAGTAGGCACCCAGCTGCACGGGGTCGAGCGACGGTCGCGTGTCGGACATGACCGGAGTCTACTGCTTCGAATTCGAAGGTCCCACGGGAACGCGAACCCGGGCACACTGGCGCCATGTCGCTGTCCGAGCTCGGCGCCGCCGTGCGCTGGTTGCGCGAGCACACCGAACCGGCCGGCGGGTCTCGGGCCGGGCGGCGGGTCCGCGGCCTGCGCCGGGAGGAGCTCGCCGAGCTGGCCGGGGTGTCCGCGGACTACGTCCGACGACTCGAGCAGGGGCGCCGGCACCCGTCGGCCGGCGTGGTGACCGCGATCGCGCGCGCGTTGCGGGTCAGCCGGGCGGACTACGAGCGGCTCTGCGCCCTCGCCGGGTACGCCGCGTCCGACGGGCAAGTCCCGCGCGAAGCCGGCGTGGCGGCGATCCGGCTGCTGGAGCGGTTCGGTGACACCCCGGCGTTCCTGACCGACGCGGCGTGGAACGCCATCGCGGTCAACGGCGCGTGGCTGGCGCTCGGCGGCGCGGCGTCGGCCGGGGCCCGGGACTGGAACGTCGCGTGGCGCACGTTCCGCGACCCGCGAAGGGAAATCGCCCGGACCGACGAGCACCAGGCCGGGTTCCGGGCCGCGCTCGCCGCCCGGCTGCGGGACACCTCCCTGCGCTACCCCGCCGACGCGGCGCTCGCCGAGCTCGTCGACGAGCTGCGGAGCACCAGCCGCGCGTTCGACACCTTGTGGCGCAGCCCGAAAACCGTTGCCGCTTATGAGAACCGCGCCGTGTTCCAGACGCCGGACGGCGAGGACATCGCGCTCGACGGCAACCTGCTCGGGGTGCCCGGGGACGACCTGATGGCGGCGGTCCTCACCGCCGCGCCGGGCTCGGCCGACGCGGCCCGTCTCGGCGAGGTCGTCCGCGCCTCCGCCGCGCCGGCCGTGCTGAGGGTGGGCCAAACCGGCCCAGGCTGACCGGGCCCGCGACCACGATCCTGAGAGCCGGGTGATCAAGAACCCGGCGGTGAGCGGCATCACTTGCTTCGAATTCGAAGCAGCAGTACCGTGCTCGATAGTTGCTTCGAATTCGAAGCGTTCCTGAAAGCGAGAAGCCCGATGAAGGCAGTGCGTTTCCACGACTACGGCGACCCCGACGTCCTGCGCTACGAAGACGTGGCGGTGCCCGACCCCGACCCCGGCGCCGGGCAGGTCCGCGTCCGCGTCGCCGCGACGTCGTTCAACTCCGTCGACGGCAACATCCGCGGCGGCTTCATGCGCGGCCCCATCCCGGTCGAGCTGCCGCACACCCCCGGCCTCGACGTCGCCGGCACGGTCGACGCGCTGGGCGAGGGCGTCGACGGCCTCGCGGTCGGCGACCGGGTCGTCGGCTTCCTGCCGATGGACAAGGACGGCGCCGCCGCCGAGTACGTCCTCGCGCCGGCCGACGTCCTGACCGCCGCGCCGAAGGACGTCCCGCTCGCCGACGCCGCCGCCCTGCCCCTGGTCGCGCTGACCGCCTACCAGGCGCTGTTCGAGCACGGGAAGCTGGCCGCCGGCCAGCGCGTGCTGATCAACGGCGCCGGCGGCGCGGTCGGCGGCTACGCCGTCCAGCTGGCCAAGGAGGCCGGGGCCCACGTCATCGCCACGGCCAGCCCGCGCAGCGCCGACGCGGTCAAGTCCGCCGGGGCGGACGAGGTCGTCGACCACACCGCCACCGGCGTGACCGCGGCGGTGACCGAGCCGGTCGACGTCGCGCTCAACCTCGCGCCGGTCGACCCGGCGGAGCTGGCCGCGCTGGTCACCGTCGTCCGGCCGGGCGGGGTCGTGGTGAACACGACGGTGTGGATGCCCGCGCCGTCCGACGAGGACCGCGGTGTGCGCGGCGTCGACCTGTTCGTCCGCAGCGACGCCGGGCAGCTGGCGAAGCTGGTGGCGCTGGTCGACTCCGGCGAGCTGCGCGTCGACGTCGCCGAGCGGGTGCCGCTGGCCGAGCTGGCGGCCCTGCACGCCCGCGCCGCCGAGGGCGCGGTGCACGGCAAGGTCGTCGTGACGGTCTAGTGCGGGTCGGTGCCGTTGAGGGTCGCGACGACCTGGTCGTAGTCGCCGCGGACCTCGCCGTAGCGGAGGAACTTGACCCGCTCGACCTGGATCTCCCGGGCGTCCGGCCGGGTCTCGAGGATGTCCACGACCTCGGCGACGAACTCGCCGAGCGGCATGGCGTGTTCGTTCTCGGCCTGGCCGGGCAGCAGGTCGGTCTGCACCGACGGCGGCACCAGCTCCACGACCTTCACCGACGTGTCCGCCAGCTGCAGCCGCAGTGATTCGCTGAGCAGGTGGATCGCGGCCTTCGACGCGTTGTAGCTCGGCGTCACCTTCAGCGGGGCGAACGCCAGGCCCGAGGAGACGGTGACGATGGTGGCGTCCGGCCGGGTCCGCAGGTGCTCGACGAACGCGGCGATCAGCCGGATCGGGCCGAGCACGTTGGTCGTCACGACCTCTTCGGCCGACTCGAGGAAGGTGTCCGGCTGGTGCCAGTCCTCGACGCGCATGACGCCGGCCATGGTCACGAGCACGTTCAGCTCGGGGTAGCGGGCGAGCACCTCCTTCGCCGCCGCCTGGATGCTCGCGGGGTCGGTGGTGTCGATCCGGACGGTGCCGAGGCCGGGGTGCTCGGCGGCGAGCTTCTCCAGCAGTTCGGTGCGGCGGCCGCCGACGACCACGGTGTTGCCCCGGTCCTTGAGGGCAAGGGCCAAGGCCAGACCGATGCCGCTGGTGGCGCCGGGGATGAAGAGGGTGTTTCCGGTGATGTCCATGCCCCGACTCTCGCCGGCGCCGGCGGGCGGCGGCAGAGAGCACTCATCGGGGGATCGGCGATCCCTGGTTGCGGCCGCGGCGGGCGCGATACTGGGGGTATGGATCGTGCGGAACTGGCGGCCTTCCTGCGGCGGCGCCGGGAACAGCTGCGGCCCGGGGACGTCGGCCTGCTGCCGGGCGCGCGCCGCCGGACGGCCGGGCTGCGGCGGGAGGAGGTCGCGTCGCTGGCGGCGATGTCGACGGACTACTACACGCGGCTGGAGCAGCAGCGCGGTCCGCAGCCGAGCGAGCAGATGCTGGCCGCGCTGGCCCGCGCGCTGCGCCTGACCGACGCCGAGCGCGACTACCTGTTCGAGGTGGCCGGCCGCACGGCCCCCTCCCCCGCCGCGACGGCCGCGCACGTGGCGCCGGCGTTGCTGCGGGTGCTGGACCGGCTGTCGGACACGCCCGCGCTGATCCTGTCCAACCTCGGCGAGGTCCTGGTGCGCAACCGCCTCGCCGAAGCGCTCTACGGCGGCAAGGCCGAGCACACCGGCCTGGCGCGCAGCGAGATCTACCGCTGGTTCACCGACCCCGACGAGCGCCTGATCTACCCCGAGGGTGACCGCGACCGGCAAAGCCGGGCGTTGGTGGCGAACCTGCGTGCCGCGCACGGCTCGATGGGCCCGCGCTCGCGGGCCGGGGAGCTGGTACGGGCGTTGATCCGCGAGAGCGAGGAGTTCGCGCAGTTGTGGGAGCGGCACGAAGTCGCGAAGCGGTTCGAGGACCACAAGGTGCTTGTGCACCCGCAGCTCGGCGAGATCGAAGTGGACTGCCAGGCGTTGTTCACCGAGGACCAGTCCCAGGCGTTGCTGGTGCTGACGGCACCTCCGCGCACGGAGGCCTTCGAGAAGCTGCAGCTGCTGCGAGTACTGGGCAACGAGCGGTTCGAGGACGCCGCCTCGTCCTGACCGTCGGAGGTGCGCTCCGCCCGGATCGGCGGAGCGCACCTCCCCCGGTCAGAAGCCCGAGTTGCCCGGTCCCCGGGTGAGGGTGAAGCCGCCCGGGTTGGTCAGCCCGCCCGAGGCCGCGCCCGTGACCGCCGTGTTCGACACCGAGCCCGACCCCGCCGAGCTGAGGTCGATCCCGTACGTGCCGGCCCCGGTGATCGTCACCGTGTCCAGGCTCAGCTGGGTGACCTTCCGGCCGACGATGGCCGCGCCCGGGTCGAGACGCTCGTCGGAGACCTGCACGGCTTGCCGGGTCGTGTCGGTGATCGTCAGGTCCGCCACCACGATCGGCGCGCTGATGTCCTTGCTCAGTGCGAAGATCTGCAGCGCTCCGAACGGCTTCTTCCAGTTGGGCTCGTCCCCGCCGGTGCGGGTCAGGGTGTTGCGGCGCACCGCCGTCGTCCCGCTGAACGCCACCGGGTTGAACCGCGTGCTGACGGCGATGCCCGACGACGCCGCGACCGTGTCGCTGATGAGGTTGTCCTCCGCGCGGTTGCCCGTGCCGCCGTAGAGGCCGATGCCGTTGGCCAGCGTCGGCACCTGCACGGTGTTCGCGGTGAACGCGCTGTTCGTCACGGCGTTGCCCTCCGAGTACATCGCCAGGGCGTCGTCGCCGGTGTTGCGCAGCACCGACTGGTCCACGCGGACGTCGTTCGTGACGCCGCCCCCGGCGTGGATGTTCACGCCGTCGGCGTAGGTGTCGCGGATGCGCAGGCCGACGACGTACAGGCCGTCGGTCCCGGAGTCGGCCCAGAGCCCGACCTTCGTGTGCTCGATCCACAGGTTCTGCAGCAGCGACCCGGTGCCGAAGTTGCCTTCCAGCGCGGCGTTCCCGTTGGCGTCGTCTCGGGCGCGGTTGTCGCCGAAGATGGCCAGGTCGGCGATCGTCACGTTCGGTCCGGTGGCGAAGAACCCGCCTTTGAGGCCGGTGCCCTGGAGCACCGACGACCACGGTCCGGCGCCGAAGATCTTCACGTCGGCGACGCTGATCGGCGCGCTGATCCGGAACGTCCCCGCCGGGACGTAGAGCGGCTTGTTCTGCGACCGGGCGGCGGCGATGGCGGCGGTGATCGCGTTCGTCGCGTCGGAGCCGTCGTTCGGCACGGCGCCGTACGAGGTGATCGACAGCGAGCCCGCCGGCGCGGGCGTGGCGGCGGGCGCCTGCTCGGCGTCGACGAGGTCGACGTCGATGGTCGACGCGGCGGCCGAGTCCTTCTGGAGCTTCAGCACGGTGCCGGCCGGGAAGTCCCCGATCGTGGTGCGGACCTCGTCGAAGAACCGGTGCGGCAGCCCCTGCGACGGCGTGTTGGAGAACGGGTAGTCGCCGTAGACCCAGCTGTACTGCGAGGTCAGGGTGAGGTCCTTGACCTTCGTGCCGTTCGCGTAGAGCGCCAGCGGGGCGGTGCTGCCGGTTCCGTCGGCCGAGTCCGGGATCGAGAACCGCACGACGAGCGCGTTGGCCGGCTTCGTCAGGGTGACGGCGACCGACTGGCCGGTGCCGCTGAGCCGCACCGCGCGGCGGCCGCTGGCTTCCGAGGACACCGTCCGGTACGTGCGATCGGCGGCCAGTGTGGTGGCGCCGCCGGCGAGGGTCCCGGCCTCGGCCTCGTACTCGGTGTACGGGGTGGTCGCGCCTCGGGTCGCGGCCGCCGTCTCGCCGCCGACGGTGACGCTGTCGACGAGCACGTCACCCCCGGTGGCGGACGTGCTCGCGAGGCCGAGCGTGTTCAGGCCCGCCCGCAACGGCACCGACACGGTCGTGGTGCGCCAGCCGGTCCCCGGTGTCAGGGAGACGCTGCCCGCGTCCTGCCCGTCGGCCGAGACCGCGAGCACCCGGTTCGCGCCGCTGCTGTTGGCGAACCGCACGGTGGCCGTCGCGGTACCGGCCGAAGCCATGACGACGGTCCGGATCATCCGCGCGCCGACGTGGTCGAAGCCGGAGACGTAACCCGTGCCGTTGTACCCGGAGGTCGCGGTGGCGGCGGTCGCGCCGGACGACAGGAACGCGCCTTCGGCTTCTCCAGGGCCGGCCGGGGTGTTCGTGCTCGCCGAGACGGTCAGGTTGTCGAGGTTGACGTTCCCGCTGTCGGTGGTGTCGTAGAGGTAGGCGACGGTGTGAGCGCCCGCGGACAGCGTCACGGTCTCGGTCGCGGTGGCCCAGGTGTCCCAGTTCGCCGTCGTGGGCAACGAAATCTGTCGAACCCTGACTCCGTCGGCCAGGAGGGAAAGCGTTTGCGCGACACCGCTTCCGTTGGCGTAGCGCAGGGCGAGGTTCGTGGCGCCCGTAGCGGTCACGGAAAAGGTCGTCTTGGCGGTGCCGCGGTTGCCGTCGGTGTAGCCGCCGACGAACCCGCTGCCGGTGTAGCCGGCGTGGTCGGCCGCCACCACCGCGCCGCCCGACAGCGTCGCGGACTCCGCTTCCAGCGCACCCGATTCCGACGCCGAGCCGGTGGTCACGTCGAGGTAGTCCAGGTTGACGTTGCCGTTGTCGGCCGTGCCGAAGGAGTACGCGATGTGGTGGACGCCGGACGACAGCGTGGCGGTCGTGCTCGACTGGCCCCAGGTGTCCCAGTTCGCCGTCGCGGGCAACGAGATCTGGCGGGTGACGCCGTCGACCGCCAGGGACAGCGTCCGGGCCGAGCCGGTGCCGTTGGCGTAGCCGAGGACCAGGGTCGTCGAGCCGCCGGTCGAAGTGACCGTGAAGTCGGTCTTGGCGGTGCCGCGGTTGCCGTCGACGTACCCGCCGACGAACCGGCCGCCGCTCGCGCCGGGGTGGTCGCTCTGGACCACGGCGCCGCCGGACAGCACGGCCGACTCGGCTTCCAGCCTGGTGGTCGCCGCGGCGGCCGGTGGTGCGGTGGCGAACGACGCGACGACCGCGGTCACCGCGAGAAGCAAGAACGGTTTCTTCATTGAATCGCTCCTGAACAGGGGACTGGTGGGTCAGCCTTTGACCGCGCCGCTGAGCGCGTCGCCGCGCAGCACCAGGCGCTGGAACACGAGGAACAGGGCCACCGGGATGACCGTGGCGATGGCCAGCGCGGCGAGGAAGACGTCGAGCTCGACGAAGGTCTGCAACGCCGGCAGCCGCACCGACAGCGGCTGCACCGCCGGGTCGGGCAGGACCAGCATCGGCCAGAGGAAGTCCTTCCAGGACGCGATGACGGCGAACACCGAGACCACGCCGAGGATCGGTTTCGACATCGGCAGCACGACCGAGGCGAAGATGCGCAGCGGCCCGGCGCCGTCCACCCGGGCCGCCTCGAACACCTCACGCGGCAGGTTCGCGAAGAACCGTTGCACGAGGACGACGTTGAACGCGTTGGCCCCGGACGGCAGCCACACCGCCCAGAACGTGTTGATCAGCGACAGGTCGACCATGCTCAGGTACAGCGGCACCAGCAGCACGACCGACGGGACGAACAGCGTCGCCAGCACGATCGCGGTGACCACCTTGTGGTAGCGCGGTTTCAGCACGGCGAGGGCGTACCCGGTGGTCGTGGCGACGAGCAGCTGGACCAGCCACGCGCCGAGCGCCACCCAGATCGTGTTGAGGAAGTACCTGCCGACCTCGACGCGGGTCCACGCCGTCGCCAGGTTGGCGAAGTCGAGGCCGTTCGGCCACAGCGCGAGCGGGTTGCGCAGGGTGTCCTGCGTAGGCGTGACCGCCGCCTTGGCCAGCCACAGCAGCGGGCCGAGACCGGCCGCGAACAACGCGGCGAGCAGCGCGCCCTGCAGGGTCCGGGTGAGCCGCCGGACGCCCGGGCGGCGCCATTCCGTCGGGGCGATCAGCCCGCGGTCGCTCATGACGTGCTCCAGGACCGGGTCAGCCGCAGGAACACGGCGGAGAACACCGCGAGCGTCCCGGCGAGCAGGACGCTCAGCGCGGTGGCCGCGCCGTAGTCGCCGCCGAGGCTGTCGGCGAAGGCGTAGTTGTAAATGAGCAGCAGGATGGTCGTGGTCGCGTGCGCCGGGCCGCCGCCGGTGAACAGGAACGGCTCGAGGAACACCTGCGTGGTGCCGATGATCTGCAGGATGAACGTCGTCAGCAGCACCCCGCGCAGGTGCGGGAGGGTGACGTGCCGGACCTTGCCGCGGATGCCCGCGCCGTCGAGCTCGGCGGCTTCGTACAGCTCCGGCGGGACGCTGGTGAGCGCGGCGAGGTAGATGATCACGGTGCTGCCGGCCGCGGCCCATGTCGCTTCGATGACGAGTGAACCCATCGCGGTCGACGCGGACTGCAGCCACGGCACCGGCCCGAGGCCGACCAGGCCGAGGATCTTGTTGAACAGGCCGTCCGGGCCGGCGTCGTAGAACACCTTCCACAGCAGCACGGCCACCACCGGCGGGATCACCACGGGCAGGTAGGCCAGCGCGCTGAACAGGCCGCGCGCCTTCCGCACCTCGCTCATCAGGACGGCCAGCGCGAGCGGGACCGGGTAGCCGATCAGCAGCGCCAGCAGGGCGAACAGGCCGGTGTTGCCGACGGCGGTCCAGAACATCGGGTCGCTCAGCACGGTCCGGTAGTTGTCCAAGCCGACGAACTCCGGCGCCGTCACGAGGTTGGTCTGCTGGAAGCTCATCAGGGCGGACTTGCCGATCGGCAGCCAGGCGAAGAGCCCGAAGACGAACAACGCCGGCAGGAGGAACAGCACCGGGGCGAGGCCGCCGCGGCGCGCCCACCGCAGCGGCGTCCGCCGGGGCCGGCTTGCGCGCTCCCGGGCCGGGGCGGGCGCTTTGATCCGGGGTGGTGCCGCGGCCGTCACGACCGGTCCAGCAGAGCCTGGGCCTGGGTCTGGGCGTCCGCGAGCAGGGCGTTGACGTCGGCGCCCCGGTCGGTGAGGACCTTTTGGACCACGGTGTCCAGCACGCCGTAGACCTTCTGGGTCGCGCGGGTGGGCTCGGGCAGCAGCGGCTGGTCGAACATCTTCGCGGTGTAGGGCGTCATCTGCGGCAGCGGCACGTTGACGTACTGGCCGATCCACCGCAGCCGCTCGTCGTAGGTGGCCTTGTCGAACACCGGCAGCTCGGGCGAGCCGACCGCCTGCTTGGCGTCGGCATTGGTCTTCGCGTCGGCCTGGGCCGCGGCTTCGTCGGTCAGCTTGCGCAGGTAGTAGAAATCGATCCACTTCACCGCGGCCGACTGGGTCTTCTTCGACGCCTTGACGTTCACGACGGCGAGTGTGCCGCCGCCGAGGGCGCCGGCGTCCGGGCCGGTGAGCGGCAGCACGGTCACGCCGTAGTCGGCGGGCTTGATCGCGTTCTGGGCCAGGAGGTCCTTGTAGTTGCCGCCGCCGGAGACGTACATGCCGATCCGGCCGGCGGCGAAGTCCTGGTTGATGCCGTTCCAGTCGTAGAGGAAGTTCGCGCCCATGCTGTTGTCGTCCCAGCGCATCGCGCGCAGGTTCTGCAGCACCTGCCGCAGCTGCGGGGTGTCGATGGTGGCGGTGGCCTTGTCGCCGTCGAGCTTCTCGGTGCGGCCGCCGAACGCGTAGTCCTGGGTGACGAGGATCCAGCCGCCGGTGTTGTCCTTGGTCATCTGGGCGTAGCCGGCGGCGCCGGTGCGCTGGGCGATCCGCTTCGCGTCGGCGCGCACTTCGTCCCAAGTGGACGGTGGCCGGTCCGGGTCGAGGCCGGCTTGCTTGAACAGCGTGCGGTTGTAGTGCAACGCCTGGGTGTAAGCCGCGATCGGGATGGCTTCCTGCTTGCCCGACGCGTCCTGGCCCGTCTTCGCGACCTCGGGGTTGAATTTCCCCGCGTAGGGCAGCTGGGCGACGTCGCCGCTGATGTCGGCGATCTGGTGGCGCTCGATCAGGCCGCGCCCGTCGGTGAACGGGACGGTGACGACGTCCGGCAGCGTGCCGCCGGCCAGCTGCGCGGTGAACTTCGTCGGGTCCCACTTGAACTCCTGGACGACCAGGTCGACCCCGGGGTTCGCTTGCTCGAACTGCGCGACACGGGCGTTGAACGCGTCGACGGCGCTCTTGTCCTGGCCGGGCTCGAGGGCGACCTTGACGACGGTCTTCCCGTCGGCGGTGGTGTCCCCGCCGCTGTCGGTGCCGCAGGCCGCGAGCACCGTCAGGCCGAGTGCGGCGGTGAGGACGGTGGCGAAGGTTTTCGAGGACATCCTTGTCCCTCCTTAGTTCCGAAGGCGCAGCCAGACGGCCGTGTCGGCGGGCAGCAGCCCGCGGTCGAGCGCGCCGCTGCTCAGCAGGACCTCCGCCGGCGGCAGCGGCTGGGGTTCGGCGGTGAAGTTGACCAGGCAGGCGAAATCGTCGCCACGGTGGAAACCGAGCACGCCCTCCGG
Source organism: Amycolatopsis sp. NPDC114478 (assembly GCF_055633805.1). Lineage (NCBI taxonomy): Bacteria > Bacillati > Actinomycetota > Actinomycetes > Pseudonocardiales > Pseudonocardiaceae > Amycolatopsis > Amycolatopsis sp. NPDC114478. The sequence goes on along the minus strand of NZ_JBVKDO010000030.1, from coordinate 2,798 downwards.
GGTGTCCAGCCAGGCGAACTCCTCGCCGGTCAGCGCCTGGGTCGTGCGGCGCAGCTCCAGGGCGGCGCGGTAGAGCGTCAGCATCGACGTCGGCGAGTTCTCCTGGCTCCGCACGGAAAGCCCGGCCCACTCCGGCGGCTGGGGCAGCCACGCCGTCGCTCGAGGATCGACGCTGAAGCCGTGGGTGGCGCCGGTTTCGTTCCACGGCAGGGGGACGCGGCAGCCGTCGCGGCCGGGGTCGGTGCCCCCGGTGCGGTGGAAGACCGGGTCCTGGCGGGCTTCGGCCGGCAGATCGTCCACTTCGGGCAGTCCGAGCTCGTCACCCTGGTAGATGTAGAGGGAACCGGGCAGGGCCGCGGACAGCAGTGCCGCGGCGCGCGCCCGGCGGTGGCCGAGCGCGAGGTCCGTCGGGACGTCGAAGGTGCGGGCGTGCAGGAACGAGCTGTCCTCGCGGCCGTAGCGGGTGACGGGCCGGGTGACGTCGTGGTTGGACAGCACCCACGTGGGCGCCGCCCGCACCGGCCGGTGGCTGGCGAGGGTCTCGGCGATCGACTCCCGCAGCTGCCGCGCGTCCCACGGGCGGCGCATGAAGTCGAAGTTGAAGGCGCTGTGCATCTCGTCCGGACGCAGGTAGCGGGCGAACCGGGCCGCGTCGTCCAGCCACACTTCGCCGATCAGCACGCGCTTTTCGGGGTAGGAGTCGGCGACGGCGCGCCAGGAGCGGTAGATCTGGTGCACCTCGTCGCGGTCGACGAACGGGTGCGGGCCCCCTTCGTCCAGCTCCGGCAGCGCGGGGTCCTTGACCGGCATGGTCGCGGAGTCGATCCGCACGCCGGCCACGCCGCGGTCGAACCAGAAGCGCAGGACGTCCTCGTGCTCGCGCCGCACCTGCGGGTGGCTCCAGTTGAGGTCGGGCTGCTCCGAGGCGAACAGGTGCAGGTACCACTCCCCCGGCCGGCCGTCCGGCTCCGTCACCCGGGTCCAGGCCGGGCCGCCGAACGTCGAGGGCCAGTCGGTCGGCGGCAGCTCGCCGTCGTCACCCCGGCCCTCGCGGAACCAGAACCGTTGCCGCTGCGGCGATCCCGGCCCGGCGGCCACCGCTTCGGTGAACCACGCGTGCCGGTCCGAGACGTGGTTCGGAACGACGTCCACAATGGTCCGGATGCCGTGCTCGCGCGCCTCGGCGATGAGCGCTTCGGCCTCGGCGAGCGTGCCGAAGGCGGGGTCGATCGCCCGGTAGTCGGCGACGTCGTAGCCGCCGTCGGCCAGCGGCGAGGCGTACCACGGCGTGAACCACAGGGCGTCGACGCCGAGCGAGGCCAGGTACGGCAGGCGGGACCGGACGCCGGCGAGGTCGCCGGTGCCGTCGCCGTCGCCGTCGGCGAAGCTGCGCGGGTAAACCTGGTACACGACGGCGGTGCGCCACCACCGGTCCCGGGTGGTCTCCGGCGGCGCGGCCACGGCCGGTGAGCTGAGGGTCGTCAACGGTCCCCCTTGAAGGGTTTAGCGCTATACCTGATGGCAGGACGGTAATGTGCGCTTGATACGCTGTCAACACTCGAGCCGGGAAGGACGGTGCGCGTGCGGGTCACACTGCGAGAGGTCGCCGAAGAGGCGGGCGTCAGCATGATGACCGTGTCGAACGTGATGAACGGCAAGGCGGCGCGGGTATCGGCCGCCACCCGCGAGCGCGTGCACCGGATCGCGGCGGACATGGGGTACGTGCCGAGCGCGTCGGCCCGCAGCCTGGCGAGCAGCTCGTCGAAGCTGATCGGCCTGCTGGTCCCCGCGGCCGACGACGACAGCCTGATGATCAGCCCCCACCACATGGCGATCGCCGGCCACGTCGAGCGGGCGCTGCGCAAGTCGGGCTACCACTTGCTGCTCCGCGGCATCGCGCGGCTGGAAGAGGTGACCGAAGCGCTGCACTCGTGGAGCCTCGACGGCGCGATCCTGCTGGGGTTCGTGGACGAGCAGATCGACAAGCTGACGAAGGCCACGGCGGGCCCGGTCCCGATGGTGGCGATCGACAGCTACTCCCGCAACCGCCTCACGACGGGCCCCCGTTCGGATGACTTCGTCGGCGCGCGCCTGGCCGCCGCGCACCTTCTCGCACTGGGTCACCGGGAGATCGTGTTCGCGGGTCCGTCGTTCGGCCGGGCGGGGGTGGTCCACGAGCGGTTCGAGGGCTTCCGCGCGGCGTTCACCGAGGCGGGGGTCGCCTGGGACCCGTCCCTGGTCGAGGTCGTCAACACGACGCACGCCGAGGGCGTCGGGTGCGGTTCGACGCTGCTCCGGCGGCACCCGACTGCCACGGCGGTGTTCGCGACGGCGGACATCCTCGCGGTCGGGATCATGGAGGGCCTGGCCGCGGCGGGCGCGGTGATCCCCCGGGACGTCTCGGTGGTCGGCTTCGACGACCTGGAGTTCAGCGAGTACGTGACGCCGAAGCTGACGACGGTCGCGCAGGACATCGGCCGCAAGGGCGCGACCGCGGTGGCGATGCTGGTGGAGGCGATCGAGCAGCGGACCCGGCCGCGCCGTCCGGTCACTTTGGACGTCAGCCTCACGGTCCGCGACTCGACCGCCCCACCCGCCGAACGTCGTTGACGCCCCGGTCGGGCAGCCGCTAGCTCTAAAACTGACTGAGGTTGTTGACAGTCTGGGCCCCTTGATCGAGGGAGGCCCATGGCTGAGCGAGTATGGAGTGAGAAGGACCTGGTCAGGCGCGCGAACCGGCGCCTGGCCGTCCTTCGCCACCCCGAAGAAGTCAGCGGGAACGTCGCGGCGACTTGCCG